>JAAVDB010000031.1 GCA_014802015.1 Bacteroides sp.
GCTTATGTATGACGAATTGCCTCCCGAGCTATACAGCTATCTTCAGTCGACCGAGCAACAGAATGGTGTATATGAATTAAAGAGGGATAAGTATTACTATAAACTCACCATGCTCGATACGGTGCTTACGTATGACATCGCTACCGGCAAGGTGACATATCCGGGCTCATCATCGACCGAATAACTGCCACAGCAGTATCACAGCTATAAGTACCGGGGCTATCCATTTTACTATGAAATAGATGGCTCCGGTCACACGTGTGTGTAGGGTGCCGTTATTGGTGAGTTCGTTGTGGAAAAATTCTTTAGGTGCGATCCAACCCATGTATACGCACAACAGTATGCCTCCCAAGGGGAGCATGAAGTTGGTGGTAATGGTGTCGAGAAAGTCAAAGATGGTGAAGCCGGCTATCGTAAATCCGCTCCATTGTCCGACTGAGAGTGAACATATAGGGCTGAGGACGAGCAGGGGGAGCATTACTGAAAGTACGGCTTTGGTGCGGGACAGTCCGATGCGGTTCTGCATGAATGAGACCGACACCTCCGAGAGTGATATTGTGGATGTGAACGCGGCTACGGTCAGTATCAGGAAAAACAGTGATGACCAGATGCGTGTGCCACCCATCTGCGCGAATATCTCCGGTAGCGTCACGAATACAAGTGCCGAGCCGGCAAGATTGCTGCCCTGGAGTCCGAATGTCATTACGGCCGGAAAGATTATTATGCCCATGAGCAATGCCACGACCAGATCGAGGAGTGATACGGTGACTGCCGTGCGGGTGAGGCGGGCGTCGGAGGGGAAATAGCTCGCGTAAGTTATAAGTATGCCCATCGCGAGGCTGAGAGAGAAAAATGACTGTCCGAGCGCGTTGATGACTGTGGTGGGGGTGAGGGCGCTGAAATCGGGACGGAGGAAGAACTCAAGACCTTCGCGGGCCTTGTCAAGCGACAGTGATACGCCACAGAATATGAGCAGAAGCAGAAAGAGTATGGGCATCATGATGTTGGACATCTTCTCGATTCCTTTCTGAACGCCGCGTATCAATACGAAAATATTGCCTAAGATCATTATCACCGTTACAATGATGGGACGGAACGAATCGGTGATAAAACTGCCCATACGGTCGCGGAATACTTCCTCGCTATCGCCGAGGCCGGATGAGTAGAGGCCTCCGGTGATTGACTGGATGAGGTATTCGAATGTCCAGCCTGACACGACCATGTAGAATGACAGGATGAGGTAGGAGGATATGATGGCAAGAAGTCCGGCAAGTCTCCAGGACTTGCGGCGCGGTGTGACATGTGAAAAGACTCCGACGGCATCCGACTCTCCTCCACGGCCGAGCGCGAACTCTGCGGTCATAACGGGAATGCCGAAAAGGAATATACAGCATACATATATCAGCAGGAAGACGGCTCCTCCGTTGGATTGTACTTCTGCGGGAAAACGCCATACGTTGCCGAGTCCTACCGCCGAGCCGACAGTGGCGGCTATCATGCCTAACTTAGAGGCAAATTTTATGTTGTGTGCCATATATCTTTAGTGTTTATCCGAGTGCTGTAAGTGTGCCGTCACGGCACGGGGCGTTAACCGTACTTTGAGATCTTGCGGAGCTGGGACTCGTTAAGAATCTTGATCTTACGTCCGTCCACCACGATCAGGCGCTCTTTGACGAACTGTGTGAGTGTACGGATGGCATTGGACGTAGTCATGTTTGAGAGGTTTGCCAGATCCTCGCGACCGAGATATATCTTCAGCGTCATATTGTCATCCTCCTCCACTCCGTAATTGTCAAACAGCACGATGAGGGCTTCGGCGAGACGACCGCGTATGTGTTTCTGTGTGAGGTTGACTATCTTGGTGTCAGATGAGCCGAGGTTGCGCGACAGTTCGTGGATGAAGAACATGGCGAGCTTGTTGTTGTTGATAATGAGGTCCTCGACAATCGACATGGGGATTGTGGCAAGTGTCGAAGGCTCAAGTGTCGTGGCACTTGACACGTACGGTTCACGGGCAAAGTAGGCACGATAACCGAAGTATTCGACCGGTTTGATGAGACGGATTATCTGACTGCGTCCTCCTATGCCGTCTTTGGTCTTCTTGACCATGCCTTCCATGAGACACCACAGAAATTCAGGTTTGTCTCTTTCCGCATAAACCGTCTGATTTTTCTTGAAGTGATGAATGGTGAAGTTATCAACGATGAGGCGTTTCTCTTCGCCGCTCAAAAGACTCCATATTTCGGCAAAGTCATCGGTCAAAAGTTGTTCGATTGTACTTTTAATCATGAATCGTGCTATGAAACTATGTTATAAAACACGCAAATTTAACAATTATTGAAAGATTAATGTAAAAATCTATTGTTAAAAAACTTTAATTCGCTATTCTGGCAGGCTGTAATGCTATATGTCATTTCGTATGTCATGTAGCTGTATGTCAGCAGTGAATGTTATGATTGTTACATGCCGATCGAAGATTTATCACGGATTGTGTAAGGGGCTGTCATTTGCAGATTTGTTGAATAATGAGTAAATTTGCACTGCATTCATGCGGACATGTTCAGCCTTGGTAGTTCAATGGATAGAATGGGAAATTCCTAATTTTCAGATAGGGGTTCGATTCCCCTCCGAGGTACTAAGAATTATTTGTTCGTTCATTTTTTGTTTGTTAGGCCGTCGGTCACAGTGGTTGTGGCTGGCGGTTTTTTTACAAAAAAATCGCTCCCGTACGATACTTATTGCGTTTGATTTGTTTATTTTATATAAACGATAATAAAAAAGTATTATTATGAATGTACCTTTATTTACATGGAGCTGCATAGTCGGCCTTTTCATAGCGATACTTATATTGCGGACAGTGCATGTGTACGGTTACTGCTCGCACCGTCAGCATCGTGTCATAGAGATGGGCGATGAGCGTGAAGAACTGTTCGCGCCGGGTGACCGTCAGGCTTATCAGGATGAGAATGACGACTATGACTGCGGAAAGGATTATTGATGTCCGCACGGACTGTGAATCTCCGTCGGTCGAGGAGCTTTGCATGTTTCTGTCAGAGTACAGTGCGCGGTTGCTCGGCGCCGGCGCTACGTGCATACGTCTGGAGAAAAATGTGACCCGAATAGCTGAAAGGTTTGATAAACGTGCCGAGTTGACAATAATGCCGCGACATGTCCATCTGTCGGTGTGGGCAAAGGATAAGTCCGAGACAGCCACGGCGATAGCTTCGGTCGGAGCGGGGTGCATCAGTTTTAATGTCAATACCCGTCTGAGCGAACTGAGCTGGGAGCTGGCTGACCGCAAGATCTCTTATCGGGAGGCTAAACGCCGGTATGAGGAGATTGTGTCGGATGACCGCCAGAGCAAATGGCTGGTGCTTGTCCTCGTGGCACTCGCCAACGCGTCGTTCTGCCGTCTGTTCGGAGGTGATGCAGTGGCGATGGGTATTGTCGGCATGGCCACGATGGCCGGTTATTATCTCAAGCAGTTGCTTGTAGGGATGAAGGTAGATATTCGTGTCGTCGTCATGGTGTGTGCGTTCGTGTCAGCCGTACTCGGTGCCACTGACATTTTGTTTTCGATAGGTAGCACTCCGACTGTAGCCCTCGGCACGAGCGTGCTCTATCTCGTGCCCGGTATTCCTTTCCTTAATTCATTCAGTGACATGCTCTACCGTCATTATATATGCGCTTTCAGCCGTTTTGTTGACGCAGTTGTCCTGACATGCTGTCTCTCCATCGGATTGTGTGCAGCCATGATGCTTATGAATGTGGGTATGTTTTGATAAATAAACGATAGAATTACTGATTATGCTGTTGCAGATTTTACAGGATGCTTTGTTTGCCGCAATTGCTGCGACCGGTTTTGCTGCCATAAGCCGGCCGCCACGCAGGGCATACCTATATTGTGCGCTTATCGCTGCCATAGGACATTCAATCCGCTTTGTGCTTATGAATGTCGGACCGATGCATCTTCACATCATTGCGGCCACTCTTATAGCGTCATTTGTCGTGGGGGCTTTAGCGGTATTCCTGTCACCCATTGCACGCACTCCGGCCGAGACGTGTCTGTTTCCGGCTCTGTTACCGATGATCCCCGGCATTTATGCGTATAAGGCCTTTGGCGGACTTGCCATGTGTATTGTGAGGGACGGTCAGCAGATGTTTGACTATTATTTTTATCTTTTCGCACACAATGCGATAACATGCGGGGCCATACTGATGTGTATGGTCATCGGTGCGACGATACCTATATTTATATTTAAAAACGTGTCGTTTCAGGCAACGCGACGCGGATCTGACCTGTAGGTTGCGATCAGATCTCGATCTGCTCGTCGCGACGGAATTCGCGGATGGCTTGCGTGCCTGTGACAGTGTCCCACAACATCGGGTTCAATCCCGTGCCGGGGCGTTTGGTTGTCAAATTGTCGTCTGACAGAATCTCACCTTTCTTTATGTCACGCGATGCCACGATGCTTTTGCGTGCTACGGCTATGTTGGGACGTTCGGAGTCGGTGACGACCTTATGTCCGGACCCGAGGGCGATTTCGGTGTCACGTATAGCCGTTGTCATGTCTTTGAGCTCTTTCGGCTCAAGGGATGCCTTATGGTCAGGACCCTCCATCGTGCGGTCGAGTGTGAAATGTTTTTCGATGATTACCGCACCGCATGCTACGGCTGCGATAGGGATAGTTATGCCCTGAGTGTGGTCGCTATAACCCACACCTGCGCAATTAAGCGATTCGAGCGCATTCATGGCAAGCAGATTGACCGATGATAACGGTGCAGGATATTGGGTGGTGCAATGCAGCAGATATATGTCTTTATTATCAATACCTCCGTCACTGAGTGTGCTGACAGCTGCTTTGACTTCATCAAGTGTGGACATTCCTGTCGACAGTATGATTCTACCCCCCTTTGATGCGATCCGTCGCAGGTAGGGCAGGTTGGTGATCTCGCCTGATGGTATTTTCCAATAATCCATATCGAGAGTGGCAAGAAAGTCGATCGACTGCATGTCAAACGGTGTGCTCATGAATCCGATGCCACAACGGCGGCATTCCTCCGCCAGACGAATGAAATCACTTTCGCTTAGTTCGAGCTGCCTTAGCATGGTGAGCTGTGTGCCGTCGCCGCCACAGTTTTCTTTTTGATATGCTGCTTGCGGAGCGTAGGCCGAGACGAGGCTTTCGGCACGGAAGGTCTGGAACTTCACATAATCGACGCCGGCATCGGCTGCCCGGTGGATCATTTCTATTGCCGTATCTACCGAACCGTTGTGATTGACACCGGCCTCGGCTATAATAATGGTGTGGGGTGAGGGCATTGCTGTCAGGGTGATGATGTTATGGGAAACAGGCTATTACTTTATGCGTCTGGCGGGGACACCGACGTACGTACACGGCTGTGAAAGATTTTTGACCACTGTTGCTCCGGCTCCTGTGACACAGCCGTCGCATATCCGGGTCCCGGGTATTATAATGGTTCCGGCGCTGATGTATGAATTGTCTCCGATTCGGACACCTCCGCAGATTATGGCTCCGGGGCCGATGAAGACGTTGTCGCCTATATGACAATCATGTTCGATGATGGCTCCGGTGTTGATGACGCAATGACGGCCTATGGAGGTTCCGGCGTTAACTACAGCACGGTGGAATACTGCTGTGCCGCCTCCGATGGTGGAGGAGGGGGAGGTTATGGCTGAAGTTGCTATTACAGCGGGAGCGCCGAAATGTCTGTAGCTTTCGATGATGCGCCGGCGTCCTGCAAGCTCACAGGAGGGTCCGCTCACAAACGTGACCATTATCTCCCATTCATCTGGAGAGAATGATTCGATGAATGTTTTATCATCGCAGAGATAGGGGACAGGCATCTCAGGCTTTGCTGTAAAATCAACATATCCCGCCGCCATAAGTGGCGACGGGAGAATGTCGAGCAGCGAGAGGGCGTGACCGCCCCCGCCTATTAGTGCAAGTTTTTTGGACATTTAGGATTAAAAGAGGTATGCTACAGATACTGTCCAGTAGCGGTTCTTACCCTGGATGCCGGCCTTGCCATCCATGTCGGTGAAGGCATTGACGGCTTTGGTGAGGCCGAGTCCGTAGCGAGCGCTGACATCAATGTGATTGATGAGCTGAACACCGATGCCGAAATTGAGTGCCCAGTCAACAGACTTGTTGCGGAAGTCCTCGAAAGATTTGCGGCTTGTAAGCACTGATACGCTCGGGCCGACTGCGAGATAGGGGGTGAGGACTTTACCTACGACGGGGAGACCGAAGTTGTAACGGATGTTGAGGGGGATCTCGATGTAATCGCGATTGTTCTTGTCGCTGATTCCATTTTGATCGAGGAATCGGGTGTTGCGACGGACATACATGGCTGAGAGATCGGCGCCGATGCCGATTACGGGGACGCGGAACTCTGTCATAAGACCTGCGGTCCAGCCGGCTTTATTGTCGGAGTCGAGGAGCTTGTTGTTGAAATGCATTTCGTTTACGGTAAGACCTACCTTGGGACCGAACTTGAAGAGACCGCCGGCCTGAGCTGCGGATGCGCCCATGAGGATTGCGAAAAGGGCGAGGATGAGTTTGATCTGTTTCATAAATAGTGGATAGTTGATAAGTAATATGGTTTTGTGGCGCAAAGTTAATGAAAAATCGGTGATATGATATAAAATTCCCTGCGGATTATCTGATATTTCTGCGGTTGAGTTCCTGCTGGTATCTTCGTGCGTTTGCCAGATGAGTCGAGTAGTCGACTGCGAAGTTATGATAGCCGGAGAAATCTTCCTTGGCACACATATATATATAATTGTGTGCCGGAGCGTTGAGCACGTCATCCATAGCAGAGGCTGTGGGGACGCGGATAGGACCGGGGGGCAGGCCGTTTACCATATATGTATTATAAGGTGACACTTTCTTCAGATGCTCTCCCTTGATGCGACGGAGTGAAAAATCTCCGACCGCAAACTTGACCGTCGGATCTGCCTGGAGACGCATCCCTTTGTGCAGACGGTTGAGGTACAGGCTTGCCACCATGGGGCGTTCATCCTTCTTGGCTGTTTCCTCCTCGATGATGGATGCTACTGTAGCCACTTCGACTTTGCTTAGGCCGAGAGCTTTGGCTTTGGCCACACGGTCATCGTTCCAGAATTTGTCCCTATAGTCAAGCAGGCGTCTCACGACATTCTCGGGTGAAGCGCTCCAGTAAAATTCGTACGTATCGGGAATAAATGCGGCCGGAAATGTCGCTTCAGAGAAACCTCGGTCGGGGAGCACTTCGCGGCATGCGTCCATGAATTGCTCAGGTGAGCATTGCAGTTGCGACGCAATCCTCTCGGCTAGCATCGGCATCGTGCGAGTGCCGTTGAATGTGACCTGGACAGGGGTCTGGCGTCCTGTCGACATCCGTCGTGCGATACTCAGAGCCGATTGGCCGGCATTGATGCGGTAAGCGCCCTCGGTGCGCTGGGGCGAACTGCCCATGAGTTTCCACAATATATATACGCGGTTGCCCATGGATGATCCTAACGATGTGCGCAGGCTGTCATGCACTTGTGGCGGAGTGGCACCATGCGGCACATACACCCAGTCGCCTCCGTCCTCGTGACCGCCGGTGTATGGGATGAAGGCGAATGATAGCAGTGCTATAAAGGCTGCCACGACGGCGATCACCGCTGTCATGACACCTAATGAGTGGCGTCTGAGCCATGTGTCCTGTTGTTTCTTCTTCCTGACGGGTTTCTTTTTTGTCTCAGCCATGATTCAGCGCAGTTTGTGTAGTGAGTCGATTAGTTCCTGAATGCGGTCGCGTACGATGCCGAGTCGGCGCAGTGCATCGGCTTTGCGCTTCACACCGTCGCGGTTGATGCGCATCTCTTCCTTGGCGGCTTCGATTTTGAGACCTTTGTCATGTACAAGATATTTGATGATCCTTACCGTCTCGATGTCATCGGGTGTGTAAAAGCGCGTCCCCTTGTCGTTGCGGTGTGGCGAGAGTATGGGAAACTGACTCTCCCAAAAACGTAGTGTCGATGATACGACGCCGGTCATGTCGGACACTTCGCTTATCTTATAATACCGTTTGCTTGTTGTTTCTCTCATAGCTATTGCAAAGGTAATAAGAATGTGCCAAATTTCCATCCCGATGATGGTTCTTGTTAAAATTCGGGTGATGATTTTACGAAAATTTGTATATTTTCACAAAAAATCCGCATTTCGCTCAAAAAAACCTAAAAAAAGTTTGGTATGTCGTTTTTTTGTCTTAACTTTGCGCTGTTTTTGAAGCTTAAATATTGTTCAATAATTTAACGAGAAAAAAGAAATGAAAAAGTTAGTACTTGTTGCCGCTGTTGCTTTCAGCGCATCTCTGTTCTCTTGCGGTTCTTCTGAGAAGGCTGCTGAGGCTCCCGCAGATTCTGTTGCAGTTGAGGTTGTTGAGGAAGAAGTTGCTGTTGTTGACAGCGTAGCTGCTCCCGCAGACTCTGTTGCTGCTGATTCAGTTGCTGCTCCTGTTGCTGAATAATTAGCGCACATCTAACGTTGAAAACGCCGGGTTTGGTTAACCACCGAGCGTTTTACAAAGTCTAAGCTGATTGCCCGTTACACGTGCGACCAGCTTTTTTTATTGTAGAAATCTGACTCCCCATAATGAGTAATTCTAACAGATATACAGGGCTTGATGATGCCAAGGTGGCTCAAAGCCGAGAAGAATACGGGATAAATATACTCACTCCTCCCGAGCGGGAACCGTTATGGCGAAAATTTTTGGCCAAATTCACTGACCCGCTTATTATTATCCTTATGATTGCCGGCGTGCTGTCGGTGGGTATTTCAATATATGAATACACGGCTCTTGATGAGGGTGCGGCTGTGTTTTTCGAACCGGCCGGCATCTTTATCGCCATTATGCTCGCTACAGGATTGGCATTCTATTATGAGGAGAAGGCAGACAAGGAGTTTGCCATACTGAGTCAGGTGAATGACGAAGTGCCCGTGCAGGTGGTCCGTAACGGTCATGTAACAGAGATCCCCAAAAAGGATGTCGTAGTAGGGGATATAGTCCTGCTTAATACAGGCGAGGAGATTCCGGCGGACGGACATTTGCTTGAAGCAGTGACGCTCAATGTTGACGAGTCCACTCTGACAGGTGAGCCTGTCGCGCACAAGACCACGGATCCTGAGGCTTTTGATCCTGAGGCGACATTCCCATCCGACCACGTGATGCGTGGCACTAAGGTGATGGAAGGGCACGGTGTGATGGAGGTGCTGGCTGTAGGTGACAGGACTGAGAACGGTAAGGTATTCGTTGCCTCGCAGATTGACGACGGTGTGAGAACACCGCTTGATGAACAGCTTGACGGACTTGGTGCCCTGATCTCTAAATTCAGCTATGCCATAGCGGTGCTGATAGTGATAGGTCGCGTGATTATGTATTTTATCAACCCTTCGATCGAGTTTGAATGGGTGCGTTTCGTGTCATATTTCCTACAGACTCTGATGATTGCCGTGACACTGATTGTTGTGTCCGTACCCGAGGGGCTGCCTATGGCAGTGACGCTTTCGCTGGCCTACTCGATGAGGCGTATGCTCAAGGCCAATAATCTGGTGCGCAAAATGCATGCGTGTGAGACAATGGGAGCTACGACCGTCATCTGTACCGACAAGACGGGTACGCTCACCCGTAATCAGATGCAGGTGCACGATGCCTGTTTCTATGGACTTGATCCGGGTGGATTAAATGACTCCGCCCTCGGTCATATCGTTACCGAGGGCATGGCTGTCAACAGTACGGCCCAGCTGGATCTGACGGACCCTTCACATCCTGTTGCGATGGGTAATCCTACTGAAGGTGCGCTTCTGCTCTGGCTAAATTCCAACGGATTGGACTACCGTTCTCTGAAAGATGCCGTATCAGTGATTGATGAGCTGCCCTTCACGACCGAACGGAAATATATGGCAACACTTGTACGTGATGCCGAGGGGAGGACGCTGCTATATATAAAAGGTGCCCCGGAGATTGTTGCATCGCTGTGTGGCGTGATGCCGGACGGTGTGACCCGTGAGTCGGTCGACAGCAGACTAATTGAATATCAGAGTCAGGCCATGCGTACTCTCGGCTTTGCCTATGCCGTTATCCCCGATGGCGTAAGCGTAGATCTTAATAATGTCGCTGAATACAAGTCGTATATACACTTTCTCGGCGTTGTAGCCATTGCCGACCCTGTCAGACCGGATGTACCGGCTGCGGTGGCCGGAGTGCGCGGTGCGGGAATCAAGGTCAAGATTGTGACGGGTGACACTCCTGCTACGGCGCGTGAGATCGGCCGCCAGATCGGACTATGGGAAGATGGCGATGGTGATCGCAACATCATTACGGGCGCAGAAATGGCCGAGCTATCGGATGACGAACTCAAGGAGCGTATTTCCGACCTTAAGATAATAGCGCGTGCCCGCCCGATGGATAAGAAACGTCTTGTCGAGACACTTCAGGAGCTGGGAGAGGTGGTAGCTGTGACCGGCGACGGCACAAATGATGCACCGGCGCTGAAGGCCGCCCATGTCGGCCTGTCGATGGGTGACGGTACGTCAGTAGCCAAGGAGGCTTCGGATATAACGATTATCGACAACTCGTTCACATCTATCGGCAAAGCCGTGATGTGGGGGCGATCGCTATACCGTAATATACAGCGCTTTATACTCTTCCAGTTGACGGTTAATGTCGTGGCCTCGCTTATAGTCCTTGCCGGCGCATTTATGGGCATGCAGTCTCCGCTGACTGTCACTCAGATGCTGTGGGTCAATCTCATTATGGACACATTTGCCGCCATAGCGCTCGCTACACTTCCTCCGTCGGACGATGTGATGCTCGATAAGCCACGCCGGCGCACGGCGTTTATCATAACCCCGGCGATGGGATGGTTTATTGTCACTGTTGGCGGTCTGTTTTTTGTCGCGCTTTTCTGTCTGATGTGGTATTTCCGACACACGGATCTTGATTCGCTGACACAGATATGTCATACACCGTATATAAGTGCCGATAAAGGGTTGTCTCCTTACGAGCTCTCTTTATTCTTTACCATATTTGTGTTTATCCAGTTCTGGAATCTATTCAATGCCAAGGCATTCGCCTCAGGTCGTTCAGCTCTGCATTTCAGAGGCTGTTCGGAGTTTGTGACAATCGCTCTGTTTATATTCTTCGGACAGATAGCGATTGTCGAGCTCGGACGACAGTTCTTCAATGTAGTTCCGATCGGTGTGACGGACTGGATTATTATAATATGTGGGACTTCAGTCGTGCTCTGGGTCGGGGAATTGTTCCGTCTCTTTGGTCGAAAAAGAAAAAATGTGTAACTTTGTGACTGAAATTTCCAACATTTTGAAAAATAAAATAGAAATCATATAATTATGTTGACAGCAAAGGAAATACGCGAATCTTTCAAGGAATTTTTCCGTTCCAAAGGTCACCACATCGTGCCCTCGGCCCCGATGGTGATCAAGGATGACCCTACGTTGATGTTCACCAACGCCGGTATGAATCAGTTTAAGGATATTATTCTTGGCAATGTGGCGGCGAAATATCAGCGGGTGGCCGATTCGCAGAAGTGCCTGCGTGTGTCCGGCAAGCATAACGACCTCGAAGAGGTAGGCATGGATACATATCATCATACGATGTTCGAGATGCTCGGCAACTGGAGTTTTGGCGACTATTTCAAGAAGGAGGCTATCGACTGGGCATGGGAATATCTTGTTGATGTGCTCAAGCTCAATCCCGACCGTCTGTATGCGACTGTCTTCGAAGGCTCGCCCGAAGAGGGCCTTGAGCGCGATGACGAAGCTGCATCCTACTGGGAGAAGCATCTACCCGCATCGCATATCATCAACGGTAACAAGCATGACAACTTCTGGGAGATGGGTGATACCGGTCCCTGCGGTCCCTGCTCGGAAATACATATCGACCTCCGCTCGGATGAGGAGCGTGCGCAGGTAGACGGCGCAACGCTCGTCAACCACGATAATCCTCTGGTGATCGAGATCTGGAACCTCGTCTTCATGCAGTACAACCGTAAGGCTGACGGCTCGCTCGAACCGCTCCCTGCCAAGGTGATTGATACAGGTATGGGTTTTGAGCGTCTCTGTATGGCACTTCAGGGTAAGAAATCCAACTATGATACTGACGTATTCACACCCCTTATCGATACTATCGCCCGTCTGTCAGGCAAGAAGTATGGCGAGGATCGTCAGGTAGACATCGCTATGCGTGTCATCGCTGACCATGTCCGCACAATATCGTTCTCGATCGCAGACTCACAGCTGCCGGGTAACGCCAAGGCCGGATATGTGATCCGTCGAATCCTGCGCCGTGCCGTGCGTTATGCTTACACTTTCCTCGATCAGAAGCAGGCGTTCATGTACAAGCTCGTCAACACGCTCATTGACTCGATGGGCGAGGCTTATCCCGAGATTGCCGCACAGCGCGAGCTGATTATGAAGGTTATCAAAGAGGAGGAGGACGCATTCCTCCGCACACTTGATAAGGGTATGGTGATTCTTGATAATGCCATACGTGCCGCACGTCAGGAGGGTAAGACAGAAATCTCCGGCAAGGATGCGTTTGTGCTTTATGACACTTACGGATTCCCTCTCGACCTGACAGAGCTTATTCTCAAAGAGAATGACATGACGCTTGACAAGGCAGAGTTTGACAAAGAGATGGATGCCCAGAAGACCCGTGCGCGCAACGCTGCTGCGGTCGAGGCTACCGACTGGGTTGTGCTCGGCGAGGGTGAGACCGAATTTGTAGGCTATGACTCGACGTCGGCGCTCACACGTATACTCCGCTACCGCAATGTCAAGCAGAAAGGCAAGGACTTCTATCAGATAGTTCTCTCCGTCACTCCGTTCTATGCCGAGATGGGTGGACAGGTAGGCGACAGCGGCTGGCTCATCAATGGTGACGAGAAGATCGAAATTTACGACACCAAGCGTGAGAACGGTCAGGCCGTGCATCTCAGCAAGAAACTTCCTGCCGATCTGAATGCCGAGTTTGAGGCCCGTATCAATGAGGAGGCCCGTCGGGCTACTGAGTGTAACCACTCGGCCACCCACCTGCTCCACGCCGCTTTGCGACAGGTACTCGGAACGCACGTTGAACAGAAGGGTTCGTTCGTGTCACCCAATTTGCTCCGTTTTGACTTCAGCCATTTCCAGAAGCTTACACCTGAGGAGATCCGTCAGGTCGAGCACATAGCAAATGCCAATGTGCGTAAGGCTATCCCCCTTGACGAGCATCGCTCAATGCCTATAGCCGAGGCTCGCGCTATGGGTGCTATGGCTCTTTTCGGCGAGAAGTACGGCGACGAGGTGCGCGTTATCAAGTATGGTGACTCAGTCGAGCTGTGTGGTGGAACACATGTGCCCAATACCGGTAATATCGGTATGATACGTATCGTGTCTGAGTCAAGTATCGCTGCCGGTATCCGTCGTATCGAGGCTATCACGGGTGCAGCCACCGAGGCCGCTATCGATCAGCTCTCGGATAATCTCCGTGCTATCAGTGAAATGTTCCATAATGCACCCGATGTTACTCAGGCTATACGTAAGGCTATCGAAGAGAATGCCGGCTTGCGTAAGGAGATCGAAGAGGTTGTCAAGGAGCGTACCCGTAATCTTGCAAATGAAATACTTGGCAAGGCTGAGATGTCAGGCGATGTCAAGGTGGTTTCACTGACAGGAGTCCGTGTGCCTGAAGTCGTTAAAAATGTAGCGTTCATGGTGCGCCAGATGTCACCGACCAATACAGTATTTATCGCGGCTACAGCTGATATGGCCGGTAAACCGCTGCTTACTGCCGCGCTTACCGATGATGTCGTTGCCAAGGGTGCTAACGCGTCGGCTATCGTCCGCGAGGCTGCCAAGGCCATCAAGGGCGGAGGTGGCGGCCAGCCCGGATTCGCTCAGGCCGGTGGTAAGGATGCCAATGGTCTGTCGGTAGCATTTGCATCTATGCGTGATGCGGTGAAAGCTTTATAATACAATATATATAAAACGATCGCACATTTATGGTAAAACATATAGTGACATTCAAGCTGTCAGGCTCACCTGAAGAGCGTCGTGAGGTGGCTGAAAAGTTTCGCGATGCGCTGCTGGCGCTTCCCGCTCAGATAGATGTCCTTGAGTCGATGGAGGTAGGTATCAATGAAAATCCTGCCGAGGACTGGGATGTGGTGCTTGTGGCTGTCGTTCCCGACATGGCGTCGGTGGATGTGTATGCGAAGCATCCTGCACATGTGGCAGCAGCCGGTCTGCTTGCCGGGCATAAGGAATCCAGAGCTTGCGTAGATTATAATTTCTGATAACTTATATTGTCGGAAAGTTGAATAAAACGGCAAATCGGGCTGTGTGCACGGTTTGCCGTTTTGTGTAACTTGTAATTGCGTGAGAGTCTGAAAGTTATCCAAATCTACACAATAATATATTGAAAATCAAAGCGTTGCATATTTTCGTATTGTCTAAAGTTTTCCAAAATGAAAATTTTAGGCAAATTTTTAATGAATAATTTGGAAAGTTTGGCTGGTCGGTGTAACTTTGCATCAAAATAAATCCCCCCAATATTTATACCTTGAAATGATACATACAGTGGTCAAGCGCGACGGTCGTATCGTCGGCTATAACGAAGAAAAAATTAAGGCTGCTATCCGTAAGGCAATGCTTACGACCGAGATGGGTGAAGATGAATCACTCATAGCTCGCATAGCTGACATTATCACCATGACAGGAGGCGAGCAGATGACGGTTGAGCAGATCCAGGACCGTGTAGAACTTGAACTCATGAACTCTCCACGCAAGGAGGTCGCAAAGCGCTACATTGCCTACCGTGACCAGCGCTCAATAGCACGTCGTGCCAAGACTCGCGATATGTTCCTTGAGATTATCGAGGCCAAGAACAATGACATCACTCGCGAAAACGCAAACATGAATACCGACTCACCGGCCGGTATGATGATGAAGTTTGCGAGCGAGACTACAAAACCTTTTGTTGACGACTATCTGCTCTCACCTCAGGTGCGCGAAGCCGTCAACAACGGATACATTCATATCCATGACAAGGATTACTATCCTACCAAGAGTCTGACGTGTGTACAGCATCCGCTTGACCGTATCTTGAAATACGGATTCGTTGCAGGTCATGGCGAGTCACGTCCGGCCAAACGTATCGAGACCGCAAGTATCATCGGATGTATCTCGCTTGAAACTGCACAGAATGAGATGCACGGCGGTCAGGCCATCCCGGCATTTGACTTCTATCTCGCACCATACGTGCGTTATTCATACATAGAGGAGATCAAGACCCTCGAACGTCTCACCGGGTCAGACCTCTCACATCTGTATGACATCGAGATCAAGGATTACCTCAAGGCTGACATCGAATCCCTCACAGGCGAGGAGCGTTACAAGCAGCACGCCATCAATCAGACCGTCGCACGTGTTCATCAATCGATGGAGGCATTTATCCATAACATGAACACAATCCACTCGCGCGGTGGCAATCAGGTGGTGTTCAGCTCCATCAATTATGGTACCGACACTTCGGCTGAGGGTCGTTGCATCATCCGCGAGCTGCTGTACACTACTTACGAAGGTGTCGGCAATGGCGCTACAGCCATCTTCCCCATTCAGATATGGAAGAAGAAACGTGGAGTCAGCTATCTGCCCGAGGATCCAAACTATGACCTCTATCAGTTGGCATGCAAGGTGACTGCCCGCCGTTTCTTCCCTAACTTCGTAAATCTTGATGCCACATTCAATCAGCACGAGAAGTGGGATGCCAACGATCCCGAGCGTTATAAATACGAGGTGGCTACAATGGGTTGCCGTACACGTGTGTTCGAAAACCGTTTCGGTGAAAAGACATCGATCGGCCGCGGCAATATCAGTTTCACCACCATTAATATAGTACGCCTGGCCATTGAGTGCATGAGCATCATCGATCAGGAGGAACGTATCGGTCGATTTTTCCGTAAGCTTGACGAAGTGCTGGAGATCACCGCAACACAGCTATGCGAGCGTTTTGAATTTCAGAAAACAGCGATGGCCAAGCAGTTCCCTCTGCTCATGTCACGACTGTGGAACGGTGCCGAGAATCTCGCACCTACCGACACTATCGAGAGTGTTATCAACCAGGGCACACTCGGCATAGGATTCATCGGTCTCGCAGAGTGTCTGATCGCGCTTACAGGCAAGCATCACGGTGAAAGCGAAGAGGCTCAGAAACTCGGCCTTCGCATCGTGTCGCACATGCGTTCGCGTGTCAATGATTTCTCGGAACGTTACAAGCACAATTTCTCGGTTCTCGCCACTCCGGCCGAAGGTCTCTCGGGCAAATTCACCTCACGTGACCGCCGTTCGTTCGGTGTGATACCCGGTATCACCGACAAGATATATTACACCAACTCAAATCACGTCCCCGTCTACTATAAATGTTCGCCCAAACATAAAGCTCAGGTTGAGGCGCCTTATCACGAACTGACAGGCGGCGGCCATATCTTCTATGTCGAGATTGACGGCGATGCCACTCACAATCCCAAGGCTATCAGCGATATTGTTGACCTTATGGATAAGTATAATATCGGTTACGGCTCGGTCAACCACAACCGCAACCGCTGTATGGAATGCGGATATGAGGATGCTCAGGAGAATCTGACCGAATGCCCGAAGTGTCACAGCCATAACATTGACAACATACAGCGTATCACAGGCTATCTCGTAGGTACTACTGACCGATGGAACAATGCCAAACTTGCTGAACTCAAGGATCGCGTAGTGCATAAGTAAATGAGAGTTCTTGATATTATCCCGGGGACATCGGTCGATGGCCCCGGGCTTCGTACTGCCATATATTTTGCCGGATGTACTCATCAATGTCCCGGATGTCACAATCCTCAGTCATGGGATGCTGACGGTGGACGTGAGATGTCTGTGCAGGAGATAGTAGACGTTGTGGAGGAGAACGGATTTGACGTGACATTCACCGGGGGTGATCCATTGTTTCAGGCCGAGGCTTTGTTGCCGCTTGCCCGTGAGTTGAAGCAACGCGGCTACGGATTGTGGTGCTATACAGGTTATCTGTATGAATCGGTGGCAGGACGTGAGGATATTGCACCTCTGCTTGATGAGATAGACGTGCTCGTCGACGGACCGTTTGTCAATGATTTGCGTGACGTGCATCTGAGGTTTCGCGGGTCCTCCAACCAACGGCTGGTCGATCTGCGCAAATCCACACCTGCTTGTGTTGTCGAATGGCAGGATAATTCCGAACTATTTTGCCTTTGAGTTTGTTTTAGAATAAAATCTAAAATAATCTCATTTATGGAATTTTTAAGTGACGAGAAACTTGTGATTGTCGGCGCGGCCGGCATGATCGGTTCTAATATGGCACAGACAGCGGCAATGATGCGTCTGACGCCTAACATCTGTCTTTTTGATACCTACGCGCCCGGATTGGAAGGCGTGGCTGAAGAGATGCGTCAGTGCGGATTCAGCGGCATAAACTTTACCGCTACTTCTGATGTCGCTGAGGCGTTCAAGGGTGCGTCATACATCGTATCGTCAGGCGGTGCGGCCCGTAAGGCCGGCATGACCCGCGAGGATCTGCTCAGAGGCAATGCTCAGATAGCCGAACAGCTCGGCAAGGATATAAAGACATATTGCCCGGATGTCAAGCATGTAGTGGTTATCTTCAATCCCGCTGACATTACGGGTCTTGTCACACTTATATATTCCGGACTGAAACCTTCGCAGGTTTCGACTCTTGCCGCTCTTGACAGTACACGACTGCGCAACGAGCTTGCCAAATATTTCCATATCCCGGCCGACGAGGTTGTCAACTCCCGCACCTATGGTGGCCACGGTGAGCAGATGGCGGTGTTCGCTTCGACCACCACAGTAGCCGGTCAGCCACTGTCGCAGATTATCGGTACTAAAGCTCTGCCCGAACAGGAATGGGAGGAGATGAAGCAGCGCGTCATTCAGGGCGGTAAGAATATTATCGACCTCCGCGGTCGTTCATCGTTCCAGAGTCCTGCATATCTGTCGATCGAGATGATTGCCGCCGCGATGGGCGGTAAGCCATTCACATGGCCTGTCGGCACGTATGTTGACAACGGTACAAACAATCATATAATGATGGCTATGGAGACGACCGTAGACAAGAATGGTGTCCGGCTAAAGCCTGTCGAGGGTACACCTGAGGAAAAGAAGGAACTTGATCAGAGCTATCACCACCTCTGTACGTTGCGTGATGAGGTGATCTCGCTCGGGATCATTCCTCCCATCAGCAAATGGTCAGAATTGAATCCTAACCTTTGACTTTTTATATAATCCTGTTTACTCATTCTTCTCTCTCTCCTGAATTTTGAGTACAGACTCAGGGCCGCGCTATCTGTGTGTAGCGTGGCCCTTGCTGTTATCTTAATTTGGCAAGTGCGAGGGAGTAGGCGCTGAGACGAGTATCCGGCGAGGCTGCATGTATGGCTTCAAGGCCGGCGAGGATTGTCGAACCGGTGGTGATCACGTCATCGACTACGAGTACATGACGCGATGTCAGGTCATCCGTGTCAACCGCGCGAAATGAGCCGATGGAATTGGCTCTGCGTTCGGAGGCTCTTTTTCTGGTCTGGGTGGAGTGGGGGCGTGTGGCTATGAGATTGTTTCCGACCGGAATGCCAGTAACATCACTCAGGCCGAGAGCGATCTCGCGAGACTGATTGTATCCTCGCATCCATTCTTTTGTGAAATGCAGCGGTATCGGGATTATGAGATCTATATCGTCGAAAAATCCTGTATGCTCCATTTCACGAGCGTGCGTGCGGGCGAGTTTGCGTCCGATGACAGGACGGCGGTTATACTTGGCATCGTGAATCAGGCTGACATATTCCGTATCGGGAATATGATAATAAAGAGAGGTAGCGCGCTCAATAGGTGCATGCAATGATGCGAGTCTGCGTGTGAGTTCGTTCTCACGATAGTCTGAAAATCCTACACGTGGCAGTCCGAGCATGCATTTCAGGCACATTATGTCCTCGCCCTCCACAAGAGTAGTGTGACACACGGTGCAAACACGTGGAAACAATACATCAGTCAGATTATGACTCCATCTTCGTAATGCGGACAGCATGCTCAATCCTCCTCCTCTCCACGGGCTATTTCATTGATGATGCGTCCGGCAAGACGGGTCTCGAAACCACGTTGTGCAGCATAGCGTAGTATCTTCATCTTGGATTCGTATGTCGAGATACCGTCCTTTGACATCCTGATTTTTGATTTTATCACACGTCGGCACACAGATTCGTATTCCTCATCCTCAATATCGTCCATTGACGCATCGATATATTCACGGTCGATACGTTTAGCCCATAGTCCCTGAATGATTTTGTTTCGGCCCCAGCCGGAGTACATGAGTTTGTCGAGTGCGTATGCGCGTGCAAATCTTGCATCATCGACATAATTCATCTGCTCCAATTGTCGGATGATTTTGTCAACATCGGCCTGAAACACTCCCCACGAGGCAAGTTTTTTACGCAAGTCAGGGGTGCATTGTTCGCACCTGTCGCACAGTTCGGCCGCACGCGAGAGTGCTTCGTCAGGAGTGAGTATGCGCTTGCTTTTCATGGATGGAGTGCTGAGATAAAACGGTTTTTGCCGTGAATATCCTTGATGACGGTAACATCCGTCCATCCGTCACGTTCGAGCATCCCGGCCAGCCTGGAGGAATATATGGGATTGATCTCATAGTAGAGTATGCCACCGGATTTCAATAGCCTCATTGCATCAGCCGATATGGCGGAGTAAAACCTCAACGGATCATCGTCAGGTACGAAAAGAGCTGAGTGCGGTTCATATTCAAGCACATTCGGTGACATAAGTTTGTCCTCGCTCTGTGCGATGTAGGGTGGATTGGACACTATTATGTCAAAACTGTCGGACGGAAGTGGTAACGGCTTGAGCGCATCGCACTGAATATACTTGACATTGACTTTGCATGAAGCGGCATTCTGTCGGGCAACATCAAGCGCGTCCGGTGAAATATCGATGGCGGAGACATTAGCGAACGGCAATGTCCGAGCCAATGCGATGGCAATACATCCTGATCCTGTGCAGATGTCAAGTACGTTCAGATCGTTACCCCTATTGTTGTCTGCGATGATGTCAATGAGTTCGGATGTCTCTTCACGCGGGATCAGTACGGCCGGGGTGACTTTAAGATTCAAACCATGCCAATAGGTCTCGCCGAGTATATACTGTATCGGCTCATGCTTCAGAAGCCGCCCGATTATAGGCTCGATAAGTTCACTAAGGGTCGTATCAATCTCGCTGTCGCTTTTCATCAGGATGTCAGTCTGTGACCATCCTCTGAGATGTTCGAGTATGATGCGCATGAGCCATCGTCCTTCGCTCGGTGTGTACATCGGTGCGAGGCGCGCGATGGAGTCGTTGATATACTGTCTGAGTGTCATTTTGTCTGTCCGTCGTTTGTGGCTAAAGGTATCTCGATGGTGAATGTTGTGCCTACACCTAATTCAGACTGTTTGACGTATATGCGTCCGTTATGATACTCCTCGATGATACGTCTTGCCAGTGTGAGTCCGAGTCCCCAGCCGCGTGTTTTGGTCGTGAATCCCGGGTTGAATATTGTCTTCTGATGCTTGCGCGATATGCCTTTGCCGGTGTCGGATATGTCCACCACGGCATTCGTTTTGTCGCGATAGATGTTTACGGAAATAGACCCGCTTCCTTCCATTGCATCGACAGCGTTCTTGATAAGATTCTCCATCACCCATTCGGTAAGTGGGGCCGACATCCTGACCGGCAGAGGCGTCTGTGACGGGGTGATGGTGAGAGATATACGTCTGGATATGCGTGTGGCCATGTACTCGGCGGATCGGATGGCGACCTCGTTGAGGTCCTCATCTTCCATCGATGGCCGTGAGCCGATCTTTGAGAAACGTGACGCTATGGTGGCCAGACGTTTCACATCTTTATTCATTTCACCGACGGTCTCCTTGTCCACACCCATACCCTCAAGAAGTTCCATCCATGCGAGTAGTGATGATATAGGTGTGCCGAGCTGGTGCGCGGTCTCTTTTGACAGTCCGACCCAGACTTTATTTTGCTCCGCACGTTGGGTCGATGACACTGCATAATATACGATCAGTATGAATGCCATGAGCACTATTACCTGAATATACGGATAATAGCTTAATGCCTTGAGCAGACGTGAATCTTCGTAATACAGATACTGACTGCCGGCATCGCCCATGTCAATAGCTATGACATTAGGGGTCTGGCGCATTTTCGACAACTTTCCGCGTAAAAAATCGAGATTGCGTTCGCTTATGTAGAGCGGAGCCGCCGAGTCAATCGGTTCGGGCAACCTGAAGTTACGGTGCATCAGTATCGACCCGGCGTCATCAGTCAGAAGTACCGGGATATTGCTGTTGCCCTCGATAATCGAGAGGAGAAAGTCCATTGACGAGACGGCGTTGTCACCCTCTTCGGACGAAGTGCGCACGATCTCGCGTGTGGCGTCGGCCCATATCTGCATTCGCGAGCGTTCCTGCTCCGAAAGGTCGCGGACAAGTGAGTCGGAATAATATAGGAATATTCCGACGACTATGAACGACACCACCATAAACAAGATGATGCCGTAACGGCGTATTTCGTATATATTATGCGCCATCGGTATCGGTCGAGATTGATGAATAGCAAAAGGACAAAAGCCGTCGTAGCAAGAAATTTTCTAACGGGTTTCTTTTCCTGTGGCTTTTGTCCTTTTGTTTCAGCCCTTGACGGGGCGGATGTTATTTAGTCAAGGCGCATCCCTTGCACTTTTCAGCGATTTCGGTGAAGAAGTCGTTGCCCTTATCATCCACGAGGATGAATGCAGGGAAATCCTCAACCTCAATCTTCCAGATGGCTTCCATGCCCAGCTCGGGATATTCGAGCAGTTCTACCTTTTTGATGCTGTTCTGAGCGAGGATAGCAGCCGGACCACCGATTGAGCCGAGATAGAAACCTCCGTGTTTGTGACATGCGTCTGTCACCTGCTTGCTACGGTTACCCTTGGCGATCATTACCATCGAGCCACCGGCAGCCTGGAACTGGTCGACGTACGAGTCCATACGTCCGGCCGTCGTGGGACCGAACGAGCCTGAGGGCATTCCTGCGGGAGTCTTGGCCGGGCCGGCGTAATAGATGGGGTGATCTTTGAGATACTGGGGCATGGGTTCACCCTTGTCAAGGCGCTCTTTAATCTTGGCATGTGCGATGTCGCGGCCTACGATGATGGTGCCGTTGAGTGACAGGCGTGTCGAGACGGGATACTTTGTCAGTTCCTGAAGTATCTCTTCCATCGGACGGTTGAGATCGATTTTCACTACCTCACCTTCGCCCTGCTTGCGATATTCTTCTGGGATGAGTTCTCCGGGGTTAGAGTCGAGTTTCTCTACCCACAGGCCCTCGCGGTTGATCTTAGCCTTGATGTTGCGGTCGGCCGAGCATGATACGCCGATACCTACAGGGCAGGATGCTCCGTGGCGGGGGAGACGTATCACTCGGATGTCATGGGCGAAATATTTGCCGCCGAACTGTGCGCCGAGGCCGAGTTTCTCTGCTTCGATCTTGAGCTGTTTTTCAAGTTCGCGGTCACGGAATGCATGGCCAAGTTCATTACCGTGGTCGGGGAGTGTATCGAGATACTTAACCGATGCCTTCTTGACAACCTCAAGATTCTTTTCAGCCGAAGTACCGCCTACGACGATAGCGATGTGATAGGGGGGGCATGCAGCTGTACCGAGGCTCTTCATCTTCTCTACGAGGAAGGGGATGAGTGTCGCCGGATTGAGGATGGCCTTTGTCTCCTGATACAGATATGTCTTGTTGGCCGAGCCACCACCCTTAGCCACGAAGAGGAATTTGTATTCGTCACCTTCGGTAGCGTGGATATCAATCTGGGCGGGTAGATTACAACCGGTGTTGACCTCGTCATACATGGTGAGGGGTGCGTTCTGAGAATAACGCAGATTGTCGGTGGTGTATGTAAGGTATACACCCTCCGAGATACGCTCCTCATCGTTGCAACCGGTGTAGACGTTCTGGCCTTTCTCGCCGTGACATATAGCGGTGCCGGTGTCCTGACAGAAGGGGAGCTGACCCTTGGCTGCCACCTCGGCATTGCGGAGCATGGTCAGCGCTACAAACTTGTCGTTCTCGGAAGCCTCGGGGTCGCTCAGGATTTTTGCAACCATCTCATTGTGCTCGCGACGCAGCATGAATGCATTGTCGTGAGTACATGCACGGGCCAGTACGGTGAGAGCTTCGGGCTCGACTACGAGAAATTCGTGTCCTCCCCAGTTCTCGACCTTGACATAGTCGGAAGTGAGCTTGTAATACTCGGTGGTATCAGGGCCCAGAGGGAACATCTCCTGATATTTGAACGGTTTTGTAGCCATATTGGATTGTTATTGTAGGATAATTATTGTGAGTCGTTGATGATTACCGCAGGTGCGGATTTGAGTGTCACAAATGTACGAAACATTTTTGTTTATTGCAACTCTACGACAGTTATGCCGGCGCCTCCGAAACGTACATCCTCGTCACGGGCTGAGATAACACCGGGCACTGTCGACAGATAGTCGCGTATCACCTGACGTAACACCCCTGTGCCTGTGCCGTGGATTATGCGTACGCGCGGAGCGTTGAAGCGTATGGCGTCATCTATAAAATAGGTGACCGCCTGTATGGCTTCGTCAGCCCTGAATCCGCGCACATCAATTTCCTGCTTGAAGTTGAGCTGACGTTTGTGACCTGCGTCGATTGTAGCCATGCTTATGGTTGCGGTCTTAGGTTCTTTAGGCTTGGCATCGGTGCGGGTGAGGCGGTCGATCTTGACTGTGGTTTTCAGATTTCCGAACGCCACGATCGCATTCTTTCCGTTCAGTTCGAGCACGGTGCCGACAGTGCCCTGACCGTCAAGGCGCACGTTGCACCCCGGCTCGATGGGACGCGTTGTGGTGCCCGCAGGGCCTGAAGCGGAGGCGACAGTCTGTTGATGCTTGCCTTTTTTCTTTTTAGGTGCGCGTGCCAGTAACGAATGCTCCTTGCCGTCACCGTTGCCGGCCTCGATGGCGTTGCGTTCCTCCTTGAGGCGACGGCGGGCCTCAAGAGTCATCTCGCGCTCGGCATTGGCTTTCTTGATTTCCGAAATGGTACGTTCGATGGCTGCGTTGGATGATTCAAGTATCTTTTTAGCCTCCGCGCGGGCCTCGTCGATAATCTCACGGCGATGTGCACGCAGTGTTTCGGCATCATCGGTGTAGCGTTGCAGTTTTTCGTCGAGTTGCTTCTCCTTCTTGCGTATGTCGGCACGCTTGTTTTCCCAGTAACGTTTATCACGGGTGATGTCAAGCAGATATTTGTCAAGATTGATATAATCACTGCCCACAATCTGCTCGGCGGCATCAATTATCTCGCGCGGCAGACCGATCTTACGGGCGATCTCCACAGCAAACGAACTGCCCGGATTGCCGATGGACAACTTGAACAGCGGCTGCATCATCTGGCGGTCGTAAAGCATTGAACCGTTGATGAGTCCCGGAGTGTCATCGGCCATCTGCTTGAGATTCTGATAGTGGGTGGTGACGATGCCCCACATCCCCTCGGCATTCATCTGTGCAAGAATAGCCTGAGCGAGCGCACCGCCTATCTGAGGTTCTGTTCCCGAACCCATCTCGTCAATCAGAAACAGCGAGCCACGACGTCCGCGTTGCAGCATGAACTTCATGTTGCGCAGATGCGAGCTGTAAGTCGACAGGTCATCTTCGAGCGACTGATCATCGCCTATGTCTACGAATATGTCTTTGAATATGCCGAAGTGCGAGTTTTCGTACACAGGTGGAAGGATACCGCACTGAGTCATATACTGTAGCGTTCCGACGGTCTTGAGACACACCGATTTACCGCCGGCGTTAGGGCCGGAAATAACCAGAATGCGACGCTCGGGGGTAAGAGTCACGTCGATGGGCACGATCTCGCGTCCGTGTTTTTCGAGTGATAGTTTCAGTCCCGGATGGCATGCATGATACCACTCCAGCTCCTCGCGGTTATGAAGGTGTGGCATCAACCCACCAACAGCATCGGCATACAGTGCCTTGGCCTGGATAAAGTCAAAATGATATATGATGCCGGCGGCCTCGACGATAGCCGGTATCGACGGGCGCAGGGAGTCGGCGATGGTGGTGAGGATGCGTATTATCTCACGGTGCTCCTCCATCTGCAATTCGCGTGTCAGGTTGTTAGCCTCGACCACTTCGGCCGGTTCGATGAATACGGTCTTGCCGGATGCGGATTCGTCATGCACGATGCCTTGTATCTGACGTTTGTGCATGGGGGGAACAGGTATTACCAGGCGCCCTTCACGCATGGATGGCACGGTGTCAGGTTCGAGCAATCCCTGTGATATGGCGTTTGACAATACGCGGCGCAGTATTGAGTTGACGCGTCCCGACATGCTGCGCAGTCGTGAGCGTATCTCGGCAAGAGCGGGTGAGGCACTGTCCTTGACGGTCGAAGTGGTCTCGTCGACGGCTTTGTCGATTGACACAGCTATGGCGGGTGAAATTTCACCGAGCGGCTCGGCGAGCTGTGAGAGACGGGGGTAGGGGGTGCGACCGTTTTCAGTCCTGTTGCGGCTGAAGTATGATGATACGGCCACGAAGCATTGAAGCATCCTGCGCACCTTTACCAGCTCCTTGATCTCAAGAAATGTGCCGGGAATGCGTATCAGTGACAGCGGTGCGTCAATGTCGTGCAGACCGCTCAACGGCACGGCCTCGTCGGAATGAATCGATGCATTCATCTCAGCCGTAGCCTCCAGGGCCGAACGTATGGCCTCGAAGTCTGTCATATATGTCATGTCGGCGCAGCGATCAAGCGCACCCTGACAGTGACAGCGCTTGGCTATCTGTGTCCTTACGCCGTCAAACCCAATTTTTTCTTCTATCTTTTCAGGAAAAATCATGATGCAAAGTTACTGATTTTTCTGAAGAATATTTCTTACAATTACAGCATTATTATGTTCGTGGTCGTGAGAAGAGTAGAGGAGGGTGATTTTTGGACGGCCGGATATGTCTTGTCTTAATGTCTGAAAGGCTGGATTGGATTGTAGTTCCGCCGAGTAGCGTTCCACAAATCCCTCCCAGTTCTCGTCGGGATTCTGATGAAACCATTCTCTAAGCCCGGTAGAGGGTGCGATCTCCTTGTCCCAAAGATCATAATGAAATGTCTCGTGCGAGAGTCCGCGCGGCCACAGACGGTCGATATAGATTCTGTAACCGTCGTCGGGCGATGCCGCATCGTATGCCCGCTTGATCTGAATAGTCCGATCCATAAAATATTGTCTTTTTCATAGAAACATATCCGAGGATAAATTAGTTTATGAAATTCAAGTTGTGATATTTCAGGTGGATAGGTTAGAGCCGGTTCGATTAATATCCATTGTCGACCCTGCTCCAAGGTTTTAGGATTCGTTACGAACAATAACAGAGTAAGCCGTGTTAAACTATTGACTTCATGTCAAGACAATATCTTACCTGATATAAATACATAAAAAACAATACTATTATGCTTAAAACCGATTTTAAATTCGGAGAGGTCAATAACCTTTCCGCACAGATTGAATCTGATTCTGACCATGTAAAGGTTAGAAATATCTTTAATAATGAGAATGGCGGTATCACACTGCTGGCACTTAAACATGGTCAGAAACTTGATGAGCACCTGGCACCTGCGGAACTCATGGTGACAGTGCTGGAGGGCGAGATAGTATTCACGATGATTGACAGACCGCATGTCATCCGCGCCGGCGAGTTCATGCTTGTGGGGCAGAACGTGCTTCACAGCGTTGTCGCAAATGCCGATTCAAAAGTAATGCTCGTTAAAATTAAAGCCTGACAAGATGGAAAACCAGCCAAAAATGTTCTGTTATCAGTGTCAG
This sequence comes from Bacteroides sp., assembly GCA_014802015.1. Lineage (GTDB taxonomy): Bacteria > Bacteroidota > Bacteroidia > Bacteroidales > Muribaculaceae > Duncaniella. Next base: position 27,046 of record JAAVDB010000031.1, read on the forward strand.
GAGACGGCACGCGGCAAGGGATGTATACTGCAGGGTGTTTGTGGTAAGCATTATGAGACTTCCGCGAAGATGGATATGCTTCTCTATGTCGTACGCGGCATTTCAATTGTAAACCGTGCCCTCCGCGATAAAGGTCTTGCTTCACGCGAAGCAAGCCATGAGGTGATAGATGATCTGTTTACCACCATAACAAATGCTAATTTCGATGATTCCTCGCTTGTCGGATATATCCGTCGCGCCCTTGATGTCAAATACATCCTTCAGGCGACAGCAAGAGACAATGACATAGATTTGCCCGACCTACCTGAAATATTCTTTACGGGAGATCCGGATAATGCCGATAAATATGAAAGTCTGACAGGTGTTCTGGCGGAAAAAGACGAGGACAAACGCGGACTCAAACAGCTTGCCATCTATGGTTGTAAAGGTATGGCTGCATACGCACGCCATGCCTTAAATCTCGGTTATGAGAGCGAAGATGTGTATGCCGCTATCGAGAACGCTATGGCAGAGACCGCACGTACAGATGTTACTGTAGACGAGCTGCTTGCGCTCGTGCTCAAGGTCGGAGAGGCTGGTGTCAGCGCGATGGCCCTTCTCGACAAGGCCAATACCGAGTCGTATGGCAATCCCGAGATTACCAAGGTTGATATAGGTGTACGTAATCGCCCCGGCATTCTTATAAGTGGCCATGATCTGAAGGATCTGGAGGATTTGCTTGAACAAACCAAGGACAAGGGGGTGGACGTATATACACACTCCGAGATGCTCCCCGGACAGTATTATCCTGCATTTAAGAAATATCCGCATTTTGCCGGAAATTACGGTAACGCATGGTGGAAGCAGACCGATGAGTTCGAGAAGTTCAACGGTGTATTCCTATTTACCTCCAACTGTATTGTGCCACCGCGCCGTAACTGTACATATCTCGATCGTGTCTATACAACAGGAGTTGTCGGTATGCCCGGCACACATCACATCGAGCCAGGAAGAAACGGTGAGCCAACCGATTTTTCCGAGTTGATAGCACACGCACGGAAATGCATGCCGCCTACGGAAATAGAGCATGGTGAGATAGTGGGAGGATTTGCTCACCATCAGGTGATAGAGCTGGCTCCAAAAATAATAGATCTGATCAATCGTGGTAAAATTCGCAAATTCGTAGTTATGGCAGGATGTGACGGACGTTTTCCATCCCGCGACTATTATACTAAATTTGCTGAGGCCTTACCTGAAGATTGTGTCATCCTAACCGCCGGTTGCGCAAAATATCGCTACAATAAGCTGTCATTAGGAGACATCGAAGGTGTACCCCGCGTACTTGATGCCGGACAGTGTAATGATTCTTATTCACTTGTGCGTATAGCGCTCGCACTAAAAGATGCACTGAAGGTGGACAGTATCAATGATCTGCCGCTTGTATTTAATATAGCATGGTACGAACAGAAGGCTGTAATCGTACTTCTCGCGCTCCTTTCGCTCGGGGTGCAGAATATTCATACCGGCCCTACGCTCCCTGCATTTTTCACGCCGGACATTCTGAAGGTGCTTCAGGATAAATTCAACATCGGCACCATCTCGACCGTCGAAAATGATATAGACACACTGATTAATAAGAGCTGAATAACTGACCGCTCCGATTGTCCGACCGGACAGCCGGAGCGGTTATATTTCGTCCCAAAGATGACGGATTGCGGCCAAGGGGTTGATGAACAGCATACGGGGCCCCATGCAACGCATTACCTCCCTGATCCGCGCACGATAGGCCGGGGCGTAGCAATGGATGTCACATTTCCGGCAACTTGTCTTAGATATTCCTCTTGGACAATGATTCAGGCGGGTGAGGGCGTAGATTGTCAAGTCTTTACAATCAGGACACAGGCTCGTTCTGTCCGTTCTATGGTGGTAACGGCAGTATGCTGAGATCATAATGGATACCACTCTCTTTTCACGATCAATCCGATTCATCGTTGGCTTGTTTTGGCTAATTGTGTTATGAATTTTTAACGGATTGCAACCCGAAAAAATTGCAATAAAAGTTGCTATATATATATATATATATTAACTTTGTAGTTAAACTTGAACCCTATTCAAGGGGAGCAGTTGTTATGCGAACATAAATCAGTTCGTGAAGTTTTCGGAAGTTTGATAAGTCATTGTGTTAATGATTTGTATGTCAGGTGCATGTACTTATTAAGCTCACATAAAGAGTGCCCATTTACCTACGATGTCATCTGAACGCGACTTACTGTCCCGGCCCGCATGGTTTGTTCTTAATCATATAGGAGGTGCCTATAATAACTCCGCGCGGCAGGCTGTGGACCGCTACAACAGTGCGTATGGTAAGCGTATCGAGTTGTTCGCTCCTACGTATGTGATAAGGGAGGACAGAAATGGTGAGATAAAGTTTCGAACCGCCAGTCTGACGTTTCATTACGTTTTCGTGCGGGGTACGTTGACTGATGTAAAACAACTCTGCGCCCTGTCGTCCAACAATTTTTCTTTTGTGCTTGATCTCAGCAGTAAAAATCGATATGCGGTGATCGATGACATGCGTATGATTCAGTTCATGAATCTGGCCAAGGTGTACAAGAACTGTCTGCCATGCTTCCCGGTAGAAGATATTGACCTCGAAGACGGCGATCGCGTCGAGGTTATGAATGGCATGTTTCAGGGTATCACAGGCCGGTATATGGCAAAGCCCAAAAGTAACACCGGAAACATCGTGCTATGCGTCTGTGATAAGTTGATGACCATAGCCTACGATGTAAAGGCTATTGATGTCAGAGTGCTTGAGTTTTCCGACAGGTTCACGCGTGCCAATGATCAGATAGATGCCATAGTCCCGCATGTGTTCAAAGCATTGCGCTACTATCATCGGAGTGAGGTGCTGTCCACATCGCTTGTGGCAAAACTGTCGGTGTTCAGCGCACGCATGGATGTTGTCCATCTGAACAACCGAAAGCTTGATGCCAAGCTGCAGGCAATCCTATATTGCGCAAATACAATCATCGGAAACATCGGGAGTGCAGCCATGCATAGGGCACGATATGAGAAAATCAAGGATTCGATAACGAATGTCTGGACAGGAGGTCTGATAACACTCATGCTTTCGGTCATTGAAAATGACCTGTCGCTTATGAATCACGAATATGAGAAACTCCTGTCCCGTGGAGCTACATCACGTACTCACAATATGATAATGGGTGAGTACGGCTACTATCTCTCCCTGACCGATAAGGTATAGCATTGTCGACCCGACACAAAATGCCCGAACCCTCAGTGCACAGTTCCGGTCTTATAGCCAGAAACACTCTGATGCTCTATATCAGAATGCTCCTGGTCATGGGTGTGTCGCTCTACACGTCGCGTATCGTTCTCGACCGGCTCGGAGTGGTGGACTACGGCATATTCAATGTCGTGGGTGGTGTGGTCGTAATGTTGTCGTTTCTCAACGGAGCCATGGGGCAGTCATCACAAAGGTTCCTGTCATACGAACTTGGACGTAAAGATATAGATAAACTTACCAGAACATTCAGCACATCGGTCACTATCCATCTGCTTATCGCGGTAGTGATACTTGTGTTGGCTGAAACCGTCGGGCTATGGTTTCTCAACCGTGAGATGACGATACCCCGATCACAGATGTCAGGCGCCAACTGGGTATATCAATGTGCGGTTGTATCGTTAATCATATCGATTGTCCAAGTGCCGTATACCGCAGCGATAATCGCGAGGGAGAGGATGAAGATATATGCCTATATCGGCATTCTCGAAGTGTGTATGAAGCTGGGTGTGGCATTCTCATTGTCACTGTTTCCGGGTGATAAGCTTAAATTTTACGCTCTGCTGATACTGCTGTCCGTCGTTGTATCCAATCTTGTGAACATCCTCTATTGCAGAAGGTATTTTGACGAATGCGGATGTGTACGTGTGCAGTTTGATAAAGAGTTATTCAGACCGATGGTCAGATTTGCGTCTTGGAGCATGTACGGAGCACTGGCATGGGTCGGTAGGTCGCAGGGATGTAATTTGATTCTCAATCTGTTTTTCGGTCCGGTGGTTAATGCGGCATACGGTATATCCGGTCAGGTGAATGAGGCTGTAAACAGATTTGTCCGTAGCTTTGCTACAGCAGTCAATCCGCAGATCGTGAAGACATATTCGGCCGGAGAGTATGACAGTATGCAATCGTTGATGACGTATGGCGCTAAACTATCATTTTTTCTGCTACTGATACTCTCGTTCCCGGTCCTCCTCGTCACGGATAAACTGCTGAATATATGGCTCGTCGACGTGCCGGAATATGCGGTGATTTTTACCAGGCTGATAATTCTGAACTCACTGGTCGAGTCCTTTTCGTACAGTATGAGTGTCGGTATACAGTCAACAGGCAAGATAAAAAGATACCAGATTCTGGTCGGGAGTACGGTGTTGCTGAATATGCCTGTGTCATACATATTGCTGAGATTCGGCTATGCGCCGACTGTAGTGTTTATCACGAATATATGCCTTTCATGTGTGACTGTTATCGAACGATTGTCACTGATGAAGAGGCTGATACCCGAGTTCTCAGTGTGGAGTTTCGTCAGAGTCGTATTTATACCGTCACTGATAGTCGGTATGGTCTGCATCGGACTTTATATACTCTATAATATCCTCGGCCTGACTGATAGGATCAATATATTTGTGACAATGATATTGTCACTGGTCACGGCCATACTAATAGAGTTTTCGTTAGGTCTCGACTCGGGTGAGAGACGATTGGTATGCGATTGGATACGTTCAAAAATATTACGCGTTTAGCAGTCTGTTGTCTCGTCGTAGCCCTGTTGTGTGGCATCGGGCTATACATCCGGGATTATTACTCAGCTCCTCCGAAGTCTGAATCAGCGGTCAAAGTCGCTCATCTCAGCATCGATGATGTCATGGCTTTTGATGATCTGATAAATAACGGCGACAGTTACGAGTCGTTGTTCGATCATCCTCTGTTTGCATTCCTCTATGACTTGCATCGTCGTTACGGCGCTGTATTCACACTCTATACTTACGAGACGTTTGGTAATAACGGGAGTAATATAGCCTCTGTGCCGTTGAAATTCCGTGACGACTTCCGGCGTGCCGCTCCGTGGCTCAGGATCGGATTTCATTGGGTTGCTACCGAGTTTAATGCAGATATATCGGTGCAGGATTTCCAATCAGCATACGGCAATGTCAATCGCTCAGTATGTAAATTTGCCGATTCGACGATGATGGCTGACGTGTTAAGGCTACATGATTTCTATAGCGCTGATTCGTTGACGGGAGTATTGGACGGAACGCGTGTCCTGCTCTGTGCCGATAGGCCGGGGCGTCGGTCATATACACTTGACGATAACGAATGTCAATATGTCAGCGACGGGCATCAGCTCGTTAAGGATGGCATCAGGTATCTGAGGACCGATCTGCGTACGGAGTATAGATATGATATTGACATGGCGTTGCGTCACATTCAGGATCGCGACACATTGGTAATCTTTACACACGAATGGGCCTTGACTCCTCAGTCGGTTACCGATATATTAGGACGTATGTGGCATAAACGAAAGTTGCGCGTCAATTCACTCAGCCGGCGCAATCTGGAGACCACGGTGAAATGGCTGAACGATAATGGCTATCGGTTTTCATTCCTTTGACTTAGAGTCGGTTTGACAATGAAGAGATTTATTGAGATATCCGTGCCGGTGACAACGTGCAATCTGCGATGTCATTACTGCTACATCTCCCAGCAGCGGTTGTTTTCATCCGGCATTACACCTTTGCCTTACAGCATATCCCATATAAGGCGGGCGCTCTCCAGAGAGCGGCTCGGAGGGGTGTGCCTTCTCAATCTGTGTGGCGGTGGCGAGACTCTGCTTCCCGATTATATGTTCGATCTGGTGCATGCTTTGCTTGAGGAGGGGCATTATGTTATGATTGTCACCAACGGCACCGTCACCAAGAGAATCCGTGAGATGGTGGGCATGTATCCCGCCGAACTGAAAAGCAGGTTGATATTCAAATTCTCGTTCCACTATCTTGAGCTCAAAAAGCGGGGACTTTTGAATCTGTATTTTGACAATGTAAGGACCGTTAGAGATGGCGGCTGCTCATTCTCGGTGGAGATCGCTCCTTCCGACGAACTTATCCCACACATCGATGATGTCAAGCGTGAATGTATGGAGCACCTTGGAGCGTTATGTCATGTCACGGTGGCGCGTGATGAGCGGCGGAAAGAGTTTCCGATCCTCACCTCGCTGACACGCGAGGATTACATCAGGACTTGGAGTCAGTTTGACTCCCCGATGTTTGACTACAAGATCAGAGTGTTTGGAGAGAAGCGACGCGAGTTTTGCTATAGCGGTCTGTGGGGCGGAATCCTTAATCTCGCAACGGGGGAGTATAGCGCCTGTTACAGATCTTCTGATAGACAGAATATTATGGATGATCCTGACAGGCCGATAGAAATTAGGCCCGTCGGGCGTTGCAACTGCGCTCATTGTTTTAATGCACATGCAAGGCTGGCCCTCGGCATGATTCCCGAATTGGAGGCACCTGTTTATGCCGATATGAGAGACCGTGTGGACCGCGAGGGTCGTCATTGGTTGCAACCTGCGATGAGAGCCTTTCTCAGTCAGCGTCTCGACACCGATAACGCACTGCTTTCCGACGAAGAGAAGCGCCGCATCAGCCGGCATGCATCGGTCCGTAATCTCGTATATAAGGTCCGTGCATTCGCGGCGGGAATCTACCACAGAATCCGTTGAAGGCAGATGGATTACGCAGAAAAGATCAAGCAACTGAACCGTTACGCCGAAGCTGCGTTCGGGCCCTTGGTAGGTAACCGGGTCATCATCCCTGACGCACCTTACTATAATAATGTAGGTGACATACTGATATGGCAGGGTATGGTGGATTTTCTAAAGCATACGGGCCGACAGTTGATCTCTGTGTCAAATGGAACAACGTTTCAATACCAACGGCTTGATGAGAATGTGACAATCCTGCTGACAGGTGGTGGCAATTTTGGCGATCTGTGGCGCAGATTCCAAAATGACAGATTGAAAATCATATCCCGCTATCCTCACAACAGGATTGTGATGTGTCCACAGTCGGTGTGGTATGAAGACGCGAGCCTTATCCGGGCGGACGCAGACGTTTTTGCCCGGCATCCAGACCTGCACCTTTGCGCCCGTGACCGTTGGAGCTATGAGTTTTTAAAGAAACATTTTGGCCGTAATCACGTCTGTCTTGTACCCGATATGGCATTCTGCATAGCAGACGGCCGTCTTACACGATACAGAGGTAAAGACACATGCCGAAGGTTATTCCTGCGCCGTTTTGATAAGGAACTTACAGCGTCCACCCCGGCGTCTCTCACCGATGGAAGTGATATTTGCGATTGGCCTACGTTAGAGCTTCGTCCCGGCTATCTGGAGCTGTTTGACAAGGCCTTTGGAATCTCAAGACGGTTAAAGAGATCCCACATCCCGGCCCGCTTGTTTAACAAAGGGATCGATCTGTTTGCAGAAAGATTTATACGGGAGGCATTTTTTGAAGCTGGTTGTGAATTTCTCAGTCCGTACGCACACGTCACCACTACACGTCTTCATGCGATGATTCTTGCCATCCTTCTGCATAAGCCGGTGCAATACATTGATAACTCCACAGGCAAACTGTCGGCATTTGTTGATACGTGGTTGACAGATCTTTCACATTTGAAAGTCTATGAGTAACGTTAAGGTCTCGGTATTGGTCCCTGTCTACGGCGTGGAACACTACATCGAGCGCTGTGCGCGTTCGCTTTTCGGGCAGACAATGACTGAGGGTATTGAGTTTATCTTCACCGACGATGCCACTCCTGACCGCAGTATTGAGATCCTTCTCGAAACGCTCGAAGATTATCCCGAACGTAAGTCGCAGGTCACTATTCTGCGTCACGAACATAACAGGGGACTTGGAGCCACCCGCAAAACCGGTTTCCGTGCCGCCCGCGGAGAATACATAATCCATTGTGACAGTGATGACTGGGTTGAGCCTCAGATGTATGAACTGATGTATGCCGAGGCAAAGCGCATCGATGCCGATATGGTAGGGTGTCACTATATCGATGAGCTAAAAAATATTTCAATAAAAAGACAACCTCAGTTTGAACAGTCATCTTTGCAGCGACTGAAGATAGCATTATTTAATAACAGAGCGAATGCTGTTATGACATTGCTCTGGATGATTATGTTCCGTAAGTCTTTTTATAAAAAAGTAGGAGTTGATATACCGGAAATAAATTATGGCGAGGATATAATTATCACAATTCCTGCGCATGCCTTGGCCCGGTCCATAGGCGTCGTCCCTCAGGCTTTGTATCATTATGACAGGTCCAATCCGGATTCCATTACCAATACGAGGCTATCGGAACAATCCTTGGACGACTTGATTATTGCAGGGAACTTTCTCGTAGATTTCATTTATGAAAATTATGATGATAAGGATATAGAACGTGCCCTATGTCAGAGAATCTGGGGTATAAAGAGACACCTGGTCAGAGATCGATGTCATTATAATCCTGATCGATTCAGGGAATTATGGAAAGAGATACCTGTAGAGAAATATATTTCGTTTAAGAGTAGAATTATATTGTTTCTCGCCCGAATTAAATTTGATAGTTTTTTGAAATTGCTGTCGAATCATTGACTCCGGCAAACTGAGTGACGTTTAATTTTTAAGAGTTACTTATGAATTTATTTAATAGGATAATTCGCAGATTACATGCTTCTATCATATCGGAATACGAACTGAGACGTGAATTGAATACAGTAAAATTTTATTGTCGCAGAATTGCTCTCGAAGATAAGATTTTGAATAGTACCGAGATTGGAATTGTCCCTGTAAAGCAGGGGGATGTCCCGGTGGTAGTATCGTTAACTACTCATGGAAAAAGAATCAATGATGTATGCTTTACGATTGAGTCATTGATGCAGCAGACTGTCAAAGCTAATAAAATCGTACTATGGCTCGATGACAGGCTGAAAGACTCTCCGTTGCCACAATCGTTGGTTCGCCAGCAGGCCAGAGGTCTTGAAGTCAGTTACACCAAGGATATAAGATCGTACACCAAGCTTATTCCGGCTCTTAGGGAATATCCGGATTCAACAATTATAACGGTAGACGATGATGTGGCATACGACTTTGATCTGATTGAGAAACTTACAAATGCGTATAGATCAGAGCCGGAATGCATACATGCATGCCGCGTTCTGACGATGGCATTTAATCGTGGAGGAGATCTGAAGCCGTATAATGCCTGGAGATATGATGAGTCAATTCCGGCACTTCATTTCCTCACCGGAATCGGAGGAGTTCTCTATCCGCCACACTCGTTGCACAAGGAGGTGATGAATGAGGAGGTGTTTACATCTATATGCCCTAAAGGTGATGATATATGGTTTACCGCAATGGCAAAACTTAATCATACCCCTATAAAGAAAGTAGTCACTCGCGATCCTATGGGGGATGAATTTGTCAATAACGACAAGGTTCAGGACATTGCACTTGAATGGGTAAATTGCAGTGAAAAATTTAATGATACTCAGATAAAAGCCATTTTTTCCGAGTATGGCATATATGATCTGATTAGGAAACAACAGATGTCAGGTGAGTAGTGTTTTTTTCAGTAATCATACCGTTATATAACAAAGAGCAGTTTATTGGCTGCACAATTAAATCGATTTTGGCACAGACATTTGCCGATTTCGAGATTATTGTCGTGAATGATGGTTCGACTGATGCCGGAGCAGAAATTGTTGCCGCCATTGCGGATAGCAGAATCAGACTTTTCAATAAAGAGAACGCAGGAGTGTCAAATGCAAGAAATTACGGGATAGCCAATGCCTCCGGCAGATATATTGCTCTCATGGATGCCGATGATCGGTGGGATGCAAAGTATCTTGAACGGATGCATGAGGTGATACTGTCTCATCCTGAGGGGCGGATATTCGCATGTTGCAATGCTGAGGTGTCTAAGTCCGGAAAATTAAAGATAAATCCTGTGAAGAATCTTCTGTCAGACTCTATATCGGTTCTTGATTATGATTCAGCTTTCTTGAATACGTTGGAGTCACCGATTCATACTTCTGCGGTAATATTTGATAAAGATTTGTTTGATTCATACCGATTTGATGAAGACATTAGAATAGGACAGGATTTATACTTATGGCTGACCATGTCACGTAATCATAAGGTAATTATGAGCAATGAAGTGCTGTCATACTACGATCGGTCTGACATTAACGCAGCAACAGCCCGTCTTGCACCTCTGCATGTAACGTTAATTCCCAGATTGGCTGAAATGCTGCTGAGTGAGAATGATGATGTGAGGCGTAAGTTGCTCACGCGTCTGATACTCAACAGGATCAAACGTTATTACCTATTTAAAAACAATGCACTTACACGTGAGATAATCAGTCGTTGTAACTTCACTGATGCCTTGTGGCAGCAGCGCCTGTTCTTCGCACTGCCCAAGTGGATGATGCGGCTTGCATATAGGTTTGTAAAAAAACTTCCCGATGCGGATTCTTCTGATGAATGATTTTCTTTACGCCGGAGGTGCTGAGGTAGTCTTCCGTAGGATGGAATCAGCACTTAGAGACTTAGGCAATGAGGTCGATATGTTCTATTGGAGGGACCGCAAATGCATGGCGGACAATCCGTTGGATTACGTCTATAATTTCAAGTCAGCCTCCGCTCTTGAGCATCGGTTACTTGGGCATCGTTATTCTCTTATTATTGTATTCAATTACACATCCGCATTGTCTCCCTCTGTGCTCGGAGTCCTGAAGAAATACAAGAAGTCCCAGCACTTTAAGGTCATATATAATTCGCATGACGCACACCTGATCTGTCCCAACAGCGGTCTTAACTTTTTCAGTCACGGTCGGCCTCAGCTGTTTGATGAATACACCGGTTGCCGAGGCTTTATGTTCAAGTGTCTTGATCACCGGGGCCGGATTTACAGCTGTCTTAAAAAGATTCAATGGCTGTTGGCCTATAGGGTTTTGCATCTGCATAAAGTGATTGATAAAGTGATCTCACCGAGTCACGCGTTGCTTGGTCGGATTCGGAAATTTTATCCCGATCTTGAAGGGTGCGTGATCCGGAATCCATGCTTGGAATCTGTAGATGTGCAAGATCGAGGCAAGTCTGGGAATAAATCTCTGAAACTGATATTCATAGGCCGACTGTCAGATGAAAAAGGATTACTTCCGTTGATTGATGCACTTGCCGGAACCGATAGCCCGTATGTATTGGATATATTCGGGTCAGGTCCGCAGGAACAAGAGATAAGGACCGCAATCAGTCAAAACGGACTGGATGGTAAAGTAAATCTGAACGGTCATAAATCTCATAAAGAAATAATGGAACTCCTCGGGCATTACGACGCCCTTATACTTCCTTCAGTCATGTCGGAAACGGCTCCGATGAGCATAGTCGAAGCCGCATCCAAACAACTGTTTGTACTCACCATGGATTATGGCGGTATGAAGGAAATGGCTGAGAGAGTCGGTAATTATGTATTCATAAATCCGATCTCTGCACGGGCATTGGATGAGGCATTCGAGACAATCCGACATAAGGAGTTCTCGCACACAGACCTTACAGATTTTACCTATGAATCATACAAGGATGCACTCAGACGTGAATTAATGTAAACTCATAGACTCTACAACAATAGCGAAAACATTCAAATATATAGTATGAAGATTCTTCATATAGGAAAGTATTATCCTCCATTCGTTGGAGGAGTGGAATCGATCACACATTTTGTGATTGAATCACTCCCGGATGCAAAGCATACAGTTGTCTCGTTCAATCGCTCGGCTGAGACGGTGACCGAAAGTTCGGGTGATATTGTAATCATTCGTGCCGGCGTGTCGGGTACATTTGCGAGTCAGCCGGTTTCATTCAGATATTTCAATGAGATAAGACGAGTTATACGGACTGTAAAACCTGATATTGTTCATTTCCATTATCCTAATCCGTTAGGTGCCCTGTATATCCTTCTGCTCAGGAAAAAATTTAAACTTGTTGTTCACTGGCACTCCGACATCATTGCTCAGAGATTCATGTCAAAATTTGTGAGGCCGATCGAGCGGAGGATTCTTGATAGGGCCGATGCCATCATTGTGACAAGTCCCGGATATAAGGAGTTTGCATTTCATTCGCAACTTTATCGGATTAAATTGACCATGATTCCTTGTTCGATAAACGAACGATCGTTTGAACTTGTTGACAGCGACAAAGCGAAAGTAAATGTGATCAGACAGCGTTATGGCGGTAAGAAGATTGTATTGTTTCTCGGCCGTCATGTACGGTACAAAGGACTGAGGTATCTGCTTGAAGCTGAAAAACTGGTTAAGGAGGACTGTGTATTTCTGATAGGTGGAGATGGACCGCTGACTGAATCGTTGAAACGAGAATTCGTATCAGAACGTATTCATTGGTTGGGACAACTGTCAGATCACGACCGCAAACTTTATTATTCAGCGTCTGATATATATGCATTTCCATCAGTCACACGCAACGAGGCGTTTGGTGTAGCACTGCTCGAAGCGATGTATTGCGGATGTCCGCCCGTGACGTTCACGATCCCCCGATCGGGAGTCAACTGGGTTTCGATCAATAATCATACGGGATTGGAGGTTGAAAACCGTAATGTCGTGGAGTATGCCTACACACTTGACCGTTTGCTTAAGGATGATGAATTACGGGCACGACTGGCAGACAATGCGAGACAACGCGTCAGACAATTCTTTATCAAAGATGTCGTATCACGACAATATAAGGATCTGTATAAGCGACTGTCAGACGAATAAATTCGTAACGATAGAAAACTAGAAAACGGTGTGCAATCGATTGGATTACACACCGTTTTTTTTAGTTCCAAGCCCCAACTGGAGCTGATTATATTACTTCACTTCCTCAAACTTATATGTAGTTTAGTGGCATACATATCATGACTCTTATAAAATATTGTTTACCTTGAAAAATTCCACATCCTGTATCGTACTTTGATACATCACTATTCTACCTTTGCATCGAACAATCGCTTTAGCGCTTTGCCAAAGCAATGAAACATTATAAACACCCAAAGATATGGAACCTATTACAAGTAATGATTTCCTTAACTCAGTTCTTGAAACTGAGGCGTGGAAAGAAGTTTCTCAAAGCGGGAGACTCAGTATGACCATGATTGAGAAGTATGCCGACAAACTTGACTGGGAAGAGGTCAGTGGCAACAGTAACGTCATCTGGACGGTTGAAGGCATCAACAAGTTTGCCAACAGAATCCATTGGGATGAATTTTCTCGTTCATGCCCGGAAAACCTCCTCTCGGAGACCACGCTTCTGAAGTTTGCGTCCAAGTGGGATTGGAAGGCTCTCTCCAACCGTGACGACATCTACAACAACTGGCGTCTGCTCGAAAAGTTTGCCGACAAGGTAAACTGGGGCGAAGTCATCACCAACTGGAATATTGAGAAGCCGCTTGAATTCTTCTCACGTTTCCAGCAGTACATTCCCATGTCCAAACTTCAGGACTCCCGTCTGTGGAATGCAATGGTCGAAGCTCGCGCCAAGCATCTGATCCAAGAAGCCATCGGCATAGAATAAAAATCTCGGGTACGCAAATAGACTGCGTAGCAATGTTGTAATTTTGCGCCCGGATTTCAGATGCCAGTTGGCTGTTTGCTGTAATCGACTTAATGTCGATTGGTTATACCAAGAAAATCAAGTAACTTTGCACTCGTTTTCGAGCGCATATTATTCCGAAAACAATGCAGACAACGCAACTCAACATATCGTCCACGATGCTTCGCCGTAGCTATCGCAGCTTCTACAGCAGTCTCTATTGCATCAGTTATAGAGGCTACCGAAGTGTGCCCGTTGGATTACTCCGACGATATAATCATGTCTTTTATTGAGTAAATGAATAAATCAATGAAGACCTATTTCAAAATCTATTCTCATGGAACTTCAAACTAATCAAGAAGATCGGAATCTTGAACCTCGCACTATTGGTTCGCTCAATGGCTTACATTTTCGTATACCTTCTTATCAAAGGGGGTACCGCTGGGAGCGATTGCAAGTGCAACAACTCTTGAACGATTTGGCAGAAGCTGATGATTCTGTGCCATATTATCTTCAACCGATAGTCGTGGCTCCAATGTCTGAAACCGAAGAAAGCAGAGAGGCTGCAAACGTCGGTAAATATTTCGACATCATAGATGGCCAGCAACGCCTCACCACCATATATCTGATTCTGCAGGCGTTCACCAAGCTTACACAACCTTTGTCGGGAAAAGACGAAGAGTCGTTGACTGAAGAAGAAAAGGGAAAAAGGTACGCATTTAAATATGCTCTTGGTCGGGTAGACACCTCGGCAAACTTCAGCCTATCGTATCAAACGCGTACTGACAGTGAAGCGTTTCTTCAAGGAATCAACAGAATTGACGAGTCTGATAAAAGCATCCGCGAAACACCAGATCACTTGTATATGTGGCATGCTTTTCAATGCGTCATTGAATGGTTGGGCACACAAAAGATAGAAACGGTGAGCAAGGTTGCCGGAATGTTGAAGAGCAAAGTGAAAGTTATCTGGTATCAATTGTCAGAAACGATAACCGACTGGAAAAAATTCACCGACCTCAACATAGGCAAAATCCCATTGACCAATTCTGAGCTAATAAAAGCACTGTTTTTACGGACTACAAATTTCTGTACACCAGAAGAGAAAGACGGAGAGGAATATCTGAAGCAGACACTTGTCGCACAATGGGACCAAATCGAGCGGGAACTTTCGTCTAATGCTTTCTGGGGATTTCTTTCCAGGGACAAGAAGAGCGATTATCCCACAAAGATTGATCTATTGTTCGACCTTATCTCTCAAAAGAAAAATTCTAAAAACCAGGATGCGCTATACACCTTCAGCTATTTCGTAAAATTATTTGCCAGCAACAAGGCTACAGGTCTGAAGATGTGGGAAGACATCTATCTAAAATACCAGCGTCTGAAAGACTGGTATGAAGATCGTGATATGTATCATATGTTGGGCTATCTGATAGCCATAGACTATCCGGCAAATGCTTTGGAACGGATTTTCAAATTTGCGCATCCCGAGAATCGTTGCTACCGTTCAACTGATAGAATCAAAAATGTACTTGCAAGGCTTGTGAGCATGTCATTGCGAATACCGGACGGAAGTAAGTTTGAGGGCGTGAAGTCGTTTGAAGACCTGAGATATAACATATCGGATGATCCTGACCGCACTGTCGACACCTCCCATCATTACATGATAAAACGATATCTCACCCTCTACAATATTCTAGTTACAGAGGACGCCGGTAAAAAACTGCGCTATCCTTTTGATTTCCACAACACCATTGACGGAGGTTGGAGCCTTGAGCATATTCATGCACAGAACTCCCAGACCCTTAACAAGGGATGGCAATGGGAAGAATGGATAAACAATCATGCTGACTCTCTGAAACGACTCGTAAAGTCGCTGGACGAAGGGAACGAATTGCGGCCGAGGATAGACAACCTCATTTCCCGTATGGCCTCATTTCCCAAGCAATCCAATAGAGACGAGTTCGACAAGATCGCTGATGATTTCAGAGAGATTATGGAAAGTCTCCCCGGTGCTAAAAGGTTGTATCAGGATGAAATGGCCAATATGGCATTATTGGGCAAATACAACAACTCCACACTTAACAATTCAACCTTTGACGTCAAGCGCCAGAAAGTGATCAGATTGCTCGGCACTAACTTTGTGCCGTTGGCAACCGAACGTGTGTTCCTCAAAGCCATTACCGGAGAGATGACCGTTGTCAATGAGGACGAAACCGTTTCTAAATCGCTGTATAGTTGTGACACCGAGCACCTTTTCTTTTGGGGAAAAGAAGATCGTATGGCATACATTGACGATATGAAAACCAAACTTAAAAAATATCTTAACCGCTATGAGTGACGTGTTAAAGTCTGACTATGGCAAACTCATTTCGCTCTACAACATGCTCACGAGTGAGAATGAGGTAATCCACAAAATATTAATCCCTAAAATCCAGCGGGATTATGCCCAGGGACGCGAGGGAATGGAGAGTGTGCGTGGCAGATTCCTGGAAAGTATCTTTGAGGTGATAGATAAGAAGACGCCGAAAAAACTTATGCTGGACTTCGTGTTCGGGCAGAAAGAAATCTCCACGCGCAACATATTTTATCCCGTTGATGGCCAGCAACGCCTCACAACCCTGTATCTGCTGCATCTTTATGTAGGCAAACGCGCTGGAAAAACAACCGAATTCTTGAGGAAATTCAGTTATGAAACTCGCATAAGCAGCAAGCAATTCTGTGAGCGTCTAAATGAAATCGAAGCAGAGAAGTTCTCCGGAATCGGCGGTTTTATAGAGTCTCAATGGTGGTATACTGGAGTGTGGCGTACAGATCCTACAATTTCTGCAATGATCAATATGCTAAAAGATATTGATAGCCATTATCAGCTTTTGGGCTATGTAAAAGATGATTTCAAAATTGTATGGGTACAGCTCAAAAATAATGTTGAGTTTTGGCGCCTTTATCTGTCAGACCTCGAAACAACGGATGAGCTATACATAAAAATGAATTCGCGTGGCAAATTGCTGACCGATTTCGAGCATCTTAAGGCAATGCTCGACAACTATGCTCATTACAATGGAAAGCTTTCAGCCAAGATTGACACATCCTGGACTAATTTGCTTTGGCAATATCGGGATAACTCAAAAGATCTTGATCCTGAATATTACGTAAACAATGGCCTCGATATGTGTTTTGAAAACTTGCTCACATTCTATCTCAATGTGGAGGGTGCCAAAAGAGGTTTGACAGACCTCCAGTCACCCATAACCGACCTGATTGAATTGGCTGACAAGGTGCTTGGTTACCATCCCACTAACACAGAAGAAGAGGAAGAAATAAGAAACAAAGATTGCTCACGGCTCAGAAAGGCCGTTGAGGCTCGACATATAATGCGCAGGTTTGAGCGCATCCTCGATTTCTTCAGCGAAACCGACAACAAAGGCAACTTGGTTAATGATCCCAAGCAGTTCTTTTCCCGCTTTATCCAAATTGATTACGATGAATGGCCCAATGCCGAGGCCAGACCTGACGACGTGAAGAATACGCCAAAAGTATTCATAGGCAAAAGGAGCAATGCAGACCTGTTCAGGGAGATATGCCATACAGCCTTATTGAAGAACGGATCCTTTTTATATGGACTCACATTGTATGCCGAGGCCTTCTTCCAGTATGCAGCCTTGGGCACCCAGAATTTTGAAGACCGGCTCAGGAGGCTGCGTAACCTGTTGGAAAATTCCGAGCTCCATGCACGCGATGCCCAGAACACGCTTCCAGTAGTGGATGAACTCATAGCCAACGGCAACGACTCAATAGACAGCGTGGACGATGAGCTTAACAAAAAACAGAAAAGTCAGGAAGCGTTCAAACTGAATTGGATGGCGGCTCATCCAACCTATTCAAACCTTCTAAAAAAATTGGAAAATCATTGGCTTCTGTTGGGTAACCTCAATATGCTTATAGTCGAAGACAATGACGGTAAGCCAATCGATATCGATATAAGTTCGGTGCACAAGTTCGGCGCATTATTTAATTCTTCTTGCGATTATATGCTGGTGGAAAGGGCTTTGTTGGCTACTGGAGATTATTCGCCTACTCCTGCTCCAGGGAAAGTGAAAGCATATGCAGGTGATAATTGGAGGCTTTGGAAAGATTTGACACAGTCCTTCAATCGGATGACGCCCCAAGTTCTTCAAAAGTTCTTCCACAATCATAACGTTCTCAGTGCCGTAGAATTGGAGGACGTGGCCTCTAAGTATCCTTCGGTCAAGGGTGAGTATACCTGGAAAGATTACCTTCGCAAATATCAGTCAATATACTCTGCTCCAAAGGGGAAATACAGATATCGAGAAATGCATTACAGTTACTATAAACTGAATGCTAATGGCGGAGGAGGTCCCGAGTACTTTTGGAACCCATACAATCTTGCGGTTGAAAGTCTGTTAAAGCCACTCTTTGAATGCTCTACTGACTGTTACGGCGGAGCCTTGTTATTTAAAGAATCGGGCATAACTGCCGATATACAAGAACATGAGATAATATTTGTATATCCCGACGGCTACCGATTCAGCCACAGAATACCCTTCAGCCCAATTACAGGACTCGATACTGTGGATCGTATAGTTTACGCCGGAGGAGCATGTAAACGAATTGTAGGTTCATATAATGCTCGAAATGAAGGAATAGATTTAAATGCCGGAAATTAATGACTTTAAAAAGTCACCCCTAATTCTACTTGATTGGGTCGGTGCAGTATTGGCGACGGCCACAGCGGTGGCAGTGTTCTCCACGCCATACGCTGTCGAATTGCTCACAGGCCGCATCAATCAGAGGTGCTTCATCGGTTAGTATTCCGGCCTCGAAGTTGCGGCGGTTGCTGCTCTTCATGCCTATGCCTGCACCAGTCATATTGGCAGAGCCAATGTAGGCTGCCTCGAAATCAAATATAAGCATCTTGAAATGGACACGCGGGCACAGCATCCGTTCCAGTCCGGTTTTTAGAATCGGGTATCGGTCAAAATCCTCACGGAAAGCCGGACCCGGTTCTTTTGCATGGATGAGCCTGACCTCTACACCTCGTTTGAGCAATTTGGCAAGTACAGCGAGAAACGGCTCAGAAGAATTGCCGGCTTTAACGTGAAGGTCTTTAATGTCGGCTGTACCAATCCAGAGCGACTTCCTCACAGAAGCCACTCTCTCGACGACCTTATCATAATGGTCTTTGTCTGAGATAAATTCAACTGCCATACTGCAAAGTTACTTATTTTTCGTGAGATAGAGGTAGTAATTATAGTATGGAGACATCGCTATATCATCTTTTGCTTTTACCATCTTAGAATCCTCGCCTATGAGTGTGGAAAGAAAGTTCCAGAATGATTTGCGATGATGCTTGTACTTGTAATGCGCTATTTCATGTAGTATTACACCGTCAGTCCATTCCTGTTTAATATGACGAGGAACGGTTACAATGCAATATGATTGTTGAACGTGCAATAGCCGAGAACATTCTTCCGAAGACGCTTAACTGTAACGCCGGAGCCATGCGGCCCCTTTATATTCTCCCAATACTTTACTCTGCCAGGGAGCACAACTTTAGCAATCCGGAGTATGGTTTCGCTCATAAGTTCGCGTAGCCATTTCTGTATCTTTCGATTCTCAAAGTCAGTGGAGCCATGGTAAATCATATCCAAGATGTCATCGTGATATTGAACCTGTAGCTCAACACTGTTCTTATCCTGATATACGAAACGGTCGGGTATCGTCAAAGCAGCTTCGCACTCTAACGTGAATTTATCGACACGATGCCAAACCACCGACAGGTGTTTTGTCGTGAGTCGGAATCGAGGGTTTATCTTAAATGTCGGTTCTTTTATACCTCCCATATTTCATCCATTATAAGTTTATAGCCTCTTACTCCGTAATGACCTATCTTCAACCCATAGAAGCGAGTGCCAAGGGCCTTTTCCTTATCTATTTTCTCCATTGTAGAGGAGTTGGGAACAGGAAACTCGAAGTCTGAAACAATAAGAACATCAGCCATCTCGTATGTGCCTTTTTGCAGAACGCGAATGGCCTCGGCAAGCATCTGTTCGCCATCAGTACCTCCACTATAACTATGCTCCAAAAATTTGTCAATCATACGCCAATTGCGCGGTTTGGCAAGGTCAATAGATTTTACCCTGACAGAGAAACTGATTAGATAGCAAGGTCTTTTCTGTTTCTTTGCCATCCGAAACAACTGTTTGAGCAACGAGAAAGCAATCCTTTGAGGTTGCCCCGACATTGAGCCACTGGTATCAATGCTTACGATAATGGGGCCTTTTGTCAGTCGTGGATCTTTACGATGTTCTTCAATTTTTTTCGGTTTGTCCTTACCGGGACTTGAAAACTGCTGAAGTTCTTTGGTAGCATATCTCTTGAAGAATAGATCTTCCGGCATGGATAATTCCACTGGAAGGACACGCTCCAGATTATCGCCTGACTCTACTCTGTCAATCTCTTCAACTGAACTGTTTTTAGCCACAGTGGTGGGCAGGAAACGATACACTACAGTATCCTTCTCTTCTTTCGATGAATCCTTATCGCGCCCAATCACATCGACAATCTCTTTCAATTGCAGATAACGATGAACATAGTTCTCTACCTTCTTTTTATCTTCATAATCCCTTGTGCCGGCCTCTCGACTGAGTTGTTCAAACTGCATTTTCGCACGGTTCAACATCTGACGCTCTTTCCGGTCGAGCTTTGCCTTACAAGCATTCTCCCAATCGCCGGTCAAAGCCGAAAAAACAGCGTCCTTGTCGTCGGTCTTGAACTGTGCAGTGTATCCGGCAAGATTAACATCGTATTTTGAGTATGCCGCTTCAATGATGCTGCAAACCTCCGTCCACATCATACGCTTTTTTTCAATAGATGCTTCGTTGAACTTAGCGATCAGGTCAAGTTCTTTCATTGCCTCAATTTGCATTGCACGGAACTGTTCCAGCAAAGCAGTGAAGAATAAAATCAGGCCTTCTTTCAGCACTTCGACCCATGTCTCGTCGGAGCCGTCTATCTGAGGGTTATTGTCAATGACTTCCTGCATATAGCCGGCTAGGCAATCATCAGGTGGCATGGATGGAGGCATCTCTCCACATTCCATATAGAAGTCAAATGCCTCGCTATATTCCTCCAACTTGGCGTCAACGTCGGTATAGTCAATCATTTTATCAGCATAACTACGTTATTGAGTTTTACCTCAATGGTCTTTATCTGTTCGCTCACATCCTTCAGCATCTTATTGACCAGTGCAAGATCGTTGGGAGAAAGGAAGATATTATCACAATCGGTCCAGTTTGACGATACCGACTTCTCCCACTCTTCAACACAAATTCTGAATAAGTCCTGAATCAAATAGACACGCTGATATACCGGCAAAGTCTGTAAAGATTCAGAACTTGTTACTGATTGAGCAGCCTTCCTGCGGAAAGCGTATGGCGTACCGTCTATAATCGCTCCATTCTGGCATCTCTGAATCTTGACTTTTGTCAGATTCGAGGCATTTTGCGATTTGGCATCAAAAGGTCTTCCCGGGACAATGGTGTGAATGATGATTTTCTTGCGCTTACTGTCATAATATCTTACTCCATCACGCGTCTGATTGGACAATGTGGCGTAATCCCATTTTGAGAAATAGGTGTCTCCAGCCGGATAATTCTCCACGAGGTAGTAGAAATAATCATACTCGGCAAAATCATTTCCGTCTGTATTTAATCGTGACGTCGTCGATTGCCGTGCGGTCTGTTGTTGTGGAGTCATAATCTGTCGAATTGACTTGTCAATTTTCGTCAGTCCTTTCAGTACAGTATCAGAGATACTTGAAGTAAAAGCATTAAGCACATTCGGAATACACTCCACATCATTCCAGAAACTATGTATCAGCAATAGATAGTCAGAAAGATTTATTTCGCTGCGTCCATTCAGATATGCCGAGGTCTGCATGAGCCTGTACGCCTTTCGCCACCGACGGTCAGAGATATAATATCTGAGCTGATTGCCATCCTCTTTCTCCAAAGCGGCAAGACTCTTACGAATGTTTTTTATGGCATTAACGACCGAATCCTGAATGCCAACGGCCTTTGATTCATTCTGCCATAAGGAATACAATTCATCAGTAATAAATAAAGACTCCGACAATTCCGACAGCTCAATCCCGACACCCTTTATCATTTTGAAGAAGGAGGTATCGCTCTCAATGCAGTTTGAAACCATCCGCACAAGAAAGCGGTCCCACAACGCTTCGAGACCCTCATCCTTAGCAGGGAGTTCGTTAGAGGCAGCAATAAGCACTTTCATAGGCGTGCGAATTATCTGTCCTCCATTATGGAAGATATGCTCGTTTATTACCGTCAGAAGGGTGTTCTGGATAGACGGCCCGGCTTTCCATATTTCATCGAGGAACACAACATCAGCCTCCGGCAAATATCCGGTGGTCAGTCGTTCATAACGGTCATCGTTCTTTAATCGGGAAATTGA
>JAAVDB010000032.1 GCA_014802015.1 Bacteroides sp.
CACTAAGTCGGGTGTAACCGGTTCACCTAAACGGAAGGCTGTGGGAATGCTGTTCAACGGCTTGTTCGAAAATGACACACCTATATTCGGTATTCCTTTCACTTCAAGACCTGTATCATTGTCGTTCCAATACAAATACATCCCCGTCAACAATGAATCATTCACTGCATATATTGTAGTTGAACATCGTGAGAACGGGACTGTTACGGAACTTGGCCGCGGTGAGATAATATCCGATGCCAAGCAGGACTCATTCACACTTAAAAATGTACCGATCAAGTATGAGAATTATAGCCTGAAAGCGACACATATTTATACAGTATTCAAGTCATCCACTCTTCCCGATGATAATACGACCGTACTGTCCGTACAGGGAAAGAAAAACGCACTTAATGGATACAGTGACTCTAAATATGTAGGCTCAGTGCTCACTGTCGATGACATTACACTCAACTACTAATCTTAAGAACTACAATGAAAATCAGAATATACACACTATTAGTGGCATTGATGTCGGTCATTGCATTCACCGCATGTGACGACTGGACTCCGGGCGACGACAACGGTTATCCCGCCAACACGGGAGGTGTCTCAACCGCAAACATGAAGGTATCGGTCAACGAGACCGAGGCATCGGTCAGCCGTTCAGGTGTCGACACATCAGGATTTCTTGTCACCGTCAGTGATAAAGAGACAGGCGAGATAGCCGTGTACGACGGCAAGCAGTGCTCATGGACCTACGGACAGATGCCATCGGTATTCACCCTCCCCGTAGGGCAGTACACCGTCAACGTACGCAGCCACAATCCCGAAAGTGCCGCCTGGAGCGCACCCTATTACGTAGGCTCGGCTGACTTTGAGGTGAGCAACAATAAGGTGACTTACATCGGCAACGTCACTTGCAACTTTGCATCGATCAAGGTTGAGGTCAGATTCTCGAAAGACTTTGTCGAAAATATGGATCCCTCATCCTACGTCGAAGTCTATGCAGGAGCCGTGGGCAACTCACTCACTTGGAACGGCTCGGAGACCCGCTACGGTTACTTCTTACCCACGGGTGATGACAACTGTACAGTCGCTGCAACATTCTCAGGCAAGATCAAGGACATGGAGATAACCGAGTCAAAGGTCGTGACTGACGCAAAGATCGGCAATTACTACATCTTCTCATTCTCGTTACAGGCAGGTAATCCCGATATACCCCTCGAAGAGGGTCAGGTGACCAACAATCCCGACCCGAACGCCGGTATCGTAATCGACTATGACGTCATCGAGAGCAATGTCGACACAACCTTGACCCCGGGACTCGACCCTGTGGACGGATCCGACCACCCCGACAAGGAGGAGTGGCCCGACGACAATACCGAGCCGGAGAACCCGGACACACCCGATGAGCCGGACGACTCGCCCATCAGCATCACAGGATTTGATTACAAAAATGTCATCGAGGCCAAAGAAGGAACCTACGAGCTCAATATTACCACTAAAGCACCGATGACCAATATCGAGGTAGAGATTATCTCACCCTACCTTACCACAGAGTTCCTTAATTCGGTTAACCTCACATCCAAATTTGACCTCGCCGACCCGGAAAATGCACTGGTTGATCCGGAAGATCCTTCGAAGGGTACTATGGACCTGACCGAAGCACTTACACGATTCGGCTTCTCCATCAAGGATCAAGTCATCGGTCAGCTTGAAGTAAAATTTGATCTTTCAAATTTCATTCCACTGCTTAATCTCGATGACGAGCCCAATCAGATCCATACGTTCCGCCTTACAGTTAAGTCTAATGACGGAGAGTCCAGGACAGAAGATCTCAAGTTCAAGAACGTACCCGAAGAATAACACAGCAACAGAATGAAAAATAAAATCATCTATATAGCCGCATCACTGCTCCTTGGCGCAACAGCCATGAGCTGCCGCGAAGAGAGTCTGATTTCATTCGGCGGAGGCGAGGGCAAAATGACACTCAGCACATCTGTGATGTCCGACATACGCGTTGTGTCACGTGCACTTGATAACGGCGAGAACAATAGCCTCGCCAACACAACACGTGTATGGATTAGCGATGCCGACAACAAGGTCATCCACCGCTATTATGGCGTGGTAGGTCAGGCCGAAGAACTCACCCTCCAGTCAGGCACCTATTACGCCGAGGGATGGGTAGGAGACTCGATCCCGGCGTTCGGCGCATGGGAAGAGGAACGCGGCACAGGCAAACGCTATCACGCCCGCGAGATGTTTGAGATCGTCAACGGCCAGACTACCCCCGTCAAACTTGTCTGCACCGTGCGCAATACCCTTGTCAGCATCAATCTCGACGAGAATACCGAGCGTGTGCTCAAGGACATAAACTTTGAGGTATCACTCAACGACGGCATTACTGACGGATCTCACTCTGTCACATTCGAGGGCGAGCACCTCGGCGAGAAGGCCTACTTCATGCCCAATACACGTACACACGGTTTCGCATGGACACTCTCGGGCACTGACATTCAGGGCAACCGCTACAGCCGCTCGGGTGTGTACAAGGATGCCGAGGCAACGGACTCTACCGACCTCGCACGTGCCACCGAGTATATTTTCAACATCAAATATGACATCAATCAAGGCGATATAGAGATCGGCGGCGCATACTTCAACATCGATGTAGTGCCCGAACCGGTCGAAGGCACCACTGAAGAGATTATCATAGCCCTCCCCCCCGAAATCATCGGAATGAACGGATATGACATCTCGCGCCCCATCCTCGGCGCCCCGGGCGCACTGAGCCGTAAGTCGATACATGTCATCGGTTCATCTCCCCTGACATCGGTAAAGATCGAGGGCAAGATATTGGAGGATACATACGGATATTTCGACTATGACCTTCTGAAAATGGATGCGTCATACATCGATGAACTTGCAGCCAAAGGCATCAATTTCATCACTTACGACAAACTCCATGAGGAGGACAGCGAAGAGCCGTTCGTACCGACCAACCTGCGCCTTAATCTCGAAGAGGAGTTCCTCAACAGTCTGCAACTCGGCGAGCACTCGCTCACGATCACTGCCACCGACGAGGGAGGCAATACGTCGACATCTGTTATTCAGTTCAACATCTCCGAAGCACCGGGCCAGCTGATTGAAACGAATAATGACAATGATGTGGATTACACGTCAGCTCACCTTTCCGCCGAAGTCACCAAGCCAGGCAAGGTCATGGGATTTGAACTCATGGTCAACACAGCCTCACGTGCATACGAGAATTGGACGTTCGTCGAAGGTGTACTTGATGGAGACAAACTGACAGCCGACACCAAGGGACTTGAGAATGATACCGAATACCTTTGCCGTCTCGTAGTGGATGACTTCAGATCTGCCGAGATGTCGTTCAGGACCAAGGCTTATCCGCAGCTTCCCAACGCCGGATTTGAGGAATGGTATAAAGGACCTGCGAAATACTCCGGCAAAGATGGAACATACGTTCCCTGCGCCGTCGCCGATCTCGAAGCCCGTTACTGGGACAGCGGTAACCACGGATCGATGAAAATGTCCATTAATGTCACTCAACCCGATGAGACCGTCAAGCATTCCGGCAAATACTCTATCAGACTACGCTCGGATTATCCGAGTCTGATGGGAATCGGCCGATTTGCCGCCGGCAACGTATTCTCGGGAGAGTATCTTAAGACCGACGGTACGGACGGCGAACTCGGTTGGGGACGTCCGTTCGAGTCACCCGCCCGTCCTAAAGCTCTCGAAGGCTATGTGAAATATTCACCTGTAGCGGTAGACAGAACCGAGAGCGCAGGTGAGAAATTCATCAAAAAAGGAGACATGGACATGGGTATCATCTACATCGCCCTTCTCAGCGGTGATCGGGAGACATACTCCTCATCATCCTCATGGCCTGTGATCATCAAGACCAAGTCAACCAAGCTGTTTGACAAGAATGCCGCCAATGTGGTGGCATACGGCGAGTATGTACTTGAGGGTGCCACTCCGGGCAATGATATGATCAAGTTCACAATACCTCTCGAAGATGTACACGGCGATCTTGATGTCAAGAATATCATGGTGATCGCATCCGCCAGCCGTTACGGCGACTACTTCACCGGAGGTGTAGGCTCGACCTTATGGCTCGATGACCTGAAACTCATCTACTGATAACGGCTGTCAGACATCTGCATACGACGGCCCCCCGCAAGCATCGGCGCTTGCGGGGGGCCGCTGTATTTATACAAAATCGATTGATACGACCTCACATCGGAGGTTTGTATCAGTTAAGCTTCTCTTTAAGATATCTGCCGGTATATGACTGCGGACATGCGGCGACCTCCTCAGGTGTTCCGGCAATGACAAGACGTCCACCCTCCTCGCCACCTTCGGGACCCATGTCAATGATATAATCGGCACACTTTATCACGTCCATATTGTGCTCGATGATCACAACTGTGTGACCGAGCGCTATGAGACGGTCAAACGATGTCATAAGTGTGGCGATGTCATTGAAGTGCAGACCCGTCGTAGGCTCGTCGAAAATATAGACTGTGGGCTGACGTGACTCGTCGGCAAAGAAGGATGCCAGCTTGACACGCTGGTTCTCACCTCCTGACAGCGACGACGAGTTCTGCCCTATCTTGATATATCCGAGTCCTACATCCTGTAGCGGCTTGAGGCGTTTGATGATACGTTTCTCCTGCGCGCCTGCCTCTTCGCTGAAAAACTCGATGGCCTGATCAATGGTCATCTCAAGTATATCAAATATGTTCTTTCCGCGATACTCTATCTCAAGTATCTCCTTCTGATAACGTTGTCCGTGACATTCCTCGCAGGGGATGGTGATGTCGGCCATAAACTGCATCTCGATCGTTATGACACCCTCGCCCTTACATGCGTCACAGCGGCCTCCGTCGGAGTTGAACGAGAAGTCCGAGGCCGTAAATCCCATCTGCTTGGCACCCTGAGTGGATGCGAAGAGTTTGCGGATCTCATCGAACGCTTTCAGATAGGTAGCCGGATTGGAACGTGTGGACTTGCCGATAGGATTCTGATCAACGAACTCCACGCCTCCGATACGGGCCAGATCGCCCGTGAGCGAGCGGTGAAAGGCGGGTGCGTCACCGGCATTGCCGAGCTTGCGGTTGAGCGCACGATACAGCACGTCACGCACCAGCGTGGATTTACCCGAGCCGGACACTCCGGTCACGACTGTCATCACGCCGAGCGGGAATGTCACGTCCACATCCTTGAGATTATGCTCACGCGCGCCCTTGATGATTACCGAGTCGCGCCACTTGCGGCGCTCACGAGGCACCGGGATATTAAGCGCTCCGCTGAGATAACGGGCGGTATAACTCGTCGACGCACCCGGAGCCGAGGTCAGATCCTCGATTCTCGACGGGTCTCCCTGAAAGATTATCTCGCCTCCGAGCCTGCCGGCATCGGGTCCGACATCGATCAGATAGTCAGCCTCACGCATTATCTCCTCGTCATGCTCGACCACCACAACGGTGTTGCCGAGATCGCGCAGTTTTTTCAACACGGTGATCAGGCGTCCGGTGTCGCGCGAATGCAGTCCGATGGACGGCTCGTCGAGGATGTAAAGCGAACCGACAAGACTGCTGCCGAGCGAAGTCGCGAGATTGATGCGCTGGCTCTCTCCACCCGACAGAGTGTTACTCAGTCGGTCGAGCGTGAGATAGCCGAGGCCCACCTCCACGAGATAACCGATACGGTTTCTGATCTCGGTGAGCAGACGGCGTGCCACCGCGGCATCATTCTCGTCAAGCACAAGGTCAGCGAAAAAATTCTGCAAGTCACTCACCGGCATACGCACCAGCTCGCCTATCGAACGTCCGCCCACCTTGACATACGATGCCTCGGGACGCAGACGCGAACCATGACAGTCAGGACATACGGTCTTGCCTTGATAACGCGCACGCATCACGCGATACTGTATCTTGTACTGATTGCTGTCGACCATCCTGAAGAACTCGTCGATGCTCGGAAATTCGGTATACGTAAGCCGCGCCCCCTTCATCTGCTCAGGTGTGGGACCGTGCCACAGCAGGTCCTTCTGCTCCTGCGTGAGATCGGCGTAGGGTGCATGGATGGGAAATCCGAACTGTTGTGCGTCATGTATGAACACCTGGCGCCATTCGCTCATCTTCTCGCCGCGCCAGCAGGCCACGGCCTCGTCATAGACCGACAGGGATGTGTTGGGTACGACAAGTCTCTCGTCGATACCGAGCACTCTGCCAAATCCTCCGCATGTCGGGCACGCACCGACCGGATTATTGAAATTGAACATCATGTCGGACGGCACCTCGAAACGTATGCCGTCAGCCTCAAATATTCTTGAAAATTCCTTCCTGACAATACTGCCCTCAGGCTCCCACACCATCAGTGTGAGGCGATCCCGACCCTCGAAAAAAGCGGTCTCGGCCGAGTCGGCCAAGCGGCTCACCTCATCAGCCTCGCCTGACACGGCGAGACGGTCGACCACCAGCATGTAATCCGCCGGATCCATCGGGCCGGTATACTTGTCCGCACGCATCTGAGTCACTATCTCCTCAAGGTCGAGAAACTCATCGCCACACATCACTCGTGCATATCCGGCTTTGAGAAACACATCGAGCTGTGACACGAACTTCCTTCCCTCGGGGAGCGAGATCGGCGCGAGCACGGCAAGACGTGTGCCGTCAGGATATGACCGGGCAAACTCGACCACATCGTTGACAGTGTGCTTGCGCACCTCCTGCCCGCTCACAGGCGAGAATGTATGCCCGACACGTCCGAACAGCAGACGCAGATAGTCATAGATCTCGGTGGATGTCCCGACCGTACTGCGCGGATTGCGCGTATTGACTTTCTGTTCGATAGCGATGGCAGGTGGCAGTCCGAGTATGGCCGAACATTCAGGCTTCGGCATCTTACCCATGAACTGACGTGCATAACTGCTCAGGCTCTCGACGTAACGTCGCTGTCCCTCGGCATAGAGTGTATCAAAGGCAAGCGATGATTTGCCCGAACCCGACACACCCGTAATCACCACAAGACTGCCGCGGGGGATGTCGACATCGATATTCTTCAGATTGTTTACTTTGGCTCCACGGACGGAGATATATGGTTGTTCAGTATCTGTGCGCATTTCTGTAATTGTGTAATATACAAAGTTACTAAAATTTTTCGGAATAAAAAACCGTCCTAAAGAACCTCGACGGTCCCTTAGAACGTAGTGGTAAAATTATTTAAACAGTCCTCGAAAGGACCTTGATGACTAAAGTATAAAAAAATTATCCGTCATCCCGACGAATAATCTTCTTACCTTAAATCTAATACCATGAAAAACTGATACAAAAGTATATCTTTTTATTCATACTGCAAATTATTATGCTAAAAAACATCATACAATAAACATCTTTTAACACCAAAAGATTTGCACGAAAAATTCATTAACAAATATTGGGGAACGGGGTCTAAAAGAATACCCCTGCCGGAAATTCATCCGACAGGGGTATCGTATGATTGTCTGATATTAATTCAGAATCAGATCAGGCTTATAATTAGCCGTTGTACTTCTTCATGCGGGCGATGAGGTCGAGCACCTTGTTAGAGTAACCGATCTCATTGTCATACCAGCTTACAACCTTAACGAAGGTGGGGGTGAGCTGGATACCAGCCTTAGCGTCGAAGATAGAAGTGCGGGTGTCGCCGAGGAAGTCGCTTGATACGACTGCGTCCTCAGTGTAGCCGAGGATACCCTTGAGTTCGCCCTCAGAAGCTTCCTTCATAGCGGCGCAGATTTCCTCGTAGGTAGCGGGCTTAGCGAGGTTACAGGTGAGGTCAACTACAGATACGTCAAGAGTGGGGACACGCATTGACATACCGGTGAGCTTGCCGTTGAGTTCGGGGATAACTTTACCTACAGCCTTAGCAGCACCTGTTGAAGAGGGGATGATGTTGCCCGAAGCAGCACGGCCACCGCGCCAGTCCTTCATTGAGGGACCGTCAACAGTCTTCTGAGTAGCAGTTGTAGAGTGAACGGTAGTCATGAGACCGTCGGTGATACCGAACTTGTCGTTGAGCACCTTAGCGATGGGGGCGAGACAGTTGGTGGTGCAAGAAGCGTTAGATACGAACTGCTGACCTGCATAGGTGTCATCGTTAACGCCGCATACGAACATGGGAGTGCTGTCCTTAGAGGGAGCTGACATTACCACATACTTAGC
Organism: Bacteroides sp.; assembly: GCA_014802015.1. Classification (GTDB taxonomy): domain Bacteria; phylum Bacteroidota; class Bacteroidia; order Bacteroidales; family Muribaculaceae; genus Duncaniella. The sequence goes on from JAAVDB010000032.1 coordinate 8,220, forward strand.
GCCGGCTTCGATGTGAGCCTGAGCCTTCTCCTGAGTGAGGAAGAGACCGGTTGACTCTACTACATATTCTGCACCTACTGCACCCCAGCCGATCTCAGCGGGATTCTTGCAAGCGGTAACGCGGATTGACTTACCGTTAACGATGAGAAGGCTCTTCTCAAGATCGTAGTCAACAGTGCCGTCAAACTGACCATGCATTGTGTCATACTTGAGCATGTAAGCCATGTAGTCAACGGGGAGGAGGTCGTTGATAGCAACTACCTCGATGTCATCACGCTTGGTGGATGCACGGAATACGAACCGGCCGATACGGCCAAATCCATTGATACCTATTTTTGTCATAATTATAAATAAAAATTTGGGTTGTATCTGTATAGAATTGTATGCAAATTTTGGAAACGCTTATTCAAGCGCGACAAAATTACAAATATTTTTCCAAACCCATAACAATTCGAACGAAAAAATATAGCCTCTTTATACATTATTATATATTCGGCACCAGATTTCACACTCATAAGATACTTTGAGGGAAAATATTATCTGACAAAACGATTATTTGCTATATTTGCAATCGTATGTGTTAGACGGGAGGTGCCGGCAACACGGCCAACCTGTCACGATGATAACTTTCAAATACAACTGACACCTTAAATTATGGAAACAAAACGTTACTGCCTCACTCTGGATCTTGTAGATGATCCCGAACTCATAGCTCTCTACCGTCGTCTGCATTCACCCGAAGAGATATGGCCTGAAATTCCCGCCGGTATCCGTGAAGTGGGGGTCACGGCAATGGACATCTATCTTGATGGCACACGTCTGTTCATGATCACCGAGATGCCCGCTTCGATCAATTATGACGAGGCGATGGTGCGTCTTGCCACCCTGCCGCGACAGGCTGAATGGGAGGAGACCGTAGGTCGCTGCCAGCTGTGTGAGCTCGGCTCAACTTCGGCCGGTAAATGGCGGCTCATGGAGCAGATATTCCGATTGCCGGACTAATCAGATCAGTGCAAAAATACGAAAAATGCGGGCAGGCTCGGATCGAGCCTGCCCGCATTTTCGTATGATCATGTAAGCCTATCCGTGTCATGCTTTCAGATAGGCTGTACGCTTACCATAGATCATTACCACAATGAAACATATCAGCGGCAATACAAACGATACATTGACCGACGGCATTCCCAACACGATACCCATATCGATTATCGCAGCCTGCAACGGAGGCAGAACCGACCCTCCGAGAATAGCCATGATAAGACCGGCGGCGCCGAACTTGGCATCCTCACCCATACCTTCAAGAGCGATACCGTAAATGGTCGGGAACATGAGCGACATGGCTGCCGAAACTCCTACGAGACAATAGAGTCCGCCAACGCCATCAATGAATATCACACCGAGCGTCAGTATACCGGCGGCACAGGCGAGTATCATCAGCAGTCTGCCGGGATTGAGATAACGGAGCAGGAATGTGCAGATAAAGCGTGAACAGCAGAAGAACACCATAGCCACGATGTTATACTTCTGCGACAGCACCTCGGCCGCCTGTTCCGCCATGCCCTGCCCCACGAACACACGTGTGCCGTATTGGATGATGAATGTCCAGCACATGATCTGGGCACCGACATAAAAGAACTGAGCCACGACACCCTCACGGTAATGTCTGATCGAGAAGATACGCTTCAGCGTAGACAGGAAATGTATCTCCTTGCTCTCATCACCATTTTTAGGCATAGGCACGCAGCGTATCACAAGCAGCATAACCAGAATCACCAGTCCAATGATCAGATAAGGCGTGATAAGAACGTTCAGGTCATAATCCTTGATGGCCTCGAACTGCTCGGGCGAGAGCGTGGCACGCTCGGCCGTATCAAGCGGATCAAGACGGTTCTGGATAAAATTCATCGCCACGTACATACCCAGTAATGACCCCATAGGATTGAACGACTGGGCAAGATTGAGTCTGCGCGTAGCGCTCTCCTCCGGTCCCATCGACAGGATGTAGGGGTTACAGCTGGTCTCAAGCACGGACAGTCCGCACGTCAGTATGAAATATGCTATGAGAAACGGATAATAGTCGCCGGTCATTTTGGCCGGAAAAAACAGAAATGCTCCCGCGGCATACAATCCGAGGCCAAGCATCACACCAGCCTTATAAGAGTACCGGCGTATGAACATAGCGGCCGGGAAGGCCATTGCAAAGTATCCGCCATAGAAGGCCACCTGCACCAGCGCCCCTTCGGCAACACTCATACGGAAGATTTTGGAAAATGCCTTGACCATCGGATTGGTAATGTCATTGGCAAATCCCCACAGCGCGAAACAGCTTGTGATAAGAATAAACGGGATGAGGTAACTCACCCCGTTTATTGACAGTATTGAATCCTTTTTCATAAGGACTACTTATATATCGGACCGTATGCGGCACAGGCTCGGTAGTCAGCTCCCTCCTTGTCCATGCCGAAAGCATTCCATGCCGCAGGGCGGAATATGCTGTCCTCCTCACAGTTGTGCATGCACACGGGGATGCGGAGTATCGATGCGAGCGTAATGAGATCCTGACCGATGTGACCATAGCTGATGGCACCGTGATTGGCCCCCCAGTTGTTCATCACCGAGTATACGTCGCGGAATGCGGGTTTGTCACACAGACGGGGCACAAACCATGTGGTCGGCCATGTGCGGTCAGTGCGCTCGTCAAGCAGTTTATGGATTTCGGGATCAATCTCAACAGTCCAACCCTCAGCTATCTGAAGCACGGGGCCAAGGCCTTTCACGAGATTGACGCGTGACATGGTCACAGGCATACCTCCCTTGGAAAGGAAATTGGATGAGAAACCACCGCCACGGAAATAATCACGGTTTGCGGGATACCACGTAGTAGCTTTAAGCATCTCTTCGACCTCAGCCTCAGTGATGTCCCAGTGTTGCTTCATCACGGGATTACCGTCGGCATCCTGTGCGCGGCCGGTGCCGTCAAGAGTCGTGGCTCCTGAGTTGATGAGGTGAATAATACCGCCGGCGGCACGGCCGGTCAGCTCGCGGCCGGTGACACGCTTCACAGCCTCGGGGCTCCAGAATGTGCGAACATCCGAGAATATCTGGGCACGGCCGGTCAGCAGATGACCGAACAGCATGGCCACACCGTTGAGCGAGTCGTTCTCGGTAGCCAGCACGTAAGCCTCGCGGATACCGTTCCAGTCAAATGATGTATTGAGCAGAGCCTCGGAGAAATCACCGTTGGGATAGAAGTCGGTCCACTGACGCTGACCCTGGAAACCTGCGGCGATGGCATTATGGCCGAGAGCCTCTTCCTTGAAACCCATTTCGCGCAGTTTGGGATTGCCCTTCATAAGGTCGCGCATGATTATTGTCATCTTGACCACAAACTCCCAGTCAGCGTCTTTCTCTTCACGAGTCTTTAACTTATGCTCGGGATTGAAATCCTTACCCTCGTTCACCTTGCAATAGCGGCGGGTCCACTCCATAGCCTTCTCATACTCCTCGTGATCATAGATACCCTCCTGCATGCGGCGTATAATCTCGGTAAGGTCTACGCTCTCGTTACGCATACCGAGATACTCCTGGAAGAAGTCAGGCGAAACGATCGAGCCTGCGATGCCCATCGACACGCTGCCCATCGAGAGGTACGACTTGCCTCGCATGGTAGCAGCGGCAACGGCGGCACGTGCGAATCGGAGCAGCTTCTCGGCCACATCCTCGGGAATATCATTATCAGGCATATCCTGAACGTCACGGCCATAGATGCCGAATGCGGGCAGGCCTTTCTGAGCGTGACCGGCAAGCACGGCGGCAAGATATACCGCACCGGGACGCTCGGTGCCGTTGAATCCCCACACAGCCTTAGGCCAATACGGATTCATATCCATAGTCTCGGCTCCGTAACACCAGCATGGAGTCACGCTGATGGTGGCGCCTACGCCCTCGCGTTCAAATTTCTCGGCACAGGCCGCTGTCTCGGCCACGCGCCCGATGGTACCGTCGGCGATAACGCACTCTACCGGCGTACCATCACCATATCTTACATTTTTACTTATCAGTTCCGCCACAGCGTGAGCCAGATTCATAGTCTTTTCTTCGAGACTTTCGCGCACACCCCCCTGGCGCGCATCAATAATCGGTCGAATACCGATCTTGGGATACTTGGTCATAGGTAAATATTTTATGAATTATAAGTTGGTATTAGTGATATTGCAAATGTAATGTTTTTTCATAATTTCAGTATCCTTACGCTTAATGTTTTTGAACATAGTTTGAGGTTTTTTTGTTATCATTACGAACATCACATAACTTTTCAGAGGATAAATTGCTTATTTAAGGAAAGTTTTACATAAATTTGTCACAAATAATTATTTAAAAACTATATTTCAATCATCCCCACTTAAACTCTACTTTAATATGTCTATTTTAAAAGAATTCAAGGAGTTTGCCATGCGCGGTAATGTCATTGACATGGCCGTCGGTGTTGTAATCGGAGCCGCTTTCGGTAAAATAATCTCTTCGCTTGTCGATGACATCATCATGCCGCTCGTCGGCGTAGCGACAGGCGGTATGAATTTCACCGACTACAAGTGGGTGATACAGCAGGCAGTCATCGACGGACAGACTCAGGAAATACTCAAGCCCGAAGTCACTATGAACTGGGGCTCGTGGGTACAGACCATCGTCGACTTCATCATCGTGGCTTTCTGCATCTTTATCGCCATCAAGGCCATCAACCAGCTCAAGCGTAAAGAAGCCGAGGCCCCCGCACCCGAGGCTGCGCCCGAGCCCACGAAGGAAGAGGTTCTTCTCACCGAGATCCGCGACCTGCTCAAATCGCAGAAATAATCTTCCTAACATATCCGGCAACGAGGTATCTGTCAATCGGGTACCTCTTTGCCCGTATCTATATCCCAATACCTTAAATTATCACATCATGAAAAAAATTCCCGGACTATCACTCGCCGCTATCATGCTCTGCGGAGCATCATACGCGCACGCTGAGAGTAAGGTGGTGACTACTGTCAACGGTACACCCGAGAATCGTGAACTTGTCAGAATCACGTTTGACGGTGATAATGCCATCCTAAGTTTTGCGGACAACACCACCGAGACCGCCGACATGTCACTCGTGAGCGTATCACTGAATCATGACGACAGCTCAGCCCTCGATGCCATTATCGCCGACCCCGAAAAGCCCGCCGGAGTGTATAACCTGCGCGGAGAGCGTGTGGCCGATACACCCGAAGGTCTCACGAAAGGAATCTATATCGTAAACGGTCAAAAAATGCTTGTGAAATGAAGAAATCACTCCTCTCAATCCGCGGCATTCTGACCGCACTGACCATGACGCTATTTACTCTTGCCGCTGAGGCCGCTGCATGGAACTTCGCTACTCTCAGCGACACAGACCGGACAAACCTCAATGCCGACACCGGCAACTGGTCATACGATTCCTCAAAAAAACGATGGGGCAATACCAAAAGCCTCTCGGCAACAGTTCTCATGGCCAACGGTCAGGAACTGGAATTTACCAAGGGGCTGCTCCTGTCGGCAAAAAGTTCCGATCAGATCAGAATCGACCCTGAATCTAAAAGTCTGACTATAAACAATCAGGCTGCCTCCATCACAATCCCCGGGCTGAAAGCAGGCGACATCCTGACCGTATCGGCCAAATGTTCCTCAAAAGACGTGGCACGCTATGTACTCGCCTCAAACGTCACTCCCACCTCAGGGTTCAGCGAGAGTGCCGCCGCCACCAGTTCGTCTACCATCAAACACTCGGGTACGGTCACGGCTGACGGCGATGTCACGCTGTCGACCAACGGAGGCATGTATTTTTATTCAATAGATGTGACAGCGGGTGGCGAAGGCCCGGTCGGCCCTGTACCGTCAGGCTCCGATCACTCGGTTAACATGAATACTGCTGCCAATCAGATGTATCTGACCACGACTGACAACACCATCAGATATTACAACACAGCTGACTTAAAGAGTGTGGACATCGACAAGATCACAGGTAAAGTCACTGTCACCCCCAACGCTGCCGATTGGACAGACGAATATCTGAAAAATGTCAGTGCCATCTCTTTCTCCAAATCAGTCCCGACCGGCTCGGAGGGGGAGATAACCAACCGGGGTGTCAATATCACCGAGGCAAAAGGTTGGCTTGAGAGTGCATACGTGAAGTGGGAGCCATACGCTGACGCCACCTCTTATAATGTATATGTCAAGGGAGGCAAATACACTGACTACACCCCTATCGATCATGAGTTGGTACGTGATTACGGCACCTACTGTCGTGCGGATATGGTCGGACTCCCGGCCAACGTCTACGCTATGAAAGTCGTCCCCGTGGTGAGCGGTGCCGAGATGAGTGCATCAGCCTCGGAAGCATCAGGCATGGAGGTCAAGGCTCACGATCGCTCAGGATTCGCGTTCCATAAAGGTAGCGGCCCGGCCACATACGACGGTTCGGGTATAGGAGCCTACACAGAAAACGGTGATCTCAAGGAGAATGCCCGTGTGATATACGTCTCAGCCAAGACTGCCAAGACTGTGAAATGTCTCGTCAAGCAAAGCAATAAGGATGGCGACGGCACCGAGTTTACCGGCGTACAGAGCATCATCACAGCCTATCAGAAAGGAGTCGAGACTCGACCGCTCGCTATCAGAATCATAGGGCTCGTCAAGGACACTGACCTTGACAAGATGGATAGCTCGGCTGAAGGCATACAGGTCAAGGGTAAGAACAGTTATTCCAACCTGAACATCACTATCGAGGGGATAGGCGAGGATGCCACGACTTCAGGATTCGGATTTCTTGTGCGCAACTGTTCGTCCGTAGAGTTCCGTAACTTCGCCAACATGCTCTGCATGGATGACTGTCTGTCATTTGACACTGACAATTCTCACTGCTGGGTTCATCATATAGACTTCTTCTACGGCAAAACCGGAGGTGACAGCGATCAGGCCAAGGGTGACGGAACGGTCGATATAAAATCAGACTCGAAATATATCACCGTAGCCTACAATCACTTCTGGGACAGTGGCAAGACTTCGCTCTGCGGCATGAAGTCCGAGTCAGGCCCAAACTATATAGACTATCACCACAACTGGTTTGATCACAGCGACTCTCGCCATCCGCGCATACGCACCATGAGCGTACACGTGTGGAACAATTACTATGACGGGGTGGCCAAATACGGTGTGGGCGCCGCCATGCAGTCATGTGCATTTGTCGAAGGCAACTTCTTCCGCAACACCAAGAATCCCATGCTTAGTTCAAAGCAGGGTACCGATATATCATCGGATGCATCGGGCACTTTCTCGGGCGAGGACGGAGGCATAATCAAGAGCTTCGGTAACCTCTATGCTGAAACAGCCAATGCCAAACAGCGTACTCCCGTGACATTCCAATCGGACAATACGGAGTTTGACTGCTATGAGGCCAAGACCCGTGACGAGCGTGTACCTGAGACTGTCAAGGCAAAACAGGGTGGCAAGACATACGACAACTTCGACACCGATCCATCACTCATGCACACGTATACGCCGATTCCCGCGGCTGAGGTGCCGGCTGTTGTAACCGGATATTATGGTGCCGGCCGACTCAACAAGGGTGATTTCCAATGGACATTTGACAATGCCGTCGAGGACTCCAATTACAGCGTCATCACCGCCCTTAAAACTGCCCTCGGCAACTACACATCCCGACTCGTAAAGATCTTCTGATCCACTATCAGGATAACACTACAGCACCCCGTGAGACGTGTGTATGACTCACGGGGTGCTGTTTTTCATTACATCTCCTTCATCTCAGGGAGTTGCCAGCCAAAGCGCAAAGCCCCCCAACGTAACAAGAGTATGGTTAAGGCGCATATCAACTGGCATAACCATTCCTCACATCCACACAGGGCCGCGATCCAATACATTACCCCGCCACCTATACAGGCTGTCGCGTATATGTCCTTACGGAAGAACAGCGGTTCCTCATTGATCAGCACATCACGGAGCACTCCGCCGAACGAACCCGTGATCATGCCGAGCACTATAGCCACCCACATGGGGTAACCGTAAGTGAGACTCTTCTGCAGACCTGTCACGACGAACAGTGCGAGGCCAAGAGCGTCAAACATAAACAGGGACCGCGAATCGGATGTCAGGACCTTTTTGAACGCCAGCACTATGATAAAAGCGAGTCCTGTGACTGCCAGATACATCCATGACAGCATCCAGAACGGTGGCGCGTTCAGCAGGAGGTCACGGATGGTACCGCCGCCTATGGCTGTAACGACACCGATGGTGTACGCACCGAACCAGTCGAAACGTTTGCGCGCAGCCAGACGTATACCGCTCACGGCAAACGCCAGCGTACCGATCACCTCAATGATAAAAAGTAATGTAGCTTCCAACTCTCCTTACTGTTTTTTCTGATTAGATGTATAGTAACGGCACACCTGAGTGAGCGGACACTCCATACATTCAGGTCTGCGTGCCTTGCATATATAACGACCATGCAGTATCAGCCAGTGATGTGCCTTGGGGACAATCTCTGCCGGGATGTGCCGCATCAACGTTTTCTCCGTCGTGAGCGGCGTCTTGCTTCCGGTCGTCAGGCCGATACGCTCGCTCACTCTGAACACGTGCGTGTCCACCGCCATGGCCGCACGGTTATAGACCACGGCGAGAATCACGTTGGCTGTCTTGCGCCCCACACCGGGGAGGGCCATCAGGCTGTCAATATCGGACGGCACCTCGCCGCCATACTCCTCGACAAGCATTCTCGCCATCCCTGCGAGTGACTTACTCTTATTATTGGGATACGACACACTCCTGATGTACGGGAATATATCCTCAGCGGTAGCCTTAGCCATATCCTCGACTGTCGGAAATGCCTCAAACAGTGCAGGTGTAATCATATTGACGCGCTTGTCGGTACACTGGGCCGACAGTATCACAGCGACGAGCAGCTGATATGGATTTTCATAATTCAGCTCCGTCTCGGCTACCGGCATCGTGGCCTCGAATATCTCCAGCACTCGCTTGTAACGCTCCTTTACAGTCATAACAATTTTTCAGCTGTAAACTGTCCGATGACAAATGCCGTAAGTCCGCCGGCCACCGACACGGTGACATAGCCGATACATCTGAGCAGTTCACCTGCACGTGCGAGTGACACCGCATCGAGGGCAAATGTCGAGAATGTCGTAAATCCGCCGAGAAATCCGGTCACAAGCATGAGCCTCATCATCCGCCATCCTCCATGACTGTCGATCAGTGTGGCGATAATGCCTATGAGCAGACATCCAGCCAGATTGACTGCAAGCGTCGGCCACGTGCGGTCAGGTCCGAGCAAAGGCATCTGCTGCACAAGATACCTGCACAGACATCCCATCGCGCCTCCTGCCGCAACAGCCAGCCATTCATTCATCTTCGGAACTATTATATATCGTAAAGGTTGAATTTTGAATCACATTACTGTTTCTTCAAAACACAACCTTCATACTGTATTTTCACACGGAATATTCCGCTATTAACGGAACTGTTCGAGGAAACGCTTGTCGTTCTCCGAGAACATTCGCAGGTCACTGATCTGATACTTCAGATTAGTGATACGCTCCACACCCATACCGAGGGCAAATCCGGTATATTTCTTAGAATCTATACCGCAGGCATCGAGCACATTCGGGTCCACCATACCGCATCCGAGAATCTCGACCCAGCCGGTGTGTTTGCAGAATCCGCATCCCTTACCGCCACAGAGGTTACATGAAATGTCCATCTCGGCAGACGGCTCGGTGAATGGGAAGTAGCTGGGGCGCAGACGTATCTTGGTCTCGGGACCGAACATCTCGCGGGCGAAATAGAGCAGCGTCTGTCGAAGGTCGGCAAACGATACATTCTCGTCGACATACAGTGCCTCGACCTGATGGAAGAAACAGTGGGCGCGGGCCGAGATAGCCTCGTTACGGTATACGCGGCCCGGGCAGATGATACGGATAGGCGGCTGGGTGTGCTCCATCACGCGGCTCTGAACCGATGATGTGTGTGTGCGCAACAGCACGTCGGGATTGCGCTGTATGAAGAATGTATCCTGCATGTCGCGGGCAGGATGGTCCTCGGCAAAGTTAAGCGATGAGAATACGTGCCAGTCATCTTCGATCTCGGGGCCTTCGGCAATGGTGAAGCCGAGACGTGAGAATATCGAGATAATCTCATCCTTGACAAGCGACAGCGGGTGACGCGAACCCAGAGGCATGGGAGCCGCCGTGCGGGTCAGGTCAAGACTGTCCTCGACGGTGTCGGTATTCTCAAGTGCCTCACGCAGGGCTGCGAGACGATCGGTCACTACGGTTTTGAGTTCATTGAGCTTCTGACCGAGTTCTCGCTTCTGCTCGGCGGGCACAGTGCGGAAATCCTGCATCAGGGCCGTTATGGCACCCTTCTTGCTCAGATACTTTATGCGAAGGGCCTCGACCTCATCAAGGCTTGAGGCGTTTATGGCCTCGATCTCAGCACGCAGCTGATTTATCTTGTCAATCATATCGAATTGCGAATTTTGAATGCAAATTTAGTAAAAATTCACGACAACATGGATATAATTTCATGTAAAGCTGTCGTAAAAATCACTCTTTGAACGGTGATGTATTATCCCCGTCACTTTTTGCCCGTCGGCTTTTCGTCAGCAAAACGGTTGGGGAAGTCGATCTTGACCCTCGGACGCCGCATCGCATAGATCACAAGCCCGAGACCGATCACTATGAACGGCACACTCAGCCACTGCCCCATATTGAGCGTCATGCCGGCCTCAAAAGCCACCTGATCATTCTTGATAAACTCGATCAGGAAACGCGGGACGAATATGCCTAAGAAAAATATTCCGAATATCAGACCCGGACGCTCCTCGGCATTCTTGCGCCAGTACATCCACATCAGCAGGGCGAAGAGTCCGAAATAGCACAGTGCCTCATATATCTGCGTCGGGTGACATGCCTGTCCGTAATAGAGCTGATTCCATTCACGCGAACGCACGAACATGAATCCCCACGGGAGCGTGGTGGCATGACCGAATATCTCCGAGTTCATAAGATTGCCAAGACGTATTAGTCCGCCTACCAGAGCTATAGGTATGACCAGACGGTCAAATGTCCACAACGGATTGCGCTTGGTGGTGATAAGCGAATAGAGCAGCACACCGATTATTATACCTATCGTACCGCCATGACTGGCAAGACCGCCATGCCATACGTAAAGGATGCTGACAGGATCCTGTTTATACACATCCCACTCATAGAAAAAGACATGTCCGAGTCGTGCGCCGATGATGGTGCCCGCCACAGTCCACATCAGGAGTATTCCGAGCCATTTCTCGGGTGCTCCTTCGTGACGGTAGATTCGTGCCTCTATCTCATAACCGATAATAAATCCGATCATGAAGGCAAGGCTATACCAACGGATAGCTAACGGACCGATGTGAAACCACACAGGATCGGCAGTCCATGTGATGAAGTCAAGCATTGATAACAGATTGTTTAAATTTTGCACAAAATTACTCACAATCGTGGTTATATCAAAAAAACTTGCGTAAATTTGCATTTCATCACCAAACCACTACCCTACAATGGAAAAAGATATCTGGTGGACAGCTCCGGCCGAAAGCGAGGACGGACATCTGATTATGGTCACCGGACGCAGAGATGTGTCACGCTTCCGCTCCAATCCCCGTTTCAATATACGCATCGAGGTGACTTGGCGCTATGATGATTCAGATGCTTCGGGCATGCCCGACACAGCTACATCACAACTGATGGAGCAGGTGCAGGAAGCTCTGCAGAATGAATTTCGCAAAGACCCCGTGGCCGTTCTGACAGGCATATATACCGGCGACGGCAAACGCGACTGGGTGTTCTATTCACTCTCGACCCATATATTCGGGCGCAAGCTCAACGAGGTGCTCGCACCCTTCCCGCTGCTCCCCATTACGGTCTATTGCGAGAACGATCCCGGATGGGAAGAGTATGACGAGATGTCGCAGGCCGAGATCAAGATGGACTGAGACCTGTTGGCCGTATGACCAAAAAGAGTTAACTTTGCACCATAATTACAAATACATAACAACATTACAGCATATATGAGCACTCACGTATCTGAGCGCGTTCAGGCGCTTGCACCCTCAGCCACTCTGGCAATGTCGCAGAAGAGCAACGAGCTAAAGGCTCAAGGTGTCGACGTAATCAACCTCTCGGTCGGCGAACCTGACTTCGAGACTCCCCATCACATCAAGGAGGCCGCCAAGAAGGCGATCGACGACAATTTTACTTTCTACACCCCCGTCCCCGGCTATATGTCGCTTCGCAAAGCCATCAGCGACAAGCTCCGCAACGAGAACGGTGTCGAATACGCTCCCGAACAGATCACCGTATCCAACGGTGCCAAGCAGGCCCTCTGCAACGTGATACTCGCCTCTATCAACAAAGGTGACGAGGTCATCATCCCCATGCCGGCATGGGTAAGTTATGTCGAGATGGTCAAGCTCGCCGAGGGAACTCCCGTAGCTGTCAATGCCGACATCACACAAGACTTCAAGATCACACCCGCACAGCTTGAGGCCGCCATCACTCCGGCCACACGCATGATACTCATCTGCTCGCCCTCCAACCCTACAGGCAGCGTGTACACACGCGAAGAACTTCAGGGTCTGGTGAACGTTCTGGCCAAGCATCCCGAGATCATCGTACTCGCCGATGAGATTTACGAGCACATCAACTTCACAGGCTCGTTCACCTCACTCGCAGCATTCCCCGAGATAGCTGACCGCACCGTCATCATCAACGGTGTATCCAAGGCTTACGCAATGACCGGATGGCGTATCGGTTACAGCGCCGCACCCCTCTGGCTCGCAAAGGCTGTCAATAAGCTTCAGGGCCAGTACACATCAAACGCATCGTCCATAGCACAGAAAGCTGCCGAGGCAGCCTACACCGGATCGCAGGAGTGTGTCCATGAGATGAACAAGGCATTCGAGCGCCGCCGCAATCTCGTGGTCGAGCTCGCATCACAGATCCCCGGCCTCAAGGTCAACCGTCCCACCGGCGCATTCTATCTCTTCCCCGAGGTGAGCGCATATATCGGCAAGACTGCTCCCGACGGCAAGAAGATCGCATCGTCAGCCGACCTCGCGATGTATCTCCTTGAGACGGGCCACGTAGCTACCGTCGACGGCGGTGCATTCGGCATGGAGGGATATATCCGTCTCAGCTATGCCACAAGTGATGACAACATCCGCGAGGCTCTCCGCCGCATCGCTGACGCTCTCGCCGCGCTCAAATAAGTACATGCCTCTCACCATGAAACGCTTACTCTCGACCATAATTCCCGCTCTCGCGCTCTCGGCCGGGGTTCTCACCGCAGCCGAGCCCGAGCAACGTGAATCACGCTACCTGTGGCCGCACGATTATATGGCCGACCCGGCAGCCCACGTATTCAACGGCAAGACATACGTCTATGCCTCGCACGACTGGGCCTCGCCGGTCACCGACCATGCCGACGGCGCACATTATGATATGGTGGATTATCACGTGCTGTCGATTGACGGCGACCCCATGACGGGCAAGGTCACCGATCACGGCTCAATCCTACATATCAAGGATGTACCCTGGGTGGCCAAACAGATGTGGGCGACCGATGTGGCTGAAAAGGATGGGAAGTATTACCTGTACTTCTCGGCCAAGGATCAGAACGGGCTTTTCCGTATCGGCGTGGCGGTGGCCGACCGTCCCGAAGGGCCGTTCAAGGCTAATCCCGACCCTATCCGCGGTACTTACAGTATCGACCCGTCGGTATTCAAGGACGGAGATGACTATTACCTCTACTTCGGAGGTCTCGGAGGCGGACAGAACCACCGTTACGACGAGAGTACGAACACGCTGCTCGAATGCGCAGTGCGTCCTGAAAAGAACGACACGGCATTCTGTCCGCGCGTGGCACGTCTGACACCCGACATGATGCAGCTTGCCGAGGCTCCGCGTCCCGCCATTATCCTTGACAAGGACGGAAACCGCCTGCTCGAAGGGGATACCCATAGGTTTTACGAGGCCCCGTGGGTGCACAAGGTCGGTGACAAGTATTATCTCACCTACTCGACCGGCGGCACACACCTCATCTGCTATGCAGTCGGTGACACACCTTACGGCCCCTTCACCTACGGTGGTGAGATTCTGACCCCCGTAGTGGGATGGACTACCCATCAGGCCGTGACGGAAGTCGACGGACAGTGGTATCTCTTCTTCCACGACGCGGCCCCCTCGGGTGGAGTGTCATCGCTGAGAAGTGCCAAAGTCGTGCCACTGACCCATCGTCCCGATGGCTCGATCGTCACTATCGACGGTGGCAAACCGAATAAGAAATAACCGCGATACAATAATCAAAATACACCATAATATATAATGGATTTCATTGAAGAACTTACCTGGCGCGGCATGATCCACCAGATGATGCCGGGCACAGACGAACAGCTCAAGAAGGAAATGACCGTGGCCTATCTCGGTATAGACCCCACGGCTGACTCTCTCCATATCGGTCACCTCGTAGGCGTGATGATGCTCAAGCACTTCCAGCGCTCAGGCCACAAGCCCATCGCTCTCGTCGGCGGCGCCACCGGTATGATCGGCGACCCCTCGATGAAGAGTCAGGAACGCAAACTCCTCAGCGAGGAGACTCTGCGTCACAATCAGGAGGCTATCAAGAATCAGCTTGCCAAATTCCTTGACTTTGACTCAGATGCCCCCAATGCGGCCGAGATGGTCAACAACTATGACTGGATGAAAAACTTTTCATTCCTCGACTTTATCCGCGATGTGGGCAAACACATCACCGTCAACTATATGATGGCCAAGGATTCGGTCAAGAAACGTCTCAGCGGCGAGTCACAGCAGGGCATGTCATTTACCGAATTTTCTTACCAGCTGTGTCAGGGTTATGACTTCCTGCACCTCTATAAGGATAAAGGTTGCCGTCTGCAGCTCGGAGGTTCGGACCAGTGGGGCAATATCACCACCGGCACCGAGCTGATACGTCGCACAGTAGGCGGCGAGGCATACGCTCTCACCTGCCCTCTCATCACCAAGGCTGACGGAGGTAAGTTTGGCAAGACCGAGAGCGGTAACGTATGGCTCGATCCGCGTTACACATCTCCCTACAAGTTCTACCAGTTCTGGCTCAATGTATCGGATGCTGATGCCGAGAAATACATCAAGATCTTCACCGAACTCACCCGCGAGGAGATCGAAGCCCTCGTAGAGGAGCAGGCCAAGGATCCCGGCCAGCGCCCCCTGCAGAAGCGTCTCGCCAAGGAGATCACCACCATGGTACACTCAGCCGAGGACTATGAGATGGCAGTCGAAGCCTCACAGATACTCTTCAGCAACAAAGCCGGCGAGACCCTGCGTAAGATCGACGAGGCCACACTGCTTGCAGTCATGGAGGGTGTGCCCCAGTTTGAAGTACCCCGCTCGGTTATCGAGGAGGGTGTCAAGCTGGCCGACCTGCTCACCGATCATGCCGCCGTATTCCCCTCCAAGGGTGAGATGCGCAAGATGGTACAGGGCGGAGGCGTATCCATCAACAAGGAGAAGGTCACCGATCCCTACGCTCCGGCATCGACCGACATGCTGCTCAACGGCAAATACATACTCGTGCAGCGTGGCAAGAAGAATTATTTCCTGCTCAAAATCACTGACTGATAACCATTAACATATACGATGCGGAAGGACAAGACAATTGTCCTTCCGTGTCATCATTAATATGCGTTCCGATAACGAACTCGACGGTGTCACACTGCTCGGTGACACACACGTCAGATACCCCGACCAATACTCACCCGAAGTGCTGGAGACTTTTGTCAACAAGCACCCCGGCGCCGACTATCTCGTCACCTTCAATTGTCCTGAATTTACATCACTCTGCCCCAAGACCGGGCAGCCCGACTTCGCCAGGATAATCATATCGTATATCCCCGATGAACGGATGGTCGAGAGCAAGAGCCTCAAGCTCTACCTGTTCAGTTTCCGCAACCACGGCGACTTTCACGAGGACTGCGTGAACATCATTATGAAAGACCTCATCCGCCTGATGAATCCGCGTTATATCGAAGTCAAAGGCATCTTCACTCCGCGCGGAGGCATAGCCATACACCCGTTTGCCAACTGGGGAGATGACAAGCATCAGCAGCTCGTCGAGTCACGTATGCTCGATGCCATGCGCACCGCACTATCATAATAGACAACTTTCTATAAATACCGACACTCTTTGGAAAAGTATCTTCTGGTCCTCTCAGGCGGCATGGACTCAGTGACCATGCTGCATGATTACCGCGACTCGATAGCCGCAGCCGTAACATTTCAATACGGCTCAAACCATAACATGCGCGAAGCCCGCTGCGCACGCATCAACTGCGAACGCCTCGGCATCGAATGGATCGAGATAGACCTTACATTCATGGCCCGACATTTCGAGAGTTCACTCCTACAGGGAGCGGACGCCATCCCCGAGGGTCATTACGAAGACTCGAATATGCGTTCGACCGTCGTGCCGTTCCGCAACGGCATCATGCTTGCCGTCGCCGCCGGTCTTGCCGAGAGCCGTCATCTCGACGGTGTGATGATAGCCAATCACTCAGGCGATCATGCCATCTATCCCGACTGTCGCCCCGAGTTCATATCATCAATGGGAGCCGCTATTGCCGACGGTACATACGAGCATCTGAAACTGTTCGCACCCTATACGGGTATGACCAAAGGTGAGATAGCGCTGCGGGGCAAGGAACTCGGAGTGGACTATTCACTCACATATTCATGCTATAAAGGGGGCGAACATCACTGTGGCAAATGCGGCACATGCGTCGAGCGTGCCGAGGCACTGAAGTTTGCCGGAATCACTCTCGCCGATGACTGACAACCGCACCCCTGTACATAACGGTCCATCACCCGCACCACGCCGCAAACGCAAGGTGCGCCGCCGCATCAATCCGCTCAAGGTGTTACGGCTGCTGCTCCCTGTGATGCTGTTTATCTGCCTGTGCATCGTGATGTGCGTCCCTGCGCCCGAACATCGCCACGAGGTGAAATCGGATCTTACAGAAGAGGGCATAATACAGGAGGAAGTCATCGAGGAGGAACCCGCCGAGGCTCCCGTATTCGAGATATTCTCCGGGACAGACGTCTATGACCTCGAACGCATGGACACGGTCAGCTTTTACCGCAGACATCTTGACAAGATGCCTGACCCGACCCATCGTCTGAAGGTCAACTATTTCGGTAATCCACGCCCGTATTTCAACGACTCCAACTATGTGCATTGGGCCGAGGCCGAACGCTACGGCATACGTCCGCTCACCGACACACGCTCACACTGGCAGATAGACCGTCCAATAGTCAGGATCACGTCGTGCGCCGACTATTATCTCGACACACTAATATTCTCGCGCCCCTATCTGGTGCCCGAGGCAGCCTCGACACTGCGCGAGATCGGACACCGCTTTCGCGACACAATCGCCGCACGCGGTGCCGGTGGCGATTACCGTATCAAGGTCACAAGTGTGCTGCGCACGCCTCAGACAGTCAAGCGTCTGCGCCGTCGCAACCGCAATGCCATCGATTCATCGGTCCACCAGCTCGGCACAACATTTGACATCTCGTACGCTTCATTCGTAGCCTCGGCCCCGGCTCCTGCTTACAGCACGGATGACCTCAAAGGCATACTCTCGGAAGTGCTTAAAGCCATGCGCGAGGAGGGAAAGATATGGGTTAAATATGAGGTGGGACAGCCATGCTTCCATATCACAGCACGCAAACCGGATACTGAATGAAACGCATCCTCAAGATACTCGGATGGTCGCTCGTATCACTCATCACCATCCTGTTGATAATCATAACTGTGGCCGTGAGCTATCTCACGCCCAAGCGCCTCACGCCCATCGTGGAGCGCTATGCCAACGAATATCTTACCGATGCACGGCTGTCGGTCGAACGTATCGAGATCAGTTTCTGGAGCACATTTCCCCGATTTGACCTCGATATCAGGGGACTGCAACTGCATTCACACGTCTTCGACCGCTTACCATCCGCCACACGCGACTCGCTGCCTGAGTTTGCCGATTCGCTCCTGTCGTTCAGTCATCTCAATGCCGGTGTCAACATCCCCCGTCTGCTTGCCGGCAATATCGCACTCTATGACATCACACTCGAATCACCGGCGGCTAACATCGTCATCGCCACACCCGAGTGCTCGAATTTCGACATATTTCCGCCTTCAGATGACAAGAAAAAGGATGATTCCCCTATCGAAATTCCCGACTTCTCGATGGGCACATTCTCCATCATCGGATCAATGCCGGTGCGTTATGTTTCCGTCCCCGATTCAATTGACGCATCAGTCTGTCTGAGTGTAACATCACTTGACGGCAACAATGCCCCGGTCTATAGTCTCGACATCACCGGTGACGCGGGTGCGACATTGCCATCGGTCAGCATACCCGACATACGCATAGGCATCGGTGGTGACATCGACTGGTCGACAAGCCATCCCATGCGTGTCGCTCTCGACGACTTCCGCATCTCGCTCGGAGATGTATCGACTGTGGTTGATACCGACCTTGATTTTGAAAACGATTTCTGCATAAAGTCATTCGCCCTGAGCCTGTCCGAGACACCTGTCTCATCCATCATCGCGCTTATTCCGCCCGACATGCGCGGCGAGCTGGACAAACTCGATACAAATCTCAGCATAGCACTTGGGGCCGAGCTGACACGACCGTTCACAGTCGGTACAGACTCACTCCCGTCATTCACTCTGAATGTCAATGTACCCGAAGGGGCAGCCGAATATGACGGAATGAAACTCAGCCGATTCGAGCTGAAGGCCTCGGCCGACATCGACGGTGATAACCTCGATCGCTCGACCATCGACATAAGCCGGCTTATGGCCGTAGGCGAAGGCATCGGTTTCTCGCTCTCGGCCAACGCGTCCGACATCATTTCCGACCCGCACGTCAGCGGAAAGTTTCGCGGCGGGCTCAATATCGCCCGTCTCCCCCGGGTGATTCTCTCAACACTTCCCGGCACTGTAAAGGGTCAGCTGAGGGCGGACTGTGATTTTGACCTGCGCAAGAGCTATCTTGACCGCGAACTCTTTCACAAAATCCGTCTCACAGGCGATGCCACACTCAAAGATCTGCTTGTCGAAATGCCCGAATTGCCCGTGCACGTGTATTCTAACGAGATGCAGCTCCACCTCGGCACCAACACATCATTCGTACGTGATGATGTAAGTGTCGACTCGCTGCTCACGATGTCACTGAGCGTCGATAGCGTAGCATGCATCATGGAGGACCTTGACCTGCGCGGACATGGCATCAAGATCGGAGTCGGATGCCGCAATACATCGTCATCATCCGACACTACTGTCATCAATCCTATCGGCGGACGTATTCAGGCCAATCGCATCTCGCTCCGCACCCCGGCCGATTCGACAAGAATATATCTGCGTGAGGCGAGTATCGGAGGTGCATTATCGCGCTTCAAAGGCAACGCCCGCCAACCTCAGCTGTTGCTGAACATCTCCACGAGCTCGGCCCTCTATGCCGACCGTATCAACCGTGCGATGCTGTCCGGAGCCAATGCCTCACTTACCATACATCCATCGGCATTACCATCGGCCCAGCGACGTTTCGCGATGATGGACTCGCTGCGCAAGGCTCATCCCACACTCTCGCGCGACTCGCTCCAGGCCCTTTCACGCAAGATCACTCGTGAGCGATACGCTTCACGTCGCGTCCGTAACGACTCACTCAGACATGCTCCGGCCGGCAACGATGATCGGGCCGGTATCGAGGTGGACCGCTCTCTGCGTCAGATGCTCCGTCAGTGGCAGGCATCCGGCTCGCTCAAGTCCGAACGTATGCGGCTGTTCACTCCGCTCTTCCCTCTGCGCAACCGCATTGACAGCCTTAATATCGACTTCACCACAGACTCAATACATATACATGAGACGCATGTACAGGTCGGACACAGCGATTTTGCATTGGACGGTTCAATAAGTAATATTTCCAAGGCTCTCACTTCGCGCAACGGTTCACAGTCACTGATAGCCAGACTCAACCTCAGGTCCGACACCATCAACGTCAACGAACTTGCCGCCGCCGTATTTGCTGGTGCAGCCTTCGCTGACCGTGACACTACCGGTATTATAGCCATTGCCGCGCCGGTGGATGAGAATACAGGTGAGCAGCAGTTGCAGTCGTCACTCGACATGACGACTGCCGCTGTCGACTCGACTTCGGTACTCATCATTCCGGCCAACCTTGAAGCTACGGTTGACGTAAAAGCCGGACACATCGTGTATTCCGACCTTGTGTTCCATGACTTCCGGGGCACGCTCAATGCGTTTGACGGGGCGCTCAATCTCGCCCAGCTCGGTGCCCGTTCCGACATCGGGGCGCTCAATCTCAATGCTCTCTACACCGCCCCCGACAAGTATGATGCATCGTTCGCCTTCGGACTCAAGGTCGACGGATTTCACATCCGCGAGTTCCTTGACCTCGTCCCGGCCATCGACTCGCTCATGCCTCTGCTTCAGGACTTCGACGGTATTATCAATGCCGACATCGCCGCGACCACAGATCTCGACACCGCAATGAATATAGAAATTCCGTCGCTGAAGGCCGCTGTCCGTCTGTCGGGCGACTCGCTGGTGGTGATGGATAAAGAGACATTCCGCAAGATTGGCAAATGGCTACTGTTCAAGGACAAGCAGCATAATATGATTGACAGCATGACGGTCGAGATGATTGTTGACAACTCACAACTGCAGATGTTCCCGTTCATGTTCAACCTTGACCGCTACAAGCTCGGTATCGCCGGATCAAATGACTTGGCGATGAACCTCAACTACCATATCGCTGTCCTGAAATCACCGTTGCCGTTCAAATTCGGCATCAATGTGTCGGGTACGCCCGACGA
Source organism: Bacteroides sp. (assembly GCA_014802015.1). Taxonomy (GTDB): domain Bacteria; phylum Bacteroidota; class Bacteroidia; order Bacteroidales; family Muribaculaceae; genus Duncaniella. Next base: position 29,240 of record JAAVDB010000032.1, read on the forward strand.
TATGAAGATACGTCTCGGCAAGGCTAAATTCAATGAGAAAAACATGGCCCGCACAGTATCTATCGCCGACACTACGCGTGTCAATCTTGTCCGGGAGATACGCAATGTGTTCAGTCGCGGTGTCAGAAACTCGCGGACAGAGAGACTGATTATCAACTCCGATGCAATGCGCGGGGCTGACAATACCGCAGTTGATCAGTCAGCCGACACAATCAGCAGGGCCGACTCGCTCTACTTCATACGCGAAGGCTTACTCCCCGCACCTCCGGCCCCGGAACCAACAACTGATAAAAAGAAAAAATGAATCTTTTCACTCCCTATATCGTCCGTTTTCTCGAACGTCACCATTTCAGCCGCGTGACGCCGCGTGCCGCGCTCATCGACATGGACGGCACACTCTATGATTCGATGACAAATCACACCGCGGCATGGCATCGCCTGATGACCGAGACAGGCATTCCCTGCACCCGTGAGGAATTTTATCTCTACGAGGGACGGACCGGTGCATCCACCATCAATTATCTCTTCAACCGAGAACTGCACCGTGACGCCACCGATGAGGAGAAGGAGACTCTTTATCATAAGAAAACCCTTTACTTCAACGAACTCCCCCCGGTCAAGCCCATGCCCGGAGCCTTGGAAATGCTCAACACTCTGCGTGATGCCGGACTCGGCCGCGTGCTGGTGACCGGATCGGGTCAGAATAGTGTGATCTCGCGCATCGACCGTGATTTTCCGGGAATATTTGCCCCTGACATGCGCATAACATCACGCAATGTCACTCATGGCAAACCGCATCCCGAGCCATTCATCCGCGCCATGCAGCTGGCGCGTGTCACTCCATCACAGTCCATAGTCATCGAGAACGCCCCGCTCGGTATCGAAGCCGGCGACCGTGCCGGTGCATTCACCATCGGCGTAACGACCGGCCCGATACCCGTCGAAGAGATGGAACGTGCCGGTGCCGCGATCGTATTTCCCTCGATGCCGGCGTTTGCCGAGGCACTTCCCTCACTATTGCTCTCACTCCTTACCACACAAATCGACTGACATCATGCAGCAGATCATATATACCAACTCAATCTCCGAGGCCGTTACGTCACTTGTCAGCGGCATGGCCCCCGCCACAGTCCACATCATCACCGACAGCAATGTCGCAGACAAGGTGCTCCCCTCGCTCGGGCTCCCCTATCATGTCATCGTCACCCCTCCCGGTGACACGGCCAAGAACCTCGACACATTGTCACACATCTGGACCGAACTGATCAATGCCGGTGCGACACGTAAATCGGTCGTTATAAATATAGGTGGCGGAGTGGTCACGGATATGGGCGGATTTGCCGCAGCTACATTCAAGCGCGGCATACGCTTCATCAACGTACCCACGACATTGCTGTCGGCAGTCGATGCCGCCGTCGGTGGAAAGACAGGCATCAACTTCAACGGATATAAAAACGAGATCGGTGCCTTTGCTCCGGCCGATGCAGTGGTAATCTCGACCGCTACATTCGCCACTCTTCCCGTCGAAGAGCTTCGTTCAGGCTATGCCGAGATGCTGAAACATGGTCTGCTGTCATCAGCCGATGACTATGCCGAGCTGCTCGGCTTCGACATCACCCGTGCCGACCTTGACCGGCTGTTACCCCTGCTTGAGAAGAGCGTCCGCGTCAAGGAGCGCATCGTCGAGGAGGATCCGCGCGAACAGGGCATACGCCGCGCGCTCAACCTCGGACACACAGCCGGGCATGCATTCGAATCACTTGCGCTTGAACGCAATGCCCCCGTGCCGCACGGCTATGCCGTGGCATGGGGTATGCTGGTAG
>JAAVDB010000033.1 GCA_014802015.1 Bacteroides sp.
ATGTATCGTTCGACCAGGCACTTACCTACATCAACTGCCGCTTCAACCAGATCACCGATTTCCGCAACATCGCTTGCCCCAACCTCAGAATGGTGGCTTGCCAGTGGAACTTCTGATCAGACTGACGACTTGATAAACCTATTGACTTAAATAATTGCTTCCGGCTGCTCACGATGGGCGGCCGGAATTTTTTTTTGTGCCTTTGCGACATTATCGCACCTTTCGGGCTGATCCGTGGTGTAACTTTGCGCTATAATTCAGTTAAGACTATGAAAAAATCATTACACACTATGGCGAATAATCGTCCTATTTCCGAAAAGGCATACGAAGGTTTCAGACAACGTATCATAGAGGTCAACCGGGTCTTTGGCCATGATCCTGTGGATATGCTCACGATGCTTGAAGATTATCTGTCGGAAGGCAGATACGGCGGCCGGGGCTACAGCGTTACCGACAGGTGCGCGTTTGAGGTAATAAAGTATGAGATAGACCGTGCCAGGGAGCGTTCGGCTCGTGCACGGGCCCGCGCACGCATGCGACGCGAGCGTAAGCTTGCCGAGCAGAGGGAGCGTGCGTACATGCAGAGACTTGAGGCTGAACAGCGTGCGGCTGAGACTCCGTTGCCCGATAAAATAGAAGCTGACGTCCCCGCGGAGGGAACGTCAGCCGAGTGTGTATCAGTAGAGAATGTCTCTGATGTATCAGTATTGCAGGTAGATGAACGGCACGATGTCGCTCGAACGAACCTGTATGGCTATGAGCAGTACAGCCGCAAGCGCTATGGTCTGAAGGATGACGGGCGATGCCATGAATCCGCGTTTCACCGGAGAAGTGACGCTCGTCGGCAGGATGTGCACCACGTATCCGATGACGATGGCGAGAACGATGGTGAAATAGCTCTCGACAAACTGCGGTGCTACCGACGGGTGGAAGTCATAGATAATCTGGTGCCACATGGTGCTGACATCCTCCATCGAGGGAGCACGGAACAGCATGAATGTGGCCGCTATGAGCAGAAAGGTGACGATGACGCTGAATCCGCGCATCACGGGCGCGAATCGTGAGGGTACGGTCACCATCTCTACCTGGCCCGACTCGGTGACGATGGTTTCGGTGACTGTGGCCGAGGGGAGCAGGCCTGCGACTGACTTGTGGATCACAAGCAGAGCGCCGTGAGCCGCGCCCCAGATCACGTACATCCATGAGGCTCCGTGCCAGAAGCCGCCGATGACCATCGTGGCAAACTGGTTGAAGTAGGCGCGGGGCTTGGAGCAGCGGTTGCCTCCTAACGGTATGTACACGTAATCGCGCAGCCATGTGGAGAGCGATATGTGCCAGCGGTGCCAGAACTCGGTGGGGCTCGATGCCTTGAACGGGGCATTGAAATTCTCCTTGAATCTGTAGCCGAGCAGCAGGGCTATACCGATGGCTATGTCACTGTAGCCCGAGAAGTCGCAGTAGAGCTGTATGGTGAAGCCGAAGGTGGCCATCATGTTCTCGAATCCGCTGTAGAGGGCCGGGTTGTCAAAGACTCGGTCGACGAAGTTGCCTGAGATAAAGTCGGCTATCACCATCTTCTTGATGATGCCGAGCATGATGAGATAGATGCCCTCGGATGTCATGTCACGTGTCGGCACGGGATTGGCCTTGATCTGCGGCAGCATATCCTTGGCACGCACCACGGGACCCGCCAGCAGCGGCGGGAAGAAGGTGAGAAAGAACAGATAGTCGAGCGGATTGCGGCACGCATCGGTGTGGCCGCGATAGATGTCGACTATGTAGCTGATGGACCGGAACGTGAAGAATGATATGCCGGCGGGGAGTAAGACGTTGATCGGGTCGATGTGCGAGGTGAAGAACTCGTTGAACGTGTTGATGAGCAGACTGAAGTATTTGAAGTAGGCCAGCAGTCCGACATTGACGCACACGTTGAGCGCCACGATCGATTTCATCACGGCACCGCGTCCGCGACTGAGTGACCGTGCCCTCTGCATGCACAGGCCGAGGATGTAATCGCTCACGGCCACGCCGAGGAGTATCAGGTAGCTCTGTCCTGATGTCTTGTAGTAGAAATAGAGCGAGAAGAGTATGACGAACAGCATCCTCGGCACTCGCCAGGGACGCAGCAGTCTGTACACGATGACAAAGAGCGTGAAGAGTATCAGAAACAGGCCCGTGTTGAACAGCATCGGCTGACGGCTGTCGTACACCAGGAGGTCTGCGAGGCGTCCGAGGTCAATGCCGAGTCCGTCGATATGGGCGAGGAGTGTATTGTATAGCTCTGTGAGTCGGGTGAAAATATGTTCCACTTTTGCTATCAGATTATAGACGGTTATATCTTTAGGTTATAAGTCTGTGTGTCGTTAGTTATGGGGGGCCGGAGGGGATTACCTGACGGCATCCATGAGAGCCTCGTACAGCAGGCGGCCCTCGATGTCATATCCGCTGCGGGTGTGATGCACACGGTCCTTGGCAAACAGATTGTTATTGATCCATGATGTGCTCGCGCCCTGCCCGCCGGCCACTTCATACCAGTCGTAGACGGCTATGCCGTTAGCCTTGCCGTAGTCGAGGATGGCTTTGCGCAGCGGAGCGATGTTGTTGTTGACGGTGTAGGAGCGTGACGAGCGGCGTACGGTGCGGTATTTGCCCTTCTTGTTCTTGACGCGTACTTTCTTGGTGGTCGTGACGCTGCGGTGACACTCCATCGGGGTGGTGAGCAGGATTGCGGCTTTGGGATTGGCCGCGCGGATATTCTTGACCAGACGGTTGACCGACGATGTGAACTGGGGCACGTTGAGTTTGCCGAACGCTTCGTTGGTGCCGAGCGATATGATGACAAGTTCGGGCGACAGGGGGCTGATACCGGCACCGACGTTACCGATGCGGTTGTAGGTCTCGTAGGCGGCTCCGTTGTTGCCGATTGCGTGGTAGAACAGGCCGGGGCGGTCGCCTGAGAGGGATGCGCCGAACACTGTCAGGTCACCGGCCGAGGCGAAGTTGACGGTCACACCTGTCTGAGGTGCTGTCAGCAGTATCTGGGTGTAGTCGCGTGAGGGGATGGCGCGGAAATCTATCCTGTTGCCCTCATCGTCGGTGACACTGTTGACGGTCAGTTTGCCGTTGTGAAAGATGGTGAGTGACGAGAACGGGTTGTAGTCATCGCGGTCAGCGGTGCCGACGGTGATCTCCGAACTGCTCGTCACGGGGCGTATGGAGGTGCCGGTGAATCCCATGGTGTGTCGCCACGCCGAGCTCATCAGTTTGGCCGGAGTCCATGAGTGACGGCTCTGGAACACGTAGTCTCTCGGCTGGTTGGTGCCGCTCATCTTGAGCGGCGTCACGAGGCCTCGCCCGGCGTTGCCGAAGTCATATTGCAGCAGTTCGCGTACGGTGCCGGTGGTGATGTCGGCCTGGATGTGCGAGTCACCGATGTGTACGATCGACACGGGTGACTTGTTGCTGTGACGCAGTGCCTCGCGCAGAGAGGTCCAGTCGGCGCCGTTGAGGATGATGTGGTTGGCGTTGGTGTGGATGAACGAGGGGATGGGAATGTCGATGTCATCATCCTCGCCGGGTATCTCGACCGAGCCTGACAGCATCTCGGAGGCATCGTCCTCGATCACTTCCTGAGCATACGCGCCGACAGGGCCGCAGAGGCAGATCAGCAGCGCGAGCGCAGGGCGTAATATTATGTCGGTGTAGTTATGTAGTTTCATTTCAGGCTGTTTTGGAGAGCTTGATAGAGGGCATCGGCCAGTCGCGCACCCCCCTTGTGGGTCATGTGTATGTAATCCTTGTTGATGAGTCCGGCGTTGCACCATTCTACGACGGCACCGTCACCACCCATGGCCTCGCGCGTGTCCCAGAACAGGCAGTGAGCGCGTCGTGCGGCATCACGCTGTGCATCGATCATGGCCGATGCCGTGGCCATCGAGCGCACTGCACCGCCACGCTTCTCGCCACGGTCACCGACGCCCATCAGGAGGATGTCGGCACGCGGGTAGCACATGCGCACGTGGTTGATGACGTCGACCATGCGGTTGGAGTAGACGGAATAATTCTTCTGGCTCGAAGTCATGGCGTTGATGCCGAACTCAAGGATTATGAGGTTGTAGTTGATTGTAACACCCATCTCGCGACACAGGCCGGAGTTGATCTTGGTCAGCGTGATGCCCGAGAATCCTCTTGAGGACATACAGTCGAGACTCACGCCCGAGGCTCCGTCAAGCCATACACCCAACCCGACGAGACGGGGCGAGGAGGTCTTGAGTTCAAACCGCGTTGTGCTACCGGCAATCTCTATACACTGAACGGAGTCGGAGGCTGTGATATTGCGCTCCTCCCATTCGGTATCGGCTGTTTTAACAGAGATTGTACAATTTTCGGGCGCTACGAACAGGAATCGCGAGCGTGCCCACTGACGTGTCTGTTCGTAGGCTTTTGTGCCCTCGTATGTGGCTGTGGCCGTGCCTGTGGGTATAGCGTACTGCTCGGCGAGAAACAGGTATTTGTTTTCGACCTTCTTGTTGGCCATGAATGTTTTCCATCCTGAGCCGCCCTGCTTGACCGAGCGGCGGAATCCGGGGAAGTCCGAGTGCATGCTCACGTATCCCACACCTTCGCCTCCGTAGGTGCTTTGCAGTTTCTCGCGGAGATCCTGAGTGAAGATGTCCCCCTCGATATAGCTGTCGCCCACGACTGCTATGCGAGCCATGCCACCCTGTGCGAGTGCATTGCGCAGCTGGATGAGTCCGACCTGATCGGTGGTATAGTCCTCGATGATCACCAGTTCGCCCTCGCGCGGTGCCTTGGGGGCGTGTATGATGGTGTCGATGGGGATTGACAGCACCGAGTCGCTGGCCGTGAGCGGGTTGCGCTGCTCGGCCTCCTCCATCGCCTTGATCAGTTCGGGGTCTACCTGTTCCTGAGCGGTCTCGGTCTCACCGTCCTGTCCCGCCTCGGCGACCTCCTTTAGTATGTCGCTTATGAGTGAGAAGTCCTTGATGCGGCCTCCGCTCCACTGTGACAGCGGAAGTAACGACAAGATCGCCAGAATGGCGATAGCGAATATTATGATGAGTGTGGGGCTACCTTTTTTCATGTCTTGTTGAAGATGAGTGTCAGATAAAGCTGGCCTGTAGTGGTGAGGGAGTGGCGTCGGGTATGCACAGGCTTAATGCTGACATCTTGCGGCCTGTCTCCTCCCATTCGTCATCGAGCACCGAGTCGGGCATCAGTCCGCCGCCTGCATACAGGTTGTAGACCCATCCGTCGTGCCCGTCGAGCCGGGCCGGTGCGGCGAATGCGCATCTGAGATTGACGTATACGCGTAGTTTGCCACCCGTGCGGACACCGACGATGCCGCTATAGCATCGGCGCTGGTGTGTCTCGAACGCATCGATCTCGGCAATGGCCAGCTGACGCGGCCATCCGGCTACGGCCGGGGTGGGGTTGAGATCGTTGATGATCTGACCGACGCTGTGGATGTCACCGCGCGCTGTGATGGGTGTGTACAGATGGGTGACGGGTCCGGCCTGAAGTTCGCCGAGCGGGCCGGCGGATACTTCGAGTCCGTGTGAGGCGAGTGTGTCGGTGATGAAGCTGACCACTACTTCATGTTCCTGAATATTTTTATTGTCCCATTCGCCCGTGCCGTCGCCTGTAGGGCGTGAGCCGGCAAGCGCCATGGTGCGGATCTGACCGGAGTCAGTGGCTGACTCAAGCAGCAGCTCAGGTGTGGCACCGAGCCATACGCCTGTCTCGGGCGTGAAACAGAGGTAACGGAATGCTGTAGGTGAGTGGCGGAAGTATTCGTCGGCCACATCGGTGATGTCGGCACCTGACCACAGTGCTTCGTGGCGCGACAAGACCACCTTGCCGCCGTCCTTGCGCAGACGGCGTGTCATGTTGCGGTAGGCTTCGTCATAACTGACGCGGCGTGTGGAGGTGAGGTAGGGGCGCTCGCACGGTGCGTCATACATGACGTCGGGGTGCGAGGCTATGTATTCGATGACCTGAGCCTCGTCCATGACGGCGTTGATGCCGGCCATGTATGGCTCGTCGGATGCGAAACGGCTGATGAAGAAGCAGTCGGCTCCGTCGGTCACGATGCCGGGATGTGACTCGCCCCTGTCATCGGGGAGCGATGCCATGAATTGCGGGACATCACTGCCTGGCAGCACGTATATGGCGAACGGTATGTTGTGCCTGAGGCATTCACGGATGCCCTGGGCCTGCAGCATGGTTATCAGCATCTATCTCCTGCGGTGGTGTTTTCGTATGGTGCGCCTGCCAGTTCAAACGGATAGGCCGTACGTATGATTACGTCGGCGAATGAGCCGCGGGCAAGCGGTATGGTTTTTTCAATCAGGACTTCGGGGTCTACCTCGGGCGAGTCATACTGTGTGCGGCCCACGTAGCAGTCAGGCTCCTCACGGTCGATGATGACGCGCTGCACGGTGCCAACCTTCGTGTCCTGTATCTCCTGTGAGATCTCTTCCTGTAGTGCCATCAGGCGTGCCAGACGCTCCTGCTTGACCTCGTCGGGGATGTCATCGGAGTAATGGCGCGCGGCGTAGGTGTCATCCTCCTCGCAGTAGGCGAATGCGCCCATGCGCTCGAAGCGCTGTTCGCGCACGAAGTCCATCAGTTCTTCAAATTCTTTCTCGCCCTCGCCCGGAAATCCTACCATCAGCGTGGTGCGCAGATGTATCCCCGGCACGCGGCGGCGTATCTCGGCCAGAAGGGCGCGTGTCTCTGCGCCGGTGATGTGGCGGCGCATGTTGGAGAGGACACTGTCGGAGATGTGCTGGAGCGCGATGTCAAGATAGCGGCATACGTTGGGGCGCGAGGCCATGACGTCGAGCAGATCCATGGGAAATTCGTTGGGGTAGGCGTAGTGCAGACGTATCCACTCCACACCTTCGACATCGGCGATGGCGTCGACCAGCCGGGCGATGGAGGGACGGTCGTAGAGGTCTCGGCCGTATGAGGTGAGATCCTGGGCGATGACGTTAAATTCCTTCACGCCGCGGGACACGAGCATGCGGACCTCCTCGACGATCTCGTCGATGTCACGCGAACGGTAGCGTCCTGTGATGAGGGGGATGGCGCAGAATGCGCAGAAGCGGTCACACCCTTCGGCTATCTTCAGATAGGCGTGATGGCGTGGCGTGGTGAGCACGCGGTCGTAAGGCGCGGAGCCGGGGTGCAGACGTGATAGGTCGGTGGCGAGTGCGGGCCAGTCGGTCTTGCCGTACCATCGGTCTACCTCGGGGAGCTCGGGGGGCAGGTCGTCGGGATAACGCTGTGACAGGCACCCCATGACGTAGAGTCCGTGGATGCGTCCCTGGCGGCGCAATTCTGCCCACGAGAGTATCTCGTTGATGGATTCCTCCTTGGCGTCACCGATGAATCCGCATGTGTTGATGACGACGTGACGCTCGGTGTCGGAGTCGAGAAATGTTTCGTCCGGCTCGGCGATGACGTCGTAGCCGACGCTCTCAAGCATCTTCATCAGGCGCTCCGAGTCGACAAGATTCTTGGAGCATCCGAGTGATATTACAGCTACTGTGCCGGCCATTATTTCTTTTCACCGAATAGTGATTCGACGAATGCGCGTTTGTCAAACACCTGGAGGTCATCAATTTTCTCGCCAAGTCCGATATATTTTACCGGTATCCTGAACTGGTCGCTGATGCCGATGACGACGCCGCCCTTGGCGGTGCCGTCGAGCTTGGTGATGGCGAGTTCGTTGACCTGTGTGGCTGCTACGAACTGACGGGCCTGTTCGAAGGCGTTCTGTCCGGTCGAGCCGTCGAGGACGAGGAGCACTTCGTGGGGGGCGTCGGGGATGAGTTTCTGCATCACGCTCTTGACCTTTGTAAGCTCGTCCATGAGTCCCTTCTTGTTGTGCAGACGTCCGGCGGTGTCGATAATCACCACATCGACGTCATTTGCGATGGCGCTCTGGAGTGTGTCAAAGGCTACGGATGCGGGGTCGGCACCGATCTTCTGCTTGATGACGGGTACGTCGGCGCGACGGCCCCACTCTTCGAGCTGTTCGATGGCTGCGGCGCGGAATGTGTCGGCTGCGCCGAGCATCACTTTGTTGCCGGCGCGTTTGAACTGGGCGGCCATCTTGCCGATGGTCGTGGTCTTGCCTGCGCCGTTGACGCCTACCACCATTATTACGTGCGGACGGTTGCCGGGAGGGAGTGTGAAGTCTTCGAGCGAAGAGTTCTCGCCGTTCTCGGCAAGCATATCGGAAATTTCCTCGCACAGCAGACGGTTGAGTTCGGAGGCTCCGACATATTTGTCACGGGCTACGCGTGCCTGGAGACGGTCGATGATACGAAGGGTGGTGTCGACACCTACGTCAGAGGTCACGAATACCTCTTCGAGATTGTCGAGTACGTCGTCATCGACGGTCGATTTGCCGGCGATGGCGTGTGAGATGCGGTCGAGCAGGCCGCGTTGAGTCTTTTCGAGACCCTTGTCGAGGGTCTCCTGCTTCTCTTTTTTGCGCGAAAACAGGTCAAACAGTCCCATATAATCAGCATGAAAAATTGGAATGCAAAGTTAGTGATTTTTCCTAACACACACAACTATAATTATTTCATCGGTGAGATATTGAATATGTGTAAGAAATCAGCCGGCTGTCGTGGGGGAGACAGTCGGCTGATCGGTATGTTTTACAATGATATATGTGTTATATATCACGTCGTGTGGGGCGATTATTTCTTGGCGTCGATTTTCTCGATGGCTTCCTTGAGCATTACCGTGGGTGACTTGGGCGGCTGACGGTTGGCGGGGAATGTCTGCTCGGGACGACGGCCTGACTTGAGGTCATCGCAACGTTTCTGAACGATCTTTTTGAGTCGTTTGAGCTGTTTCTTGTCATCGCAGCGGTCTACGATGTTGGATGCGCGGAATGCAAGGGTGAAGTCGGTCATGTCGACTGACTTGTCGGATGTCCATTCGTTGATGACATCGACGTAGGTCTTCCAGTCGCTGTTACGCTCGGCCACGACGATGAGGGTGCGGAGCTTGTATTCGAGCGGGTTGGACATGTTGTTGTCCTTGATGAAGGCGAGGTATTTGTCGAAGCCTTCCTTGTCAAAATCGAGAGTGCCGTTGGCGTTCTTTTTGAGGAAACGGTTGCAGTTTTCGCTGAGGACACCGCGGATCTTGTCGTTATATGCGTTCTCGCCCATGATGGGTTTCAGCGCTTCGGGGTGTGAGGCTGCGTAGATGAACGCGGGGTGATAGGGGTCGTTGATGCCGTTGGCAAATACGTAGACGAGTGCGCTGTCGCTTGCAAAGGTCTCGGCCTTGCCGTCAAGGAGCATTTCGGCGATGGCTGTGCGCTGCTGCTTGCGGTATTTCTTGTTGAGATCGTCGAAGTATGCGAGGAGAAATTCGCGGCTGCGCTCGCCGGCAGCGTAACGCTCTTCGAGCGAGGGACCTACGGGTGCCACGCTGTTTTCCTTGACGCGCTCGATGAATTTTGCTGCATCGCTGCCTCCGACGGCACGGCCTAATTCACGTCCGGCCTTGTCGAAGATTACGAATGTGGGATAGGCGCTGATCTCAAGACGCTTGGCGAGTGCGGGGCCTTCGCCTTTCTCCATGTCGATCTTGATGGATACGTATGAGGGGTTCATGAAGTCACCTACTTCCTTGGTGGGGAAGATGGTGTTGGACATCATCTTGCAGGGTCCGCACCATGATGTGTAGCAGTCGAGGAAGACCATTTTGTCTTCTTTAGCGGCCTTGTCGATCGCGTCCTGAAGTGTGGAGCCTTCGGGCATAAATTCCATGCCCTGAGCTGAGGCTGCGAGTGCGCTCACGGCCATGAGGGCGAGTGTGAAGAGTTTGCTTAGTTTCATTGATGATATGTTTCTATAGTTACTATGAATGGCACAAATATAGGACTTTTCCATAACTTTACCAAAAAAAGTGGTCTCTGACCGGGCATTGTGGCTGCCGGTCAGGGACCTCGCGGAGAAGTCAGTGCATATTTCTCCGAATGTCGTGAGTGCTCGACGAGCGTATTACTAGGGGCGTACGTCCTCGCCGTTGAGTGTGAGAGGATTTGTGATCTCTACACGTCAATTAGAAAGGGGAAAGTAAGACCCATATTTTGGAAAAGTGCTTATTTTACGTACCGTTTTTATAGGAAAAGTGTATTTTTTACTTGCTGTTTTTATAGGAAAAGTGTATTTTTACATGGTGAAATTTATAGGAAAAGTGTAAAATATGCTCTATAGGAAAATAGAAAAAGATATATATCAGCATTTTAAGTCTAAGTCGGACAAAATACTGATGCTTACCGGCGCGCGCCAGACAGGCAAATCATTTATCATCAATTACGTCGCATCACAGTTGTTCAGTAATGTTGTTGAAATCAACCTGATTGAAGATTATGATACAGACCGCCTGTTTGAATCAGTTTCCTCTGTCGAGGAGTTTCATCTTAGACTAAGTTCAATTGCCGGTGAGCGTCTTGGTAATAAGGAAGATACGTTGGTATTTCTTGATGAGATACAGCAGTATCCGCGTCTGTTGACCCTTCTGAAATTCTTAAGGCAAGACGGCAGATACACCTATGCTGTGAGTGGAAGTCTTTTGGGGCTGACGCTAAAGCAGACCACATCAATACCTGTAGGGTCTCTCACCATTATGCGTATGTATCCGCTTGATTTTGAGGAATTTCTTATTGCTAATAATGTGGGTAAGGAAGCGGTAGAAGGAATACGTAAACATTTTCAATCGCGAATAGGGCTTGATGAGGCGCTGCATAACCATATAATGGGATTGTTCAAGCGCTATCTTCTTATAGGTGGTATGCCGCAGGTAGTGCAGGAGTTTGTTAATTCGCGTAATCTTGTAACCGCAAGAGCTATACAAAATGATATACACAGACTCTATGAAGCTGATGCTACAAAATATGATTTAGAACATCGTCTTCATATTGAGAGGATATATGAGATGATACCGTCTGCGATGGAGAGCCATAAGAAAAGGATCGTGTATCGTGATATAGAAGATAAGCCTAAGGGGCGTCACAGCGATTATATTGAGGAATTTGATTTTCTCTCGGCATCGGGTGTTGCACTGGAAGTGAAAGCGATTTCCAATCCGTCGTTTCCTCTTATTGAGTCAGGGGTGAAAAATTTATTGAAACTATACCTGAATGATGTCGGTATGCTGACCGGAATTTTATACAGTAATAATATCAAACCGGTTATGGATACGGAATGCAGTGTTAATCTTGGTAGCGTCTATGAATCTGTTGTGGCAATGGAACTTGCCTCGCACGGTCATCGACTGTTTTATTATGATAACAAGAAGAATGGAGAGGTCGATTTCCTGATCGATGATTATTATAATCTGTCGGCTATGGCTATTGAGGTAAAATCAGGAAAAGATTATACTGTTCACAGTGCGCTGAACCGCTTGATTGAGAATAAGGATTACAGATTGGAAGAAGGGGTGGTGTTGAGTAATTCGCGCGAAGTACGACAGGAGGGCAAAATTGTGTATATGCCTATTTATTATGTGATGTTTATGGATGCTAAGGGTAGTAGCGAGACGGAAATACTGTTGTGAAATATTGCGTATGTGGTGGATTGATGTGTTGTTGATTGCATGAAAAATCAGTCCGGGCGCTGCGAATTGCGGTTACAATTTGCGGCGCCCGGACTGTGTGGGATGGTGGATGGGACAGGTGGGTTATGCCTCGTCGTCGTCATCGTCGTCGAGGAAGTCGAAGTCCCAGCCGTCCGATATGGATTCGGTGAACTCGGCGAGGTCGCGCCCTTCGCGCTTGGTGGGTCGGCCGAGGCCTTTGCGTCGGTCGATGAAGCCTGAGATGCGCACTACGTCGAGCAGGTCGAGTTCGCTCTTGGGTGTGATGTTCTCCATGTAGTCGGGTACGAGCTTGGCTCCGAGGCGGTTTTGCGTAAGGGCCTTGACACGGAATGAGTAGGTGACCGGCGGTTTGCGCACGCTGATGATATCTCCCTCCTTGATGGTTCGTGATGGCTTTACGGCTACGCCCCCCATGAGCACGCGTCCTTTCTTGCATGCTTCGGTGGCTACGGTGCGGGTCTTGAAGATGCGCATGGCCCACAGCCATTTGTCGATTCTTACTTCGTTCATGGGGTGTGATTATTTGTTGTTGAAGTCGCACATGGCGCGCTGGAGTCCGGCGAGGCAGAATGTCCTGATGGCGTCGACGGCGAGCGGTATGCGCTCGTCGTGCATGGCTTTGAGCTGGTCGGGGGTGAAGTGGCCGAGTACGTAGTCGACCTGTGTGCCGCGCGGAAAGTCGTTGCCTATGCCGAAGCGCAGGCGTGCGTAGGCCTGTGTGCCGAGCATCTGTGCGATGTTCTTGAGTCCGTTGTGGCCTGCGTCGCTGCCTGATGGCTTGAGGCGAATGGCTCCGAAGGGGAGTGCGCAGTCGTCGACGATTATGAGGATGTTTTCGAGTTCGATGCCTTCCTTGTCCTTCCAGTATCGTACGGCGTTGCCCGAGAGGTTCATGTAGGTTGATGGTTTGAGCACAACGAGCTGTGCGTTCTTGACGCGCATGCGTGCGATGTCGCCGTAGCGTTCGGTCGAGAATGAGGCGCCGCAAGCGTCGGCGAGTGCGTCGGCTATCATGAATCCGGCGTTGTGGCGAGTGTTGACGTATTCCGGGCCGATGTTGCCGAGGCCCACTATGAGATATTTCATCGGTGTGGCGGGTGGTTGGTGAGATGAGGGGATGGTGTAGAAATGGCAAAAGTCTCAACTGAGGCTCAGACGTAGATGGTTCCGGCTCTCGGGTTGAGACTTTTGCTGTGAGTTTCAGGCAGCCCTGCGAGGGGATGCTTGTCGTGTCGGCTTACTGAGCGTTGGCCTGAGCACCACGTGCGGCACGTGTGAGGGCAACGGCGCAGACAACGGCGTTCTTGGCGTTGACGAGTTCGAGACCGTCGAAGTGGAGGTCGCCGATCTGGAGGGTCTTGCCGAGGCCGAGTGAGTCAACGTTGATGACAACGCGCTCGGGGATCTCGGTGTAGATAGCCTTAACCTTGATTTTCTTCATAGAGAGCTGGAGCTTACCACCGGCTTTCACACCCTCGGCGTGGCCTTCGAGCTTGACGGGAACCTCGATAACTACGGGCTTCTTGTCGGTTACTTCGAGCAGGTCGATGTGGAGGATGTTGTCCTTAACGGGGTGGAACTGGATGTCCTTAACGACAGCGTTGCGCTTCTCGCCGTTGATGTTGAGGTCGATAGCGAAGATGTCGGGGGTATAGACGAGCTTGCGTACGTCCTCAGCCTTAACGGTGAGGTCGGTGGTGATGAGGCCCTTGCCATTGCCGATCTCTACGATCTTCTCACCGGGCTTGAGAGCTGCGGTGTAGGGGAGGTCGATAACGCTGCCGCCGTTGAGAACGACGGGGATGAGGTTGGCCTTACGCAGCTCTTTGGCTGCCTTCTTGCCGAGGTCGGTACGGGGCTCGGCTGTCAGCTGGAATGTCTTCATTTCCTAATGTTGGATTTAATTGGTTGTGTTACTCAAAATTAAGTGTTGACTTTGTGCTCCTTAATTTCCCATCACACGGGGGGATGCTAAAAAGCGGTGCAAAGGTATGACTTTTTTTTGTTATAAGCAAGCGTTTTGCCGAGATATGCAGCTTAATATTATTTGTGTAAGTTTAGAGGCTTTTAATGTGCGGTTATGTCGGAAATATTGTTTAAATTTGAAGCAGAATATAATCTCAAACATAAAAATCATTTTACCATGCTCAACTCTGAAGATAAAGCGCTGTTGGCGTCTAAAGGCATCAGCGAGGCTGAGGTCGATGCGCAGCTGGCGCGTTTCGTCACAGGATTTCCCTATCTCAAAATCAAGGATACAGCCCGTGTGGATGCGGGCATCTTCCGTCTGTCGGACGAGGAGATCGATGCGGCGCTTGACCGCTGGCATGAATATCTCGATCACGGTGGCGAGGTATGCAAGTTTGTCCCCGCTTCGGGTGCGGCATCGCGTATGTTCAAGGCTCTGTTCGAGTATGTGGACGGTGGTACGGACGAGCTCAAGGAGGGTTCGCCCGTGGCCCAGCTCATAGCTGACATTGATAAGCTGCCGTTCCTGCCCGAGCTGCGCGAGGCGTGTCAGAAACTTTATGGCAAGAGCCTTGATGATCTGCTGGCCGAGGGTCGCAACCGCGATGTGATCGCTGCCATAGTCAATGCCGACGGCATGAATTACGGTGGTCTGCCCAAGGGTTTGCTGAAATTTCACAGCTATCCCGACGGTTCGCGTACTCCGGTGGAGGAGCATCTGACCGAGGGCGCGCAGACGGCGGCTAATGCCAAGGGTGAGGTGCATCTGCATTTCACCGTGTCGGCCAATCACCGTGATCTGTTTCAGAAGAAGCTTGACGAGGTGATACCTCAGGCTGAGGCGCGTACGGGCAAGAAGTTCTTCGTGAGCATGAGCGAGCAGAAGCCGTCGACCGATACGATCGCCGCCAATCCTGACAATACGCCATTTCGCGAGGATGGCCACCTGCTGTTCCGTCCCGGCGGTCACGGTGCGCTGATACAGAATCTCAACGACATCGAGAGCGCGGTGGTGTTCATCAAGAATATCGACAATGTGGTGCCTGACTCACTGCGCGGCGACACTGTAAAGTATAAAGAGGTGCTGGGTGGTCTGCTCCTTGAGGTGCATGACCAGATCGAGGAGGATCTCATAGCGCTCGAAGAGGGTGTCTACACTCAGTCGGATCTCAAGGGAATGGTCGATTATCTCCGCACGGTGCTCAATGTCGATGATCCGCGTCTGGACAATATGGCTGATGATGAGATCGTGGAGTATCTGAAGGCTAAACTCAACCGCCCGCTGCGTGTGTGCGGCATGGTGCGTAACGAGGGTGAGCCTGGCGGTGGTCCGTTCATCGCTGTCAATCCCGACGGCTCGGCATCGCCTCAGATACTGGAGAGCAATCAGGTGGATCCGTCCAACGAGGAGTATAAGAAGATGATGGCGACCGCCACTCACTTCAATCCGGTCGATCTGGTGTGCTATATCAAGGATGTGCATGGCAAGAAGTTTGACCTGCCGTCGTACGTCGATCCCGCCACGGGCTTTATCTCGTCCAAGTCGAGCCACGGCAAGGAGCTCCGCGCCATGGAGCTGCCGGGACTGTGGAACGGTGCGATGAGCGACTGGAATACGGTGTTTGTCGAGGTTCCCATCTCGACGTTCAATCCTGTCAAGACTGTCAACGATCTGTTGCGTCCGGCTCATCAGGGTGGTAAGTAATACCGGATTAAGATAATGAAAAGGCAAGGGGTGTCCCCGGCGCGGGATAACTTCTTGCCTCTTTACGTTGTTATATCTTTACTATGAGTAAAAGAGATGATATTATAAAAGTCTGGCAGGAGAGTTTCAGCGATTCGCGCGAGTATGTGGCGATGTATTTCGACCGCGTGTATCGTGACGATGAGGCCATGACGCTCACTGATCCGCAGGGTAACGTGGTGAGCAGTCTGCTGTTGCAGCACTACGGGATGTCGTTTCAGGGGGCCGAGGTGCCTGTGAGCTACATTGCCGGTGCGGCTACACGGCGCGCGCAGCGTGGCAACGGATATATGTCGCAGCTGGTGCGTGACGCGCTTCAGGCGTCGGCCGAGCGTGGCGACATGCTGTGTACGCTTATACCTGCGCGCAGTGCGCTGTATTATTTCTACAGCCGGTTTGGCTTCGCACGCGTGTTCTACACCAAGGAGCAACGGTTTACGGCACTGCACTCGTTTCCCGTAGAGGGTGAATATCACCTGATGGAGGATGTGGCGGCCGATGATGTGTGGGAGGCGTTTGACCGCTTTCAGCATGAGCGCGAATGCTATGTGCTGCACACGCGTCGTGATCTCGACAATATCCAGGCTGACCTCGATATGGACGGCGGAGACTTTGTGGTGATCGGTGCCGATGACGAGGACCGTGGTCCGCGCATCGTGTCGATGGCCTGGGCGGTGAGGCGTAACGATCTGCTGCTGGTCAACGATGTTATGGGCGAGGATGAGGATGCGCGCACGGCTGCGATGCGTGCACTGCGCGAGCGTTATCCAGGTGTGCCGTTCCTGTTGCTTGGGCGTCCGACCGATGTGGTGGGCGGCCGACTGATGCCTCGCGGCATGGCCCGTGTGGTCAATGCGGGGATGCTGCTGTCGACTGTGGCTGCCCGTCACGACAAGTGGCAGTCGCGCATACGTGTGTCGGACCGTCTGCTGCCGTCGCTCAATGCCCATACGTTTATCATCAAGGGGGGCGAGTGTGTGGTGGATGATTCCTACAGCGGTCCGCTTGACCTTGACATCAGTGTCGATGTGCTGGCCGATGTGGCGTTCTCGTCGACCGAGATCGGTGAGGTGATGCGTTTCCCGTCGGTGCGTCCGATGATAAGCCTTATGCTCGACTGATCCCTTCTGCTCAACAATAGTTTCTAATAAAAAAGATTCGTTATGATAATCAATTCAGCCCGTTTCGCTATATCCAATTCCACCCACAAGAAGTGTCCGTCAGACATGCGCCATGAGTATGCCTTCATAGGGCGCAGTAATGTGGGCAAGTCATCGCTGATCAATATGCTCACCGGGCGCAGTAAGCTTGCCAAGACGTCGTCAACCCCGGGTAAGACTATGCTTATCAATCATTTTCTGGTCAATGACGAGTGGTATATCGTCGACCTGCCGGGCTACGGATTCGCGCAGCGCGGCAAGGAGCAGCGCGAGCAGCTTGAGAAGATGATACGCGGTTACATCCTGGAGCGTGAGCAGATGACGAATCTGTTTGTGCTGATCGATTCGCGCCATGAGCCTATGAAGATTGATCTGGAGTTTTTCGATTGGCTCGGTGAGAACGGTGTGCCGTTTGCCATCGTGTTTACCAAGCTCGATAAGTTAGGTAATGATGCTGGCAGACGTAATGTGCAGAAGTATTGTAAGTCATTGCTTGAGTCGTGGGAGGAGTTACCTCCTATATTCCTTACGTCGAGTGAGGATGGCCGCGGCCGTCAGGAGTTGCTCGACTATATCGAGCAGCTTAACCGTCTGCCTGTTGGCGCTGCGGATGAGGGTGAGTGAACAATGGGCCTGATCCGGGTGTTTCTATAGTATAAAACATCTAAAACTATTTATATTATGGAAAAGAATAAGGACATTAAGGCACAGCAGGTGTATCCCGGTGCCGGTACTGATCAGGCTGATAACGGTAAGGTTGATCCGAAGCTTGTCAAGGAGGATATCAAGGATCTGAATAATAATCCCCGCAATAATTCTCTCGATGAGTGATGTAACCGAATTATAGTTAAAATATCAATGGCCGATGGCAGTGTTTTTCATGCCGTCGGCCATTGGTGTTTTTTTGTGTGTTTGTGTCGGGGGCGTCCTTCAGATGTCACGAAACACATAATATATGGGGATAAAAAAAGAAGGCGGGATCGAGCTGTGGTGCTCAGGTCTTGCCTTCTTTTTAGGGTTGTGTACCGGAATCAGTCGACTGATTCGGCAATGGTTGTCTCGGGTACGTCTGTGCCGCCGCCTTCGTCATCGGGCTGATTGTCAGTGTCGGGCACGATCACGACTTTGTATTGGAATACACCCCAGCCAGTTGACTTGTCAATCTGGAAGATCTGTGCGTTGACGGTCAGGGTGTGCGGGCCTTCAGACATGTCCTCGGTCTCGATGTTGACACCGAAGGGTGAAATGGCTGTCGTGTAGAAAGGCACGCCGTCCCACAGATAGGTGGTCTGTCCGAGTGTGGCCTTGCCTGTGCCGGGCGCGGGGGTGACGTTGATGCCTTCGATGGCGAGGGTCTCGCCCTTGACCACGTAGAGCGCTCCGTCATTGAGCGTGGCGCCCGAGTATTCAAGCGATATGCTCACGTCGGGTATATTCTTGCCGTCGTCGTCACAGGCTGCAAGGCTTGCAAACAGTGGCAGAGCCAGCAGTAAGTAGAAAAACTTTTTCATATACATATTAAATTAAGAAAAGATATTAAGTGTTCGTGTGTGTCAGTTTTTGAATACTATGTCGTTGCCGTCATAGTCGATGGTGATCGGGTGGTCACGGTCGACCTTCTGCGCGAGGATGTCCTTACTGAGCTGGTTGAGTACCATTCGGTGGATGACTCGCTTGACGGGTCGGGCGCCGAACTCGGGGTCGTAACCTTCCTCGGCGAGGAATTTCAGCGCTGCGGGGGTTACTTCGAGTGTGATGCCGTTGGATGCGAGCATCTTCTGGATGGATCGTATCTGCAATCCGACTATCTCCTCGATCTCGGCCTCGTCGAGCGGGGTGAACATGATGATCTCGTCGATACGGTTGAGGAACTCGGGACGGATGGTCTGTTTGAGCATCTCAAGCACTTCCTCCTTGCTCTTCTCGATGGTCTCCTCGCGGTTGTCGGGAGTCATCTTGGCGAAGTTGTCGCGGATGAGGTGCGAACCCATGTTGGAGGTCATTATGATTATGGTGTTCTTGAAGTTGACGAGACGGCCCTTGTTGTCGGTAAGGTGTCCGTCGTCAAGTACCTGAAGCAGGATGTTGAACACGTCGGGGTGGGCCTTTTCGATCTCGTCGAAGAGTACGACAGAGTAGGGTTTTCTGCGCACGGCCTCGGTGAGCTGTCCGCCTTCATCGTAACCGACGTATCCCGGAGGCGCTCCGACGAGTCGGCTCACGGAGTGCTTCTCCTGATATTCGCTCATGTCGATACGGGTCATCATGGTCTCGTCGTCAAACAGGTATTCGGCGAGGGCCTTTGCCAGCTCGGTCTTGCCGACACCTGTGGTGCCGAGGAATATGAATGAACCGATGGGTCGGCGCGGATCGTTGAGACCTGCACGCGAACGGCGCACGGCGTCGGCGATGGCGCGGATGGCGTCGTTCTGTCCCACGACGCGGTGGTGCAGCTCGGTCTCAAGGTGGAGCAGTTTCTCCTTTTCGGTCTGTACCATCTTGTTGACGGGGATACCTGTCCATCGTGACACGACGTCGGCGATGTCCTCGGAGTCGACCTCCTCCTTGATGAGGGCCTTTTCGCCCTGCATGGCGTGGAGCTGTTCCTGTATCTGCTCGTTCTCTTCCTCCTTGGCGCGGATGCGTGAGTAGCGTATCTCGGCTACCTTGGCATAGTCGCCTTCGCGCTCGGCACGCTCGGCGTCAAAGGCGAGCTGTTCGATGTCGATCTTATTCTGCTGAATGCGGTTGATGAGGTCTTTCTCGGCTTTCCATTTGGCCATGAATTCCTTCTCACGGTCGCGCAGGTCGGCGAGTTCCTTCTCGATGTCCTTGACCTTAGGCTCGTCGCCTTCACGCTTGATGGCCTCGCGCTCGATCTCTTTCTGTGCTATGAGTCGCGAGATCTCGTCAAGAGCCTGGGGCACGGAGTCGATCTCCAGTCGCAGTTTCGAGGCGGCTTCATCGACCAGGTCGATGGCCTTGTCAGGGAGGAATCGGTCGGTGATGTAGCGCTCCGAGAGGGTGACGGCGGCGATAATCGCTTCGTCACGGATACGCACCTTGTGGTGGTTCTCGTAACGTTCCTTCAGACCACGGAGTATGGCGATGGCTGCGGCTTCGTCAGGCTCGTTGACCATGACTTTCTGGAATCGGCGCTCAAGAGCCTTGTCCTTCTCGAAGTATTTCTGATATTCGTCGAGTGTTGTCGCGCCGATGGATCGGAGCTCGCCACGTGCCAGCGCGGGCTTGAGGATGTTGGCGGCGTCCATGGCGCCTTCGCCCTTGCCTGCACCGACGAGGGTGTGTATCTCGTCGATAAAGAGGATGATCTCGCCGTCGGCACCGGTCACTTCGTTGACGATGGCTTTGAGTCGCTCCTCAAATTCGCCTTTGTATTTGGCACCGGCAACGAGTGCGCCCATGTCGAGCGAGTAGATCTGCTTGGTACGGAGGTTTTCGGGAACGTCTCCGCGCACGATGCGCTGGGCGAGTCCTTCGGCGATGGCCGTCTTACCTGTGCCCGGCTCACCGATGAGCATGGGGTTGTTTTTGGTGCGTCGCGACAGGATCTGCAACACACGTCGTATCTCGTCATCACGTCCGATCACAGGGTCGAGCTTGCCTTCACGCGCGCGTTCGTTGAGATTGATGGCATACTTCGACAGGGCCTGATACGTGTCTTCGGCGCTCTGGTCGGTTGCTTTCTTGCCCTTTCGGAGCTCGGCGACGGCGGCCTCAAGTTCACGTTGGCTCAATCCGGCATCCTTGAGGATTGTCGAGGCCGGAGAGTTGACCGTGAAGATGGCCATGAGCAGTGCTTCGAGTGTCACGTATTCGTCGCCCTGCTTCTTGGCAATGTCGAGCGCTTTCTGAAGGACATCGTTGGAGGTGCGGCTGAGATATGGCTCGCCTCCCGACACACGGGGTTCGGCAGCAATCTTCTCGTCAACCTGACGCATCAGGACGGCGGCGTTGGCGCCTATCTTGGAGAAAATGAAGTTGATGAGTGATTCGCCCTCAGTCATTACACCTTTCAGCAAATGAACGGGTTCGATAGCCTGGTTGCCTGCACCACGTGCTATCTCGATCGCCTTCTGTATCGCTTCCTGCGATTTTATGGTGAAATTATTGAAGTTCATAATCTATTGATTGTTGTAAGTTGAATTTTCGTGATGTGTGTTTTTTAATGTTTTCATTGTATTAACAAAAACCGTGCCAAGAGAGTTCGGAGATGTGGCGTGTTTGTTGATATTTTTTGTGCGATGCGTGGGTGGGTATCTAAACGACGTCTCCGACGCCCACTAATGCCCGGCGTCGGAGACGTCCTGTAGATGTCACAATATGCTCCGAGAATGGTATTTATACGATTACGTTTGTTTATTTTAAGATGAGTGGGCTGATATGTTGCCCATGTGTGGGTGTACTTTTGCGGCATAGATAACTGAATATACCTATTATATATTATGACATCCATCCACCGTACCGATCTCATTCAGGTGACCGCGCAGTCGTGCGGCGCCGTCCTTCTCTCGCTCACGATGAGCGGTGTGTCTACTCTCAGCGATGTGTTTCGTCATGTGCGCGAATCGGCTCCGCGTGATGCAGGTATAGTCACCGTGCGTCTGCGCAACCGTACACAGGGCTGGACTCAACAGCATAATCTCGTGTTTCGTGCCAATGCTCCTGCCATAGCCCCTGCGGCTCATACGCAATATCCCTCGCTCTTCGCATGATAGCGGGAAACGTGGGGAGCTTATTGTATAACTGACAAAATGTCAGAATGAGATATAGAGCCGGATCGACATTAATTGTCAAACCGGCTCTAAAAAAATGGACAGCACCCGAATGAATGGGATGCTGTCCATAATTGTATGATGTGGGGAGAAACTTACTTAACGTAAACTTTCTCAACCTTGTTGCCCTGACGCTTGATGTAGAGACCGTTGGCGGGGTTGGCAACGCGTACACCCTGGAGGTTGAAGTATTCAACGGGTGCATCCTCGTTGGCTACGATCTCGGAGAGCGAAGAGTTGGAATTGGGATCGGGAAGATAGATAAATCCGCCGACACCGAGCTTCGAACCGTTGAGTGAGAGATAATATGTATTGCCGGCCTTAAGGTTGCAGGTAAGGACAGCTACGGTCTTAGCGTTAGACTGGGGGACACCAGTCTCGTTTACAGCGACACGTGTGCCATCTTCGATAAAGATGTTAGCCTTGGGTTCGTCTCCGAGCAGGAGGTTGATACCGTTAGGGTTGGCTGAACTGATTTCTGAGAATATAACGTCTTTTCCATCGGGAATGTAGAAATAGATTACAACCAGACCGTCAGAAGTAGGGACATACTTTGTGAAACCTCCATAGATCGGAGCCATACCACCTACTGTGAAGTTAGCGATGCGGGCATTATCCTGTGCGTTAAGATAGTTGGTGAAATTGTATGTCTCGCCGTAAATTTCGTATTTGAAACCTTTCTTTTTAAGTTCTTTCCATACAGTCGCATCTTCGACACCTTCTTTATTCGTACTCACTTCACCACCGTATGTCACAGTGATGTTAGGAACAGATGTGATTTCGGTTGCACCTTTGAGTACCTCAGTAACATCATAGATCTTTGACGCGTCATCCTGAGCTGAAACACTTAACGCCATGATGGCAGTAGCAACGAGAGTAAAGATTTTTTTCATAAGCATTGTTTATTTAAATGGTAATAGAGTGTCGTGTGGTGGTGTAAGGAGTTTTTCGATGGTGTGAGTTATATTAAAGTCAGGGTAAATATGTTATGCACAAAAAAATGCCCCGCTTTAAGCGAGACAAAAGTAGTAATTAAACCCATTACGGCAAATTGACGTTAAGATTGCTTAACATACGGATAAGACTATGCCCGAGGGACAAAAATCCCTCGGGCAATAGTCTGTTAACCGCTCCGCGTGAAGATGAATCGTGGCGGATGGTTATTGTATTTTAGCGGGTCGGTGATTTACTTTACGTAAACTTTCTCAACCTTGTTGCCCTGACGCTTGATGTAGAGACCGTTGGCGGGATTAGCAACGCGTACACCCTGAAGGTTGAAGTATTCAACGGGTGCATCCTCGTTGGCTACGATCTCGGTGAGGCCGGTGAGGTTGTCGCCGGTGAGTTTACCTTTGATAACTACGGCGCTCAGACCGATCTGCTTGTTGTTGGCGAGGTTGTAGGGATAGAAAGTAACTACGAACTTACCGCTTGCTGCTGTGGCACCTTCGATGGGGAGTTTCACGTCGCTGTAATAGTTGTTTGCCTCATTATTACGGTTGGGGTGGAACTCTGACTGCAGAGTTTCTGTTGCGCCATTCCAGGTGTAGGTGAGGTTATAGTTACCACCGTCGGTACCTATTACTGAACCGAGATAGTCGAAACCGGTGGGCTCGAAGGTATAACCTTCCTTGGTTTCGAGTGAGAATGATACGGTGTGGTCGTCAGAGATGTCATCCACTTTCTTGAGCTGTGTCGAGGGGTAGAATGTTGCGAAAGCTACGTTGTTGATACCGCGGGCTTCTTTCCATGAAATCTCAGAACCAAGTACGGGCTCGCCTACAGTGATGCATTCTGCATTGGCTGAAACGACGGGGGTGAAGTCGTATTTATATTTGGTGGTCATCTGGGGGGTACCATCCTCGTTGAACAGGGGCTCATTTGTGTCCTTATCAACAGCCTGTTCCTGATAGCTCTCAGCCATGGGCCAGGTTACGGTGATTTCTACGGTTTTTGTTTCAGCATTTGCAGAGATTGCCAGTGCGGCAGTTGCGATGAGAGTAAAGATTTTTTTCATAAGCATGGTTTATTTAAATGGTAATAGAGTTAGTCATCAGTGATGAGGAGTTTTTCGATGGTTTTTTCGTGTGGGGTTATTGTATTTTACCTGTAATGTAAACTGACGCAAAAAGAGTCTCGTTTGCGTTTGCAAAAAAGACTCTTTTCCCATACGCGGGACAAATTTACGAATAAAAATTACCCCCCCCAATTTTTTAACAAGAATTAACAAAATAATTGTATTTTATGGACAATATTTTATGATGCCTCGGTGTGGTCCTTTAAAGGACGTCTTCGACGCCCGTTTGTTTTATCGTGATATTCCCCCGCGCCTCGCGGTAAACGTTCCGCCTACGGCTCCACGTTAATCGCTCGTGGCGGGGCTATCTTTACATCACCGCTTCGCGGTTTACAGGGTAATCGTGACCCGGGGCATTTGTCGTGCGTGTAGATGAGTGCGTCGGAGACGTCCATTAAATGTCACCAAATGCAGATTATTCTTTGGACGAGCATTGCGGGGTGGTCAGGAAATAACACAGGCCATGATCCGAGTTGACTCGGGTCATGGCCTGTGGATGTATTATTGGGGTAGTGCGATTACTTTACGTATACTTTCTCGACCTTGTCACCCTGACGACGCAGATAGAGGCCGTTGGCGGGGTTGGTGACACGTACGCCCTGGAGGTTGTAGTATTCAACCGGGGCTGTGGCATTGTCACCTGCTATCCCGGTGATGGCTGTGGTGATCTCGGTGCCCTCGCCGGTCACGTCGATGGTGCTGACTGCGCTCTTGAGGTCGTTAACGGGGTCGTGAGCGAAGTATGAGAGTGTGCCGGCCTTGTTGAGCGTAATGCCGCTTTCGGGAACGAGCGTATAGGTCTTGCCTTCGTGCTGCATGGTCTGGGCGGCTGCAAACAGCATGAAGCCGGGGCCAAAGTCTTCATTCTCATCTTCGTCAGCTGCCGCGAAGTGATAATAGAGGTTGTGGGCGGCATTGGCGGCTGTGAGTTTGACTGTCTTGTTTACGCCGTCAAGGTTGATGGGGCTGCCATCATGGTCGGCGCCGTCGATTGCAGCCTTGGGTGCGTCGGGATACAGGATGTAGCCGATACCGTTTACCTGATAGGTTGTTGCTACGGCATACATATTATACTCCTTGCCGGCCTCAAGCTCGATCTCGGAGATGCCGTATGCGTAGGCGACGTTATCGGTCCATGCGCCGAGGTAGATGTTCTTTTCGAGTACGGTCTTGGGGTCGGTAATATCGTCAAATTTAAGTGACTTACCATCGTTGGCTACCATTGAATATACATGCTGGCATGTGATGACGTTATTCTCGACATCATCAATCTCAGCGTATGCGTCGGTGTCTTCGACTGTCTGGCGGCGACCAAAGACGTAGAGGATGAGATTGACCTTGGGTTTAACGACAAGTGATGTGGTCTTTGCTGCCTCAGTGTCGGTGTTGCCGTATTCTTCTCCGTATGGATCTTCGTCACTCGGCTCGCTATTGACACGTACCTGAATGGATTTTGTAAATTTCTGACCGCCATAATTTGCGGCAGTTCCGCCATTGATGGTCGCGCTGTGTGCGATGATGGTCAGATTATCATCAGAGAAAATCTCGCCGGCGGGATATGAGTCTTTGTCAGCTGCATAGAGTCCGTCGAGTTTGAATGTCGCAGGAGTGAGATTGGTGGGATTGACATCTTTTCTGACCTTGTTAGTGACCACTTCGATGACGTATTCAACAGTGGTAGCGCTGTAGGCTACACTCTCGTCGGCAGGAGTGAAGGTGGCTGCAATGGATGCCTTACCGATTACATCATTCTTGAGGGTTACGGTGCCTGACGCATCGACTGTAGCGATGGCTTCGTTGGTTGAAGAATATGTTACGTCAAGGTTCTCAGAGTTAGAAAGCGTGGGGAGTGTAACCTTTGAGAGATCTGCGCGCACTTTGTAGCTGACCGTAGCTTTGCTCCACGAAATGGGAGCGGCGGGACGTGTGTCGTAGGCTGATTCATCGATAACCTCACCTTTTATAACGACATTCGCGAGCCATACACTTTTGGTGTTAGTGGTTTTGTCGGGAGTGCAATAGCTGAAGGTAAGGTTATGAGTGGCAGCTGTATAGGGATTGAAATTGCCACCGGTAAATGCCTCGTCCATCTCAGCTGCTGTGAATGACTGGGTGTTGTACCATCCTTCGGACTCGTTGTTTCTGTAAAGGACGACGCCGTTGACGATTGTTCTCTTCGTATTGTCACTGTCGAGGAGGAATACGTTGGCATTAAATGTATCGCCGGTACCGCATTTTGCTGTATAGTATGAAATCTCGGTAATGGTAAAGATTTTGCCTGATTCAACCGTAAACGGGAACTGGATATAGTGGGCTGTTGATTTTTTTGGATAAGCGGAACTCGGAGCAAATTCAGTACCGGCGGTGCCGTTTACTGAGTTATTTTTACTGAATGTAAAGTTTGAACCCGGATTAACTGCCTCGGCTGTAACTCCAGCTCCGCCCTCTACTACGGGTGCGAGTGTCGCATCGTCGAGTGACCACGTGATAGTCACCTGCTCCTGTGCGTAGGCACCTGCCGCCATGAGTGTGGCGGCAAAAAGAGTAAAGATTTTCTTCATAAACTTTTTGGTATTATTTAAGGTTGAATTGTGATCTTATGGTTAATCATCTCTACGGATGTGGTGAGATTGATTACTTATATATAAATACTCCGGTAATAGAATTAATGGAAAAAAGGATAGTTTTTCGGTGGCATTCAGGTATATATCCTTTCGTGTGCGAAGTTACTAATAATAACTACCCCGCCCAATTCTTTAACAATATTTAACTAATAGAACGGGCTGTAATTATAGATTTTCGTCGGCAAAGAGGCGTGCGCGGTCACGGCGGACGGCGGGAGCGACGAGATGGGTGGGGATGAATCGCCAGTTGTGGGTGACAGTGGGGGTGATGGTGCCACGGCGTTCGATAGCTTTCATCAGATAGTAACGCAGATCAAGTGTTGTGGCGTCGAGACGTCGGGCGGGCAGGTCGTCATGCTTGATGCCGGCACCGCGGGTGATCAGTTCGCCTCCGCCATTGGCCCGATAGGCGTTGACCGCCACCTTATATATATGGTCGGGGTCGAATGCCGAGCCGTCGGACATTGACAGGATAGTAATCTTTTCCCCTTTGGGACGAGTGACGTCAACAGTGTAATTGATGCCGTGGGCCGAATCGAAATTGTAGGTTGGATTTATGAGGCGTGAATAGTCGCCCTTGACGCTGTTGCCGTCGGCAAATTTGAGCAGCGGGTCGTCGGCGGAGTGCATGACGGCGGTCCAGAGGTTGTAGCTCATCTCAAGGAGATTCTTGATCTCACGCCCTGTCATGGCGAGGGTGCAGAGCTGATTTTCGTAGCGGTAGAGGGTGAACATGTCGCTCATGCGCAATGGGCCCCGGCGGAGTGATGCGTCGAAGGATGTGGGGGCGGCGATGGAGATGTCTGCACCCGACACTTCAAGCTGGAGGGTGTGGATAAGTTCCATGAATGCCGATGGGCCGAAGTAGGCGTCGCGCACGCTGAAATCGCCGGCGGCGTGGCCGATGACACGCTCGACCTGACTGAGTGTGTAGAGGCGCTCGGGCTCGAACGCGGTGAGAAACTCCGGGTCCGGCTCATAGTCGGATAACGGGACGAGTGCTGCCGTGATGTCGCTGACGGTGACACGGCCGTCGGCAGCCACTTCGACCTCGACGGTGGCCTCGGCCACGGACATGGCGTGCGCGCCGGGATTGAGCATGACGACTCCCGAGGGGCGTGTGAGCACTGCGGGCAGATGGTCATGGCCCATGAAGATTATGTCAAGTCCTTCGACCTCGTCGGCTATCTGTCCCGAGGCATTTTCGAGCCATTTCCATGTGAGGTGGGTGCTCGCATAGCCTGAGTGGAACAGTCCGATGATCAGGTCGGGATGTTCGGTGGCGCGTATGTGCTCCACCCACCGGCGGGCACTCTCGACGAGCGGCTGCACCTCCATTCCCTCCCACAGCGGGGCGGGGAGCCATGCGGGGATGGCGGGAGTGAGGAGGCCGAGGATAGCAAAACGCACGCCGTCACGTTCGATGACGGTGTAAGGCCGGAAATATGGTTGCCCTGTGGCGGTGGCGGTGACGGTGGGTCCGTGCAACGGTATGGGTTCGCGGTCGGCGCGATGGCGGTCATATACGGGGTGGCCTGTCTCGATGTCGTGGTTGCCTACGGTCTGTGCGTCATAGCGCAGATATTGCATCATGCGCGCTACGGGATGGGTAACGCCGGTGGCGATGAAGTTGTAGAAGTAGACCGTGGGCTGACCCTGCAGCATGTCGCCGTTGTCGAGCAGAAGCACCCTGTCGTCGCCGAGGCGCGAGCGGATGCCGGATATATATGCCGACACTCGCGCCAGTGAGCCGGGCGCGGGCGTAAGGGTGGTGAAGTCGTAGGGGTAGAGCATGCCGTGGACATCACCCGTGGCTGCTATGCAGAATGTCTTTCTCATGGGTTGGGCCCGGTGTATAGCGCCCGTACCTTGCCGACGGGGAGCTGACCCTCGACCTTGACGGGTATGCGGCGCTCGTCGGCCGAGATCCATCCTTCGATGGGTGCTGACGATACCTTGCCGCGGCGGGTGAAGCTGAAGTTGATGTAGTAGGCCGGCAGGGTGCCGCCGTTGAGCTCGACATTGCGGTTGCCGAGATAGGTGATGGTCAGTAATTCTTTCTTTGAGCCTGAGAAGATGTTGACGGTGACGCTGTTGCCCTGCTTCATCGACGGAAAGTCGAGCGTGCGGAGATAGAAGAATGCGTTGAGCATGTCAACAGTCATGCCCTGGGCCTCAAGATCGATGGTCGATGAGGTCATGGGTGCGTCGGCCGAGGGGCGTGAGTAGCGGACGGCCTCGGCTGTAAAGGTATTGCCAGAGCGGTGAAACGTCAGGACATCCTTCTTGTACTTGCCTGCCTCGTGGGCTATGTAGGTGTAGGAAAGGGGAAAGAGTCCCTGCTTGCTCATCGTGGAGTAGAGGGTGTCGCGGAGCATGTATATACTGTTGGCCCAGGGTGCGTTCTCGGCCACAAGTGACGCACGATAGGTGTCGCCCTCGCTGCGCAGGCTCATCGTGGCATATCCGGCCACTTTGTTGATGAATCCCCATTTGTATATTACATCGTAGGTGAGTGTCTCGTCAGGAAGCGATATGGTCTCTGAGGTCTGTGCCCGCATGAAGGGAATGCAGAGCAGCAATGTGAGAATCGGGAGGATAACTTTATGTTTCATAGTTGAAGTGATGAGTGTATATATTTATATACAACTTTATGTGCATAAAGTTTAATCTATGTCATCACTTGCGGTGCCGGAAACGTCGGCGGCGGGGAACGGGAGGGCCGAACGATAGCTCTGCTCGATGCGTTTGTTGCGCCAGCATTTGCGGCACACGGCTATGTAGCGGTCGTCACCTCCGATCTCGACCTGAGCGCCCTCTTCGACAAAATCTCCGTTGGCTCCGATGCGTGCGTTGATGATGGTCTTGCGTCCGCATGAGCAGGTCGACTTGATCTCGTCGATGGTGTCGGCTATCTCGAAGAGTCGCCGCGAGCCTTCGAAGAGGTTGCTGCGGAAGTCCGTGCGCAGTCCGTAGCAGATGACGTTGCTGCCGTAGTCGTCGACAACACGTGCCAGCTGGTCGACCTGATCGGCTGTGAGAAACTGTGCCTCGTCGACCAGTATCCAGTCGATGACGGCGTTGCGCTCGGCAAAGAGTCCGCGCGCCATGTCATAGAGGTCGCTGTCGTGATATATCCACCTGCATTCGCGTTCGATGCCTATGCGCGAGCGGATGACATTGGTCGATTCGCGTGTGTCAATGACGGGTTTGAGGCATACGTAATGCATGCCGCGCTCCTCAAAGTTATAAGCGGTGGTGAGCAGTAGCGCGGTCTTGGCTGACCCCATGGTGCCGTAGCGGAAATATAGCTTGCCTTTTCTGTACATCGTCGTCGGATGGTAGATAACGTGGAGATAGATGATACAGCAAAGATAATACTATTTTCGCAAACCCGGAAATGCCGGACCGGGATACAAAAAAAATGGCCGACACATCCCGTGAGGGGTGTCGGCCGTTGTCCGGTGTTATATATAATGTCTTTAGGTTATTAATAATTTAACTCTGTCACTGACGGGTGAGGACGAAGTCCTGCTCGTTGATCTCGTACTTGAGGAGTTTGCCCTTGACCTTCACGTCATCAAGCTTGGCCATGGAAGCATAGCGGGCGGTGAGGGCGGCGCGTATGCTCTGTTCGATATTCTTGCAGGCTGCGGGACGGATCGAGTCGATGGCGGGAGCGCCGAGCGGGAGATCGGTGCCGTTGACCAGAACGGCGTCGGGATCGACAGCCACTGAGAGTGACCCGGGGTCGAGCGATAATGAAATCTCGTCATCGTCTGTAACAGTCCATGTGCCCGAGATGGTGGTGTGGGCTGCAACGGAGAGACTGAGCGGCTCGATAAACGAGCTGTCACCTACTATCTGAGTGGTGGTGTTTACCATACCTGTTATAGTGACGTTACCGGTGAGGGTGGAGTTGGGAGTCTCGACCACGGGATCGAACGTGAATGTGTCGACAATCGTGGCTGATCCGGCCTGGCTGTCCGAGAACATCTCGGGCGTTCCCTGCCATACTCCGGGAACCTCTTTTGCGAAACGTGCTTCACTGTTGCTGCATGATACGACAACTGCGCTGACTGTCAGCAGCTCAAACAGGGGTAAGAGTGATAGTAAAGACTTCATAAGTTGCAAAAATTTAACTATAGAACATCGGCAATTTGACTATAGAACATCTGCCGTCGAAAAAAGGTTCACGGGAGATTGAAAATTTTTTCAAATTTTTTCAAAAAATTTTTTCACACCGGAATATAGTGGCGGAAAATGACTACTTTTGTATTGAAAAACAGCGCGTAGCGCATTGCGCGTATGTGAGAAATTTTTTTGATTTTTTTTGTGAGATCGTGACATTATGAGTGTGAACAAGGTTATTTTGCTGGGCAATGTAGGCCGTGATCCCGAGATACGCTACATTGAGACCCGTCCCATCGCGTCGTTTCCTCTGGCCACTGACGAGCGGCCGGTCAAACTGCCCGACGGCACCGAACGCCCCGGTCGCACCGAGTGGCACAATATAATAATGTGGGACGGCGCGGCCGAACTGGCGGAGCGATATATACGTAAGGGTACCCGCCTGTATGTGGAGGGGCGTCTGCGTTACCGCACGTGGGAAGACCGCACGGCTATCAAGCGTACGGTCACCGAGATCTATGTGGATAATTTTGAAATACTCGGCTCGCCGCGTGGTGGTGTCTGAGAGTTTTCTTCTCCACTCCTCGCGGCGAGCCGGGATGTATAATTAATTATTGTACCTATATAACTATATAATAAGTAGGGCGATGCGATAGACGATGAATGCGAATATCCACGCCACGAGGGTGTTGTAGAGGATGGAGAAGAGTCCGTAACGCGGATTGCCCGTCTCGCGCACCACGGCTGTGATGGTGGCGATGCATGGGCAGTAGAGCAGTATGAACACCATGAAGCTCAGTGCTATGGCCGGCGTGAAGTCGGGGCGTCCTGTGGCAGGTGAGGGTGAGGTGAGACGCTCGGAGAGGGTCGATTCGGATGCCTCTTCATCGCCCGTGTAGAGCACACCGAGTGTGGACACAACAATCTCTTTGGCCGGAACTCCGGCGATAGCTGCCACGGTGGCGCGCCAGTTGAACCCGAGCGGCTCCATAATCGGATTTACGGCTTTGCCCGCCATCTGTAGGTATGAATCATGTGCAGGGTCGATGACCGAGTTGTCATACTGCACGGAGTCAACAAGTCCGGTGGTGTCGTCATCGTGATGCGGGAAGTAATTGAGCGCCCACACGGCGATGCTGGCGATGAGGATGATGCCACCCATCTTGCGCAGATACTGTTCGCCTTTGCCCCACATGTGGCGCATGGTGGCCTTGAAGGTCGGGACGCGGTAGGGGGGGAGTTCCATTACGAAGGGGGTCTCGTCCTCGCCAAACCAGAATTTTCTGAGCAGTCGGGCGGTGAGTCCGGCTACGAGTATGCCGAACAGGTAGATACATAGAAATACCAGTGTGGCATGCGTAGGGAAGAAGGTGCCTATGAGCAGCACGTAGATCGGCAGACGTGCCGAGCAGCTGACAAATGGGTTGATGAGGATAGTGATGATGCGGCTCGACCGGCTCTCGATGGAACGTGTGGCCATGATGGAGGGCACCGTGCAGCCGAAACCCATCACCAGCGGGATGAACGACTTGCCGTGCAGGCCGAGGCGGTGCATGACCTTGTCCATGATGAATGCCGCGCGCGCCATGTAGCCTGAGTCCTCCATGAACGATATGCATGCGTAGAGGATCAGTATGTTGGGGAGGAATACGATGACTCCGCCCACACCGCCGATGATGCCGTCGGCCACGAGGTCCTTGAGCCATCCGTCGGGCAGATATTCGCGGACGGCATCGCCTATCCACGTCACAAGACTCTCGATCCATTCCATCGGGAATGCTCCGATGTAGAACGTGGCCCAGAATATGAAGGTCATTATGGCCAGAAATATGGGGAAGCCGAAGAGTTTGTTGGTGACGATGGTGTCGATGATGTGGGTCGAGCTTATGCCCTGATTTTCGGATTTGACCATAGTCTCGGCAAGCGCGCCGGCTATGAAGCCGTATTTCTCGTCGGCTATTGCCGATGTGATGTCCACACCGGTATTCTCACGCATAAATTCCGCCACTTTCCTGTCACGCATCTTCAGCAGACGGTCACCGTCGGGGAGAGCCTTGATGTGACGCTCCACCTCCTCGTCACCCTCGATGAGTTTTATGGCGAGATAGCGTGGCGAGAAGTGACGTCCCACCTTGGGGTGAGTCTTGAGTTCGTCCTTGATGTCGGAGAGTGCTGCCTCAAGCTGCTGGCCGAGCGATACGTGCACGTGACGCACGGATGGCTCCGTGCCCTCATATATGCGTATCACGGTGTCAAACAGCTCGTCGATGCCTTGACCGGTCTTGGCGGCGGTGGGCACGATGGGCACACCGATCATCTCCCCGAGTGTACGGTATTCGAGGCGTGTGCCGGCGCGTTGCAGCTCGTCATACATGTTGAGCGCTATCACCATCGAGCGGTCCATGTCGATAAGCTCGGTGGTCAGGTAGAGGTTGCGTTCGAGGTTTGATCCGTCGACAACATTTATGATGACATCGGGCGTCTCGTCGAGCAGATAGCGGCGCACGTACAGTTCCTCGGGCGAATAGCATGCGAGCGAATATGTGCCGGGGAGGTCGACGATGTTGAAACTGTAGCCTTTGTAACTGAATTTGCCGTATTTCGCATCAACGGTCACACCGCTGTAGTTGCCAACATGTTCGCGCGCACCTGATGCGATGTTGAACAGCGATGTCTTGCCGCAGTTGGGGTTGCCGATAAGGGCCACGTTTATGACCTTATGGCGCTGAACGGCCGGGTCGAACTCCTCGATGTCGTGCGACGGGTCTGTGACAGTATTTGTGTGAGCGGTTGACTCGATGGCCTCGTTGTCACCGATTGGCTCAACCTCCACCAGGTCGGCCTCGGCATGACGCAACGACACTTCATAGCCCAGTATTTCGTACTTCACGGGGTCCTTGAGCGGGGCGGCCATAAGCACCTTGATCTCATGTCCGCGCACAAAGCCCATTTCTATCATACGCTTGCGGAAAGCGCCATGACCCAATATCTTTATGATGATGCCGGTCTGGCCGGTCGTGAGTTCGGAAAGTCTCATTGAGATAGTATATTTTTACAATGTGCAAAATTATACATAATACCCCGATAAACAAATACCTAAAAATAGTGAGTGAACGGAAAGGGGGAGAGGGGGATATTATTCACGTATGTCATTTTTTATATCCATAATGATAGTCTGTATCAGATATTAATTCCTGCTGTCATGCAATATTTCGGGGTGGAGCGAGTTATATTTATTGTATAATAGTATCTGCAAATGAATCTCTCGAAAAAAATATTTCTCTCGGGTGTTGTGATGTGCGTGCTGGCGATGACTGCACGTGCCGACAGTCCGAAGGATGAGTTCAACCCCATAACTACGGGTGTCACCTCGCTCGGCATTGCCCCGGATGCGCGCGGTGCGTCCATGGGCGACCTCGGTGCCGCTACCGAGCCCGATGCTTATTCTCAGTTCTGGAATCCCTCGAAGTATGCTTTTGCCTATAGCAAGGCGGCTGTGTCACTCAGCTATACTCCGTGGCTGCGTAAACTCGTCAATGACATCTTTCTCGCTGACCTTTCGGGCTATATGAAGCTCGGTCAGGAGGATAATCAGGCTGTGTCGGCCTCGCTGCGCTACTTCTCGCTCGGCGAGGTGGTGAGCAATACCATCGGCGATACGGGCAGCCAGACCATCAATCCGTATGAAATGGCGATCGATGTGGGTTATTCTCGCAAACTGTCGGAGAAATTCTCGATGGGCGTTGTGTTCCGCTACATTTATTCCGACCTCGGATTCGGCACGTCTGAGACCGATCAGTCATCGGGTGCATCTGCGTTCTCGGCTGACATCTCGGGCTACTACACCACTTATCCGATCATCGGACGTAACGAGTGTCAGTGGTCATGGGGCTGGGACATCTCAAATATCGGCTCGAAGGTCAACTATGCCAACGGTTCCAATCCGGCGTTTCTCCCTACCAATCTGCGTCTGGGTACGTCGTTTACGTTCCCGCTGGCCGACTATCACAATCTGTCACTCAACCTTGACATGAACAAACTGCTTGTGCCCTCGATGCCGCGACGTGTGGATTACGAGGATGGCACAGACGGTGAGATCGCTTACGAGAAGGCATACGCCGACTGGCAGAATATGTCATCGATCACCGGTATATTCAAGTCGTTCAACGATGCTCCCGGCGGAATGAAGGAGGAGTTGCGCGAGATCTCATGGTCACTCGGAGCCGAGTATAACTACAATCAGCAGTTTTTTCTCCGCGCCGGTTACTATTACCAGCACCCGATGAAGGGCAATCTGCAGTATTTCGGCATCGGTGCCGGTTTCGCTCTGAACGTGTTGCGTCTGGATGCGTCCTACATGCTCGCCACGGCTCAGACCTCGCCGCTCGACCAGACACTGCGTTTCTCGCTGACATTTGATATGGACGGACTTAAAGAAATCTTCGGCCGCAGATGATGAGGGTAGGACAGGGATATGACGTGCACAAGTTCGTGGAGGGCCGCGAGCTGATACTCTGCGGTGTGAATATACCGTATGAGAAAGGTCTGTTGGGTCACAGTGACGCTGATGTGGCGCTGCATGCGCTGGCCGACGCACTGCTCGGAGCGGCTGCGATGCGTGACATAGGGTATCATTTCCCCGACACCGATCCTGCGTACAAAGGGGCCGACTCGCGACGTCTGCTGCGCAGAGTGGTCGAGCTCATCGGCGAAAAAGGGTATGCCGTGGGCAATGTCGATGTCACCATCATTGCACAGCGCCCCAAGTTGCTCAATTATATACCTCAGATGATCGGAAATGTGGCCGATGATCTCGCTGTCGCGGCTGACTGCGTGTCGGTCAAGGCCACCACTACCGAACACCTCGGATTTACAGGCCGCGGCGAAGGCATTGCTGCGATGGCCGTGGCTACAATATATAGAACGGATGCGGGCAGTGCTCCCCGATAACTGATGAAGCAGGGCCGGCGTGGTGACATATTGCGCAGGGGGCGTATCCTGGCGGGAGTCTCGCTATGGATCGCAGCCACGTATGCGCTTGTGAGCTATGCGATGACTGTACCCGAACTGGCCGAACGCATCGCTAAGGTCCAGTTTATGAACGCGGCGATGCTCTTCTCGATCTCGACCATAGCGCTGTGGCTCATAGCCACACTTGTGTTCGGGCGCATATATTGCTCCGTGGCATGTCCGCTCGGAGTCTTTC
This sequence comes from Bacteroides sp., assembly GCA_014802015.1. Lineage (GTDB taxonomy): Bacteria > Bacteroidota > Bacteroidia > Bacteroidales > Muribaculaceae > Duncaniella. Next base: position 35,365 of record JAAVDB010000033.1, read on the forward strand.
AGGATATATGTGCTCGGTTGACACGCCTCGGCCGTCGTGGCCGTCGCCGGGAGTATCATTACAGGCCTCCGCTGACACGATGCCGCAACATCACGCTCGCTATTGTGATCGTTGCGATATTTTTAGGTGTCACGGCTGTCTCCGACCTTCTCAATCCGTGGACTATCTATGCCCGCGCATGTGATTATGTAGTTAAGCCGCTGTGGGGCATTATGCTCAATGCCTTCGCTGACCCGCCGGTAAGGATAGCGCTGGCCTCGGCCGCAGGCATAGTCGTGGCTGTGCTCTCGGTGGTTGTGGTCGGAGTGCTCGCCGGATGGGACGGACGTATATATTGCAACACCATCTGTCCTGTCGGAACGACGCTTGGCTTCGTAGCCCGCTATTCGATATTTCATATTGACATCAATACCGACAAATGCATACAGTGCCGCAAGTGCGAGCATGTGTGCAAATCGTCATGTATAGACCTCACGTCACACGTAGTGGATTCGTCGCGCTGTGTGGATTGTTTCGACTGTCTGCCCGTGTGCCCGAACGATGCGATACACTACACCTGGGCGCGTCACCAGCTGTCACTGCCGATGATGATGAACGTCACGCGGCTTGCTCCCGGCGCACAGCTGGCCGGTGGCGGACGTGAGTGCGAGTGCAGCGACACGGCCGGACTGACTGAAAATGCCAAAACATCAAAAGACCATAAAATATGCGACAATATCTCGACCTGCTCAACCGAATCATGACCGAGGGCGTGGATCGGGGAGACCGGTCAGACACCAGCACACCGAGTGTGTTCGGCCCTCAGATCCGCGTCGATCAGAGTGACGGATTCCCGCTGCTCACCACCAAGAAACTTCATCTCAAGTCCATCATCCATGAACTGCTGTGGTTTCTGAAGGGTGATACCAATGTGAAGTATCTACAGGATAACGGTGTGCGCATCTGGAACGAGTGGGCGCGCCCCGACGGCGATCTCGGACACATCTACGGCTATCAATGGCGTTCGTGGCCCGACTATAACGGCGGACACATCGATCAGATACGCGAGGTGATCGACCAGATACGCAATAATCCCGAGTCGCGCCGTATGATTGTGAGCGCGTGGAATGTCGCTGACATCCCCGGGATGGCATTGCCTCCGTGCCACATACTCTTTCAGTTCTATGTGGCCGACGGGCGTCTGTCGCTCATGCTCTATCAGCGCAGCGCCGACTGTTTCCTCGGTGTGCCGTTCAATATCGCCTCCTACGCCCTGTTGCTTATGATGGTGGCGCAGGTGACCGGACTCGAACCGGGCGAGTTTATCCACACGCTCGGTGACACGCATATCTATCACAATCATTTCGATCAGGTCAAGACTCAGCTCGAACGTGAGCCGCGCCGTCTGCCTAAAATGAAGATCAACCCTGAGGTCAAGGATATTCTCGATTTCCGTTATGAGGATTTCACGCTTGAGGATTATGATCCGCATCCACACATCAAAGGTATTGTAGCCGTATGATGACGATAATTGTAGCCGCGACACGTGACATGGCCATCGGTCGCAAGGGTGACCTGTTATATCATATATCGGATGACCTGAAGCGCTTCAAGACGTTGACGATGGGACATCCTATCATCATGGGACGCAAGACGTTCGAATCATTTCCCAAGGGTGCGCTTCCCGGTCGCCGCAACATCGTGGTGACCCGCAACGCATCATATACAGCCGAGAATATCGAGACCGCACCGTCGGTCGATGAGGCTGTCAGGATGTGTGCCGGTGCGGACTGCTTCGTCATCGGAGGCGGTGAGGTGTATCGTCAGGCTCTCCAGATGGCCGACCGTCTGGAGCTGACTCTGATCGACGCCGAGTGCCCGGATGCCGATACCATATTTCCGGATATTGACCTTGCCCGATATGGTTATGTCAATCCGTCATTTGACCGTACGGATCCCCGCAGTGGTGTAGGTTACTGTTTCCTTACTGTCGATCTGAAACAGCTGTAATGCGGTTGGTGTCAACTTTATGATGCGAAATTTGCATAATTGAATGTAAACACCTATATTTGACGACAAATGCGTACTAATCCATCGAAAAATTTTTAGAAATGGAACATATAACTGATTTTTTTAATTATCTGCTACGACAGTACGGCAGCGTTGACATAGCCGAGGCAGAGTTAAAAAGACAGATAAACGAGGATGCCGACCTTCACCGCCGTTACCGTGAATGGTGTGACGAGAACGGTAGCAGCGAGAAGCGCGGTTTTCTTGATTATTGTGAAGAATATCTTGAGTCGCAGGAGTCGGTATGGGATAATCTCAGAGATGAATATGAAAACGAGTGACACGTCATCACTCTCTCCTGAATCCGTGCGTCTCCCTGCCGAATGGGAGCGCCATGAATGTGTATTGCTGGCATGGCCGCATGAGGATACCGACTGGGCGTATATGCTCGATGAGGCCCGTGCGTGTATCGCCGATATAGTGAGGGCTGTATCCGAGCGCGAATGTGTGCTGCTGGTCGGTCCTGAACGGTTGTGCCGCAGATCGGTCGAAGAGGCCGGTTTCGACCCGGCACGCGTGCGCCTTGAGGATGTCCCCACCAATGATACGTGGGCGCGTGACTTTGGCCCGATTACAGTCGAGGACGGTGACGGAGGATTGCACGTGCTTGATTTTAAATTCAATGCATGGGGACTGAAATTCGCGGCCGATAAGGATAATCTGATCAACACGCATCTTGCATTGCGCGGACGGTTTGCCGCCGGATATGTCAATCATCTCGGCTTTGTGCTCGAAGGTGGCAGTATCGAGAGCGACGGTCGCGGCACTCTGCTCACGACGGCCGAATGTCTGCTGTCGCCCAATCGCAACGGTGACCTGTCCGAGAGTGAGATACGTGCACGCCTCGCCCGGACTATGGGTTTTGATCATCAGCTGTGGCTGCGCAATGGCGGTCTGGCCGGTGACGACACCGACAGCCATATCGATACACTCGCGCGCATAGCTCCGCATGACACCATTATATATATAGGCGCTACCGACTCGAAGGGACAGACGGTCGATTCGCTCGCACGTATGCGTGACGAACTCACGGAGTTACGCACTCGTGACGGACGGCCTTACAATCTCATCGAGCTGCCGTTGCCCGATCCCGTATATGACGAGGACGGTATGCAGCTGCCGGCCACATACGCCAACTATCTTGTGTCGGACGATGCCATATATCTGCCGGTCTATAATCAGCCTGTCAATGATCTGCGTGCCGAGCAGACGCTCAGGATTGTCTATCCCGACCATACCGTCGTACCCATTGACTGCCGTGCGCTCATACGTCAGCACGGATCGTTGCACTGTGTGACCATGCAGCTGCCTGTAGGGGCTGTGAGCGGCATCGTTGACGGCTACTGGGCCGAATCACTCAGAAATCTCTGATAAAATGAAAGTAGGAATAATACAACAGCATAACACCGCGGATATTGCAGATAACCGCAAACGTCTTATTGAGAAAATCAAGTTGCTGGCCCACGACGGGGCAGAACTCATAGTGTTGCAGGAGCTCCATGACTCGCTGTATTTCTGTCAGGTCGAGAGTGTGGATAACTTTGATCTTGCCGTCGGTATCCCCTCGGAAGTCACCGACACTTATGCCTGTGCCGCGCGCGAGGCGGGTGTGGTGCTTGTAACCTCGCTCTTCGAACGTCGTGCCCCGGGGCTGTATCACAATACTGCGGTGGTGTTTGACCGTGACGGATCAGTGGCGGGTAAGTATCGCAAGATGCATATACCTGACGATCCGGCCTATTATGAGAAATTTTATTTCACGCCGGGCGATCTTGGTTTCGAGCCGGTCCAGACCAGTCTCGGACGTCTCGGAGTGCTTGTGTGCTGGGATCAATGGTATCCCGAGGCCGCGCGCCTCATGGCCATGCGCGGAGCCGAGATGCTGATCTATCCCACGGCGATAGGGTGGGAGAGCAGCGACACGGATGATGAGAAGATGCGCCAGCGCGAAGCCTGGATGACTGTCCAGCGCGGTCACGCCGTGGCCAACGGTCTGCCGGTGATTACTGTCAACCGTGTGGGGCACGAGGCGGATCCGTCGGGTGTCACAGGCGGCATACAGTTCTGGGGTTCGAGTTTTGTGGCTGGCCCTCAGGGCGAGTTCATATATCGTGCGCCCGATGATGCCGAGGCTGTGGCGATAGTCGACGTGGATCTGCACCGCAGCGAGCAGGTGCGCCGTTGGTGGCCGTTCCTGCGTGACAGACGCATTGATTGTTTCGGAGGGCTCACACGCCGCTACATCGATGATTGAGTCTGACAGAACACATGAAAAAGCTGATGATGAGCTGCTCGTGACCGAACCGTTCATCACACGGTCAAGCGACTATTTTACAATCGTGTTAATCTGGTGGCTGTTCCACCATGGGTGGATTCTTATCCAGCCCATCTTGGTGGTAGCGGTCATCGGTATCATTATGAGAGATGAACGTATCGCCATAACGGCATTGTTGATGTTATTCATCGTCATGCCGATGGTGATGGCGTTTATATTCATATATTACATGCTCGTTCCTGAAGTCGGGCGTATGATGCTTCGCAAACGTGTTGTCATTGCCCGAGGCAAGTACCTGAGGATCGAATATTTACCCGAGCCGTTAGATGAGACTAATGGAGCTGCCGGTGATGACACCGGGGCGCAGGAAAGAATCCCGCACGCGGATGTGACGATCATGTGGGATGCCATAAACCGTGTAATCACCAGTCAGAGATTTACTATTTTTGTCCTGAACAGCAAGCGTCTACAGCTGATAATGGTTCCCAACGATACCATTAAGCGGGTGTCTGAAAACAACTGTTAAGCCAAATCATTTTCTAATATCATGTATAAATCAAAGTTTTTTTCGTCCCGCAACATAGTCGGGGCTTTGAGTCTGTTGCTGTGCGCGGCCGTCAATGCAGATATGTCAGCTCGTACAGTATCGGACAGCGGTGCTGTCGAGCAACGCAGGGTGGCACTGCGTGACAGTATTCTCACTAATATCCATGGAGCCACGCTGTCGGACAACAATTACGACATCCTTAAATTCGGCGCGAAAGGTGACGGCGTCAAGGACTGTCTGCCGGCGTTCAGGAAGGCTATTGCCAAAGTTGAAAAATCAGGCGGAGGAAGGATAAATGTCCCGGCGGGAACATATTACCTCCGTGGTCCGCTCACACTCGTGAGCAATCTGTGCATTAATCTCGAAGAGGGTGCGACACTGCGTTTCGATCCTGATCCTAAGCTTTATCCGACAGTCGATACATCATGGGAAGGGACATATCTTCACAACTATTCTCCACTGATTTACGGTAAGGATCTGCATGACGTCGCCATTACTGGACGCGGACTTATCGATGGTAATGCCATGACAACGTTTGCCACCTGGCGGGCTCTTCAGAAGCCGGCTCAGACTCGCACTCGCGAGATGAATCACAATGCCGTGCCTGCCGAAGAGCGTCAGTTTGGCGAAGGGGATTACCTGCGTCCGCACCTGATACAGTTGTATGGATGTACACGTGTCACGCTTGAGGATTTCAAGATTATCAATTCACCGTTCTGGTGCGTGCATCTCCTGCGGTGTGAAGATGCCGTGTGTCGCGGATTGCGTTATGATGCGAAGTTGGTCAACAATGACGGTATCGACCCTGAGTCGTCACGCAACGTTCTCATCGAGGATGTGCATTTTGACAACGGAGACGACAATATCGCCATCAAGAGCGGACGTGACAATGATGGATGGACCACAGGCCGTCCGTGCGAGAATATCGTCATACGCAACTGCCACTTCAAGGGGCTTCATGCCGTGGTGATAGGCAGCGAGATGTCGGGCGGTGTGCGCAATGTCATCATCGAGAACTGTGACTATGCGGGTTACTGCAAGCGAGGACTCTACGTCAAGACCAATCCTGACCGAGGCGGATATGTCAGAGGTATTTTCGTAAAGGATTGCACGTTCGGTAATGTCGAGGACCTGTTTTATGTGACAAGCCGTTATGCCGGCGAGGGGCTTGATAATAACCATTATTCGACAGTGACCGATATTCATGTTGACGGGATGTCATGCAATGAGGCTGCCGGAGCGGCACTGGTACTGCAAGGCACTACACAACGGCCTATTACCGATGTAAGCTTTGATAATATCACGGTGGGTAGTGCTGTCACGGGCATAAGTTTCAGCGACGCCGAGGGTGTCCGCATGGGTACATGTCATATAGGACCTGCCGCGGGAACACCCACCCAAATCACTGCAAAGGACAAGATATTTGAGAAATAGGCGGCATCCCGGTCGTGACAAAAAACAATCTCCGAACGTTCGGCAGCACCAGAACGTTCGGAGATTGTTTTTTTGAGTGATATGGAGATCTTTACTTGATCAGAACTTTGGTAGTGGTATTGCCCTGACGCTTGATGTAGAGACCGGCGGCAGGATTCTCGACACGGATACCCTGAAGGTTGTAATATTCGACAGGAGCATCCTCGTCGACAGTGATCACGTCAAGTCCCGAGAGGTCTGAGTCAGAAATCTTGAGGGCTGTGAGTTTAAATTCGCCTGATGTATAAGACTTCTGAAGCACTTTTACAAATCGTGTCTCGGGATTAAGGGGGAGCTCGCCTGAGAAGGGCAGATCGGCCTCGGTGAATACGCGTATTGTTCTATAGAAGGGTGCCGCATCGGCATTACGTGTTTCCTGTACCATGATTGAACCCTTTGAGCCTGAGGTGCATTCGAGTTTTATCTCGACTTTCTTAGGCTCGTCGTTGAAATAGGCCATAACTTTATCGCTTGAGCTGACACGCTTGAAGCTGACAGAGTTTGCTGCTATGCTGCCGCTCGTGCTGACCCAGTGGGGATAGTCGTCTTTTTTTGCCTGTACATGATTTCCTACAGTCGTTATACCGGTGTATGAATTGAATGGAACGAGGTCGTAAGGCAGATTTGCTACGGCCTTACCCCAGTGTGTTTCACCGCTCTTCTTGGCTGCAGGGAAGTCACAGGTGTTGAGCACTATATCACCGCCCTCCCAGGTCTGGTCATCATCATCGGTGATAGCGCCTTCGGGTATGGTTATGGTGTATGTGCTGTTGATGTCAAGAGCTGAGTAGTTGACGGTCAGGGTTGAGCCTGATGCCTTGAGGGTAATGTCCTCGAACTGGTGTTTGCCGTCGATTGTGACATCTGAGTCATCGAAATTGATGCTCTTGCTGAACGTGAGCGATACCGAACCGTCGGTATAGTCTATGTTGTTGACGAGTTTACCGCTCTTGAGTTCAAGAGTCTCAACCTCCCCGGGTACGTAGCGCTCGATGAGGATGTCATTGAACTCCATACCTGCTGATGAGGAGGGACGTATTATGAGCGTCTTGGCGTCGGACTCATTCTTGTATGTGTATGTACGCTTGGTGACAGCTTTTGTCGTTGTGGAGACACTGATAGAGGCAACGGTCTCTTCCGTATCGTCAACGCCGTCATCATCGGTGTCGGATGCGAGATTGATGTTGTAGGAGTAAGCAGCGCCATCGACGTTGTAAGTGTAGACGGTGATTTTCCAAGGACCGTCGATGTCAGTGATTTTAATATAGTTCTTGTTGACATTACCGTTCTTGGATATAACCCAGAGAGCCGACTTGGTTGCTCCCTCATCCTCGGATGATACGGCATTATTACCGCATTTGCCGTTGATGCGAAGACGTCCGCCTTGACTGCCGAGCGTCATACGTCCGAAGTTATATTCTATGGTCTGACCGTTGATAAAGTCGTTTTCCTCACCGTTCTGAGCATATTGACCGATCTCCGACTCGGCAAAAGCCGCAGGCTGGTTCTTGAAGTCGGTGTAGAATAGTGTGCCGCCGTCAGTTACAGTGAAGGAGCTTACTGCACTGGGTGTAGTACCAATATCGTTGGTTGCATCCACACGCCAGTAATATGTGTTGCCAACCTCAATATCATAGGCAGGGAAAGTGGTGTCGGTGATGCCTGATGTCACTTCCTTGAGATCATCGGGAGATGTGCCCATATAGAGGGTATATTTGGTCTGGCCAAAGTAGTCCTCTGTGCTGTTTGTCCAAGTGAGGTCGTTGTTGAGCAGTTTCATATTGCCACCGTTGGCCGGAGAGGTGAGTATGGAAGCATTTGGCGCGAACGGTTCGTCGATAGTGCGGCTCTTGAGAACGGGGCTGTAGACTGATGGGATGTCGTCGCCGTTAACTTTGACACGGAAATAGTATACGGTGTTTTCATCAAGATCGGCAGCCGTATATGCAGTGACGTTGGGGGCTACGTCGCCGATTTTGGTAAAAGTGGTACCATCCTTAGAGATTTCGACTTCAAAACCTGTCTCGTTGTCAGAATTGTCAGTCCATGTGATAGATATAGCACTCTTTTTAATCTCTGAAGCCTTGAGATCGGTAGGATTCTTGAGGTAAGGATACGCTTTTGTGATTGTGAATACGTATGATTCGAGGTTGGTGTATCCATCCGCATTGATTCTGACCGCATCTGATGCGTCATTTGGATCAAGTCCGTTTTCGATCTCCCATTCATCGGGTATACCGTCATTGTCTGTATCTTTGGGCTTGATACCGCCATAGAGAGTACCCACTCCCTTGTGGGGGAGAATGGTTTCGCTGGATATACCGTTGTCGGTGCCGATAGTGCCGAATGAAGCAAGTTCGTCAAGCAGATATTGATCTACTTCATCATGTACGGGCAGAGATGCACCTACATTCTTGAGCACCCATTCAAGTGCCTCAGGAGCAGTCTGACGACCGGCTATCTCGGGAAAAGTCCGGTCGGTGCTTGAGGTCTGGCCGGCCATACCTGTATTAAGGACACTCATGTCTGAAAGACGGTCACCGCCCCAATCGGTATATTCCTGATCGGTGATTACAACTCCATCGAGTTTGCCATCCTTATTTGAGTCATAGTAATTTCCGTCGCCGTAGAAGTGGAAAGTCTCGTTGCCTCCTACAAATGGACGTGTTGAGCTTTTCCAAGGACCCTTTACGAAATAGTTGTCTGTGATTTCGGCCCATGAAGTACCGGCGCTCTCGCCACCCATATTATAGGCTGCACCATTACCCCAGTTGTAGAGGACGTTGTTGACAAACTGGTGTATACCTTTTACTTTAGGGTTTCGGGTTTTGTTCTCGATATAGAGATTGCGGTATATGGTGAGTCCGCCGTTGGTCTGATGCAGACCACCGCATGAGTGGGGCTGAAGGCCCTGACCTATGATAGAGTTCTGAAGAGTTATATTGCCGGGTTCCTTACCCTTATTGTCCCAACTGAATGAGAAGTTTTCGTCCAGACCCCACAGGACAGAGAGGTGGTCAAAGATCATGTCCGTGCCGTTGGCCACACCGCAGGCATCTTTGCCGGAAGTTCCGTTTTTGCCCATACGGAAACGCATGTAGCGTACGATGAGCTGATCGGCACCGGAGAATGATATGCGGTCGCCGTACACTTGGACACCTTCACCGGGAGCAGTCTGGCCGAGAATTGTGTTATGGCCTTTGACTACGAGGGCGCTTTTGAGATAGATGGTGCCGCTGACATCAAAGATGATAATACGGCCACTCCCGCTCACTGCGTCACGAAATGAGCCTGTGCCGGAGTCATTGAGGTTGGTTACATGATAAATTTCAGCAGTGCCGTTACCGTTGGCACCATAGCGTCCGCCGATTGTGTAGCGTCCGAAGCCCTCTGCACCCGGGAAAGCGAGAATCTGGTCAGCAGCTGTCGCAGCCACAGAGCCGGCTCCCACCGCAAGCCCGCAAGCAAGGGCAAATTTTGAAATTAGATTCATTGGTATATGATTTAATTGGTTGATATAACAATATGTAGCAAATAAGGTACGTTTAAGCGCAAAATTTTTACAAATTTATACAAATTATCCTTTTTACCCAAATCTGTAGCTGTAAAATTAAATGAAAAATTGAATCAGCTGAAGGAAAATCGCCATCTTGAATCAGCATAGTATTTTTTGAATTGTCGCTCAAAAAAATTGACAAAAAGTTTGCATAAACGCATAAAACTGTTTAACTTTGCACCACAAATAACGCAAGGCTTCAAGTCATAACGACAAATAGTCACACGTTAGGTCCTATAGCTCAGTTGGTTAGAGCAACAGACTCATAATCTGTGGGTCCTAGGTTCAAGCCCTAGTGGGACCACAAAAAGCGAAAGCAATTCGCGAAAGAATCCTGAAAATCAACGATTTTTCGGGATTCTTTCTTTTTCTCTACCACTGCAAACTACGACAAATCGGAGCATTCCGCGTTGGACTATTCGTTGGACTTGATTTCTGAGTGCTTAAAAAAAAAAAAAAAAAACAGGGTGAGCATAACCGAAAAAGTTATCTCGCCCTGTTTTTTCATACCCTATTTTCTGTATTGCCGGCGCACCGTGCCCCGTATATAGAAAAGTTCTCTCGAATTGTCGGCATTACTTCTGATTCGAAGCACCTTCCGGAACTCTCCCGGTGGACGACCCTTTGAATTGAATCTCACCTTTATTTCTCCCCACTCTCCGGGAAGAATCGGATCTTTCGGAGAAGAGGGCGTCGTGCATCCACATTCGGCAAAGATTCTCGTAATTACCAACGGGGCATCGCCTGTGTTGCGGATTCGCATCACTCCTTCGACAATCGTATCTGTCGGAATAACGCCAACCTCCACTGAGCGACCTTCAAGTTCAAGATGCGCCACCGGTTCAGAAGCAACCATCACTCCCGTCACCATAAGAAGCAACGTCAGGAACAGCAATACCCTTTTCATCATAACAACTGTTTCGTGACGCTACGATCACTCTCGGTTTGCGCCTCTATCAGATATACACCGCGATTAAGTGTGACGCTAACTTCATCGCTGTCTTCACTGATATCTTTCATCAAACGACCCAAAGCGTCGTAAACTCTCACAGTGATTCTTCCTGTCTGAGCGAGGTCTCTCACCGTGATAGTGTTGCCGTTTCTCATCCACTGGAGATTTGTCGTCTTCTCCAAAGGTGCATAATCGGTCAGGTAAAGGC
>JAAVDB010000034.1 GCA_014802015.1 Bacteroides sp.
CCACTATCTGAGGCCCTGGAATTGCCCATCACTGTTGAACGAGCAAACTTGCAGAAGCCTCACGCAGAATATGTGTAAAAACACCAACTGCTGACGCTCACGCGCCCGCTGATGGCGGAATATACATATCCACGGGCATCTACCGTTTGCTACATCCTTGACAGTGATTGAAATTTTCCAGGTTTCAGATAGTCAAGAAAGAGCGTCGAGTAAACGCTTTTTCAAAATGTCTTTGCAGAGCAAAGCGCTCCGCGATAATTGCCAACCCCACCCTCGTTACCCTTGACCGGGTTTCCGCTGTGCGGTCTACGGTTGCAAAGTTAGTAAAATTTTTGATTTCTGAAATAACTTTACTAAAATTCTAAAATCTAATTATTCACCAATGAGACTGAATATCAGAATTTATATGTAGATTTGCAATATGGAAGATAACAATCAAATAATCATATACCAGAGCGAGGATGGCGAAACCCGTATTGATGTGAAGTTTACGGGTGAGACGGTGTGGCTTTCGCAGCAACAGATGGCTGATTTATATCAGTCATCCCAAAGTAAATGTGGTTGAGCATATCATGCATATTTATGAAGACGGAGAGCTTGATGAAGATTCAACCTGTCGGAAATTCCGACAGGTTCAACAAGAAGGAGGAGTATTAAGCCGTAATCAGGCGAAACCATCGTCTTAAACAACTAAAATACAAGCGATTGACAAGCAAAAACGATAAACTGGTCAATCGCTTGTTTATAGAACAAACAATAGTTATCTTTCCAGGTTAATTATTCTACAAAGAGAACTCCGTTTACTTTGCGAAATGAGCGGAGTCCTAAAAAATTACTTCTACAATTATTCCCAGGTAAATTTTACCGTACTCATACCGGGATGATCGTCATCTTCCACATCAAAGACCGTAGGATAACCATTTGCATCAAGAGTCCAGACGTAATTTTCCGTATAGCCTTCATCGTCAACTGCCGATACTGCTAAATTTTTCGGACCTTTTCCAAGCATACCTGCGTAATAAACCCATTCAAAATCATAGACCTCAATTGGATATATATCTTCAAACATAAACAATGCTCCCTTGTTCTCAATGGGTTTAGTATATGTTGAGTTGGTGTATTTATAGGTATAAGAGTCCCAACCGTCATCCTTATATGTCTTTATGATATTATCGTCTTTCCATTGGATAGTGACGGTATAGTCCTCTTCTCCTTGTTCATCAACATAGTCATGATGGGCTTTCGTCAAATGCCCGGCATTATCATAGCTAAGAGTCCATACGCCTTCCTCATATTCATGCTGGCCAGCCTCCTTATACTTTACATAGGCTTTTGAAACAAAACCATTGTGTCCAATAGACATTGAGTAGAATGTCTTGTCTCCATCTTCATCGACTGTCATCACGACAGTATTATCAGCATTTTCAGCTCTCGATGCGGTGACATAATCAAAGGTTATTAACGTTCCATCAACAGTCCGCATTTCGGTAACAAGCCCCTCTGAATTACGGTTGATTGTCATACCGGCAACAGATTCAGGCATTTTACCGGTAAAAACATTTGCAGGGTTCACCACTCCCGGAGCATCGTTTCCCCCTCCAGGTTCATCGTTGTCATCACTACAGGAAGTGAAGCACACGCACATTACAGCCGAATACAATACGGCCGCACTCATTTTTAAGAATTTCTCCATAGCATAAATGCTTTAGTCTTCCCGGCTCTCAAAGAAGATATTAGCTAAAATACAAAAAAAGCGTGAGAGCCATACTGTTGCTCGTTCCACTATCTGAGGCCCTGGAATTGCCCATCACTGTTGAACGAGCAAACTTGCAGAAGCCTCACGCAGAATATGTGTAAAAACACCAACTGCTGACGCTCAAGCGCCCGCTGATGGCGGAATATACATATCCACAAGGCATCTACTGTTTGCTACATTCTTGACAGTGATTGAAATTTTCCAGGTTTCAGATAGTCAAGAAAGAGCGCCGAGTAAACGCTTTTCTTAAATTAATATGTAAGGTTCTCCTTAAAAAGCACCGATAATCGAGGCTTCTGCAAGGAAATTATCACGTGCAAATTTAAAAATTAACTTCGGATCTGACAATATCAGTCCTCTTATTTCGGTGCAAAGATAATATTATAAAACTGAATGCGTGTGGTCCCTTTTAGTCCCTTTGGGAAAGGAGCCAAAACTTTTAAGATTACGATTAACTCACGCGGAGAAAAGGAGAGCAATGATGTGTCAACAGTTTCAACTTCGTCATCCAACAACTGGGATAGCGTATTGGACGAGTATGAGAGCTACTGCAACAAGCTGGCATCCATGTCAAAGAAAGCGATGGCAGGTGATATGTCTGTGATGGGCGAATACTCCTCGGCACTCGAGCAGGCTCAGAGTTTATCTAAAAAGTTGGAGCAGGCTCAGGGCGAGATGACTGCCGCCCAGGTTGCCCGTCTTAATAAGATTGCTGCCAAGATGGCTCAGAGTATGATGTGATGATGAAACGTCTTTAACCTCATTTGTTAAGATTTATTTTTACATCTCGAGGGACCACTAATAATTACATTGGGAAGAGGGAATGTACTGTGGGTATGTTCCCTCTTTTTTGTCAGACGCTATTGGGCGACATTCTGTTTTTTTATATCTTTGCTTAAAAATATATTCGCATTATGGCAATGGAAAGAGAGGGGCTGCCTTCTTTGATTATAGAAAATGATTATTCAGAAGAAGCCGGAATAGAGGAGCTATGCCGGCATTCAAGGAGGGTGTTGTGGCTCTCGGTCAGAGATGGCCGTAGGGTTGTATATAAAGGTCTTACCCGGGAGTTGCAGCATCATCCTGAGGAGATTGCCTCTTTGCGCAAAGAATATTCTCTTGGTGTTCGGATAGATTGTGAGGGGGTTGTCAGGTTTTATGGTTTTGAATTCCATTCGCAGCTTGGTCCTATCATTATCATGGAGTATGTCGATGGATTTACACTTCATGATTATTTAAGGAATAATCAGATTGACAACGCAGAATTGCCACAACTTGACGAGCGTCTGAAGATTGCCATTGATATTGCGGATAGCCTGAGTCTGATACACTCAGCCGGTATCTTACATCGCGATCTAAAGCCGGATAACATACTTATTCGAAAAAGAGATTTGCAGCCTAAGATTATAGATTTCGGACATGCTGATGGCGGGGATTTTCTGATATATAAAAATTCAGTCGGAACAAAGTTATATGGATCTCCCGAACAACAGGAACCATCAAGAGGAAGTGCGGCTGGGGATATCTATTCATTTGGTAAAATTATGGAGATATTGCTCCCTGAGCGACAATACAGAGCCATCATTAATGCTTGTGTTTCAGCCGACGAATCCAAACGTCCGGATTTAAAAAGAATCCGGCAATTTCTTTCTAACTCCAGGCGAAAAAGTTTACGGTGGATATGGATTATCGCTACGGTTGCAGTGTTGTCGCTTGTCATCGGTCTTTCTCTTTATTTCTCAAATGGCAAGAGCGATGTCGCTAATGATAATGTGGTAAATGTTGAGAAATCTCCGGTGGTTGAGAAATCTCCGGTAGTTGAAAAATCTCCGGTAGTTGAGAAATCTCCGGTAGTTGAGAAATCTCCGGTAGTTGAGAAAGACGAGATTACTCCAGAATCGGGTGTGGCCTCAGCGACAGCAGATGCCTATGTAAAGACTGAATCTCCTGCAAAGGAGACTGAAACTGCGGATTCTATAAAAAAACATGATCTTCAGGACAATGTAACCGCAATTATTGATAAATATGCCCTAAAGGCTGACAGTATTAATGAGTGCTACGGCAGTCTTTCCTATACCGAAAATATTACAGAAAATCAACATCTACGCATAAAACGCAGTAAAGAACATTATGCCTTATCGGATAAAATGGATAAGGAGCTGTCTGATTTGGGTATAGACAATTTAACGCGTCGGGATGCATATCATCGGTTATGGACCTACATAGTGTTTGGCACCAATAGGTTAGACGGTCTTGATGAGTTGAGATCGAAGATAATGGAAAAGTATTAGTCCGATCCTAATCTGAGTCGGGAAGCAAATTCGAGGAGTGGAGGTGATAGAAGATGCCTTGGTCGGAACCTGCAATATAAGAGAAGGGCTTGTTACCATCTCTGCTGACACGAAAAAATGCAGGCGCATGCTGAGTCAGGGAATGACATTCTACCCTATCGCCAATTTTCATGCGTGAGTTTTCATTTTCTATCACCGTGAAACATTCTGCGCTCTTATAGCGAAGCCGTACCTTGCGGTTTGGTTGCCAAAGGATTGTAATTTCAGTATCAGAAGGGAGTGAGAGTGTGTCAATATATTCCCCATTATATTCCTTTGACTGTATGTTGGACTGATCGGAGCAATAGTCCGGCATATCGTTGAATCCAATTAACTTACATAAGGTGTTCAGCGTGTAAGAACTTGGGGTGTATTGATCGCCCTTGTCAGATATATATCCCCACACACGTTTAAGGGTTGTGGGACTGATGTAGCCATGCCCCTCATTTTGAAGCCTCTCACTCAGATATATGTAATCGGCAGGTGAATGGAGACCACGTGACAAGTATCTCTCAACATCTTTTTTCAATCGGGCTAAATGTTCCGGTTCAATTTTTACCATAATGTCCGCTAAGTCTTATGTTTACAAATATGGGGACAATCTCTGATGTCAGTTAATTGTTACAGGTGGGCGTTCGGTAAACTTTAAGGCGATAGTATCATCCGGCCGGAGAAGGGATAGTCAAGAAAGAGCGTCGGGTAAACGCTTTTCAAAATGTCTTTGCAGAGCAAGCGCTCCGCGATAATTGCCAACCCCACCCGCGTTGCCCTTGACCGGGCTTCCGCAGTGCGGTCTGCGGTTGCAAAGTTAGTAATATTTTTAATTCCAAAAATAATTATACTAAAAATTAAAAAATCTACAAACAAAGTGCCACGGGATTTTTTCTCAATTCGGATAACGGATTTGCCCGACTCTTTGAAATTGCTTACTTTTGCCAATAAAAGCCAAACAATGAGACTGAAAGAGATAGTAGACCGTGCGACATATTATATTGGGAATCACAGGTATATGTTAGCCATACTATTTGCGGTCAGTGTGCTAAGCCTGCTTGATATACCCTTGTCTCCGATGTTAAAAATGCCTGAATGGCTACGGTACGCTTACCTGATATGTGTGAGCGGGTTTAAAGCGGTTGTCCTGATGGGAGTTTTCTATCCTCTCTACAAGATACGCTATGGTCGGGTGATTATGGGGTGCATCATCGCTATTTATGGACTGCTTGGCATTGTGAATGCTGTTTCTTTCTGCTACTATGATTTCGGTATCACCCGAAAACTGATTCTGATCGTAGCCCAGACCACTCCAAAGGAGGTAGCGGAATTTTTACCGGGAGTATGCTATAATCTTTCACAGCTGTTTTATGCTCCGGGATTCTATGTATTCCTGTTTTTTCTACTCATCGCAATCTGTGTTCTGAGGATGTCACCACGCAAGATTATTGGTCAGGGAGCTTTATGGGTGGGAGGATTAGGATTAATCGCTTCTATGACACTCTGTTTGTGCTGTCCTTACACCCGTTCAGCACATCTGCTATCAGCCCGGCTTGTCAAATATGGCAAAGATGTATGGCTGGCAAACGAGGAATACAAACTCTTGCTCACACAAAAATCTCCGTTACCCTATAAAGAAACCGTTTCAAGCCAACATCTCGCATCGACTGTAGTGGTGGTGATTGGCGAATCTGCTCATCGCCGTCACCTGTCACTATATGGCTATCCGCTGCCCACTACCCCGTCACTCGATGCTATGGCCGACAGCCTCATTGTGTTTACGGATGTGATTGGTTCGTCGAGACACACTTCGGGCAATATGGAGCGGATACTATCGTTCAAACCCGATGATACAACATCAGGCGATGGATTGAAATATCCCCTTCTTATCGACCTTTTCAATGAGATGGGTTACAAAACATTTTGGCTATCAAATCAGGAACTTTACGGAATATTAAGCAACACATCCGGCGTGATGTCAATGAATGCGGATGTAATAAAATATGTGGGTGCGGATAATTCAAAAGACGCGTTGAGCCTGCGATACGATGAAGCGTTGCTTGCACCCATGCATGACGCAATAAACGACTCAGCCGATAATTCATTGATTTTCCTGCATCTTTTTGGATCGCACGTGGAGTATAAGAATCGGTATCCTGAACGTTTTAACCACTTTACCGCGCGTGATGAGAAAGATACGTTTCATTACGAGTGGCTTGACGACAAAATGGCGCAACGCCGCGCCGAGTATGACAATTCCATTCTGTATACCGACTATGTGCTGGACAATGTGATACGCGCTGTGGCCACAACACCGACACCTGCCATTATGATATATTTCTCCGATCACGGCGATGAGGTGTATGATTTCAGCAACTTTACCGGCAGAAACAGCAATACCGTCCAGGTTCCGTTCATCATATATGCCAACAAAAGATTCGCCGATGCAAACGCGGATCTGATGCAACGGGTCAAACAGGTGAGCGATCGGCCAATGTCTTCGGCCAACCTTATCCATCTGTTGATAACCCTGACCGGAGGAACGTATCACCTATACGACCCGACGCTCGACATCCTATCTCCATCTTACATCATACGTCCGAGATACGTCGACGAAGAAGTGTGGCAATATGATTGTGAACGGACGTCCGACGTTTAATCGTAAGCTTACATAATCACCTATACTTTTTAATTATCTATATCGGTATTTGCAAAGTTTTCTGATAACAATTATTTTTGCACATGTAAGGCTTACTATCAGCATCAACAATCAAAGTTCCGGATACTCCTTGGGAATGAACATGATGAGCAATCAGGAAATTTTCACTTTGTAAAAACTCCAAGATAAATGTCTTTTTGGAATAGAATTATCGATACAATAAACGGAACCGAAAACCGACGTAATCACTCATTGAAAGACTCGGTGGATTCATACCGATATGGCTTTGTGGATGTCGAGATTGGACTGCATGACAAAAAGATTCATGATATTGGAGCTATAAGATGGGATGGTGCGGTATTTCATGCTGCAAACAAGCGAGACTTGATAACTTTTCTTAAGGATGTAGAATTTGTTTGCGGACATAACATCATCAATCATGATGCCAAATATTTGTTTGATGAACGTACGCACTCCTATAAGTTTAAGTTGGTTGATACTTTATACCTGTCGCCGTTGCTTTTTCCCGAACGTCCGTATCATCGATTGGTGAAAGACGATAAGCTTATAAGCGACCAGATGAACAATCCGGTGAACGATTGTGAGAAAGCCCGCGATTTGCTAATGGATGAGGTAGCTCGTTGGAAAGCAATCTCTACCTCTAAGCAGATGATTTTCGCAACCCTACTTCACGATCGAGACGAATTCAAGGGATTCTTTACTTTTGTCAATGCGAAAATCGGTCTTACCGAATCGTTAGCAACGCTGATTCGTTCAGAGTATCGAGACAAGATTTGCCAACATGCCGATATAGAAAGTATAATACAGCAATATCCATGTGAACTGGCATACGCACTTGCGTTGATAGATACTACAGATTACCGGTCTATCACTCCCGCATGGGTACTACATAATTATCCGAATACAGAGTATGTGGTACGTCTTCTTAGGGATACAAAGTGTATCGAAGGGTGTCCATATTGCAGCAGGGCGTTAGATGTGCATGCTAACCTCAATAGATTTTTCGGCTTTGATGAATTCCGTACTTATGATGGAGAACCGTTACAGGAGAATTCAGTCCGTGCGGCTGTAGAGCATAAATCACTGTTGGCCATTTTCCCTACTGGAGGTGGTAAATCGTTGACATTCCAATTGCCGGCCTTAATGGAGGGACGTTCAGTGCATGGTCTTACAGTTGTCATCTCGCCCTTACAGTCATTGATGAAAGACCAGGTGGATAATCTGGCAGAAAGGGGAATAACGGATGCCGTAACCATCAATGGCCTACTTGATCCGATCAGCCGTTCAGAGGCCATCAATCGTGTCATGAGTGGAGATGCATCTTTACTATACATTTCTCCGGAGATGCTTCGGTCAAAGACGATTGAAAAAATACTGCTGTCACGCCATTTGGTGAGAATCGTAATCGATGAGGCGCATTGTTTTTCTTCCTGGGGACACGATTTCAGGGTTGACTACATGTTTATAGGCAAGTTTATCAGCCAATACTGTAAGAAAAAGGATTGTGAAACGATACCGATCTCATGTTTCACGGCTACTGCGAAGCAAAAGGTGATACAAGACATCTGCGACTATTTTAGAAAAACGCTAAATATCGAGCTTCAGATTTTTGCCTCGTCAGCAGCCCGTAAGAATCTGCATTATTCGGTGATACATGCAGATACGGATGATGATAAATACATGAAATTGCGCTCATTGATTGCTGAATCATCATCTCCGACCATCGTGTATGTGTCCCGGACCAAACGTACAAAGCAATTGGCCGACAAACTAAGCCGGGACGGGTTCAAGGCCTTGCCTTTCAATGGCAGGATGGCCGCTGAGGACAAGATTGCCAATCAGGAAGCATTCATGAACGACCGGGTACGCATCATTGTGGCGACATCAGCCTTTGGAATGGGTGTTGACAAAAAAGATGTGGGCCAGGTTATTCACTACGACATCTCTGACTCATTGGAGAATTACGTCCAGGAGGCAGGCCGTGCAGGTCGTGACCCGCATCTTGAAGCCAGATGTTTTGTGTTATACAGCGACTCAGATCTTGATAAACATTTTATCCTGCTCAACCAGACAAAACTAAGTATCAGTGAGATACAACAGGTCTGGAAAGCAGTGAAAGATTTAACAAAGCAACGCATGCGAGTGTGTTGCTCTGCTTTAGAGATAGCGCGACAAGCCGGGTGGGACGACTCGGTCTCTGACATAGAGACACGTGTGCGGACAGCATTGGCGGCCCTGGAGCAAGCAGGCTATCTGGAGCGGGGAAACAATGTCCCACATGTTTATGCCACCGGTATAACGGTTAAGAACATGGACGAGGCTCGCCGGCGTATTACCGAATCGTTGCTCTTTGAAAACGAGGAGGTTGAGAAAGCGGTGCGTATCATAAAGTCGCTGATAACACAGAAATACACAGCTAAAACTAAAGATGCTGATGCTGAATCGCGTATAGATTATCTGGCTGACATACTTGGACTCAGAAAGGATGAGGTCGTCTCAAGCGTGGTGCGTATGCGGCAGGAGGGCATTCTTGCCGACTCAAAAGACATTTCCGCATATCTGCATGATGCGGGAGATACGGAAAACAAATCGAAACGGCTGTTGGAGCGTTTCTCACGGCTTGAACGCTATATACTCGGACAAGTATCTCCCGAAACATGTCGTATCTCATACAAGCAGCTGAATGACAATGCTCAAAAGGAAGGAATCAATACTGCGACAGAAAAAGACATACGCACATTATTATATTTTCTGACAATCAAAGGATATACGCGTAAGAAGGAAGATGGCGCGCATAATATCGAACTGGTGTGTCAGACGGACATGACATCAATCCTGGAACGTTTTGAGAAGCGCATGGAGATATGTCAGTTTACGATCGGTTGGCTGTATAGTCTTACATCACAAGTAAACGAAAACGAGGAGGGAAAGAAAGGTATCCGCTTCTCCATCGTAGAGTTGCTGAATGATTTGAGGTCCACCGGGAATACCCTGATGGGGACAATGAGTAATGTGCAGCTGGAAGATGTGGAAGAAGCATTACTATATCTGTCAAAGATCGGAGCCTTGAAACTTGAAGGAGGTTTCCTTGTGCTATATAACGCGATGGATATACGCCGTATCAAGGATAACAGATCGCGATACAAACAGGAAGATTACCGCATGCTCAGTGAGTTCTACAAGCAAAAGATTCAACAGATCCATATCGTGGGCGAATATGCCAATCTGATGGTAAAAGATTATAATGCAGCACTGAAGTATGTACACGATTATTTCCAGATGGATTACAAACTTTTTGTATCAAAATACTTCAAAGGGGATCGTGTGCATGAGATAGAGCGAAATGTCACTCCTGATAAGTACCGGCATATTTTCGGGACTCTGTCTGAGAAACAGATGGAAATTATATCTGACAAAGATTCCCGCTGTATCGTAGTGGCAGCAGGCCCGGGTAGCGGAAAAACGCGTGTATTGGTGCATAAACTCGCCTCATTGCTCCTGCTTGAAGATGTCAAGCATGAACAGCTGTTGATGCTTACTTTTTCGCGGGCAGCCGCCACTGAGTTCAAGCAGCGATTGTTAGGACTCATCGGCAATGCCGCCCATTTTGTTGAGATAAAGACATTTCATTCTTATTGTTTTGATCTTCTGGGAAGAATCGGCAGTCTGGATGGTGTTAAGGATGTGGTAGCCAAAGCTGCGCAGATGATAGAGAATGGAGACGTAGAGCCAAATCGTATTGCCAAGACAGTTTTGGTCATTGACGAAGCACAGGATATGAGCAACGAGGAGTATGCATTGTTACGTGCGCTCATGTCATTCAATGAGGATATGCGCGTTATCGCCGTAGGCGATGATGACCAAAATATATATGAATTCCGTGGTTCAGATTCGCACTACATGACACAGTTGATGAAAGAATCGAACGCCCGGCTCATTGAGATGACCGAGAACTACCGAAGTTCTCGTGATGTGGTTGATTTTGCCAATGCATTCGTAAAGCGGATACAGGGAAGAATGAAAACAGCCCCCATTATATCAATGAATCCTAAAGAGGGGGCGGTCTTCGTACGCCATCATGTCTCTGATATAATGTACCGACCTCTGGTAAACGATTTTCTGAGTCATCGTAGGGAAGGTTCCACTTGCGTATTGACGCAGACCAATGAAGAGGCTGTAATTCTTGTAGCGTTATTACGCAAACATGGGTTGAACAGCAAACTGATACAGAGTATGGATGGATTCAAATTTTGGAACATGGCAGAAGTGCGCATGTTTCTCCGACTAATTGACCGCGATGCTCATGCGCCGATTATTTCGGATGATGTATGGGAGAATGCAAAACAAAAGACATTCGCCTTATATGCCAATTCGACAAGCCTCCATTATCTTCAACGTTGTCTCTCGTTATTTGAACAGACTAACAAGGCAAAATATTATACCGACTTTAAGGAATTCATCTTTGAATCGTCTATCGAGGATTTCTGCGATATATCAGGTGCAGATGTAGTGGTCTCTACGATACACAAAGCCAAAGGACGAGAGTTTGACGACGTATATATGCTCATAACCAAGCCCCAGACCATCCAAAACAAAGAGCTGCGACGATACTACGTAGGGGCAACCCGTGCAAAAGAGCGTCTGTTTATCCATACCGACTCACCTCTTTTCGACAATATATCGGCTAATGAGCATGTCATGTATCAGGAGCGATATGGTATGCCCGACGAGATAGTTCTACAGTTATCGCACAGAGATGTAAATCTTGGATTCTTCAAGACCCGTAAGAATGATATACTCGCCCTCAGAGCAGGTCAGACACTTCGTTTTGAGAACAACTATCTTTATGAATGTAGCGGCAATAAGGTTATCGCCCAATTGTCCCAAAAGATGCAAAACGAATTGCAGTCATGGTGTGGAAAAGGCTATCATGTAGTATCCGCATCCATCCGGTTTATCGTGGCGTGGCGACCGAAAGACGCACAGCGGGAAGAAAAAGAACATGCCGTCCTGCTGGTCGATTTAAAGCTCAAAAAAGAATCATAAATATACCCCTATTGTCCATTTCATCTCCTTTTTGATTATTCACTTGCCAGATTGATATGTTATTTTTAAATTCGCATCTGATTGTTAATCTGCGGCCGGCGTCACACTCCGTCACAGATTTGCAATAATGATTCATCGTTCATCATTCCGTATATGAAAAATCTAATACCGTTTGTGCTGTCTGTTTTCATCTGCCTGTCGGCCTCAGCACAGACTCCCGGACATTCCGCATCCATGATTCAGTCACATGGCGAGGAGTGGTCGGCCGGCAAGTCGTGGGACTATGTGAGCGGCCTTGTAGCCAAAACCATACTGATGTACTGCGACCAGTATCCTGAGGATGACCTTACCCCCACGGCATACGAATGGTGCAAAGTCTATGCAGACAATGCCATCAATGACGACGGTAGCTTCAGGAATTTCAAGAAAGGCAGTCTCGACAACATTGCCTCGGGCAAGGTGCTCTTCAACCTCTATGCACACGAGTCGGCGGTCAATCCTGCCGATGGCGAGCGTTATCGTGCGGCCGCCGAATATCTCTACAATTACCTGCGCAACGACTACAAACGCATCACCCTCGATGAGGGTGCCGGATGCTTCATCCACAAGGATTCATACCCTTATCAGATGTGGCTCGACGGACTATATATGGGCGCAGCCTTCTATGCCGAATATCTCGCCACGTTCGCCCCTGACGATAACGAAGCATGGTCAGACATCGCCTTACAGTTCATCACCATACACAGACACACCTACGACGCCCAAAAATCGCTCAACTATCACGGATGGAGCGCCAATCCGTCTGATGCCAACTCATTTTGGGCCAACACTGACGCTCCTTACCGCGGATGCAGTCAGGAGTTCTGGGGACGTGGCATGGGATGGTACGCAGCCGCCCTGGTGGATGTTCTGGCCATGATGCCCGGCGATCACCCTGACTATGCGGCTATGGCCGAGATCTTCGCGCAGGTAGCCGACGGCATACGTCGCTGGCAGGACCCGCAGAGCGGTGTTTGGTATCAGCTGCTGCAATATGACGACTCGTTCATAAGCGCACGTGGCAACCGCAATTATCTTGAGGCATCTGCATCGTGCATGTTCACCTATGCCCTGCTCAAAGGCATAAGGCTCGGACTGCTCGACTACTCCGAGTTCAGCCCCGTGGCATCTAACGCCTACGGCGGACTGCTCGCCACTTTCATCACCGAAGGAGCCGGAGGCATGGACATACATAATATATGCCGTTCGGCCGGACTCGGCCCCTCCAACAATCGCCAGCGCAACGGCACGGCCGATTATTACCTCGACGGAAGTGATGTCACCATCGTCTCCAACGAAGGCAAGGGCATAGGCTCGTTCATAATGGCGAGTCTGGAGTATGAACAATACGCCACCTCATCATTACACCCCGCCACGGCCGATCCGTCATCTGAAGTGATGCTGTTCGACATCTACGGCCATCGGCATGACACGGCCCCAAAAGGCCTGTATATAGAACTGCGTGACGGCATAGCAACTAAGAAGATAAATCAGGGAAATTAGAGATTATCACCGCCAGCAAAAGAAATGGAACAGCCCTCCAAAAGTTTTGGAGGGCTGTTCTTTCCTGGTTTATACCTTATTAATCGGGGACGGTGGCGCGGAGGATTTCTCTTTTTCCGCCGGGAGGACCGGGGAGGCGCTCGGTCTTAAAGCCTATATCGTTAAGCATACGCCTGATCGCACCCTTGGCGCAGTAGGTCACAAGTATTCCTCCCGGCTTCATGGCCTCGTATATTTTGCGGAATATCGACTCATCCCACATCTCGGGTTGCTTCTCGGGTGCAAACGCGTCGAAATACACCACATCCGGTTGTAAGGGTAAGTGCATCGTGAGCAAATCGTCTTCCAACTTTACAAGAGTGAAAAAAGGATTAATTTGACTCGATTGTTGCCATGGGGTCGAGTTCACAGCCTGAAATACATCACGCAATCGTTCGGGCAACCCTTCTGCATAAACGGCGGTGTCATGCTGTGACAACGGATATAGCTCTACGGAATAATATTCAGTAGCTATGCCCGATTGAATAGCCGCGTCAGCCGTGAGCGCAGCATTCAGGCCGGAGCCGAATCCGACTTCAAACACTCGCACACATCCGTCTGTCGGCGTGGCGTGCCGCCATCCGGAGTGTACATACACATGATTTCCTTCGACCAGTGCACCCTTCACTGAATGATAATGCTCGTCAAGGTCTTCGCGATAGAAGGTCGGTGAGCCGTCGGCCGTTGTCTCTATAGTCACTCTCATGCCACAAAGATACGCAAAAAATAGCGTTTATCGTACACTAACCAATCTCGGAATTAATGCGTATATTTGTGCATGAAAACATTCGTGGCTGTGGTGCGTTTTAACAGTAAAAATTGTGATATTATATGGACAATAACGAATTTGTAACGAAGTTTGAAGAGAAAGTCCGCAAGGACCTTGTTGAATTTCTCCAGAAGAAAGGCGCTCTGGACGCACACGTACCCGAATGTCCCGACGTCGAGGAGTTATGGGGTGAGGTAGCCCGGAGCTATATGCCCGACGGTGCCCGTGAGTTCAATGCCTATCCTGTCGTGTCGCTCGGATGGATGATGCTGGTAGGCATGGCCATGGCCTATTACTGGGATACGGACTGGGAAAAGTATTCAGCCGAAAAGAATTTCTATGAAAATCTGCGTGATAAACGCGGATATGACGATATGGATCAGACTGTGGTCGAGGACGTGCTCGGATACAAGGACGAGGCTGCCGAACAGATCACATCGCTGGTGGCCGAATGTGCCTCGCGCGTGTTCGGCATACTGAATCATGAACATATCGAACCCGGTACATCCGTTGCCCTCGGCTGCTATATCGCCGCCCTCCATCAGCTCTATCTGGCCGGAATGGCGATGGAACTGAATGCTCTCGGTTATCACATGACTCCGCTCCAAAACTCATAGAGCCGTTTTGACAAGTCACATATATATTTGTACAAGTCATCCCTGTTTTATAATTTAGAGGGTGATTATGAACAACCCCTTTGATTACATCCCCGATGCCGAATGTGATGAGGCATTCCGTGCGCTGACCGCCCGACTTGCGACTCTAAAGATGAGTGACCGTACCGAGGACATCAATTTCTGTCGCGAACTTGAGGCCGGTAAAATGCTTGGTGTGCTTATTGCTGCCGACGATTGCGGTGAACGTCACACACTTTACGCCTTCTCAGGACAGTTGGGTCACGGCGGATTCCATTATCCGGGATTTGTCGGGCCGGTGTTCGACTACCTGTGTCCTGATGGTTATTTCAAAACAAAAGAGGCTGAAATCTCGCGTCAGAACATAGACATAACCCGATTTGAAGAGGGTACGTTAGCCGAGATTAAGTGTGACTATGAGCAAGCGAAAGAGCGACTGGATGCGGAAATAGATGTATATAGAGAAAAGTGCCGCCTGTCAAAGTCGGAAAGAGATGCCCGACGGAGGTCGGGACTTACGGATGAGGCAGAATTGGCCGCGATGATACGCCTGAGTCAGTTTGAGAAAGCCGAGCTACACCGCATGAAAAAGAGATCGGCCAACGCTCTCAGACCTCTTGCCGACAGACTCGAAAAGGCCAGTAAACAACTCGACGTGATGAAAGAAAAGCGTCGCTCCGATTCCGAAGCCTTGCAGCAATGGCTGTTCTCGAATTTCAAAGTGCTCAACGCACACGGCGAGAGCAAGAGCCTGAGTGAGATTTTCGCCGGGACTTCCGTTAAGATACCACCATCAGGTGCAGGTGAATGTTGCGCTCCAAAACTGTTGCATGCCGCCTACCGGCACGGATGGCATCCGATAGCCATGGCCGAATACTGGTATGGCGCACCCAAAGGGGGTGAGGTAAGGATTCATGGCGAGCATTATCCGGCATGTCGCGGCAAGTGTCTACCCGTGCTCGGATGGATGCTGCAGGGACTCGACATCCGGCCGCCACTTGACGGTAATTGCCGTGTGATGGCAACACACAGTCCTGAAATAATATACGAGAACCAATGGTTTTGTGTGGTCGACAAGCCGAGCGGCATGCTGTCTGTGCCGGGTAAAGACGCTGCCCTATCCGTACAGCAATGGCTCACCGACATATACGGAGCCGAACGGTGCGTGCAGATGGCTCACCGGCTTGATCAGGACACATCAGGACTGATCATAGCGACATTCGGCCGGCAACCGTTCAAAGTGATGCAGTCACTATTTGCCCTGCGTAAAGTCAACAAAACATACGTGGCAGACCTCGAAGGTGATTACCAATCACTCGGCCGTCCCGTGATCGGATGTATCGATCTGCCCCTCTCGCCCGACTGGCTTGACCGCCCCCGGCAGCGTGTAGATGCTGACTCAGGCAAGGACGCTGTGACCGATTACGAATTTATCAGTGCATCGGATGGCCGCAGTCGTGTGATATTTCATCCACACACAGGGCGCACCCATCAGTTGCGTGTTCACGCCGCCTCTCTATCAGGACTCGGTATGCCCATCGCGGGTGACCGTCTCTACGGCAAAAACACCGGCCACAGCACCGAACGCCTCCACCTGCATGCCCACAGGATAGAATTTACATTTCCCATCGACGGCCGGCACTACCACTTTGAGTCCCTGGTGCCATTCTGACTCCGCCCCCTTATCGATTTGCAGATAAAATATCACTCTTCATTCCACCAACTCCCTGAGCAGACGTGCGAAAGTGATTTCCATCGGGTCACGGCTGATGCCGGGATGCGAGGGTGATGTCTGCAATATGGCACTCTTGACCGCAGTGAGCCAGCGATAAGTTTCCTCGACAGGCAGATCGGCACCGGGCACATCACGACGGCCGAACAGGGCAACCTGACGCTTGAGCAATCCTATGTCGGCCGACGGACACATACAGCATATCCTCGACTCGTTTATCTTAATCTCACATCTCAGCCAGCGACGACGTTTGCACATCATTATCAGCCCGATATTGACAAACTCCTCACGTTCCACCCTCGGCACATACCTTATGACGGCATACTCGTAAAGATCAGCGTCAGGTGCGATATGACAGGAGTTATTATTTCTCATATCGCTCATACCCTCAATAGTTTTTGCTGTTTGACAGCCTCATTTACAAAGACTGAAGTATTTCTAAGCCTGTCGAGCAGAAAAGTCTCGTATGCCTTCCGACGCTCATCGGGAGTAATGTCTGAGTTCTCCTCCTCAAGCCATTCACGGGGTATCAGACTGACTATTTTCGACAACGTGCGTGGCGTGATGGCCTGACGCATTAGCCGGTCAGCCTCATCCAGCCGGTCGGCGTACGGGAGAAATACGTGGGTCTTGATGTAAGGAAACGGATCCAGAGCCGCTTTTTTCGGATCGCGCCACGCATGGTGGAAATAGAATGACGCACCATTGTCTATGAGCCACAGGTCATTGTTCCATATCATCATGTTGGGATTGAGGCGCGTACGGTCTACATTAGTAAGAAAAGCATCTAACCATACGATCTTTGAAGCCGTCAGCGAGTCAACCGCATTGACCGCCGGATCAAACGTCGCCGCCCCCTGCAGATAATGCAGTCCCACATTCAACCCCTCCGAGTTGCGCATCAGCTCCTGCACCTCCTGATCAGGCTCAGTGATGCCGAACACACCGGGTAGGTTAAGTAAAACCGTCTCGGGCACATTAAATTTGAATGCCTTGGCTATCAAACTACCTAAAAACTCCGCTATCAGAGCCTTTTTGCCATGTCCGGCACCGCGCAGTTTCACCACGTACTTGAATCCGTCGTCAGCCTCACCGAGCACAGGTAGTGAGCCCCCCTCCCTCATCGGGAGAATATAACGTGTCAGTTCCTGAGTCCTTACCTCCATGACATCAAATTCCTTCCATAAACTCGCGTATCACCCTTGCAAAGTGCTTACGTTCAAGACCATGTACTTTTGCCTCGACAGTCTCAGCGTCATCTGACGGGTCAACGGCCACCGAAGCTTGAAATATCACACCCCCCTCGTCACACTTATCGGTGACATGATGGACGGTTATGCCCGTCTCGGTCTCCCCGGAGGCCACCACAGCCTCATGCACATGACGGCCATACATACCCTTGCCGCCGAATTTAGGCAACAGCGACGGATGGATATTGATGATACGGCCGGCATAACGGCCGAGGATAAAGTCAGGCACCATCAGCAGAAATCCCGCCAGCACTATCAGCTCGATTTCATATTCATCAAGCACGGCCAGCATCTGTTCAGGATTCCTGATTTCCGCCGCCGCCATCACTCTCACAGGCACACCGAGGGATGTGGCACGTTCTATCACTCCGGCACCCGCCTTGTTGCATACCACGAGTGCCACCTCGATACCGCAGCGGACATCTTGAAAATATCTGATGATATTCTCGGCATTAGTACCTGTACCCGAGGCAAAAACGGCAATCTTCCTCACTGATTCGTTAGTTTCCATGTCGTGAAGTTAGACATTTTCCTCCAATCCGCAATGATTCGCCGTAAAAATACTTGCCGCCGCGGCTCACCGACAGTCGTAAATCCTGAAGTAATCTTACGCTTTTTTAGTATTTTTGCACTATGAAGTCCTCATTATTCCGTAATGTCCCCTATCGGTCCCTGCTGTTCTACGCAGTGGCCTGTGTAGTCACAGGTGCGTTGCTGCTCACCTTTTACACCGATGTATCACTGACTCTCAAACCACTGTATATGTGCGAGTTCATCTGTATGGATGTCCTCGCGCTGCTGAGTCTCTACTGGATAGCGCCGTCACGTATGCGCGGAGCCACTGTATGCTTGGTGTGGCTGCTCGCACTGCTTCTCGGAGCCAACTCCATGTATCATCGCTACTGGGGCTCGCTGCTGTCGGTCGGCACGATATTCAATCCGGCCAGCTACAACAGTTTCGTCACCGGGGCCGTCAGCAACATGATATGCGCCCGCGATCTGCTCTATCTGCTGTTTCCGGCTCTGCTTACCATCCTGTGGATGATAATGCGCCGCCGCAAAGATTCAGTCATCGCGCTGGCTTGGCGCATAACCGCCATCACACTGTCAGTATTGCTCTTTTTCGCCGCCGGCTTCATGCGTGTGCGCCGTTACAAGATATATCTCCACGACATAGGCTTCACCGAGCGACCCTGGTCGCTGGCATTCGACATCACTTACAAGACGTTCGGCACCCCTTCCGGCCTGAACGAACTCCACCGGCAGGGACTGACCGTCTATTCGGTCTCCCAGCTCATATCGGCGCTCACACCGCGTCACATCACTCTTGACGATTCACAGCGCGAGTCCATCCGACAGTTTATTGCATCCTCCCCGTCACCCACAGTCACTCTCGCCGACAACCGCGACAAGAACCTCATAATGATTATCGTCGAGTCGCTCAATGCCGACTATATAGGCCGCAACGCCGACCACGGAGACATCACCCCCACACTGTCATCGCTCCTCACGGCCGAGGGGACAATCAGCAACCTCAACATCATCACGCAGACCGGCGAAGGAGGCTCGTCGGACGGACAGATGATGTACAACACCGGCCTGCTCCCTATCAAGAGCGGAGCCGCTCCGGTGAAATTCGGTGACAATACATATCCCTCGCTCGCCCACACTTTCGCCGACCGTATGTCAGTCGAAGTCATCCCCGAGCCAAGGCACGTATGGAATCATGATGTCACATCAGTGTCATACGGCTACCGGCGTCTGCTTGACAAAAAAGATCTTCTTGCGGCCGGACATGACGAGAACGTGCGCGGTGCCGACGGAGCACTGTTCGACATGGCCACGCAGATAGCCGACACACTCTCACGTCCGTTCCTTCTGACCGTTCCGACAATCTCGATGCACTACCCCTACACCAATCCCGGCGTCCCGTCGCAGGGCTACACTATGTGTGCCAACGATGACGAACGGGCCTATATGGACGCGCTCAACTACTTCGACACCGAGCTCGCCCGGTTTCTGTCATCGCTCAGAGAGCGGGGACTCTATGACAGCTCGGTCATCATCATCGCCTCGGACCATCGCATGAACATCGGTGATCCAAACACGCGCATCAACGGTGAAGTGAACCACCCTATCGCCTTCATAGCGCTCAACACCGGCATCACCCGGCGTATGGACCAGGTGGCCGGACAAGCCGACTTCTACCCCACCGTACTTGATATAATGGGCGTCGACACCCCGGGCCTGTGGAGAGGCGTAGGGACCTCTATGCTCGACCCCTCCCATCCAGGCGGAGCCATCGACACAAGAGGACGCCTGCACGGCAACGGCCACCCGCGCCTTCAGCAGCAGCGTGACATCTCCGACCTCATCATCAACAGCGACTATTTCAGCACCCTCTCCGACTGATGCTGTATGTTAAGTCTGACAAATTATTTGCTCGTTCGCGCCATAATTCGTAAATTTGTGTGTAACAACCATCAGCCCGACGATAATCAATGGATCATTATATAGTATCGGCACGAAAATACCGCCCGTCTACATTTGACAGCGTGGTGGGACAGAAAGCTCTCACCGCCACGCTCAAGAATGCCATTTCATCCGGACGACTGGCCCACAGCTATCTCTTCTGCGGATCGCGTGGAGTCGGTAAGACCTCATGTGCGCGTATCTTCGCCAAGACCATCAACTGCCTGTCACCCACTCCGGCAGGCGAGGCATGCAACGAATGTGACTCATGCCGCGCCTTCAACGAGGGCAACTCGCTCAACATCATCGAGCTTGACGCCGCATCCAACAACAGTGTCGACGACATCCGTCAGCTCGTCGAGCAGGTGCAGGTGCCTCCGGGTCAGGGCAAATACAGGGTGTTTATCGTCGATGAGGTGCACATGCTCTCGTCGGCCGCATTCAACGCCTTTCTCAAAACCCTTGAGGAGCCCCCTTCATACGTAATCTTCATCCTCGCCACCACCGAGAAACACAAGATTATCCCCACCATCCTGTCACGCTGTCAGATATACGACTTCAACCGTATCAGCGTCCGCGACATCGCCGACCATCTGGCATACGTAGCAGCTACCGAAGGCATGACGGCCGAACCTTCGGCTCTAAGTGTCATCGCACGCAAGGCTGACGGAGCCATGCGTGACGCCCTGTCGATATTCGATCAGGTGGCAGCCTCATCGCGGGGCAACATCACTTACGCCAGCACGATCGAAAACCTCAACGTGCTCGACTTCAATTACTACAATCGTCTGCTCGACTGCTTTCTCGAAGGTAAAGTGCTCGACACATGGCTGATATACAAGGAGATCCGCGACCGAGGATTTGACTCGCACTTCTTCATCAACGGCCTGGCCGACTATATGCGCGACCTCATGGTGGCGCGTGACCCCTCCACCATCATGCTGCTCGAAGCCGATGACGAGGTGAGGGCCGTCATGGCCGAACGGGCCGTCAAGTGTCACCCAGAGTTCATCTACCGCGCCATGAATCTGTGTAATGAAGCTGACCTCAATTACCGCACAGCCTCCAACAAGCAGTTCCTCGTCGAGCTGACACTTGCGAAAATATGCCAATTGTTAAGCCCTTCTCCCGGCAATAGCGGCGAAGGAGAGGGGCAGTTACAATCCATCGCCGCAAGCGGAGCCTCACAGCCCGCACCTGCGTCAGCACCTGCGTCAGCACCCGCACAGCAGCAGACTGTACAACCACTGCCGACCTCATCGCAACCCGTGCAGCAACAGGCCAACGTCGCCCCCGCATCACGACCACTCCCCCCTGCCCCGTCCGCACCCATGCAGCCGGCCGGAGCACGCCGTCCCTTGCACCGTCCCGGCACATCGACATTCTCCCTGTCAGGCAATAACCGTCAGGCAACACAGCCTGGTGCGACCTCAGCATCCACACCTGCAGCCGGCGTGCAGAAACGCAGTAATTCCTATACGCTCGAAAATCTTCACTCGGCATGGCAAGCCTTCATGAAGGCCAATCCTACATGCCACATTCTCGTCAACACCATGCGAGCCTCCTATCCGTCGCTCGTCAGCGGGCACACCTATCGCATAATGATCGAGAATGACAAGCAGCGTGAAGAGCTGGAGGCACACATGCAGTCACTCATCACCTTCCTGCGTGATGCCGTCGGCAACGACGATCTGACCCTGGACATCGAAATCAATCAGGGTGAGAGCTCACCCCACACATGGAACGAGCGCGAAGTGCTTCAGCACATGATCGAATCCAACCCCGAGATGCGTGAACTCATCGATGCTCTTCAGCTTTCGATCGGTTAGCGTTCTCCTCACGTGGATTGCTGATATAACGCTCATAATAAGTCATTATCAGTGCCGTCACAGGCAGAGCGATTATCATGCCGATTATGCCGAGCAGATAGCCCCACACCGACAGTGACAGCAGTATCACAGCTGGATTCAGACCCATCTCCTTACCCATGATGTGAGGAGTGATGATGTAGTCGCATATACTCTGACTCACGAGATACACCAGACAGCACTTGCCTAACTCAGGCCAGAACTCCACCGTACCGCCGAGCGAGAATATGAAGCACACTATCGCCACAGGTATGATCGTGACATACTGGAAATAAGGAATCATATACAATATGCCCACCAATATGCCCAGCGGTATGGCAAGCGGAATCCCCACTATCGAGAAACCGATGCAGTAAAACACCATGGCACACAGGGCCACCACACCCTGACCGCGGAAATAATGATTCATGTACATCTCCACGTCATGCACCACCGCCATGCCCTGGGCACGGTACTTGCGCGGGATTATCAGCTTGAATCCTCTCATTATCTGCTCGTAATCCATCAGGATAAACACTATGTATATCAGTGCCAGCAGCCATTCGAGCGTGTGCATCACGATGTCGAGCGACTCGGCCACGAGCGACGACCCGCGGCTCAATAAAGTATCCACATGCTGCAAGTCCATAAATCTCTCGATATTTCCGTAATCGAAATACCTGTCGATGTAATCGAACAGAGCCTTATATCCTTCAGGCATAGGTCGTCTGCCCGACGAAAACTCACTGACTATGCCACTGAGCATATTGACCTCGCTCACCACCGAGGGCAGAAACATATATACCACTCCCGCTATCACAGCCGCCACCTCAAGCAGAGTCGCTATGACAGCCAGAATACGTGACCCGTGCCATATCCACTTGCGGTTGAGATTAACCAGCGGCTGCAACATATAGGCTACGAAACAAGCCACGAAGAACGGCAGCAACACAGCGCTCAGATAATCGAGCGACCATATAACCACCCCCGTGAGCACAATCCCGATTATGAGTTTCATAATCCGGTCAGAAGTCCAGTATACGGATACACGTGATGACATGACACTTAAATAATGAGATGAAACGCCAATAGTTTACAGAAATAACATCCCTGAACATCAATAAGTTCGCAATTATAAGTACAAACAATTCCTTACCATTCAAGTCACATGTATTACATTACATAAAAAAGACTTACTATCCAATTCTTTTGTGTATTTTTGTATTTGGATTTAAACAACTTATGGTATGAATAAAATCTATAAATCAAGAGTAGCTAAATGGTATATATGGCTTTGCGTTGGCATGACCATTGCATTCATTGGCCTAATATACTTGTGTTATAAATCAACATGGGTTCACTTGATTGGTGTAGTTCCCATGGGAATTAGTCTATTTATGATATATGATATCCTTTTGCATACCGACTATTGTATAAATGGCGAGAAATTACATATTCGATGTGGCTTTTTATTCAGGATGGATCTGCCCATTTCCAAGATTATAGAAATAACTCATAAGTCCACTATTCTATCTTCTCCTGCATTGTCTGCCAAACGAATTGGAATAAAGTATGGTAAAA
>JAAVDB010000035.1 GCA_014802015.1 Bacteroides sp.
AGAGGGTATTCTCCAGCACCTGGTCGTTCATGTCGACCTTTAGCCAGTCATTGCATGACGAGAGGCTGAGTCCGAGCGCCGATGCGATGGCCAAGGCCTTTATATTATATGTAAATTTCATGTTGTAGTCAGTATTAGAGGATTGGTTAGAAGCTCAAGCCCAGTGACATGGAGAATGAACGCTGGAACGGGTAATTGAGACCGCGCTCTTCCTTGATATTGGAGATGCGGAACACGTCGTTCATGTAGGCGCGGATGTCGATTTCAGACAGTCCGGCCGAGCGGAGGAACGGCCATGTGGTGTTGCGGTAGCCGATGTTGATCGATGCGCACTGAATGGTGTGCTCCTTGGCGATGAATCGGCTTGTCTTGTGCGACTGAGACTGGTCGTCGATACGTTTGTACTTGGCGATGTCGCCGGGTTTCTTCCAACGGTCGGTGAGTGCGCGGCGGTCCTGGTTGTACTGCAACGATGCGCTTGAGATATTCTCGATTTTCTCCATGAGGGTCGAGAGGAATACCGATCCGCCTGACTTGTAGGTGAATGAGGCTCCGGCTGAGAATCCTTTCCACAGGAATGATGTCGAGAATGATCCCGTGAACTTGGGATTGGTGTCGCCGTAGAGAACCTCGTCGTCAGATGAGTATTCAAACGTGTATGTGCCGTCCTTGCGGATGAAGATCTCATTACCGGTGGCGGGGTCGATACCTGCCGAGCGAACCACGTAGAGGCCGGTGGTGCTGGCTCCGTCATACATTCGCATCAGTGACTGGCTGGTGTAGTTGGTGTTCTCCTTGCCGTCCTTGTTGTACTGTTCGAGCGAGTTGCCTATGCCGTAATATTTTGTCTCGTTGTGGTTGATGTTACCGCTTACGTACCAGCTGAAGTCGCCATGTCGCAATATATAATATGTGGCGTTGATCGAGATCGAGCGGTTGTCGGTGCCACCGACGTTCATGGGTGCGGATGTCACACCGGTTGATGTCGGTAACTGAATACGCACGAGCTGCGGTTCGGACTTACGTATCTGGTAGTCGACGTACAGCGATAGTTTCTGCTTGATGGCTGTAGTGGTAAAGCCTACGTTGAAAGTCTTGGTCTTCTGCCATTTGAGGCCGCGGTTACCCCACTGGCTCACCCATGCCGACAGACCGAACGGGTTGGTGTAGTTGCTTGTGTAGGTGTAGATACTTGAGGCGAGCTTCGCGTCATAGTTCTGGTTGCCGGGGTTACCGTAAGATGTGTGTAGCTTGAGGTAAGAGATTACGTTGTTCTGCTTGAACCAGTGCTCGTTGTGGACGTTCCATCCGGCACCTACCGACCAAGTGTCGGTGAAGGGGTCATCGATGCCGAACTGTGATGCACCGCTGCGCGAGAAGTTTAAGTCAAGCAGATAGCGCATGTCGTAGGCATAGTTGATGTTGGTGTAGAAGCTGACGCTGCGGCTCTTGGTGTCGGTGTACAGCGGTTTGCCGCCCTGAGGATAGCCGGACGAGAAGTTGGGGCTGAAGAAGTAGTCGGAGGTATAGCCGCGTACAGTGTAGCCTGTGCCTGTAGAGCTGTTCTCGGAGAATTGTGCTCCGGCTACGGCATTGAGGGTGTGAATACCATTCCACACGGTGCCGTACGAGCCATTGATACGGCCGCTGTAGGTCTGGAGTTTTGTGTGGTTGTTGGTGTAAGTACCCTTTTCAGTGCTGGTCTTCATCGCCTCGCTTGTCTCATTGGGCGATACGTATATCTCATTGCCCGATTTGGTCATCGAGTATTGCAGATTGCCTCGCAGACGGAGTCCGCGTATCACTCGCCAGTCAAACTGGAAGTTGTCGGTGACGGTTGTGGCGTTGCTCTTGTTGAAGCTGCTCTGAATGAAGTCCCACAGCGGGTTCCAGATGGGGTCCTGTGACGCACTCTGACGATAGACGTATTTGGGAATATCGCCATTTTCAGTGTACTTGGAATAGAAGGGGTTCATCTGCGAGAAGCGGCTGAAGGGCACGGTCTCGTTGTTTGAATTGGTGTTGTTGATGGTGAGCTGATTGGAGAAGTTGAAGTTGTCAACTCGATACTGGAGCATGATGTTACCGTTGAGGATGTCACGGTCAGAGTTTTTCATGACACCCTGTGTCTTGCCGTACGACAGACCGGCTCCGTAGCGGAATGCCTCGTCACCGCCATCTATATATATATTGTGGTTCTGTGTGAAGGCTGTGCGCAGAGGTTCGCTCATCCAGTATGTATCGTGACCCTCTTCGATCATTTTCAAACGGTCGAAGTATGCAGCACGCAGGGACTCGTCGATGGGGAGTCCGTCCTTGTCAAGACCGAGTGTTCCCGATCCGCCTTTTGTACCGTCATACACACCTGCCAGAAGCTCGAATTCGAGTTTCTCGCGAGCATTCATAAGGTTGTAGTCGCTGAGGTCGGCCCATGCCACTTCGAGTGAACCGCTGTAGCTGAGGCGCAGACGACCGGCTGCGGGTTTCTTGGTCTCGACCACGATGACACCGTTGGCGGCTTTTGAGCCGTAGATGGCTGTGGCTGAGGCATCCTTGAGGATCGAGATGCTCTCCACGCGGTCCATGTTGAGGTCGCTGATGGTCTGGAGTGTGGTCTCGAAGCCGTCGAGGATGAAGAGGGGCTGGTTGGGGTCGGTCTCATATTCGGCTGACAGAGCCTGAACATTAGTCTTACCGTTGATCGAGATTTCAGACGTGTGCTCTTCCGATCTACATTAGTCTTACCGTTGATCGAGATTTCAGCCAACTTATTAGGGTTAGAGCCGTCGGTGATGTTGTCGGTCATGATTACCGACGGGTCGAGGATAGCAAGGCTCTTGAGGATGCCCTGCGGTGCTATTGATTTAAGCTGGTCGTTGTTGAATGTTGATACTGAACCAGTAAAACTCTCTATGTTACGGGTATAGATACCGTTGGCGACAACCTCGCCGAGCACTGTGGCATCATTCTCAAGACGTACGGATACACGTTTGTTGGCATTGGCGCGTACCTCCTGATCCTTCATGCCGATATATGAGAACTTTAGTGTACATTTTGCCTTGTCATAACGGAGAGAAAACTGGCCGTCGATGTCAGTGGCCGTAGCAAGACCCTGTTTTCCGACGACTGAAACAGTAACACCGGGGAGGGGTTCTCCCTCATCGTCGACGACGACACCGCGATAAACATTGACCTTATTGCTGGTGCCCGTTTCTTCTGTAGTGACTGTCTGCGCGTTGAGGGTAGCTTGGCTACCGAAACCACAGGCAAGTGCAACAGCAGTAAACGGCACTGCAAATCGTAGCCCGATTCTTTTCATACGTGTGATTGGTTAGATATAAAGTGATAATAATTGGTTTTGTGTGTTTAGGTATTTCAATCAAGATACTCCACTCTACTTTTTTCAGGTGTTGTGCAGTGATAGGTTTATAATTGCAAAGTAAATGATAAAATATTAAAAAAACAAGATTTTTAGATAAAAAGGCGTATTTTAACACAAATGATGGATAAAATTGGGAAAAACTGCTGTCAGGCATATAGATTGGCTGTATGTTGAATCAGAATGATAGGATATTCGGATTTTTTTGTACTTTTGTATGGTTAATTTCATTACTAAAAAGTGACGTTATGTTTCATCCTCTTGAGAATATTGACCGTTATCGGATAGTGCTGGCCAGCGGATCGCCGCGCCGCCGCGAGTTGCTGGGACTGCTTGATGTGGACTTTGAGGTGGATACATCGCATCCGGTGGACGAGACTGTGCCTGAGGGTATGGATGCGTGCGAGGTGCCGGTGTATCTGTCGCAGCTGAAAGCCGGAGCATATCCGCTGTCAGACGATGATGACCGCCTTGTCATCACGGCCGATACGGTGGTGTTACTTGACGGCGATGTGCTGGGTAAGCCTGCCGATGAGGCTGAGGCCATTGCGATGCTCGGCCGGCTGTCGGGCCGGGAGCAGACGGTGGTGACGGGCGTGACTGTCCGTACTTGCGATCGGACATTGACATTCAGCGCCACGTCGCATGTCGAGTTTGCCACGCTGTCGCATGACGAGATCGTTTATTACGTGGAGCGTTACCGTCCGCTTGACAAGGCCGGAGCTTACGGCATCCAGGAATGGATCGGAGCGGCAGCCATACGTGGCATACGCGGCAGTTTCTATAATGTGATGGGACTGCCGGTCCATAGGCTGTATGAGACACTTAAAGAAATATAATATGTCATAATTGCTACTGTTAAAAACCATCTTGGCACGGTTTTTGTTATAGATATAAACTGTAACACTCATCACAAACTCATTACCCAATTTGACATATAGATGGAAACAGTATATTCACAGAAATTCAAAGAAATAGTCAACTCTACCCCCGGGGTAGCGGCGCGTCACAACAGCCGTTATGTGATGCCCGAACATCTGTTGTTGGCTCTGCTTGCCACTCCTGACTCGGAGGCGGCAAGACTCATCGATCGTGCTTCGCGCGGCAGTAGCGCCACTCAGTTGCAGGAAACCCTTGACCGCGAGCTGCTGAATGCGGCCGCCGAAAATGCCGGTTCGGGCAGTGTGGCACTCTCGGATGTGTCGTTGAGCGACCTTACCAGCCGTATCATCAAGCTCAGTGTGCTTGAGGCACGTATGCTTAAAAGTAATGTAGTGGATGCCGAGCATCTGCTATTGGCTATATTTCACAACTCCGATGCCCAGAACTCTACGTTCATGGACTCGTTCCGCCGTGCCGGCGTGACGTACGAATCGCTCTACCGCATCCTTGCCGGCGGAGCTGACCGTCCCATGAGTCTACAGAGCGATGGCGATGATGACGAGGATGAGGACGATGACTCGGCTCCCTCGGCATCAGGTTCGTCAGCCGGACGTGACAATACGTCACGTCAGGGCAGACAGCAGGCGTCAGGCTCACGCGGCAATTCCGATACGCCGATGCTTGATAAGTACGGATATGACATGACACTTGCAGCGGAGGAGGGGAGACTTGACCCCGTGGTAGGCCGCGAGGTGGAGATCGAACGTCTGGCTCAGATCCTCAGCCGCCGTAAGAAAAACAATCCCGTGCTCATCGGCGAGCCCGGTGTGGGCAAGTCGGCCATAGTCGAAGGTCTGGCTCTCCGCATCGTCAAGCGTAAGGTGTCACGTATACTCTTCGACAAGCGTGTCGTGTCGCTCGACATGGCGTCGCTCGTGGCCGGCACCAAGTATCGCGGACAGTTTGAGGAGCGAATCAAGGGCATCCTTGACGAACTCGCCAAGAATAAGAATGTCATACTCTTCATCGACGAGCTTCACACCATCGTCGGTGCGGGCAACGCCGCCGGCTCGATGGATGCCGCCAACCTGCTCAAACCTGCTCTGGCCCGCGGTGAGATACAGTGCATCGGCGCTACAACGCTCGATGAGTATCGCAAGAATATTGAGAATGACGGTGCGCTCGAACGCCGTTTCCAGAAGGTGATGGTCGAGCCGACCACCCCTGAGGAGACCCGCGTGATTCTTGACAATATACGTGAGAAGTACGAGGCGCACCACAACGTTATATATACACCCGAGGCGCTCGATGCCTGTGTGTCGCTGACCGAGCGTTATATCAGCGACCGTAATTTCCCCGACAAAGCGATTGATGCCATGGACGAGGCCGGTAGCCGTGTTCACGTCACCAATATCGCTGTGCCTGCGGCCATCGAGGAGCTTGAGAAGGAAATCAACGAGGCTGCGGCTGAAAAACTGCGTGCCGCGCAGGCTCAGAATTTCGAGAAGGCGGCCTCTTACCGTGACCGTGAGCAGCAGCTCAAGACACGTCTTGATGTGGCCAACGCCGAATGGCAGGAAAAACTGTCGACCATGCGCGAGACCGTGGACGAAGAGAAGGTGGCCGAGGTCGTGGCGATGATGACCGGCGTGCCCGTGCAGCGTATCGCTCAGGCCGAGGGCAAGCGCCTCAAGGAGATGGCTCCGTTGCTCAAGGGGCAGATCATAGGTCAGGACAATGCGATCGAGAAGATAGTCAAGGCTATACAGCGTAACCGTATCGGCCTCAAGGATCCCAATAAACCGATAGGTACATTCCTGTTCCTCGGCCCGACGGGTGTAGGTAAGACTCATCTTGCAAAGAAACTGTCAGAGTACATGTTTGACACGTCCGACTCACTGATACGTATCGACATGAGCGAGTATATGGAGAAATTCACCGTGTCACGCCTTGTCGGAGCGCCTCCCGGATACGTAGGTTACGAGGAGGGCGGACAGCTTACCGAGAAGGTGCGCCGTCATCCGTATTCGATCGTGCTCCTCGACGAGATCGAGAAGGCTCACCCCGATGTGTTCAATCTCCTGCTTCAGGTGATGGACGAAGGCCGTCTCACTGACTCGCTGGGCCGTCGTGTCGACTTCAAGAACACGATTATCATAATGACCTCCAACATCGGATCACGTCAGCTCAAGGACTTTGGCGGCGGCATCGGTTTCAACGCCCGCCCGGCTGAAGACAAGGATGTGAGTCAGGGTGTGATACGCAAGGCGCTCAACAAGGCATTCGCCCCCGAGTTCCTCAACCGTATCGACGACATCGTGATGTTCGATCCTCTGAGCCGCGAATCGATATTCAAGATTATTGACATCGAACTCGCCGGATTCTACAAGCGAGTGTCAGAACTTGGTTATAAACTCACCGTCTCGGACGAGGCCCGTGACTTTGTCGCCGATAAGGGTTATGACTCGCAGTTCGGAGCACGCCCGCTCAAACGAGCTATTCAGAAATATCTCGAAGACTCGCTGGCGGAACTGATCATCGATGGTGGCGTCAAGCCCGGTGACGAGATTTACGTCTCATATACTCCCGGTGCCGAAGCGCTCACTACCGAAATACGTCACCCGCAGGATACACCTCAGGAATAGAATATGTCCGACACAATCAACAGTTTGTATCGCAACGGACGCGAATACATATTTATAATCCTCGGCATGCTTGTGTATGCCGTAGGATTTTCTGTTTTCATCCTCCCGCACCATATTGTGATTGGGGGGATGTCAGGTTTTGGCACACTGATATATTATTTCACGGGCGAACGTATACCTGTGGCCGTGGCAATGTATGGAGGCAACATCCTGTTGCTGTTGTGTGCGTTCAGGTATCTCGGCAAAGGGTTTGTGTTGCGCACGGTGTTTGGCGCGACAGTCCTGTCGGTATTGATCGGTGCCATGGAGACATACTTCACATCCCACCCGCCGTTGGTCAAGGATATGACTATGAGCGTGCTGATGGGATCGGTATTTCTCGGCATCGGTATCGGTGTCTATTACTCCCATCACGGCACGGCCGGCGGCACTGACATCGTAGCGGCTGTGATGGAGAAAATCAGCTCGTTAAGCGTAGGACGTACGATGATGATTGTAGATATGACCATCGTAGCGCTGTCATTCCTCCTGCCGTTTGACGGTGACATGGACGCACGTCTGCAAGTGCGCACCGAGACCATCATCTACGGATGGGTGGCTATATTTGTCTATTCATATATAGCTGACAAATTCATCGGTGCCGACAAGCGTACGATGCAGTTCTTCATCCTGTCCGACAGATGGGAGGAGATCGCTTACCGCATCACGCACGAGACCGGTCGCGGAGTGTCAACCATAGAAACACACGGCTACTGGACCGGAGCGACACGTGTGATGCTGCTCGTGTGGTGCCGACGTTACAATACGCGTGACATATTTCAGATCGTGCAGGAGGTCGACCCCGCAGCGTATATCACGTCATGTGATGTGCGCGGTGTGTGGGGCAACGGATTTGACATACTGAAGATCAAGAAGAAAAAACGAAACTGACATCATATCACCAACCTCATAATTTTATCATGAAAAAAATTATTCTGTCACTGTTATGTGCAGTGAGTCTTCCGGTCATCGCTCAGGAGAAAATCGAGATGCTGTTCGACTCGCCCGATGCCCGTGACCGTCATATCGACATGACTGATCTAACTGTCGATCCCGGCATGACCGTCTATCGCCCGGCTCATCCTAATGGTGTGGCCGTGATAATGTGTCCCGGTGGAGGATATTCCCATCAGGCCGCGCAGCATGAAGGGCACGACATGGCTCAGTGGATGAATGCGCAGGGCATCACTTACGTGGTACTCAAATACCGTATACCCAAAGGCCGCTATGAACTCCCTCTGCAGGATGCCGAACAGGCCGTAAGACTTGTGCGCAGCCATGCTGACGAATGGGGTGTCGATCCGTCAAAGATCGGAATAATGGGTGCATCGGCAGGCGGACATCTGGCCACCACACTTGCCACGCATTACACTGACTCACTCTCGCGCCCCGACTTCCAGATACTCTTCTATCCGGTCGTCACGATGGACGAGTTTTATACGCACATGGGCTCGCGCATTAACCTCTTGGGTAAAAACGCGACACCCGAACAGATAGCGGAGTATTCCAACGAATTGCACGTGAACGCCCGGACACCCCGTGCATTCATCATGCTGTCCTCCGATGACCGAGCTGTCCCCGCGGCAAATTCCATCAATTATTATATGGCCCTTGTCAATAACGGAGTGCCGGCATCACTGCACACCTATCCTGTCGGCGGACACGGCTGGGGATTCCGTGACAGTTTCCCCTACAAACGTCAATGGACAGGCGAACTTGAAAAATGGATCCGTGAAGAGATCCTATAACCCCCGGTAGTAAATACAGATACAATAATTGCCCCCGTCAGCGTCACAAAACGCCGGCGGGGGCTATTATTGATCAGAGGGCGCTATCTCAGAGGTTGATACCTGTGAGTTTGATGTCGGGGGCGGTCTTGCTTCTGTTGTCATCATCATCCCATTCGACGGTCACGGTTCTTGACTCGCCGGGCATGATGTGAATGTAATTGTCCGAATAGTTGACCGGCAGTATCTGATCGCCATCGGCATCGACGAGATTCAGCCTTATGAACACTGCGGGTGTTTTTGACACATTGCGCAGAGTGACATCCATGCTCCTGCCTGATTTATTATCCCGGATTTTTCCCTTGTTGAGAGTGAGTCTTGCGGGTTCGAGCCGGGTCAGTTCCTTATAATCGTAAGGATCGGTTGATAGGACGTAAAGATTCTCTGACACGATGCGGCCTTTACGGTCTTTAAGCTTCAGATCCATAAAGTAGACTCCTTCGTGACCTGAGGGTACGGCCGGGGACGCGAGCGGGGTAGTGGTATCCTCGGGTGAATTGACCGGTGATTGCATGCGGGCTATTACCTTACCACGTGTGTCGAGCAGACGCACATTGGCGGTAAGTCCGGGATGAGATGCCCCGGAACGGTTGACAACCTCGATGTTGGAGGATTCGGGATTGTACTGGATGTGCATAGGTTCGCACCCCTTGCGTGATCCGAAAAATGCTCCAGTCGGCTCAAAGTAGTAGTCATACGTCTGCCACACCATGCTCGGCCATGCGGGATGACTCATCCATAACAGCAGGCCCTGACGTGATGAGGATGTCGACTCAAACATTGCGCGATAACCGTCATAGCTTATCCATTGTGCGAGACGGCTGAATGTCTCGGGATCGTTGACAGGACCGAAGCTCTCCTCCATCAGGCGGAGAAACGATTCACCGCCCTGTGCTCCGTGGCGGGTGAAGTCGTGCAGTGCCACGGGTAGTCCCGTTATGGGCCACTGCAGAGAGTCGGGGAGTGTACGGCACAATCCTTCGTATGTAAGAGGTGCGGGCATGCCGCGCTCGGAATGAATCTTTCCGCTCTGACGTGTGAAGTATTCATGCGGGCGTAATGCGCTGTAGGGTCCGAAGCCACTTACACCTCCGGCTGCCGAATGTGGTATATACAGCATTCCGGCATGGAGCGAGTCAACGCATTCCGACAGCATTTTATTCAGCTGGGCAGGAGGGTTGCCCTCGTTGCGTCCGCAGTACAGCAGTATGGATGGATGATGGCGTATGCGTCCCACCATGTCGGTCGCATTATCCATAAACATTGTCTCATCGTCAGGATTAGGGCCGTCGCCGGGATTGGCGAGCCAGAAGTCCTGCCACACCATCACACCGTTTCTGTCACATGCGTCGTAAAATTCCTCGTCACCGATCTGTCCCACCCAGTTGCGTATGGTGGTGACGTTCATACGGCGGTGGAAATCCAGCGCAGTGTCATATTCCCGCTTGCCATAGCGAAGATTTGCTTCCGAGAA
Source organism: Bacteroides sp. (assembly GCA_014802015.1). GTDB lineage: Bacteria > Bacteroidota > Bacteroidia > Bacteroidales > Muribaculaceae > Duncaniella. The sequence continues at coordinate 10,207 of JAAVDB010000035.1, forward strand.
TCCCCAGTTGCCTCCGAGCGGAACGAATCTGTGACCGTTGACATACAGTTTCAGATCGGTCTCCGGATCCGTAAAGTCTATCTGGCGCAGTCCGGCATTGAAATCGAGAGTATCGCTGCGCAATGAGCTATCGTCAGGTGTAAAGATGAAGGCTGATTTATGCATCACAGGTGCGCCCATGCTGTTGGGCCACCATAACGGGAGTCTTTGGCCTGAAAGAGTGGCATTCTCCTGAGGTGAGAACGTTTCGACAGACCGGGAGTGTGGTTGCAGAGTGATGCGTTTCTCTGTGGTAATATCCGCGAGGTCAAACCGTAGTGTGCCCGATACCGGCTTGTCGGAATTATTGGACAGTACAACTGACGGAGTAATGTCGACGATCGTGTCGGGGAGCGCCAGGCGGGTGTCAACTAACGGATCGGACAGATGCACGGGGCCTTCCGATGACAGATATACATTGTTCCAGATACCGTCGTTGCGTCCGGGAATGGTCGGTATCCAATCCCATCCGACTGAGGCGTGAAAGGTCGGATTGTCTGCCCCGAGCACACCGCCATTGGGACCTGTCGAGTCCTCGGTGCGCCTGTGCGGTTGTCCCTGATGAGCGTTAGATATGACCTTTACGGCAAGTGTGTTTTCTCCCGGCTTGAGATAGGGCGTCACATCGAACCGTCCGTGACGGAATGCCCCGTTGATGTGTCCCACACGTTGCCCGTTCAGGAAAATGTGGGCTTTCCAATTGACACCGTCAAAATTCAACCACACATATTCATCGCCCGATGAGAAATTCTCAGGCAACGTGAATACCGTACGATACCAGAAATCATCCGCAAACGGAGCGTGATCCACGTGATAGATGTTGTCGGAATAATTCGGATCGTCGATCAGGCCCGCATTTACATAATTCATGAAGTTGGTTGACGGGACTGTTGCCTGCATCCATTTGGAATCATCGAATGATCGCGTTGAGATCTCCTCGCCCTCGGGATGAGTCTGTGCGAGCGGACTCATGTGCCATAGGTTCCCATCCAGATAATATCGGTTCCCCTCAATCCCTCTTCGGGCTATGGCAGCATAATTCTCTGCCGGATCGCCCGGATAGACCCCAATGCCACGTGTAGTGTCGGCCATGACGCTGAACGCAGTGCCGGCACAGATAACAAGTGGTAAAAATCTAAACATAATGTAGTGAAATATAGTGCATTATTCAATCAGATGCCTGAATGCATCAAGTGATTCACGGCTACCCGCCATGACTGAGTGATTGCGGTCGGTGCGTATGGATTCGACAATGCCTCCCGCCTCCGTCACGAGCAGGATGCCGGCCGCCACATCCCATAGGTTGAGGTTGAGTTCCCAATACGCATCGAAATATCCCGCGGCCGTATAGGCGAGGTCGATAGCGGCCGAGCCCATACGTCGGATGCCGCGTACCTGAGTGCTCACTCTCGCGATGTTGCCGAGATTGTTGTCGGGATGTACTGCTCTGTCGTAGGGCATGCCTGTAGCCGTTACCATTGTGGACAGACGGCCGTTGCGGCCACAGTGTATCGGATGATTGTTGAGATACGCGCCTCCGCCCTTGTATGCGCTGAACATCTCTCCGAGATATGGGGCATACACAACGCCCGCCACAGTCTCGCCACGATATTGCAGCGCGATGGATATGGAGTAGACCGGCAATCCCTGTTTGAAATTGGTTGTGCCGTCGAGCGGATCTATCACCCACAGCCAGTCGCTGTCCGGATTGGAACTCTCTCCGCTCTCCTCCGACAGTATGGAGTGGTCGGGAAATGTCGATCTGATGCTCTCAATTATGATTCGTTCCGATGCTTTGTCGGCCTCGGTAAGTACGTCGAAATCATTCTGTTTGGTGACTGATCTCAGATTGCTGCTTCTGAAGTATTTAAGTGTCTCCATCCCTGCTGATTCCGCCCACTGTACGGCGGCCGTCATGTAGTCGTGATAATTCATTAAAGAAATGTTGGATTTGTTGTGCAAATATAACCAAATTCTGAAATAATACAAATATAATTTCAGATGTTAAAAAACATTGTCTTTAGGGAGATAAATACTCTAAATAATTTATTACCTTTGCATCACCTTATCCCAATACCGGAATAAAAAAATTACAATAATTAGCAATTATGAAAACCAGGCTTGTAGAATGTGTGCCCAATTTCAGTGAGGGGCGCGACAAAAATGTAATCAAGGCAATAACCGATGCCATCTGTGCGGCTTCGGATGTGCGTCTGCTCGATGTTGATCCGGGCGAGGCGACCAACCGAACTGTCGTGACATTTGTCGGCGAACCGGACGATGTGCTTGAAGCTGCATTCCAGGGTATTAAGAAGGCTGCCGAACTCATAGATATGCGTCAGCACCACGGAGCACATCCCCGTATGGGTGCTACGGATGTATGTCCCTTCGTACCGGTAAGCGGTATCACTCTCGAAGAGTGTGCCGAGTTGTCACGCAAGCTTGCCAAGAGGGTTGCCGATGAACTTGGCATCCCCGTATACTGCTATGAGGCCGCCGCATTCCGCCCCGAACGCAAGAATCTCGCCGTATGCCGCAAAGGCGAATACGAAGCTCTTGCCGATCGTATGGGCACAGAGAAAGAGGGCCCCGATTTCGGTAACCGTCCGTTTGACGAGGCGGCTGCGCGTACCGGTGCCACTACTATCGGCGCACGCAATTTCCTCATAGCTGTAAACTTCAACCTCAACACCACGTCTACCCGCCGCGCCAATGCCATCGCATTTGACGTGCGTGAGAAGGGCCGTCCGATGCGCGAGGGGGGCAAACCTAACGGCAAACCTATGAAGGATGCCGACGGCAAGCCTATCACTATTCCGGGTACACTCCCCTGCACTAAGGCTATCGGCTGGTATATAGATGAATACGGCATCGCTCAGGTGTCAATGAATATCACCGACATCAACACCACACCGCTCCACGTAGCGTTTGACGAGGTGTGTCGTGCAGCCAATGAGCGCGGCATACGTGTGACCGGCACTGAGATCGTAGGTCTTGTGCCTAAGAGCGCTATCGTCGATGCAGGCCGATACTTCCTGCACAAACAGCAGCGTTCGAGCGGTATCCCTGAGAGCGAAATTATCCGCATGGCTGTCAAGTCAATGGGGCTTGATGAACTCAAACCGTTTGAGTCGGGCGAGAAGATCATCGAGTATATGATAGCCGATGATAAGAATAAGAAATTGGTCGACATGACATGTCGTGCATTTGCCGATGAGACCGCGTCCGAGTCACCCGCGCCCGGTGGCGGTTCGATCTCTGCATATATGGGATCGCTCGGAGCAGCTCTTGCCACTATGGTTGCAAACCTTTCCGCACACAAGGCCGGATGGGACGACCGCTGGAAGGAGTTCTCGGATGTGGCCGAGCAAGGTCGCGCACTTGTCGACTCTCTGCTTCACCTTGTAGATGAGGATACCGAGGCGTTTAACGGCATCATGGCTGTGTTCGCTATGCCTAAGGGTACGGATGCCGAGAAGGCTGCCCGTGACGAGGCAATGGAGCGAGCCACAGAATATGCGACACGCGTGCCTCTGCGTACGATGGAGGAGTCCGTTAAGGTGTTCCCCCTTGCCATGCAGATGGCCGAGAACGGCAATCCTGCATCAGTCAGCGATGCCGGAGTCGGCGCGCTTGCCGCACGCGCAGCCGTACGCGGTGCGTTGCTTAATGTCAAGATCAATGCTGCCGGTCTCAAGAACCGTCAACTTGCCGACGAACTCGTCGGTCGTGCAGAAGCCATTGCCAAGGAGGCAGCTGAACTTGAGGAGTCGGTGCTCAAAGTTGTAGAATCGAAAATTTAATATTACGATGATAGAAAATATAGCTGAATTTCAGTCTCAGATCAAGGCAGGTATCCCCGAGGTGTTACCCGCCGCCCGCAAGCGTGACGAATCAGTGAGCCATGCTCCGCGCCGCAAGCAGATACTTACACCCGAAGAAGAGCGTCTCGCTCTGAAGAACGCCCTGCGTTATTTCCCCGAGCATCTGCATGCCGAGCTTGCACCCGAGTTTGTCGACGAGCTGCGTAAATACGGACGTATATATATGTATCGTTTCCGTCCCAACTACGATATGTATGCACGTCCCATTGACAGCTATCCCGCCAAGTCGCGTCAGGCGGCCGCGATCATGATGATGATTCAGAACAATCTTGATCCGGCTGTGGCGCAGCATCCCCACGAACTCATAACTTACGGTGGCAACGGTGCCGTGTTCCAGAACTGGGCACAGTATCTGCTCACCATGAAGTATCTGTCGGAGATGACCGACGAGCAGACCCTCGTTATGTACTCGGGTCATCCTCTCGGACTCTTCCCCTCACACAAGGAGGCTCCGCGTGTGGTCGTGACCAACGGTATGGTGATACCTAATCATTCCAAGCCTGACGACTGGGAACGTCTCAATGCTCTCGGTGTGTCACAATACGGTCAGATGACCGCCGGATCATATATGTATATCGGTCCGCAGGGCATCGTGCATGGAACAACCATCACCGTGCTCAACGCCGCACGCCGTCGTTTTACCGACTCACGTAATACCACTGCCGGAATGCTCTTCGTATCATCCGGTCTCGGAGGTATGTCAGGTGCACAGCCCAAGGCCGGTAACATAGCCGGGGTGGTCAGCGTAGTGGCTGAGATCAATCCCAAGGCTGTGGAGAAGCGTCACGCTCAGGGTTGGGTCGACGAGGTGTACGATTCGCTTGACGAGCTGATGCCGCGCATACGTCAGGCCCGTGCAGAGGGTCGTGCCGTGTCGATGGCTTATCTCGGTAATGTAGTTGACCTGTGGGAGCGTCTTGCTGCTGAGGGTGAGAGCGTCGACCTCGGTTCCGACCAGACTTCACTGCATAATCCCTGGGCCGGCGGTTACTATCCCGTAGGTCTGTCGCTCGAAGAGTCAAACGCCATGATGGCGGACGATCCCGAAGAGTTCCGCAAGCGTGTACAGGAGTCGCTGCGCCGTCAGATCGCTGCTATCAACAAGCTTACGGACGCAGGTATGTACTTCTTCGACTATGGCAACGCATTCCTGCTCGAATCATCGCGTGCAGGGGCTGACGTACTCAAGGCTGACGGTTCGTTCCGTTATCCCTCATACGTTCAGGACATCATGGGCCCGCTCTTCTTCGATTACGGTTTCGGTCCCTTCCGTTGGGTATGTACATCCGGCACACCCGAGGATCTTGCCGCAACCGACCGTATCGCCGCACGCGTGCTCGAAGAGTTGCGTGAAGAGGTGACCGATGACATCCGCGGTCAGCTTGACGATAATATCCACTGGATTAAGTCAGCCGCCGAGAATCATCTTGTAGTCGGTTCGCAGGCCCGTATACTCTATGCCGATTCTGAAGGTCGTACACGCATCGCCCTTGCATTCAACGAAGCCATCCGTAACGGTGAGCTCTCGGCGCCCGTAGTGCTCGGTCGCGACCATCACGATGTGTCGGGTACCGACTCACCCTATCGCGAGACCTCCAACATTTACGACGGCTCAAATCTCTGTGCCGACATGGCTGTGCATAATGTCATCGGTGACTCGTTCCGCGGTGCTACATGGGTATCGCTCCACAATGGCGGCGGAGTAGGCTGGGGCGAAGTGATGAATGGCGGTTTCGGTATGGTTATCGACGGAACACCCGAGGCTGATACACGTATCCGCCGTATGCTCCTCTGGGATGTCAATAACGGTATCTCACGTCGTTCATGGGCACGCAACAAGGGTGCGATGGATGCCATCAAGCGCGAGATGGAACGTACTCCCGGACTCACGGTCACTCTGCCTAATATTGCCGATGACACTCTTATCGAAAAGGTACTCGGATAATTACACCCTCAAAAGGATTAACGAATATTCAGACTGTAAAATGAATCACGAAATTTCAGCCGAATGGCTCACTATAGAGAAAGTTGAGGAAATCCTCAACAATCATGCCACACTCTCACTCTCGGAGGAAGCCAAGGAACGCATCGAGAAGTGCCGTCAGTATCTTGATGAGAAGATGGAGTCGCAGACCGAACCGATCTATGGCATTACCACCGGTTTCGGATCACTGTGCAACATATCGATCGATAAGGAGAGCCTCTCACAGTTGCAGAAGAATCTTGTCATGTCACATGCATGCGGACTCGGCGAGCGCGTCGCTCCTGAGATCGTACGCCTGATGCTCCTGCTCAAGATCCAGTCACTCTCATACGGTAACTCGGGTGTACAGCTGGCCACGGTGCAGCGTCTCATCGACTTCTTCAATGCCGACATCCTCCCCGTTGTATTCAGCCAGGGTTCTCTCGGCGCGTCGGGAGACCTCGCTCCGCTCGCCAATCTCAGTCTGCCCCTGCTCGGCCTCGGTGAGGTGATGTGGCACGGACATATCCTGCCCGCATCGGAAGTGCTCGACAATATGGGCTGGCGTCCCATCGAACTGCAATCAAAGGAGGGCCTCGCTCTGCTCAACGGCACACAGTTTATGTCAGCTCATGCCACATCGGCGCTTATCAAGGCGCTGCGCCTGAGCCGTGTCGCCGACAAGATCGCCGCCATGTCGCTCGACGCATTCGACGGACGCCTCGAACCGTTCGGTGACGAGGTCAACCGTGTGCGTCATCACAAGGGTCAGATAGAGACGGCTGCTGCGATGCGTGAACTTCTCGCCGGTAGCGAGATTGCCTCTCATCCCAAGAAGCATGTGCAGGATCCTTACTCATTCCGCTGCATCCCCCAGGTGCATGGTGCTGTCAAGGACACCGTGGCATACGTCAAGGGTAAGATCGAGGATGAGATCAACAGCCCTACGGACAATCCCACTATCTTCCCCGAGAACGATATTATCGTGTCGGCCGGCAATTTCCATGGCGAACCGATCGCACTCCCGATGGATTTCCTCGCTGTTGCACTTGCCGAACTGGCCAATATCTCAGAGCGCCGTATCTATAAGCTCATCTCTGGGGCACGTTCGCTCCCCTCGTTCCTCGTGGCAAAGCCGGGTCTTAACAGCGGATTCATGATTCCGCAGTATGCCGCTGCTTCGATCGTGAGCCAGAACAAGGGTCTGTGCTGGCCCAACAGCGTTGACTCCATCCCCTCGTCGCAGGGTCAGGAGGATCACGTGTCGATGGGCTCGAACTCGGCCACCAAGCTGATACGTGTAGTCGACAACACCGAGCGTGTACTTGCCATCGAGCTCTTCAATGCCGCACAGGCTCTTGAGTTCCGCCGTCCGCTCAAATCGTCCCCCATCGTCGAGGAGTATCATGCCGCTTACCGTCGTGAAGTACCGTTCATACAGAACGACACCGTGATGTATACTTACATTGAGAAGTCCGTACAGTTCCTGCGTCAGAACTCATAACGTTCTATGAAATTATTCAGAAACATAGGTGCCATAGTCGGCGTCCGGGAGGGCGCCGGCGAGGCTCTTCGCGGATCGGACATGAATCTCCTCCCCGTAATGGAGGATGCATGGATGACGGTAGACGGAGAGACGATACATGCGTATGGCCCGATGTCATCCTGTCCTGCTGAGGCTGATGAAGTCGTCGATGTGAACGGCGGATGGATATTCCCGTCATTCTGCGACTCGCACACTCATATAGTGTTTGCGGGCAGCCGTGAACGAGAGTTTGTCGACAAGATAAACGGACTGAGTTATGCCGAAATCGCTGCGCGTGGCGGTGGCATACTCAACTCGGCCGACCGTCTGCACAATTATAGTGAGGACCAATTGTTTGACGAGGCGGTGCCACGTCTTTGTGCCATAATAGCTTCAGGTACAGGAGCCGTCGAGATCAAGAGCGGTTATGGACTGACGCTTGAGGATGAGATCAAGATACTGCGTGTCATCGCACGTATCAAGAGGGAATTTCCCCTTGAGGTCCGTTCGACATTTCTCGGCGCTCATGCTGTAGGGCGTGCATACGAGGGCAGACAGGATGATTATGTTGAGCACGTGTGCCGTGATATGCTACCGGCCGTAGCGGCCGAAGGCTTGGCCGATTATGTGGATGTGTTCTGCGAGCAGGGATTTTTTACTGTCGGGCAGACAGAGAAGATTTTCAATGAAGCCGCCCGTTACGGCATCGCTCCGCGTCTGCATGCCAATCAGCTGCATTGCTCGGGTGGTGTGCAGGTCGGTGTGGCCAACGGTGCTGCATCAGTCGATCATCTTGAGAATATCGGTCAGACGGAGATCGATCTGCTTGCGACATCCCCGACCATTGCGACGGTGCTGCCCGGCGCATCATTCTTCCTGAATATGTGTCACGCTCCGGCTCCTGCGCTTATCAAGGCTGGTGCGGCTGTGGCAATAGCATCGGATTACAATCCCGGCACATCCCCCTCGGGCGACATGCGGTTCATGTCATCGCTCGGATGTATACAGTTGCGCATGACGCCCGAGCAGGCTCTTAACGCATCTACGCTCAACGGTGCCGCGGCCATGGGACTCGCCTCACGCTACGGATCGATCACTTCCGGCAAGGTTGCATCGTTCTTCATCACGCGTCCGCTCCCGTCGGCAGCTTATCTGTTGTACTCTTACACCGAACCGCTCATCGAGCGCATCTATCTCCGCGGTCGCGAAGTGTAAACACATCCGCCATAATACACGCACACCCGCCGAGCCTGTCATCGGACTCAGCGGGTGCGCGTGTGTTTATTCGCTTACACCTGAGCCACGCTCTTGCGATACTTTTTTATTCTACCTCAAAAAGTTTTATCGGACAGCAATAATTTTCTTATGGGGCGGTTTCGGTTATATGTAACGAAAGAGCCCGGTGAAGCACCGGACTCTTTCAGTCAATGTATATGTCTACATGTCGAGATCAATTAAGTTGCTCGGCCTTCTTCTTTTCGAGAAATTCGTTGATGCCGCAGAGATGTTCGCGCACTTTGCCTCCGCCAAATTCATAGACTTTCGTCACAAGACCGTCCAGAAAGTCGCGGTCGTGACTGACAACAATAAGTGTGCCGTCAAAGTCGCGCAGGGCCTGTTTGAGAATATCCTTGGTCTTGAGATCAAGATGATTGGTAGGCTCGTCAAGTATGAGCAGATTGATCGGTTCGAGCAAAAGCTTGATCATGCACAGGCGCACACGTTCACCGCCCGACAACACCTTTACCTTCTTCTGATTCTCCTCGCCGCCGAACATAAATGCACCAAGCAGGTCACGAATCTTCAGACGCACGTCACCTACGGCTATATCGTCGATGGTCTGAAATACGGTCAGATCCTCGTCAAGCAGAGATGCACTGTTCTGCGCAAAGTAACCGATTTTGACGTTGTGACCCAACGTCAGGGAGCCATCGTGGGTGATTTCTTTCATTATGGCTTTGACCATGGTAGACTTACCCTCGCCGTTACGGCCGGCGAAGGCTACCTTGTCACCGCGCTCGATGGTGAATGATGCGTTGGAGAATACCGGCACGCCGTCATAGCTCTTGCCCACACCCTCGGCTATCACAGGATAACTGCCGCTGCGCGGGCATGGGGGGAACTTCAGGCGCAATGCTGATGTATCCTCCTCATCCACCTCCACAATTTCAAGTTTTTCGAGCCATTTGACCTTGCTCTGCACCTGAAATGTCTTGGAGTAAGTGCCCTTGAAACGCTCGATAAATTCGCGTGCCTCGGCTATCTGCTTCTGCTGGTCGTCATACTGTTTCTGCTGTTGCTGACGGCGCTCCTTACGCAGCTCAAGATAGTGGCTGTAACGGGCCTTATAGTCATAGATGCGTCCCAGAGTCACCTCGATGGTGCGGGTTGTAATCGTGTCGATGAAACGACGGTCGTGACTGATGACCACCACTGCCATCGGGCTGTTGATGATGAAATCCTCAAGCCAGCCGATCGACTCGATGTCGAGATGGTTGGTCGGCTCGTCAAGCAGCAGTACGTCCGGGTTTTGCAGGAGTAACTTGGCGAGCTCGATGCGCATGCGCCATCCTCCGGAAAATTCCGAAGTGGGACGCCCGAAGTCGGAACGTTCAAATCCCATGCCGAGCAGTGCCTTCTCCACATCTTCCTCAAAGTGAGTCAGGTCGATGGCATAAAACTTTTCGCTCACGGCCGACACTTTTTCGATGAGCTGCATGTACGAGTCGCTCTCATAGTCAGTACGTGTGGCGAGTTCGTTGTTCATCGCCTCGATTTCGGCCTCCATTTCCTTAAGATGTGCAAAGGCCTGAGAGGCTTCCTCAAACACCGTGCGACCATCCTCGGTCATCATGTGCTGAGGCAGATAACACACCGTGCAATCCTTAGGCACTGATACAGAGCCGCGAGTGGGTTGACGCACTCCGGCAAGAATCTTTAGCAGTGTGCTCTTGCCCGCACCGTTCTTACCCATCAGGGCTATGCGGTCCTTAGGATTGATCACGAAAGAAACATCCTTGAAGAGGGTAGTTCCCCCGAACTCCACGGTAAGTCCGTCAACTGAAACCATATTATATATCGTCGATTAGAATTTGCAAAAATAAATGCAAAGCTACAAAATCCCCGCCACAACCACAAATTCAGTAGCACAGTCGCATTAACCGCATTTACCCCAAAGGAAAGAGGGTTTCTACTAATCGGATTTTATCTTGGAAGGGAAGGTTGAAAATGTCTTGCTTCATCAGGTCGGAATAGATTTCCATATTCGGTCGAATGAATTTTCGGTGGCGCTTTCCATTGATAAGTGTAGAGACTTCAATATATCCTTTGGAATTTACAGAGAGGGAAAGACAGTCAATGGTTCTTCCAAATGTATCGTTGAACGAAGAATATACATTATTCTCTTTATTATGATAACCGAATGCAATCAGATTTTCAGTTAGAGTTTTCTGAATGATGCTGCGCCATGGTTGGGTAATACCATTTTCTGTCGCGTATCGGTTGAAATCCTTGATGGCATCTGCAACTCGGTTTATCATAGCGTTGGCATTCTTAATATCATTTTGTTTTGCGAAATCGAGTAAGTCAGCTTTTGTAATCTCGCTCGTTTTGCCTCCGATGCTCAATCTTCGTTCGATATTAGGACCGGTTCCGTTCGTGTTGAAAATGAAAGTTATATCGTATGCCGGCGCCAGTCGCCATTTGCCGTTTTCTTCAAGAAGAAACGCGAAGTTCTTGTTATGATCGTCAGTGTTGTTGGTCATAACATTAAAAGCTAACCGGCAGAAAAGCTGCTCGATCTCTGACTCCGAAATTGAAAGTTCCCGACAGGTAGCCACGAGATCTTCGTAACTGCGAGCTTCGGGATTCATTGCTGCCAAAGTCTGCATGTGGATCTTCTTTCCGTTGACTCTGTCAAATCGTTTCGTAAGGAAATGGTTTATACCGTCAACCGGGAATAACCGACATTCTTCCATAATGATACCGGCAGCGACAGCCATATTGTAATAAGCTGTCTCAATTTCAGCAATCGGCATGGACTTATCACCGAATTTCAGGATATAGTAGTCAAAGCCATCAAGTCCATCGGTTTGTCCTGATCGTGTTTCCCCGGTTTCCTCATTTATGGCAATAATAGCTTTCATCTGTCTGCCACCGGCTGATGTACCAACTGCGAGAAGTGCCTGTAAAGTCAGCTCCTCATTAGTATTCAGAACTATATTATCCCTGTCTTCAAGAATTTTCAGAGATATATCGTATAGAGATTTGATGTCGATTTTTCGATTATGGGTAAGATCATCAGCGCATGGTTCATATTCCAAAGCGCCCATTCCTCGTGTGCCTATAAACATAAGCTTATAGAGCGGAGTGACTTTATTGCGAGGAATCTTATTATCCTTCACCCATTTATCAAAGAGTGTATTACCCCACGAATCAGGCAGCGAGTCTGCGATAAATGGTGGCAAACCCTGATACAGCGGTCGCTCATCACCATAAATCGGTAAAAGAGCATTACGGTTCTTTGCAGATGACAGCAAAGGTGCTATGTCAGGAATATCGTTTAGATCAGGATTATACATAAAGTATGTCCGTCTCGTCGCTGAGTTCCAAACGAGCCGTCCGATTTCTTTTCCCCATAATTTTACCTTCAAGTAGGTCATAGGTCAGAGTTATGAGTTATGAAGTGTCTTTTTCTCTTTCATTGTTTTGATTGATGATGTAAGAAGTTTCATCAATTCCTCACAATCTTCCAAAATTGAAGCAGCCTTATAATAATCTAAATACGAAGCATCGCGGAGCAATTCTATCCAATAGATAGTTTCTCCAGTCTCTTTTCTTGAGATATGAAGTTTAGCTATGAAATCTGCTTCACTTTGTGCATAAAACGCCTCGGCAATATTGGCACCTATACTTGTACCGCTACGTAAAACCTGTTTTGACAATATATATTCTTTTTGTTCATCACATAAATATTTATACATCTTTATTATACGTAGTGCAAATGCTTGACTCTTATTCTTTAAAATACTCTCTTTCTGTGCCATATTTATACTTCTTTCCTGAGTATGGATATAAGTTATAACTTCATAACTCATCACTCGGACTTATAACTTCCTATTTCTTTTGGTGCCTTACTCGCTGAATTTTCTTGTCATTGTCATCATACATATACGGCGATTCCGGCAACTCCGGCAGCAATGACTCCCAGTTATCGCCAAGACCTATCACCCTCATTAATCTCAGTAGGGTACTGAAAGAAATGTCGGTCATATTGCCTGACTCAAACTTATAAAGAGTAGTCATACCGATTGAGGCGGCCTCGGAAACCTCTTTACGGGTCATCCTCAACCGCAACCTGTAATCGCGGAACCTCAAACCAAGATTACGTATAACGTCCGAGGTAGTAAGTGATTTGTTTGAAAATATCATTATAATGATAATTATAGCTAATTTTTCAATATAATATTCTATAAAATGATATTTACAAAGGTACTAATAAGCCAATTATTTACAAAACTTTCCAGATAAAAATGTTTCTTATCCCCTCCGTCCGAGATTTGTTAATACCGGGTGGAGGGGATGGTAATATACGGTCGGATTATAATCCGAGGGTGGTGCGGAGGTCGGTGACTGCCTCGGGGATAGTGACGTTGCGTTCAAGGCACTTGATGAATAGTGATCCGATGATGGCGCCGGATGAGTTGGCGCACGCGTCGGCCATAGTAGACGGATTGGAGATGCCGAAACCGATCAGGCGCGGATGGGTGAGATGCATCGAGGCTATGCGACGGAAATAGTCGGTCTGTTCAGGTGTGAACCGATCTTTAGTGCCGGTTGTCGATGCGGTTGACACCATGTAGATGAATCCCGAGCAATTGTCATCGATGAGGTGTATGCGCTCGGCGCTTGTCTCGGGCGTTATGAGCATTATGAGGTCTATGCCGTATTTCTCGCACAGAGGTTTGTATTCGCTCATATACTCTGCAAACGGCAGGTCGGGAATGATGATGGCGTCAATGCCTGTCTCCTGACATCGTGCGAAGACATTTTCGATGCCGAACCGCAGGATGGGATTGAGATAACCCATCAGGACGAAGGGCATGTCGGGAACACGTTTACGTGCTTCGGCCACCTGGTCGAAGAGGCGGGCCAGTGTCATGCCGTTGCGAAGGGCCACGGTCGAACTGTGCTGGATCACAACACCGTCGGCCATTGGGTCGGAGAACGGAACGCCGATCTCGACCATGTCGACTCCCTGACGGGCGAGCTCTTCGATGACGGGTACGGTGGAGTCAAGTGTGGGAAATCCTGCGGTGAGGAATACTGAGAGTATATCGGACGATTTGCGTGCGAAGAGTGATTGTAAACGATTCATATAGGATGATTTTACAAGTGTGGGGATTATGGGTTAGAGCGCTTCCATAAAGGCTTTGACAAGCTCGGGCGATTTGCATCCGGGGCGGATCTCGAATCGGCTGTTGATGTCTATGCCCTCCATCATCGGTAGGGATGCTGAGGCTTCGCGGATAGCCTCGGCATCATCGGGGCCTATGCCGCCACTGAGCAGGAATGGTGTCGTGAGGGGATAGTCGCGCAGGAGTGTCCAGTCAAATTTCCTGCCTGAACCACCGTGATAGGCTGTGGCTGTGTCGAAGACAAATCGGTCAACCGATCCTTCATATTGCCGCAGTTTCTCCAGGTCGATATTTTCGCCAATGCCGATGGCCTTCATGACTTTAAGCCAAGGTTTGCGTAACTCACGGCATATTTCGGGTGACTCGTTGCCGTGAAGCTGTATGGTGGTGAGTCCGTAACGCAGCACTGTACGCATTATATGTTCGACGGGTGCGTCGACAAATACTCCGACACGTTCGATGTCATCAGGAATGTCGGACATAATGCGGGGGAGCAGGGCACAGGCATTGCGTGGGGATGGGGCATAGAATATGAAGCCCATCATGGAGGGGTGCAGATCGGTAATCTGTCGTATGGATTCAGGGTCGGAGAGCCCGCATATTTTTATAAGCATGGTCGGTCAGATTTTTAGTTCATAACTGATGTGAGATTTCATTGGGCCAGAAACCGTGCGAGGGCATCTCCGGGATCGGACTCGCGCATGAATGTCTCGCCGATAAGAAATCCGCGATAGCCCGCATCACGCAGTCGTCTTACTTCCTGCATGGATGTCAGACCGCTCTCTGCCACTCTGACAACACTGTCGGGCAGTTCCTTGGCCACTTTAAGCGACAGAGCCGGATCGGTGTGGAATGTGGCGAGGTTACGGTTGTTGACTCCTACCATGTCCACATGCTGACAGAATCGGTCCAGTTCGTTCATCGAGTGGAGTTCGAGCAGCACCTCAAGGCCGGCATTGTGTGCGCAATCGGTAAACCGTTCGATCTCGTCGCGTGACAGAGCCGCCGCGATGAGCAGGATTGCATCGGCGCCGTGATGTGCGGCTTCATGTATCTGAAATTCACTGATGATAAAATCCTTGCGCAGAAGCGGTATATCGGTGAGCGTGCGGGCCGAGACAAGATCGGTAAGCGCGCCGCCGAAATAAGGAGTGTCCGTGAGTATGGAACATGCCGAAGCTCCGGCCGAGGCGTATGACGGGATGACCTCCGACACCATAGCCATGGGATGAATGTCACCTTTGGAGGGGGATCGGCGTTTGAACTCCGCGATTATCCCTGTATCGCTCGATGCGAGAGCACGGCTCATCGAGCGGATTTTTTCACGTCCCGTGCAATCATACTGTCTGTATGCGCTCATCGCTTCAACCTCGCGCCGCTTGTTGTCGACGATCTGTTGTAAAATATCCGGCATGGCTCAGGAGTTTAATTCAACGAACTTTCTGAACGACCCGAGCGCGGCCCCCGAGCGGATAGACTCACGGGCCTCGGCGATGGCGTCAGCGATGGATACCTGCGGGTCAAGTGTATGGATGGCAAAAGCGGAGTTGGCCACGACACAGTCGGTCTGAGCCTTGGTGGCGGTGCCTGCGAGCACGCGGTCAAATATTGCAGCGGCCTCCTCGACACTTTCGCCTCCTGACAGTGATTCCTGATCGGTGGTCTCGAAACCGAGTTCTTCGGGCAGGTAAAGCCTTTCCTCAGCAGATGAGCAGACTTTGAACGGGGATGTGAGCGAGATCTCATCATATCCGTCAAGCGAATGGACTACCGTACAGTCGATACCTTCCTGTTGGGCGATATAGTTGTACAGACGCATAAGCTTGAGATTGTATACGCCCAGCAGCTGATAGCGGGGCATGAACGGATTGACCAGCGGACCGAGCATATTGAAGAACGTACGCACGCCGAGCGCCTTTCTTACAGGTCCGACACTTTTGAGCGCGGGGCTGAAGAATGGGGCGTGCAGATAACACACGCCGCTGTCACTGAGCGAGCGGTCAAGTCGTGACAAGTCGGCGGTAAACTTTACGCCATGCTGTTCGAGCACGTTGGATGCGCCTGAGATTGAACTTGCTCCGTAATTGCCGTGCTTCACGACCTTACGGCCCGTCCCCGCGACAACAAAGCATGAGGCCGTCGAGATGTTGAACGTGTTCTTGCCGTCACCGCCCGTACCCACGATGTCGATCGCTTTGACATCGCCGAAATCTACGGGATTGCGTCGCTCAAGGATCGCGTCGCGAAATCCTGTCAGTTCATCGAGCGTAATGGCACGCATCAGATATACGGTCATGAATGCCGACAGCTGCGCGTCGTTATATCGACCGTCGGCTATGTTGAGCAGCACCTGATGAGACTCGTCACGCGACAGGCTTTTGTGCTCGAACATTTTATATAGCAGATTTTTCATTTCCAGATGTTTTTTACGGTTAAGCCTTGATCCAGTTTTCGATTATCGTGAGTCCCTGTGGTGTCAGGATCGACTCGGGGTGAAACTGTACGCCCCGCACATCAAGCGAGCGGTGTCTCATCGCCATGATCTCACCGTCGGGACTGACGGCCGTGACTTCGAGACATTCCGGCAACCCCTCGCGATCGACGACCCATGAATGATAGCGGCCTACATCTATCTTGTCGGGCAGTCCCGCGAATATATAATCGGGTCGGGTGATGGTTATCGTTGATTTTATGCCGTGATATACCTCAGGCAGATTTCTGAGTCCGGCACCGAAACGTTCGCCGATGGCCTGATGTCCGAGACAGATGCCAAGTATGGGTTTGCTCGTGGCATAGCGTTCGAGCAACTGCGGAAGAATGCCGGCCTCCGATGGTATGCCCGGACCGGGAGAGATGATGATTTTGTCAAAGGCATCCACCTCGTCGAGAGTGATACGGTCATTACGGCGGACTGTCGGCTCGATGCCGAGCGAACGCACCGCATGCACTATATTATATGTGAACGAATCGTAATTATCGAGAATGAGAAGTTTCATAGCTGTTTCGCATTTTTAGTGATGTACCATCATTTGCCGAATGTTTCGGCGTAGGTGAGCGCCCGTACCAGTGCGCCGAGTTTGTTATTGGTTTCCTGTAGTTCGTTTTCAGGCACCGAGCGGGCTACGATTCCTGCCCCGGCCTGAAAATACAGGCTGTTGCCGTGACTGAGGAATGATCGGATGGTGATGGCCTGATTGAGATTGCCGTTAAATCCGATGAATCCTATACATCCGCCGTAAGTCATGCGCGAGTGCGGTTCGATCTCGTTGATGAGCTGCATGGCACGTACTTTGGGTGCACCGCTGAGAGTGCCGGCCGGAAAGGTGTTGGCAAACAGTCGGTAGACATCCGCACCCTCAGGCAACTCACCCTTGACGCGCGACACCATGTGTATGACATGCGAATAATATTGTATCTGTTTCAGGAAGTCGATCGTCACCTTGCCTCCGCCGCGGCTCAGGTCGTTACGCGCAAGGTCGACAAGCATGATATGCTCGGCATTCTCCTTCTCGTCATCCAGCAGAGCGCGGGCCAGTTCATGATCGAGGGCATCGTTGCCGGTACGCTTGAACGTTCCTGCAATAGGGTCGATGTAAGCGGTGTGACCCTCTACGCGCAGGTGAGTCTCGGGTGATGAGCCGAAGATGCGGAAATCGCTGAAATCGAAATAGAACAGATAGGGGGAAGGATTGACACAGCGCAAAGCACGATAGACGTTGAACTCGTCGCCTGAGAATTTCTGGGCGAAACGCCGTGACAGGACTATCTGAAATACATCTCCGCGCATAGCGTGGCGTATGCCCCGGCGCACCATATCCTTGTATTCATCGTCGGTGACGGTGGAGGTAGGTGCAGATGTCACTGCGAATGAATACTGTGCCACATTATTGTTATGGATTACACTGATGATCTCGTCAATCGCTGATGGCTGTCCGGGTATGGTGTGCTCGAATACCGTCATCTGATTCTTGAAGTGATTGACCCGGATGATGAATCTGTAGAGGATATATTTCATGTCCGGCACGGATGTGAAGCATGCCTCTTTGAGCTGTATGTCCACACTCTCGAAATAGCGCACCGCATCGTATGCCGTGTATCCGAACAGTCCGTTTGCCGTCCCGTCGGTGTCGCCTTCGATGTCAAATGACGCTACGTATTCCTTTAGTTCACGCACGACATCCACATCACCGGTGATGGGTATTATCCGTGTCGGTGCATCGGGATATTCGAGCCTGATAGTTTCGTTGATGACGGTGAAGCTGCCTATCGGATCGACACCGATGTAACTTACGGAGTTTTGTGACGTGTGATAGTCTGAACTCTCAAGCAGGGCCGACTGCGGATACAGGTCGCGGATTTTAAGATATATTCCCACCGGAGTCTCCAGATCGGCCGGAATGATGCGTGAATTGACTTTCAGTATATGGCGTGACATTGTTTATACAATTGTTTATGAGTGTTTACTATTCAATTCTTATCGTCTACGAGTTCGCGGATATAGGTCTGCATATCCTTGTCACCGCGTCCTGACAGGTTGATGACAACGGTGTCGTCGGGTGAGAATTTCCTTACATCGAGCACTCCCATGGCATGAGCCGATTCAAGTGCGGGGATGATGCCTTCGGTGCGTGTCAGACGCAGTGCTGCGTCCAGAGCCTGACGGTCAGTGATGGCCAGGACCTCGCTACGTCCTGACGATGCGAGATAGGAGTGCAGGGGGCCGACACCGGGATAATCGAGTCCGGCCGAGATAGAGTATGGTTCTACGATCTGTCCGTCTTCGGTCTGCATGACCATTGTTCGCGAGCCGTGGATTATACCCTCTGTGCCGACTTTCATTGTTGCCGCGGTCATGCCTGAGTCAGTCCCGAGACCGGCGGCCTCGGCTGCGATGAGTCTAACCGAAGGCTCGTTGATGAAATGATAGAAGGCTCCTGCGGCGTTGCTTCCGCCACCGATGCAGGCTATGACATAGTCGGGAAGTTCCGATCCAGTCTGCGAGAGAAGTTGCGAGCGTATCTCGCGCGATATTACCGACTGAAAGTAGGCTACCATCTCGGGATAGGGATGCGGACCGACGGTCGATCCGATGACATAGAAACTGTCGGGATTGCAACACCAGAAGCGTATAGCCTCGTTGGTAGCATCCTTGAGAGTCTTGTTGCCACTCTGTACGGCCTCGACCTTGGCGCCGAGCATACGCATACGTTCTACGTTAGGCTGCTGACGTGCGACGTCTGTGGCACCCATGAATACGATACACTCCATCCCCATGAGGGCGCATGCGGTCGCCGTGGCCACACCGTGCTGTCCGGCACCTGTCTCAGCGATGATGCGGTGCTTGCCCATACGCTTTGCGAGCAGGACGGATGCAAGGGCATTGTTGATCTTATGTGCACCGGTATGGTTGAGGTCTTCGCGCTTGAGATATATGTTTGTGCCGTAGTGTTGGCTCAGGCGTTCGGCCTTGTAGAGAGGAGTGGGGCGGCCGACATAGTCGTGCAGCAGCCGGTCAAGTTCGCGGTTGAAGTCGTCATCAGCCGCATATCTGTAGAATGCCTCGCGCAGACGTTCGACATTGCCGTGAAGTATCTCGGGGATATATGCACCTCCGAAGTGTCCGTAATACCCGTCTTTGTCAACGGGAAGGGTAGAGTGAAATGTATTGTTCATGTAAATATGAGTTTATTCTGAAACAGTGAGAAAAAAAGCAAGCCACCGATTGTTTATCGATGGCTTGGCGCGATATGATGTTTTGGGGATTGATCGCGTTATAAAAAACGTAAAGATTGATATTTTTGCGACATAACTCACTGCCATCGATTATTTCTACCGATGCGCCACCAATAATTGTGATTGATGAATGAGTTTGCCATTTGGATTAAATTCTGTGACAAAATTATACTTTTGCGCTGAATCTACCAAATATTTTATAGTAAAATTTGAATTTTACGAATAAAATACAGGCGTTGTACAGCTGTCATACTGTTACAACGCCTGTGATGAAGATATGTTCGGGTCGGACGATTATCGTGAATGAGTCAGGACAGAGTGGCGCGACACGAAGTTAAGATTTTTCCACTGAGAGGCCGGGACCTTGAAGTCGATGAATTTCGACTGGCCGGGGTTGAGTTCGTAGTGGCGGATGTCGCCGGTGCGGTTGCCGTCGACGTAGAGAGTGAGTGTGCCTGTGTCGGTCAGATTGCCGTTATTGGCCACTTCGACAGTTACCATATCGGACTCATCGGCGAGATTATGGCGCACTTCGTGAACCGTATACTTGAAATCGGCGGCAGCCGGACTTTTATAATCAAGTGTGCCGACGAGTCCGCGACCTTCAGGATAGGAGAGTGAGTCCTTGATATTGTCACGGGCTATGAAATCGGGACTCATACCACCCACCATGATCTTAAACTCACCGGGTTCGACCACACGGTCGAGGTCGACATTGAGCAGCGAGAGATCGTAGGGGGTAAGTGTGAATGTGACGGTCTTGGTCTCACCCGGATTGAGTGAAATGCGCTCGAATCCTTTGAGTTCCATCACGCGGGTTTTAACAGATGCGTACATGTCGGTAACGTAGAGCTGTGCCACTTCGTCACCGGGACGTGCGCCGGTATTGGTCACATCGGCCTTGATCTCTACATTTCCGTCAGGGAGAGTGTTGATCTTAAGATTGGAGTAGGAGAATGTGGTGTAGCTGAGTCCGTAACCGAAACGGTAGAGGGGATAGAACTCCATGTCGACATACTCATACCGGCGGCCGGAGGTCTTGAAGTTGTAGTTAAGGGGCAGCTGCGCGGCGCTCTGAGGGAATGTCATCGGGAGTCGACCGGCAGGATTATAGTCACCGAAGAGTACATCGGCCGTGGCGAGACCACCCTCCTGACCGGGATACCAGTTGACGAGTATAGCCTTGGTCTGGAGCGAGGCCGAGGTAAGATCGTAGGGACGGCCAACCTGTGCGACAAGTATCACGGGTGTTCCTGTGGCACATATCATGTCGAGCAGCAGATTCTGTTTGCCCTGGAATTGCAGACCGGCGAGATCGTGGTTTTCACCTGAAGTCGGTTTTTCACCTTCGATCGAGGGGTGACCGGCATAGTCACCGAGGACCACGACGGCTACATCAGCCTTGCGTGCGGCCTCGACAGCCTCATTGAGCATCGAGGTGTCGTCGGTGGTGAAGCCGCAACCTTTGGCGTATATAACCTTGGTCGAGGGAGAGACGGCTCCCTTGATACCATCGAGTACCGATTTAAGCTGACCGTCGAGAGGCTTGCCCGAGTAGTCGCCGAGCTGGAGATTGTCGGCACCCGGTCCGATAACAGCGATTGAGCCGATCGACTTGGAAAGAGGGAGAATATCATCAGTATTCTTCAGAAGCACCATTGACTGACGTGCCATCTCGCGGGCGAGTGCCACATGTTCGGGTGACTGCCATGAGGGGAACTGACGGTTCCAGTCAAGCGGTTTGCAGGGATTGTTTTCAAACAGACCCATACGGAACATTACACGGAGCATGTCGCGGCACACGTCGTCGAGAGCTTCGGTGTCGAGCTGTCCGTTGACAGCGGCAGCGATGACATCCTTATCGTTATATGTGTCACCACAGTTGGTGGCGATGCCTGCGCGCAGTGCATCGTTGGCGGCCTCGACCTTGTCGCGGGCTGTGTAGTGCTTGCGTGAGGTCATATTGGCGATAGCGCCGCAGTCACTGACGATAAATCCGTCAAATCCCCATTCGTCACGCAGGATGCCCCTGAGCAGTTCTTTACTTTTGCCGACAGGTACACCCATGTAGTCACCGTATGACATCATCACGGACTGGGGTTTGCACTCGCGGAATACTTCGCGGAACGGCACGAGGTGCACCTCGCGCATCTCGCGCTCATTAAATCCTACATCGTGGCTGTCACGTCCGCCCAGAGGCGCGCCGTGTGCTCCGAAGTGTTTGGGGGTGGTGATCAGTCCGAGGCTCTGATAGCCGTTGACCCAGGCTTTGCCCAGTTCGGAGCAGAGATAGGGGTCTTCGCCGAAACTCTCTTCACAGCGGCCCCAGCGAGGGTCGATAGCGACGTCGAGCACCGGTGACCATGCGGCGATAGAACCTGCTTCGAGGCTCTCGCGACCGATAGCTTCTGTCACCTTATATAATAGAGGTCTGTTCCATGAGGCAGCCATGCCGAGCACCTGTGGAAACATTGTGGCTCCCGTGCCGTAGCTATAGCCGTGGATGGCCTCAACTTTCTTGATGTCGGGTATGCCGAGACGCGGCACACCGGGTATTCCCCATCCCTCACGTATGAGTTCCATCTTTTCCTCGGGAGTCATCTGTGCGAGCAGTATCTCGATGCGGCGGTCGACAGGCAGAGAGGTGTCGAGGTAAGAACGGTCTACACCGGCTTCGTCAACAGGTGCAGCTGCGGCTGCGATGCCGACGGCAAGTTCGGCGAGCGACCAGGGACGTGTGATGACATCGGGTTTGACAGCGATACGTACATGCGCTCCGTACTTGGCCGGGAACGTCAGGACCGTATTGCCCTTCTCAGTCGAGACGTTGAAGTCAACGGGGGTGCCGAGATTCATGGGGTCGTATGTCACATAGACCTCAAGTGCCCGCTTCAACTGCTCGGCCGAAGCTCCCTTCTGTGAGATTGTGATTGACTGCACGTCACCCGGATTACCGATTGTGAGCATCAGCCACTGCGGATGTTTGAGTGACGAGGCGTCGAGTGTCCATACGGTAGACGGATTTCCATCAAAAGCGTATGCGACTGATTCCTGTGCGGTCGATGATGATGCTGCAATGACCGGTGACTGTACTGTGGATTGTGAGGGTTGTGTTGACTTACAATAGCCATGCGCGGAAAATGCCAACCCCAATGCCAGCGCAAAAGATGTTTTTTTCATGTTGATTTGGTTAAAAAATACCGTACGGTATAGTAAAAATCAATAGGTACGCAAAGATACAAATTTTTAGTACAAATCAAATACTCTTACCGGCGAAAAATTGGCAAACATCACGATTATTAAGATGTTACAAAGATAGATACTGTATATTTGACACGAATAAACAAGGCCCAACTTGTTCATTTCGAGAAGTCGGGCCTATATCATTGTGTAACAGTAGTCCTGAAACACTTTTTTAGTAAAAATTCGTGTAAATCACACTTTTTCTAATTTGTCGAGACAATTTTATTCACAGCCTGCACTGTGGGGTTTACGGCGATGATTTTGCCTGACGGATTGAGCAGATAGGATGAGTATCCGCTCTCGGGATGATAGCCGGGTGAGATGCCGCGTGCCTTCACGTCCGCGATGTGAAATTGTGTCAGCGTATCGAGTCCGTCACGACGTACGATCTCGTCAAACAGCCGTCGGTTGTCGTCGGTATTGACTGACAGCAGCCGCAGATTGTTATTGCGATGCGTGCGGTAATATCGGTCATACTCACCCGCCGCGATGCGCGACACGGCATTGTGCGAGTCCCAGAAATTAACCAGAACATATTTGCCTTTGAGGTCGGATGTCGAAAGGTGTGATGACGTATTTGTGGCCTCAAGCAATTGCGGTGTGCTGTTGGATGCCTGCGCCTGACTGTCAATTCTTGTCGAGAACATCCATACGGCTAAGGCGAATATCAGGACGAATGATGTAAAAATCCAGAATCGTTTCATAACGTTATATAGCTATAATTGTGAGACATGTTAATGATCGAGGGTGTCTTACCTCTATAGTATATAACCCGTGTATTGCCGTTATTGTTTGATTTCGGCATACTGCATGCTCGGCGGCGGGTTCAGAACACGTAGCTGATGCCGAGATTGAACAGGCCGGTGTTATAACCTTTCAGCCAGTTGAATTTACCTTGGAGCGACAGTTTGAGGGTAGGGCGTACATAGTATTCCACACCGGCGCCGAAGTCGAGGCCGAAACGGTTGGTGCGCTGTGTCACGTCGTCATTCTTATCATCCGACCCCGGGTCAGATACATTTTTGAGATGGCTGCTCCATGAGGCATAGTTGGCACCGAGAATGTGATAGAAATACCAGCGTCCGTCTTTGTCGAGTTGCCACGGGCCGTGATAGTCGAGGTTGAACATCATGCCGTCGAGATTCTCGTTGCGGAATATCATGTCGATGCCGGGCGCGAGCACGAAGTGGCGCGAGAATGCATACTGAAGTTCTATCCCCGCAGTGGCGGTCTTGTTGAGAGTAACGTAGCCGGTCTTGATGCCGACTGATTTTGTCCCTTTGTTCAACTGGGCTGATGCGGTATCCGCGGCTATGACAGATATTAGTAACAGAGATAACAGGATTACGATTCTTGATTTCATTATCACGATGTCTGTGAAATTATTATGTCAAACAGATGCAAAGGTAATAATTATTTATCACCCTGCAAATATATTTTTCTGAGTCGGAATGATGAATTTTTGCATGACAGATTTTTTGTAAATAACGATGTAAACGTTAATTTTGTTGACTGTAACAGATATGAAAGTCATTACGTTATGAAGAATAGACAGTTGCGTATACTTATGGTCGGCGATGCGAGCAATTATCACCGCGCGCTTGCGGGCGGCCTGCGTGAGATGGGCCATGACGTGGTTCTGGCATCGAACGGTTCCGGATGGATGGATACCGAGCGCGACATTGACCTGTCACGCAAGGATGGCAAACTGTCGGGCGCGCGTCTGTGGTTCAAGCTGTGCCGGCTGATGAAGTCGCGATTGAGGGGATTTGATGTGGTGCAGTTGAATAATCCTGTATTTGTCAACCTGCGTCCCGAACGTAACATCATGCTGTTTCGTGAGCTCAAACGGCACAACCGCAGTATATTTCTTACTGCCTTAGGCACTGACACAGCTTATGCCGATCTATGTCTGTCCCCATCATCACCGCTTGCTTATAACGAATGGATGGTCTATGGCAAGCCCTCTCCTTATCATATACAGTCTCCCGACGTGATCAAGGCGTGGCTTGAAGATCCTCTGAAGAGCCATTGTGCGGAGATATATGACGGCATCGACGGAGCCGTGTCGGCCCTATACGAATATCATCTGGCCTGCCGGAAACAGCTGTCGGATGACAGACTCGCGTACGGCGGTATTCCGATCGACACTCAGGCCATACGTCCGGTCGAGTTGCCTGACAGAATCGATCGTGTACGATTGTTTCTGGGAATGCATCGTGACAGAAAGGTCGAGAAAGGGACGGACCGAATATTCGAGGCCGCCCGTCGCGTAGCCGAGCGTCATCCCGACAGGTGTACGCTTGAGATAGTCGAGAATCTCCCGTACGGCGAATATATCCAACGTATGCGCGGGAGTCATGTAGTGCTTGACCAGCTCTATTCTTACACGCCCGCCACTAATGCACTGCTGGCAATGGCTATGGGTCTGAACACCCTCAGCGGTGGCGAGGAAGAGTATTACGAATTTATAGGTGAGGAGCATCTTCGCCCTATCATCAATGCTGTGCCTGATGACGATGCGCTGTACGCGACAATAGAGAATACGGTGATGCATCCCGAGCTGATAAAACAGCGGGGACGCGAAGGTCGCGAGCTGGTGGTGAAATATAATGACACGGGTGTAGTGGCCCGACGATTTGTCGACCTGTGGGGCCGTGTGCTGGAGTCAAAGGAGAGCGGCAACGGTCAGAATCCGAAGTGAAACATAAATCGCAGGCCGCCGCGGCATGCTCCGGGATTGTTACGGTAGTTGAGGCGCCAGCAATAGTCGACACGAAGCACCTTGAACAGGTTGTCGATACCCACACCCGCCTCCATATAAGGGGTGTGGCTCATGAGTTGCGTGTTGGCATCGGACGGAAAGGCATACAGTTCAGGATTCTCCCACGGACGGTTGCGATGGCTCAGGTGGCCGTAGAGTCCGCGGAAGAAGACGGCCTCGCGCAGCTTGAGTTTCTTGAGCAGAGGTATGTAATTAAGTATCGCGCCGTTGGCCCAGTAGGTGAGATCCCACTGCGCATAGCTGTCGTTGATAAACTCCATCGGGTTTAGGCACGAGAAGGATTCCATTTGCAGAAAGTACGAAAGGTTGGCATTGGGGATAAGCAGATTGGGGTAGGGTGAGCGGGTCCACACATGCCCCCCTTTTGCGAAGACATCCATATATCCGAATGCTGAAAACCAGAATCGTTTGCTGAACGAAGCCTCGGTCGAGGCCACGGCAAACGGATTGCCGCACACCCCTTTGGGCGCCCATGTGTGACTGAGTGTGAAGACGGGGGCGTCGAAATTGATAGGCAGACGACCGGTCTTCATCTGATAGAACTTCTCGCCGGGAGCATAGCGCAGCTCGACGGTGGCCGAGTTGATGGTGTAATGGCCGAAACTCCTGCCGTAACCATCGGTGAAGGGCATGTAGCGCGTCGGCTCCTGACGTTCGTTCTGCAGACGGGCGTTGATTGAGAAATTATTCTCCATCTCCAGGATATACTCCAGTTTGGTCACGCGGTGATAGGTCATCTGGAGGTCTTCCATACGCTTGGCCGACATGAACATATTGTCCTGATTGTTGGATGTGAAGTGCTGGCCGAGCATATTCATGTCATAGAGTTGTGTGGCACGGATGGCATGTACTGGAAATTCGCGCGAATGCTGACGCTTGTCGATGAACGAGTATTCCGCCTCGCCCCGGTATTTCCACCTGTGGTCCTTAAATCCGCGTGCTACGTAGCCGCGTGCAAACCATCGCTTGGAGAGGGCGGCCGTGGTCATGCCTCCCACACGCAGGCGCAGACCTTCGACGGTATTGACCGAGAATGTTGAGGTCAGCGGTCCGAAATCGAATTTTGACGGATTGCCTGTGGTGATATATCCCGATGAGAATGTCTTGATTATCTTCTCGCCCCAGTAATACACAGGCTCGGAGCGGAATCGCTGCATCATCTTCTCGATTGAGTTCTCACCCTTGGCTATGGTGGTCGTGCGGTTTTCCTGCCAGAATGCCTCGTCACGGCCGTATGCTCCGGGAGCATAGACCTGAGCCTGTCCGCGGTCAAAGATGGCTGCATCCGGGGCAGGCTCGAACGTGTGCGAGGTGTACACCGTGTTGCGGCGCGCATACATGCCCGGCAGGCCCGGGAGCAGATGCGCCTCCATTATCATGTCATCCTTGGTCTTGAGGCGGGTGCCGTCAGGCATGCGTTCAAAATCCTGCGTGATGAGCATCGAGTTGATAAAGTTGAGGTTGATGTCATGCGGCACTCGCATCACCACCCGCTTGATGAACATGGTCGAGTCGCCGAGCGGGACATAGAAACGCCCTGTGAATCCGAATGTCGCAGCGTTGCGTGGCACGAATGTCAGCTCCACACATTTGACCGAGTCGACATCCACCGTGTCCGAGAGATAGAATTTATAGAAGTCGGGCGCTATGCGTGACAGCGGGCTTACGAATCGTGTCTGCAAGAGGGGTATGTCATTGGCATATATGTCCACCTCGCGCATCACATCCTCGTAGAATGTCTGCATGCTCTCCTTATCGAGAAAATCATCCATGCCGGCATTGCGCAGACCCTTGACATACTCCTTCTCGCTCTCGGGGTCGTGACGGTAATGCACCTGCGAGGCCTTCTCGCGCAGTGCCACATTGAGTATAGGTACACCTGTCAGCGCCGAGGTGTCGATATACTCCTTGATAAATGCGAATTTTTTGTCAAAACCACCCTTGGCCGAGTCGTTGAACTGATAATTGTTAATGGCAAGGGTGATGCGTTCGTACTTGTCATAATTATAGTTGTCCTTGTGGCGCGGATCGCCGAGATCACGGGTGGCGCGTATACGCTCCATGAACTCCACGGCGGGATTGTTCTTCTTGGAATAGTGTTCGCGCTTGGGTTTGGCTACGACCGTGCCGAGCAGGACGCCGGTCGAATGCAGGTCGAAGTCGAGACGTATACGTGTGCCGCGTCCGAGCGGCATAGTTTTGGTGTCAAACCCCATTGCCGATGCTGTGACCGAGTCGCTTTTCAGAGCAGTCGTGATGGTGTAGCGGCCGTCATCGTCAGTGAGTGTGCCGCGGTCGGTGCCGTTAAGTATGACTGTGGCAAACGGCACCGGTTCGCGGGTGAGCGAGTCGCGCACCACGCCGGTCACCGTGATATTCTCGGCCACGGCCGGTAAGGAGTGGGTGATGAGGGTTATGATAAGTATTATTAAGGTGCGCAAGCGCATGACGTGTCCGTAATTTTTTTGTCAGAAACGAGGTGTGGAAACTCAGAATTTTTTTAATTTTGCAAAGTTACTCAAAAATGAAATAACAATGCGCTATGGCTAAGGAAATAGAGCGTAAATTTCTCGTAAAGGACAATAGTTTCGCCAAAATGGCAACCGAAACTGTCGACATCCGTCAGACTTACCTCAGCGACCAGCCCGAGGCCACCGTGCGGCTGCGGGTCATCGGTGAACATGCCCGTCTGACAGTCAAGGGTAAGAACTCAGGAGCCGTGCGTGACGAGTGGGAATATGAGATACCCGTCACCGATGCATGCGAGATGGCTGCCTCACTTGCCGGCGGATGGAGCATTGACAAGACCCGCCACATCGTCCCCTTCGGTGGCCGTGTGTGGGAGGTCGATGTGTTTCACGGACGGCATGAGGGATTGATTCTCGCCGAGGTCGAGCTTGATGATGCCGGGGCGAGCGTGGAGATTCCTCCGTTTGCCGGACAGGAGGTCACCGGCGATCCCGCATATTATAACTCGGTTCTTGCTAAAAAATACTAAAACCAAAACATACCATGAAAAAAATATTTGCTGCACTTGCTTTCACCGCTATGACGGCCGCAGGCGCGATATATGCTCAGTCACACGTACCCGCATCGCTGGCAGACATCAACGGGGTCATCGACAACACCCCTGACAGTCTCGACGTGGCCCGCATGGCCCGTCCGGTGGCAGGGTCGACACGTATAGGTGACAATCCCGTGCTCTTTCTCGTAGGCAACTCGACCATGCGCGCCGGTACGCCCGGCAACGGCAACAACGGTCAATGGGGATGGGGTTACTTCATGCCTGACCAATTTGACAGCAACCGTATCACGGTCGAGAATCATGCGCTCGGCGGCATGAGCAGCCGCACGTTCTACAACCGTCTGTGGGCTGATGTGGTCAAGGGGATCCGTCCGGGCGACTGGGTGATAATCGAGCTGGGACATAACGATAACGGCCCATACGATAGCGGACGGGCCCGTGCTTCGATACCCGGCATCGGCAATGATTCGCTCTGCGTGACGATTCAGGAGACCGGCGTGCAGGAGACTGTCTACACGTTTGGCGAATATATGCGCCGCATGATACATGATGTCAAGGCCTGTGGCGGTCACCCTATACTCATGTCGCTCACGCCCCGCAATGCTTGGGACGATGCCGACAGTACGGTCATCACGCGTGTCAGTGACACGTTCGGGCTCTGGTCGTCACAGGTGGCTGAGGCCGAGGGTATACCATTTATAGATCTCAACGACATTACCGCACGCAAGTATGAACGCTATGGCAAGGATAAGGTCAAGGGACAGATGTTCTACATCGACCGCATCCACACGAGCGAATACGGTGCCAAGGTCAATGCCGAGTCAGCAGCCGAGGGCATAAGAATGTATCCCGGCCTGGCGTTGGCGGAGTGCCTAAAGCCCGTGCCGTCAGCTGACATGCCCGGTTACTGTGTCAAGGGTGATGACGGTGTGTACAGGGTCAAGGCCGGAAACGTGCGCCGATTCATCGAGTCGGGTGCGTGGGACAGAATATACCGTGCCCTGCAGCCGGGCGACTCAGTGAGTGTGGAGGTCGATGCATACGTGCCGGCTGACGTAAAGAGTGACGAGACCGGCTTCATGCTGCCGGCTGACAGCGAGAAGGACAGCAAGGTGTTCAAGCTCCCCACAGACGGACGTTTCAGAGTGGTATACCGATACGGCTGGTATCTTGACAAGCTGATGCAGGACGGGGCCGACCGTGGCGCAAAGGTCACTCCAGTCTGCGCCGGTTGAAGAATCGACGTGTAAACAGCAGGAGCATAAACGCTCCGGCTGTCTGCGAGACGGCCGTGAACCAGAATGCCGGACGGTAGCCTGCATACGCCACGAGCATGCCGCCGACGAGTATGCCTGTACCCATGCCGAGATCCCAGGCGGTGAGGATCGATGAGTTGGCCGTGCCCCGCTGGTCGTGGCGCGCCACGGAGATGAACATGTTGAGAAACGCCGGAAACATGCGTCCGTTGCCGAGACCGATCATAAGGGCTGACAGATAGAATGCCCATTCACCGGGTGCGAGCGCGAACAGCGTGTAGCCGACTGCGCTGATAAATGCTCCCTCAAGGGCGTTTTCGGTCAGACGTCCGGCCCGCAGTGATTTGGCTCCGTACAGGCGCGAGGCGAAGAGTCCGCCCGACAGCATGGCGAAGAACAGGCCTGTGCCGTCGGTTATCCCCATCACCTCCTTGCCGTAGATGGCTACATAATTGCTCATCACACCCCAGCAGATACTGAACATGAAGATATTGACGGCCATGAGCCATGCGCGGGTCAGAAAGAAGTGATCCATGCTCAGGTGAGGTTTGCCGTCAACCGGCCTCCGCTCGGGGAGCCTGATGGATGTCGAGCAGTAAAATCCTACGAACGCCACGGCGAGCGATATCCAGAACAGCAGTGTGAAGTCGTCGGTGGCACTGTATATCCATATTCCTATCGACGGGGCTATGGCCATGGCCAGATTGTTGCTGAGGCCGTAATATCCTATGCCCTCGTTGCGGCGCGACGATGGGAGCACGTCGATGGCTACGGTGCTGTTGGCCACGGTGGTGGCTCCGAATGGCAATCCGTGAATGGTCCTGACGATGGCAAACATCAGCAGTGTCCCGGCTCCGATATAGCCCGTAAAGCAGATGAAGAATGCGAAGAAGCACAGCATCAGTACCCGCTTGCGGTTGAAACTGTCAACGATAAATCCGCAGAACGGTCTGACTAACAGCGCTGCCACAACGTAGCCTGATAGGACGAGGCCTATCATGTCCTTGTCGGCGCCAAACTGTGCATCAAGATAGAGGGGCAGCAGGGGGGTGAGGAGGTAAAATGAGAAGAACAACATGAAATTGCCTGTCATGGCTTTACAATAGTTGCTGTTCCACAGCCGTTCGAGTTTCTCTCCCATATCGCTATTTTTTTTGCGACTGCAAATTTAGCAATAATTTCTCACTTACAGATATAAAAAATCATCCGCTCGGCAGCTATCATGCGCCGGGCGGATGAATATTGGTCTAAGTCTTATTATCGGCTGAAAGTGTCGCGGGTGATTATTTGATTACAACCTTCTCGACCTTCGAGCCCTGCTTGCGGACGAAGATGCCGTTGGCAGGATTGTTGACACGCTGGCCGTTGAGGTTGTAATACTCTACAGGTGCGTTTTCATTGTCAGCCTCGACGAGTGAGATACCTGACTTGTCGGGACCCTCGAAGTAGAACTGGAGATTTCTGTGAAGACCTGAGCCACTGCCTACATAGATGTTGGCCTTATAGTTTTTGCCATCGTTCTCCGCCTTGTCTACACGAACGAGGTATGACTTGGTAAGGTCGATGTAGGGTTTGCTGACCGAGGTAGGTCTTGCCTCGCCCTGAGTATGATAAACGGCTTTCTTAAGATACTCGTTCTCAGTTTCGGGTTTGCCATCATACTGAGTGATATAATTATAGGTAAGACCTACGACCTCTTTTTCCATTACATTATCCTTCAGTGTAATGGCGATGCTGTTGTCATTGGGATCGTTAGGATCGAATGAGAATGACATCGGCTGGGTGGAATCGAGGAAGTTTGAGATGGTGTAGATGCCCTCCTTCTCGTCAACAGTAAGGGTGGTGGCATACGGGAGATTGGACTCGGATGTGCCGTTCTCATTCAATACCTTAATAGTGAGAGGAGTTGCATTGGGCTCCGGGCCATTGAGGTAAAATTTGAGACGATAAGTGCGGTCTATGTCATAAATAGTAGGATCGCCGGGGAACTGCATGTGATTGGTGATCGCCTTCAGTGTCATAGTTATCTCGTAATTGCCATTGAGATTATCTGACAGCTGTGCGTATGTCTCATCAAGAGCATTGAAGATGTAGGGAGTTTCAACCTCTTTTTCAGCCTTTGCGTCATCAGTCCAAAGTTTGCAGACAATATTCTCTTCGGAATCAGGCTTCAGGATATAAGAATTTATACCTCCCCACTGAGCATATTCTGACTTTACATTACCGATAAAGTTAATGAATGTGTGGGAATCGGCAGAGATGCCACGTCCTAAAGTGAATGAGAGGGGAGCGCCTGACTGAAGAAAATTATCAATGGTGAATACTCCATCATTATTAGTTATGTTGATGTCGTATGAGCCAACCTCAGTATAATCATAAATCCATTCATAATCACCATAGATTTCCACGGTGATGGTCTGCTGTTCGGCGTTTACAAGACTTGCGCCGGACACGAGGAGTGATCCGAGAAGAGTAAAGATTTTTTTCATACAAAAAATGTTTATTGGTTTATATAATTAATGTTTCATAATAAAATGCAGGTCTATGAGCCTACAAAGATACCTCTTTAAATGTTAAAAACAAATTTTTAAAGAAAAAAGTAATGATTTTTTCTCAATTATAATTCATTTTGTCAGTTTTATTCCAAAAAATCATCCGCTCGGCGCATGATGGCTGCCGAGCGGATGAATATTAGTCTATGTCGTATTATCGGCTGAAAGTGTCGCGGGTGATTATTTGATGACAACCTTCTCGACCTTCGAGCCCTGCTTGCGGACGAAGATGCCGTTGGCGGGATTGTTGACGCGCTGGCCGTTGAGGTTGTAATACTCTACGGGTGCGTTCTCGTCATTAGCCTCGATGAGCGAAAGGCCTGTCTCGGTGGGTGCATTGAAGAAGAACGATACGTAGTAATCAAGGTCCTTATCGTTATCGTCGGTACCCATTACATAGAATGAGGCATAGTAATCATAACCGTAAGTAGCCTTATTCACACGCATTGCGTAAGTGTAATCTGTCGTACCATCGTTATAAATCATGGGGTAATATACGTTGGTGGATCCGCTTCCTTTGGCATCATAAACTATTCCGGTCGGATATCTTTTCTTATCCGCTGTCATAAGATAGTAGCATCCATCACCACCATCATATATGTTACCGGTCAATTCAACGGGCGATTCATCTTTAGTTGAATCGAACTTGAACGAGAGGGGAGCGCCCGTATTGAGAAAGTTTGTTATAGTGTATACTCCGTCCGAATATGTGAGGTCGGCTTCATAGCTCTTGCACTCAACTCCGTCATAATCTTCGATGTCAACGGTTACTGATTCAGCTCTTGCTATAGACATACATGACAGCAGAGCACAGGCACAGAGAGTAAAAATTTTCTTCATACGCAGATATTTTAATGGGTTAAATTTTATAGTTGTAATGTAGAATTATTGATTACACTTTTTTGACATGCAAATGTAAGGAATTTATTTTAATTATTGGTGTTTTTTGAATAAAATAAAAAAATAATTAAAAAAATAATTGATAATTCTAACCTGCCGGCAAGATTCAACTTTTGTATGCATTCTGTTGTTTAACTAATGTTAATGCTTATAGATATGGACAATTCACACATTACAACGACAGCGTCCGGTCAGACGCAACAGCCGGAGTCGCATCACACACCGCGCATCATCACGATTATGGATCTGTTGGTGCTTATCCTGTCGGCGTTACTGATAGTATTCATTTCGATCGATACGTTCGAGAAAGTCGATTTTCTCGAAAATCACCGCTACATGCAGTTTCAGCTGTGGGTGTGCGTGTTCTTTATGATAGATTTTTTTGTCGAGCTGGCATATTCGCACGACAAATGGCGATTCTTCAGGCGGAGATTTTTATTCCTGCTGCTGTCGGTGCCGTATCTGAACATAGTTAATCTCGCACACATCGAGCTGTCAGGCGAGGTGCTGTATTTCGTGCGTTTCATCCCCTTGGCCCGCGGTGCGCTCGCCATGTCGATTGTGACCGGCTATCTGTCGAGCAATGCCGTGACCAGTCTGTTCATGTCCTATCTCGTGATACTGCTGATGATCACATATTTCTGCTCGCTCATATTCTATGAGATGGAACAGCCTGTCAATCCGCAGGTTCAGACCTATTGGTCGGCGCTGTGGTGGGCGTTTATGAATATGTCGACCGTCGGATGCAACATCTCGCCCGTCACCGTCACCGGTAAACTCGTGGCCGTAGTGCTGCCGATCATGGGCATGGTGATATTCCCGCTGTTTACGGTCTATCTGACCGACTATGTGCAGCGTAACGCCAAATGGAAGTCGAATTGATGATGATTCGGGAAATTTTTCGTAACTTTGCACCTCGAAAAATTTTCCAACTATGATAGCAGTAAACAATTTAGGTATACAATTCGGCAAAAGGGTACTGTTTCAGGACGTCAATCTGAAATTCACTCCCGGCAATTGCTACGGTATCATCGGAGCCAACGGTGCCGGTAAGTCGACACTCATGCGCATACTCAGCGACCAGCTCACCCCCACACACGGCAACGTGACCCAGGGCCCGGGCGAGCGTATGAGCGTGCTCGAACAGGACCACTTCAAGTTTGATGACTGTACGGTGATCGAGACCGTTTTGCGCGGCCATACGGTGCTGTGGGACATCATGCAGGAGAAGGATGCCCTGTATGCCAAGGAGGATTTCAGCGATGCCGACGGTATCCGTGCATCGGAACTTGAGGAGCGTTTCGCCGAGCTTGAGGGATGGAATGCCGAGAGCGAGGCCGCCGCTCTGCTCAGTGGTCTCGGCATCAAGGAGGACAAGCACTACACGCTGATGCGCGACATGAGCGGTAACGAGAAGGTGCGCGTGCTGCTGGCCAAGGCTCTGTTCGGCAATCCTGACAATCTGCTGCTCGACGAGCCTACCAACGACCTTGACCTCGACACGGTGGCTTGGCTTGAAGATTATCTGTCCAAGTTTGAGAACACTGTGCTGGTGGTGAGCCACGACCGTCACTTCCTCGATTCGGTGTGCACGCATACACTCGACATCGATTATAACAAACTGACACTCTTTGCCGGTAACTACAGTTTCTGGTACGAGTCATCACAGTTGGCCCTGCGTCAGCAGCAGCAGGCCAACAAGAAGGCCGAGGAGAAGCGCAAGGAACTGCTTGAGTTCATACAGCGATTCAGCGCCAACGTGGCCAAGTCGAAGCAGACCACTTCACGTAAGAAGATGCTTGAGAAACTCAATGTCGAGGAGATCCAGCCCTCGTCACGCCGCTATCCGGGCATAATCTTCACTCCCAACCGTGAGCCGGGCAACAAGATTCTTGAGGTCAAGGGCCTGTCGGCCAGCGTTGACGGCGAGGTGCTGTTCAGCGATGTGAATTTCCAGGTCGAGAAGGGTGACAAGATCGCTTTCCTCAGCCATGATCCGCGTGCGATGACCGCACTATTCGAGATCATTACCGGCAACCGTAAGGCTGATGCCGGCACATACGAGTGGGGCCAGACCATTACTACAGCTTACCTGCCTCTCGATAATACAGCATTCTTCAATACCGACCTTAACCTCGTCGACTGGCTGTCGCAGTATTCGTCTGACAATTCAGAGATCTATCTCAAGGGATTTCTCGGCAAGATGCTTTTTTCGGGTGAAGAGGTGCTCAAAAAGGCATCCGTCCTGTCAGGTGGCGAGAAGATGCGCTGTATGATAGCCCGCATGATGATGACCGATGCCAATACTCTCGTGCTTGACTCACCTACCAACCACCTTGACCTTGAGTCGATCCAGGCGTTCAACAATACGCTGCAGGGATTCAAGGGCAATGTGCTCCTGTCGAGCCACGACCATGAGTTTATCCAGACCGTCTGCAACCGTATTATCGAGCTGACCCCCAAAGGCACTATCGACAAACTTATGGATTACGACGATTACATCACCGATGCCAAGGTGCTCGCCGCCCGCGAGAAGATGTATTCGTAACTGATATTCCCGTACACCTTATAATATATAACAAAGAGGCCGCGTTCAATTTTGAACGCGGCCTCATGTCGTTTCGTTACCGGGCTGTAAGGCTATGATAAATCTTTTCGAGCCGGTCAATGCTCTTGGGCAAGGAGAATCTTTCGGAGATCGTAGCGAATGCATTCCGGCTTAATGTGATCCTTAGCTCGCGATTGTTTGCAAGGCTCTTCAGAGTATCGGCAAGAGCCACGATGTCGCCCGGTTCTATCATATAACCGTTGATACCGTCATCCACCACTTCGGGGATCGAAGCGATACGGGTAGTGACCGAGGGTATGCCCTGAGCCATCGTCTCAAGTATTGTCATAGGCAACCCTTCATTGTAGGACGGCAGTACATTGATAATGGTGTCGGCTATCAGTGCGCGTTTGTCATCGCCGTCAATCCATCCTATGTGGCCTATGCGGTGTGCGATGCCGAGGCGCTCGGCTTCGATTCTGACCTCATCGGTCTCTCCGTCACCGCATAGATTGAACCTGACATCCGGCTCAATCTGCGTGTCAATCATGCTGATGGCTTTCAGCAGGTCGTACGCACCTTTGCGTTTACCGAGACGCCCGAGCAGAGTGATGCTCTTACCGTCGGGATTGTAGGGATTGACCGGGGGGAGGCTCACGGCATTATATACGACATCAACCCGTGCGTCGGGTGCTTTGGATCTGATCATGTCGGTCAGACGGTTGCTGAGGACGATATTGGTGTCGACTTCGGTCAGGACTTTCTTAATAAATCGTTTCAGCCGGGGTGATGCGGAGGCGTAATATTCCTCAAATTCGGCACCGTGGTGATGCATCACCACGGGTATGCCGAATCGTTTGAGAGTAAGTGCTATGATAGCTTTGCGTATGAAACTGCCACGTTCGGCTGTGTGAAGATGGGCTATGTCGATCTTTTTTCTTACCGCCAGGCTCAATATACGAGAATAGGCTTTGGCGAAATATGTTATTAATTCAGCCTTGCCTGCATCACGGTGAGTCGGGACAAAAGTTATGTCTATGTCATGCCAGCCGGAATAACCGAGATAGCCTTTTAACACCGACACCATCCCCCCTTTGTAGGACAGGTCGGAACAACACATAAGCACGTTCATGGGTTTATAATGTCATTTTATAGCGCCAGATTATAGATCTCGGTGGTGTCTCGGGCCGTCAGTCGTACATATCCGCCGATCTCCTCACCTTTATTAAGATGCAGTTTCTCGACCATCAGGGGGATGTCAGTCTCTTTGACACCGAGTTCGGTGAGCGAGGCCGGTAGTCCGAGTGACGAGAAGAATGCGCGCAGGCGGGCTATGCCCTCCATTGCAGCCGACAGGTCGTCAGGATCGGTCACGCCGAGCGCACGCCGAGCCAACTGGGCGGTCTTGGCCGGATTGCGGCGCGATACGTATGTCATCCATGCGGGTACCATTACTGCGAGTCCGGCACCGTGGGCCACCTCGGGATAGAGGGCGCTGACCTCATGCTCCATGAAGTGTGAGGTCCAATCCTCGACCCTGCCGGTACCGCACACACCGTTATGGGCGAGTGTGCCGCTCCACATGATGTTGGCGCGGGCGTCATAGTCATCCGGCTTGGCCATAACCTTGGGAGCTTCGGTCATAATGGCCTGAATAAGTCCCTCAGCCACACGGTCGGTGACCTCGACCTCGGGTGTGGGTGAGAAGTAGCGCTCGAAGATGTGTATCATCATGTCGCAGATGCCGCAAGCTGTCTGATAGGGGGGGAGTGTGTAGGTCAGTTCGGGATTGAGACATGAGAATTTCGGACGGAGCGCCATGTCTGTGCGCAGCGATATTTTCTTCATGCCGTCACGGTGGGTGATGACCGAGTTGCCGCTCCCCTCGCTGCCTGCGGCCGGGATGGTGAGCACGACACCTATAGGCAGAGCATTGTCAACGATGGTCTTGCCGGCATAGAAATCCCAGAAGTCTCCGTCGTATAGGATGCCGGCGGCAATGGCTTTGGCTGTGTCAATAGCAGAACCTCCACCGACAGCGATAACGCCGTCCACCGCTGCCGAGCGGCCGAGGTCGATACCTTCATAGACCTTTTCATCAGTGGGGTTGGGCTGTACGCCTCCGAGCTCCGTGTAGGTTATGCCCTCGCTGTCAAGTGACGCCTTGACGCGGTCGAGCAGGCCGGAGCGTATCACGCTGCCCTTACCGTAGACAAGCAGCACATGACTCATGCCGTAAATTCGAGCCTGTGTGCCAACGGCTCTCTCTGCATCCTTGCCGAAAACGTAGCGGGTGGGAGTGATGTAAGTGAAGTTGTTCATGATCAGTATGTGGTGTCTTTAATAAAAAATAGCAGCGGCCTCAGATGTCTTAATCATAGTCGGCCACTGCTATTATATCAGGATCGGGAGTGATTATTCACCACCGAGGATCTCAAGCATCTTGATAGCCGAGACAGGGATGCGGGTACCGGGGCCGAAGATAGCTGCGACACCTGCCTTGTAGAGGAAGTCGTAATCCTGAGCGGGGATGACGCCTCCGGCAGTCACGAGGATGTCCTCGCGGCCGAGTTTCTTAAGCTCTTCGATCACCTGCGGGATGAGGGTCTTGTGACCGGCGGCGAGCGATGACACACCGAGGATGTGTACGTCGTTCTCGACTGCCATACGGGCAGCCTCGGCAGGGGTCTGGAAGAGGGGACCCATGTCGACGTCAAATCCGCAGTCGGCATAGCCTGTGGCTACGACCTTGGCACCGCGGTCGTGACCGTCCTGGCCCATCTTTGCAATCATGATACGGGGTTGACGACCCTCGCGTTTTGCGAACTCCTCGCACATCTGCTGTGCCTTGATGAAGTCGGGGTCCTGCTTGGTTTCTGAAGAGTACACGCCTGAAATAGTTCTGATTACTGCTTTATAACGGCCTACGACCTCTTCGCAGGCATCTGAGATCTCACCGAGGGTGGCGCGGACACCGGCAGCCTTGACTGCGAGGTCGAGGAGGTTGCCCTCCTTGGTGCGTACACATTCGGTGATGGCTTCGAGTGCTTTCTTGACAGCAGCCTCGTCACGATGCTCCTTGAGGTCGACGAGACGTGCCACCTGATCCTTACGCACCTCGGTGTTGTCAATCTCAAGGATGTCGATGGGATCCTCGTGGTCGAGACGATACTTGTTGATACCCACGATGGTCTGACGGCCTGAGTCGATGCGGGCCTGGGTGCGGGCCGATGCCTCCTCGATACGCATCTTGGGCAGACCGCTTTCGATAGCCTTGGCCATGCCGCCGAGTTTCTCGATCTCCTGGATATGCTCCCATGCGCGGTGAGCGATCTCGTTGGTGAGCGCTTCCACGTAGTATGAGCCGCCCCACGGGTCAACCTGCTTAGTGACCATGGTCTCCTCCTGAATGTAGATCTGGGTGTTACGTGCGATACGTGCCGAGAAGTCGGTCGGGAGTGCGATGGCCTCGTCAAGCGCGTTGGTGTGGAGACTCTGAGTGTGGCCGAGTGCGGCGCCCATAGCCTCGATACAGGTACGGCCTACGTTGTTGAAGGGGTCCTGCTCGGTAAGTGACCAGCCCGATGTCTGCGAGTGTGTGCGCAGGGCGAGCGATTTGGGATTCTTGGGGTTGAACTGCTTGACGATCTTGGCCCAGAGCAGACGTGCGGCACGCATCTTGGCTACCTCCATGAAGTAGTTCATGCCGATGGCCCAGAAGAACGACAGACGGGGTGCGAACGCGTCGATGTCGATGCCGGCGTTGACACCTGCGCGGAGATATTCGAGACCGTCGCAGAGGGTGTAGGCGAGCTCGATGTCACATGTGGCACCTGCCTCCTGCATGTGGTAACCCGAGATTGAGATCGAGTTGAACTTGGGCATATTCTGCGAAGTGTACTCGAAGATGTCGGCGATAATGCGCATCGAGAACTCCGGGGGATAGATATAGGTGTTACGCACCATGAACTCCTTGAGGATGTCGTTCTGGATGGTACCTGCCATCTCCTCAAGTTTGGCACCCTGTTCGAGTCCGGCGTTGATGTAGAACGCGAGGACGGGAAGCACGGCACCGTTCATGGTCATGGAGACGGACATCTTGTTCAAGGGTATACCCTCGAAGAGCACCTTCATGTCCTCAAGCGAGCAGATGGATACACCTGCCTTACCTACGTCACCGACTACACGTTCGTGGTCGGCGTCATAACCGCGGTGTGTGGCGAGGTCAAATGCCACTGAGAGGCCCTTCTGACCTGCGGCGAGGTTGCGGCGGTAGAATGCGTTTGACTCGGCTGCTGTCGAGAATCCGGCATACTGACGGATGGTCCAGGGACGCAGGGGATACATGGCGCTGTACGGGCCGCGGAGGAACGGAGGAATACCTGAAACGTAGTTGAGGTGTTCGAGACCTTCGAGGTCGTCCTTGGTATAAATGGGCTTGACGGGGATAAGCTCGGGGGTGAGCCATTCTTCCCCCTTGGTCTCGGGGACGTGACGGTCACCGAAAGCGTCTTTTACAATGTCAATGTCTTTGAAATTGGGTTTCATATCTTTACGGGGATGAATGGTTTACTTATTGAGCAGACGGTTGTTGAAGTCGCGCAGTGTCTCAAGCACGTTGCAACGTACATGTACGTAGTCGTTGATGCCCTGAGCCTTGAGGTCGTCCATGCAGGCGGGTGCTCCGGCTACGACAAACTCGGCGCGGCCGTCGAGATACTTGAATGCTGCGGGGGCAAACTCGGCATATTCGTCATCGCTTGAGCAGAGCACGACGATGTCGGCACCCTTCTCAAGTGCGGCATCCACACCCTCCTCTACTGTATTGAATCCGAGATTGTCGATAATCTCATAACCTGCACATCCGAAGAAGTTGCCCGAGAACTGGGCGCGTGCCAGACGCATGGCGAGGTTGCCGATGGTGAGCATGAACACCTTGGGACGGTGTGCGGCTGCCTCGGTGGCAAGACGAAGGTCCTCGAAGTCGCTTGATGCACGCTTGGTGGGGAGACCGGCTGCATTCTCGCATCCGTCGTGACCCGAGCATGTGCAGGGGAGTGAACCCTTGAGCTCGACAATCTTGTCGGCTGCCATCTCGTTGACGTTGGGATACTGGTTGGTGCCGAGGAGGATTTCCTTGCGCTTGGCTACGTCGGTGTGACGCTTCTCGGCGCTCTCGCGTACGGCTTTCTGCACGTCACCGTCGTTGCAGCAGGCGAGGAATCCACCCTTGTCCTCAACGTCGAGGAAGAGTTTCCATGCCTCTTTGGCGATGGCTACCGTGAGAGTCTCTACATAATAAGAACCGCCGGCGGGGTCGATAACCTTGTCAAGATGGCTCTCCTCTTTGAGCAGGTGCTGCTGGTTGCGTGCGATACGCTCTGAGAACTCATCAGGAGTTTTGAAGGGTGCGTCAAACGGGGTGACTGTGATAGAGTCAACACCTGCGAGTGCGGCCGACATTGATTCGGTCTGGCTGCGGAGCAGGTTGACGTGTGCGTCATAAAGTGTCTGGTTGAAGCGCGAAGTCGTAGCGTGAGCCACCATCTTGGCTGCACAGTCGCACTCGGGCTTGTACTGAGCTACGATCTGAGCCCAGAGCATACGGGCGGCACGGAATTTTGCAAGCTCCATGAAGAAGTTGCTCGAAACGCCCATGTTGAACTTGATGCGGTTGGCTACCTCGGCAGCGCTGCGGCCGGCCTCGGTGAGGAGTGTGAGCCATGATGCGCCCCAGGCGAGTGCATAGCCGAGTTCCTGATATATGTATGCGCCGGCGTTACTGAGCATGTCGCTGTCGACACCGAGCACGCGCAGACCCTTGACATCCTTGACGGCGTCGAGGAGTTCGCACGACATGGCCACGAGACGATCGGCCTCGAATGCCTCGCCCTTGCGCAGAGGTTTCTTGAAGGGATTGAAGTTGATTGAACCCTTGAATGTGTCAGCACATCCGTTTTCCTTTACGTATGCCACGAGAGCCTGTGCGAGGGGCAGGGCTTTCTTGATACAGCATGAGAAGTTTACTTCCACCTTGGTCAGATCGATGCCGTTGAGCAGAGTTGCTACAGTCTCGGCGGTGGGATCCTGAACCTTGAATCCGAGTGAGTTCACACCCTTGGTGAGGACATCGGCCGCGATGCGGTTGGCCTCTTCAGGAGTCTCGGCGATGATCTCCTGACGCACCAGCCAGTCATTGTCGGTACGTGTGCCGCGGAGATAGGGGTATTCACCGGGAAGTGAATTGGTGGTCGCGAGGTCTTCGATGTCCTCAAGCCTGTACATGGGCTGAACATTAAAGCCTTCGTTGGTGCGCCAGACGAGTTTTTTGTCAAACGGGGCACCTTTCAGGTCAGCCTCCACTTTGGCTTTCCATTCTGCAGTGGAAACCGGGGGAAACTGCTCAAACAATTTTTCTTTTTTTTCTGCCATGATTTATGGTATTAATTCTCAGTCTTATAGGTGTACAGAGCACCGTGCATGGCACTCCGCGTGAGTTTTGCAATCGCAAAGATAAGAGAATATTTCTTAATTAAAGAAATTTTTCATTAAAAAGTGGCGATAATAGTATCGAAAAATACACGAAAATATCTCATCGTGCACCGCCGACCGCTAAACGCGCCGACTAACGTGTGGCTCAGAATATATTGAGACCGAAGATAAAAACCATGGCGATACACACGGGTGCAAGCCATCGCAGACAGAATATCACTATTCTTGTCGCAAACTTGGTGGCCCGTCCTCCACCTGCGCTGAGTTCGCTGATGACAACGGAGCGATCGAGTTTCCAACCGACAAACAGTGAAATGATCATTCCGCCGATGGGCAGGAGTATATTGGATGACGTGTAGTCAAACAGGTTGAACAGCGTGAGGCCAAACACTTTCATATCGCCGAGCACTCCGAACGACAATGCGCACAGTGAGCCTAAAATCATAGCTACGCCTATGCTCAGTGCAGTGGCTCCGCGTCGCGTCATCCTGAACTCCTCACACAGATAGGCGATGGTGATTTCAGCCATGGATATAGTCGATGTGAGTGAGGCGAGAAACAGCAGAAGGAAAAACAATGTTGACCAGACGACTCCTCCCGCCATGTCGGCGAAGATCGATGGCAATACCTCGAATACCAGTTTCGGGCCGGCTTCGGGTTGCTGACCGAATGTAAAGACTGCGGGAAAGATAATCATGCCGGCGAGGATGGCTACGAATGTATCAAGTCCGGCTGTGATCAGCGCTGTGCGCAACAGCGGCGTGTCGCTCTTGAAGTAGCTTGAATAGGTGATGAGACACCCGAGTCCGAGGCTGAGAGAGAAGAATGCCTGCCCCATGGCTCCGAGCACCACTGACGGAGTTATGGCTGAGAAGTCAGGCGAGAATAGAAACATCAATCCCTCCTTGGCCCCCGGCATCATCAGCGAGTTGACGGTGAACAACAGCAGTATGGCGAAAAGTATCGGCATGAGTATGTTGCTCATACGTTCGATGCCTTTCTGCACTCCGCGTGACAGTATAAGGTAGTTGATGGCAAGAAACGCGAGTGTCCAGAGCATCGGTAGGATATTGCCCGATGCGAATGAGTCAAACTGAGCGTGAAGCGCTTCAGTAGACGTGTTGTCGGAAAATCCCGCTACGGATTTTACAGTGTAGTGCATAGTCCATCCGGCCACTACGGAGTAAAAACTGAGTATGAGCACCGAGGCCGTGATGCCAATGTAGCTCACCCAGCCCCATGCCTGACGCGGGGCGAGCATACGGAATGCTCCGCGTATATTTGATCCGGTGTGGCGTCCGATGATAAATTCGGCACAGACGACAGGTACACCTATTATAAATATAAAGAACAGGTCTAACAGCAGAAACGCAGCGCCACCGTGCACACCGGTTTCGTATGGAAATCTCCAGATGTTACCGAGTCCCACCGCCGAACCTACTGTCGTGGCGATGACTCCTAATCGGGTGGCGAATTGCGCGCGTGACATTACTTACGGCGGCCTTTTGATGCTT
This sequence comes from Bacteroides sp., assembly GCA_014802015.1. GTDB lineage: Bacteria > Bacteroidota > Bacteroidia > Bacteroidales > Muribaculaceae > Duncaniella. The sequence goes on from JAAVDB010000035.1 coordinate 54,082, forward strand.
TTTTGCCTGCCGTAGATTTCTTGGCAGGAGCTTTTGACTTGGATCCGGCTGAACTGCTCTTGGCGGGAATCTTGAGCACCTGATCGATCTGCAGGTTAGTGTTCTTCATGCCGTTTGCTGCCTGAATGGCTTCGACAGTCGTGCCGTACATGCGCGAGATACGTGCCAGTGTGTCGCCCTTCTTGACCTTGTATGTTGTGGTCTGCTGGCTTTTGGTCTTCTGGGTGTTCTCTTTGGGTTTGGCAGAAGCCTTAGGTTTCTCCACTGCCTTGGCAGGTGCAGGAGTAGCGGATGTGTTGGCGGGAGCATTTGATTCAACCGTCTTCCCGTTCTCTTTGGGGAATACCTCTTCCACCTCTGCGGCAGCTACCACGCGCACCTCGTCGGGGGTTACATGCTCGATGACCTCGATGGTCAGCTGATCGCCCTCCTTGACTTTACCGCGGCGCAGTTTGTTCCAGCGTTTGATGTCGGTAGCCGATACGCCATACATCTTGGCGATGTCGCGGATGTTCTCACCGCGTGACACGACGTGTGTTTTGGTCGCGATACGCTCGGTGGCCTGCGATGCGATCTCCTTATTGCCGTCTGCATTGGCAGTCTGACGGCTCGCGTTGGCAAGATTTGCCTGACCGCCGTCCGAGATTGCCACAGCCTGTGATGAGGATGATGATCCACCCGGCTCGGCAGTGGTGCGACGGGCATAGAGATTGCTGTCATAGTCGAGAATGCGTTTCTCGCTCATAATGTAGCTGAGACACTGCTGGGTGGGAAGCGTCAGATTATAGGGACGGTAATCGCCGGGTATCACATCCTTGAGGAAGTGAGGGTTGAGCATTCTGATCTCCTCGACCGGTATATTCAGGACTGCTGCGATCTGATTGAAATGCACGTATTTATCAATACGTACGGTGTCGGTGGTGAGATGACGCTTGACTATGGTGGGTGAGATGCCGTGCTGGCGGTAATAGTTCATCACATAATTGGCTGCGATGAACGCGGGCACGTATCCGCGAGTCTCGGACGGGAGATAGTTATAAATGTCCCAGAAGTCTTTTTTTGATTCTTTATTATTCTCGACACCTGCTCGGCGCAGGGCTTTGTTGACATTACCGGGACCGCAGTTGTAAGCCGCGATGGCGAGCGACCAGTCGTTGTATATCTCATAAAGCTGCTTAAGATATTTGACTGCGTTACGGGAGGAGATGCGCGGATCACGACGCTCGTCGACGAGTGAGTTTATCTCCATACCCAGACCTTTGGCCGTAGCCGGCATAAATTGCCACAGACCGACGGCTCCTGCACGTGACACGGCGTTGGGATTGATGGCTGATTCTATGACCGGCAGATATTCGAGTTCGACAGGCATACCCTCCTTGAGCAGTTCTTCCTCAAAGAATCGTCCGTAGTAATTGTGCAGAGCGAGCATGTCAGCCACCAGGCCACGACGTTTGGTGAGATACATCTCGATATAGCTCTTTACGATGGAGTTGTACGGTAGCTCAATGACCGTGGGCAGCTTTGCCAGACGTGCCTCATACTCGGCGGGAGTGGCAGTCATCGATGTGCCTGTATCCACGCCGGGCACCACGTAATTCTTGAGATAGAAGTTCTCCTCAAGCAAGCGTGTCTGAGTCTCGAAACTCTCGGGCGCTATAATATTGTCATCGGTGATTGAATGTCGCAGTTCAAGTATTGACGGTACACTGGATGCTGATGCGGCAAATATGCCGCCGACGCTTATGAGAATAGATAATAAGGTTTGTTTCATTTTTTGTAAGAGGTCAGAAGTTTATGGCCCAATACAGGCCGATTCCGGGACGTGACGAGCTGTTGCGCAGGTCGTTGTTCATCAGCGCGGGGGCTACGTCCATTGATAGTTCCGGCGAAATATCGAAGTGTGCCAGCTGTGCATCTACATAGGCATCAACCATTGCAATGAGGTAAACGCCTATCATACAGATGATACATAGGTCACGGTTACGTCTGAAATAATTCTTGCGGGTGCGTAGCAGGTTGGTCAGCCACGACTTGTCGAGACTCTCTTCGGTCACAGTCGGAGCAAAGAAGTCCATATAACTTTTGGTCGTCGGGTCATTGTCCATGATGTCGCTATAGGCCGTCGTGTAGTCACGCAGCATGGTGCTGTTCCATGAGGTTGCATATCCGAGGCCCATGAATGCGCCAACGACTATAGGTAGTTTCCAATAGCGGCGGTTGTATAGCTGACCCAGGCCGGGGAAGAGCGCTGACATCCATACGGCACGCGTGGGGTCGGGCATGAACGTGAATTTTTTCTCTACTTCGGCCGATGGCATTACGAGCACCGAGTCAACCGGGATGATGGCGAGCGAATCACCGACTGCGGTAATGCTGTCACCGATGACCATTTCAGGTATCCCGTCGGGATGTCCGATATTGATGGTGTCGGGCATCTGCTGTATGGGCGAAGTGTTTCTGCGCTGAGGTCTGACGGGACGGTTAGGCCTGAACGGTGTGGCGGAGGTTTCGGTCGAATCGGGTGTTGCCGTGTAGCCTGTGCCGTGGGTGGCAACAGTCTCGCCGGCATATACGGTTGTCGGCCCGGTAAACGCAAAAACGAGTGCGATTACCGGTGCCGCGAGGATGTGTCTGATATGTCGTGATGTCGTTCCTTTATTGGAATACATTGTGTAGTTACTGTTTTGCAGTGTCAAAGATAGCAATTAATCTTTGAAGTTCATCATCATTACGGAATGAGAATGATATTTTGCCCTTGCCTGACGCATCGCATGATACCTTGACAGGGGTCGAGAAGCGGTGTGAGAGATGGTCTCTTAAAATATCAAAATCTTTGTTAGAAAATCCTTTCTTGTCCTTTTCAGGTGGAATTTCTCCGCTTACGGCTGCCTGCTGGTATTTTTTCGCGAGTTCCTCGACGCGTCTCACCGACAGTCCCTGAGCGAGAATCTCGTTATAGAGACGCAACTGAAGTTTGGGGTCGTCGATGCTGAGCAGAGCACGTGCATGACCCATGTCGATGCGCCGGTCACGGAGTCCGAGCTGTACTTCAGCCGGCAGACGCAGCAGTCGGAGGAAATTGGCTATCGTGGCACGTTTCTTGCCTATACGTTCGCTCAGTCGCTCCTGAGTCAGATCATATCGGTCGATAAGTTTCTTGAACGTCAGAGCGATTTCGATAGCGTTCAGGTCTTCACGCTGAATGTTCTCGATGAGCGCCATTTCGGTCATGGTGGCGTCATCGGCGGTGCGTATGTAAGCAGGGACGGTGGCGAGTCCGGCCTTCATCGCAGCTCGGTAACGGCGCTCGCCGGCTATAATCTGATAGGTGTCAGGGCCGGTCTTACGCAGAGATATGGGCTGAATGATACCGTATTCGCGCACCGAACGGCTCAACTCCTCCAGCGCCTCTTCGTCAAAAATCGTTCGAGGCTGATCGGGGTTGGGCGATATGCGTGATATTTCAATCTCGTTTATAGCCGAGGCATCGCGTGCAGGAGCATCGTCCATAGCTATGAGCGAGTCGAGTCCGCGTCCGAGGGCTGGTCGTTTGCTTGGTGGCATTGGCTGATGGTGGGATTATCCGTTTTTAGCTATAAGTTCGCGTGCGAGCTGAGTGTGTGAAGTGGCTCCGCGTGAGGTCGGATCATATATGATGACCGGCAGTCCGTGGCTGGGGGCCTCACTCAGACGGATGTTGCGCGGTATGACGGTGTCAAACACCATGGGGCCGAAGTGCCCCTTCAGTTCCTCATATATCTGATTGGCCAGACGCAGACGTGCATCGTACATCGTGAGGAGGAATCCTTCTATCTCAAGTGACGGATTGAGCCGTGACTTGATTATGCGTATAGTGTTGAGGAGCTTGGTGATGCCTTCGAGGGCGAAATATTCGGCCTGGACCGGGATTATCACCGAGTCGGCCGCCGTGAGTGCGTTTACCGTGATGAGGCCCAGCGACGGTGAGCAGTCGATGAGAATATAGTCATATTTGTCGGCGATAGGAGCTATAGCTTTCTTGAGCACATTCTCGCGTGCCGGTTTGTTGATGAGCTCGATCTCAGCACCGGCGAGGTCTATGCGCGAGCCTACGAGGTCAAGTCCTTCGCAGCAGGTCGCGACCTGTGAGCCTTCAATAGGGTAGTCATCGACAAGACATTCGTAGATCGATGACGGCATTTTCTTGGGATCGATACCGTAACCCGACGTGGCGTTGGCCTGAGGGTCGGCGTCGATTATAAGGGTGCGTTTGCCTTCGGCGGCGAGAGAGGCCGCGAGATTGATGGTGGTCGTGGTCTTGCCCACGCCACCTTTCTGGTTGGCTATAGCGATGATTTTACCCATATCTTCGGTTTAGCGTACGGTGTGCCTTGGTGAGTCGCCCCGCGGCACAGGATGAATTCTTTGCAAAGTAAGAAAAAATATGCCGAAAATCAATGCCGTACAGTATCAAATCGTGTTAAAATGTTGAAAACTTTTACTTTTTCACTCCGATGCGGGTGATTTCGTTTTTGACTTCTCGCCTCAGAAGTATCAGGGTTATCATTGTCGGAAATGCCATCAGCGCGTAGAACAGGTCGCAGAACCCGACGGCCACGCCGAGCGGTATGACTGCAAACACTACCATGGTGGCGATGAAAAACCATATATATGCCTTGGCTCGTTTCTCGCCGAAAAGGTAGGCTGCACAGCGCTGTCCGTAGAAGCTGTAGCTGAACATGGATGACAACGCGAAGCAGAGGACGATAGCCATAAGCAGATATTCGCCTGCGGGGATGGCACGTCCGAATGCGCCCATCGCTACCTCAAGACCTTTTATGCCGTCGGTGGCCTGTATGTCACCGCACAGCAGTATGGCCAGCGCTGTGAGCGTGCAGACAATGCCTGAGTCAATGCCGGGGCCGAGCATTGCGATAAGTCCTTCGCGTGACGGGTCGGTATTGGTCGATGCTCCGTGCATGATGGTCGCAGTGCCTACGCCCGCATCGTTGACGAGTGCGGCCCTGCGTGCACCTATGATGGCTATGCCTACCAGCGCGCCCCAGCCCGCCCGCAGGTTGAAGGCTTCGGCAAATATCGACCGGAACACGCCGGGTACTTCCTGGATGTGTGTGATGACTATGTAAAGGACACTTACAAAATACAGTCCTACCATAAACGGGACAAGCCATGTAGCCACACGTGCTATGCGTCTGACACCACCTATCACCACTATCGTCACCACTCCGGCTATGGCGAGACCGATCAGCAGCCTCAGCGCACTTATATGACTCCAGCCAAGGCTGTCGGCCAGAGCCCCGACAGACGGGTTCTGCTCAATCCATTCAGGCGTGGTAAAGGTGGTGACGATCGCTTCGGTGAGCTGATTGGCATTCATAATGCATAGTGTCCCGAACATACCTGCCACGGCAAAGGTCATCGCGAGCCAGTGCCACCGCTGTCCGAGGCCACGGTCAATGATGTGCATAGTCCCGCCTCCGGGGGTGCCGTCAGTGTTGGTGACTTTATATCGCGTGGTGAGTACACCTTCGTGAAATTTCGTGGACATGCCTACGAGAGCGCTGATCCACATCCAGAAGATGGCTCCCGGGCCTCCCATTACGAGAGCTATGGCTACGCCGGCGATATTGCCCATACCGACAGTCGCAGCGACGACCGAGGCGAGTGCCTGAAGCGATGAGATCTGGTTGCCGGAATCTCGGCTCTGCCGGTCGCGCAACACTCTCACGGCATCAGGCAGATGCCGTAAAGATACCATTCCTGAATAGAAAAACAGGAAAAATCCTCCGCCAATCAGGAGTAAAAAGAGCGGATATCCGCACAGAAAATCAGCAATTCGGTTTATCAAGGTATAGAGATATGAAGTGTATAGTAAATGATGCGGGCGTTTACCATCGTCCGCCTGCTCCGCCCCCTCCGGTATTACCTCCGCCGAATGATCCTCCGCTGAAGCCACCGCCGCCGAAGCCGCCACGCCCTCCGAGGGCACTTCCGAGAATTGCTCCGGCTACGAGTCCGCTGTTATCAGGTTTGCGCTCTAAGCGGAACCTTTTTTCGTGGTGATTGCCGCAGTTTCGGCAGTAGTATATGTCGACGCCTTCACCCTCGTATTGTGTTGTCGGTTGGCGCAGGATGCGGTGGTCCGACAGACTCATGGCGCGGGCATGACATCTGGGACATTCGATGAAACGGGTAGAGCGGTTGATGAAAGGGTATATGTCGGTCTGTGCGCAGTTGGGACAATGCCACACATCGTAGTCGACTGAATTGAGACGTTCTTCGAGATCCTGCGTGGGGGACAGATAGTCGTTGTCATGCACTTCATCGATCAGTTGCATGCGAGTGCCGCAGTGCGAGCAGTTGCGCTTGTGGCGCCGTATACGGTGCAGTTTCCAGGAAAGGATGGCAAACGGGATGGCACCGAGGCCAAGTGTGACAAAGGCGATGACGGCACAAGGCAACCACAGATGGTTGAGCCGTCGCCAACGCTCCACATCATCGACGTGACGTGTATTGTAGATGTTGTAAAGTACGATCAGCAGCATTATTCCGGCAATCAGGCCGGCTGTCTTGAGGAAGAATGCGAATACTTCCTCTCCGTCAAAATCGTCCCGTGACAGCATCCTGCTGTCATTGGCCTGCGATGACATGATCTCGTCGCGCACGCTTGGGTCAAGTATGATCTCAGACAGAGCCTGCACGCCGGCAGCTGTGCCTCCGTCATAATCGCCTTCGCGGAAGTGGGGGATCATCCTGTCACGGATGATGCGTCCGGCTATGATGTCGGGCACCACGCCCTCCAGTCCGTAGCCGGTGCGTATCTGCACGGCACGGTCGTCACGCGAGACGAGTACCAGTATACCGTTATCCTTATCGCTCTTGCCGATACCCCATTTCTCAAACAGCGCTGTCGCGAACTCTTCGGGGGTCATCGACGGATCGATACGGTCCACCGCCACTACGACCATCTCGGCCGAGCTCTGTCGCCACAGGTCAGATATGGCCGCATCAAGTGAGCGTACGGTGCTCTCGGAGAGTACGCCTGAGGGATTTGATACGTATCTGTCGCGTGAGGCAATGTGTACGTTGGGCACTTCGTCTACCGTCATCGCTGATGACACAAGTGCTATGAATAATCCTAATATTGATATAATCTGACGCATGGCGGTGTAGTTGGCCGGGTGGGTGATTATTAATAGTTGATTTTAAGACTCATTCCGTTGAGACGTCTGTACAGGTCAAGGGCATAGACGTCGGTCATGCCTGATATGTGGTCGAGCACAGCCTGTATCTTGCCGTATAGGGTAGGGGCACCGATCTCGTACTGTTCCGGGACTTTGGCCAATAGCAGACGCGAGTAGTTGAGCGTGGGGTCGGTCACGGCTTTCACGAGTTCGTCGATAAGAAATGATATGACGCGCGTACCTGCCAGTTCGATTTCCACTACATCGCTCGCACAGTAAATCTTTTCCCACGACAGGGCTTCACACCTTCTGTAACCCTCCTTTTCGAGAGGAGTGATGTGGTCAAGCAGACTGCCTGAAAATGTGCCGCGCATTATATCATTTTCGTTTTGAGCGAATGCGTCGGCACACTTTTCGACCAGAAGCCCTATGATGCACGAACGCATATAGCCTATCTTCTCATGCGGATCATCGACGTGGCTCATAACCTTGAGCATGTGGTCGCGGCGTTCTTCGTCAAAGTATCCGAGAAGCAGCGGCAGTACCTCGTCGGTGGTAAGTATCTTGAGTTTGTGGGCATCCTCTATATCCATTATCTCATAACATATATCGTCGGCGGCTTCGACGATATATACCAGCGGGTGACGGGCATAGCGTACGGCTCCGTCCGGGGTCTTGACGGGGAGCATGCCGAGTTCGTCAGCGACGCGGATAAAACTGTCATGCTCGGATGTGAAGAATCCAAATTTGCCATGATCACCGGCCTGAGTCGATTCAAACGGGTATTTTACTATGGAGGCAAGTGTCGAGTAGGTCATGGCGAATCCTCCCTTGCGACGTCCGTTGAACTGGTGAGTCAGCAAGCGGAAGGCGTTAGCGTTACCCTCGAAGTGTATCAGGTCGTTCCATTCTTTATCGCTGAGTTGTGAGCGGAACCGCCTGCCTGCGCCCTCGCTGAAATATGCCTGTATGGCTTTCTCACCCGAATGCCCGAACGGCGGATTGCCGAGATCATGGGCGAGGCATGCGGCGGCGACGATGTCGCCGAGATAGTTGAGACTGTCGAGCACACTCCGGTTACCGGCATAACGTTCGCGCAGGCGGATGGCTACCTCGTTGGCAAGTGAGCGGCCTACACATGACACCTCCAGGCTGTGTGTGAGTCTGTTGTGGACAAATATGCTGCCAGGCAGGGGGAAGACCTGAGTCTTGTTCTGCAACCGGCGGAATGGCGATGAGAATACCAGACGGTCAAAATCGCGCTGGAAGTCATTGCGCACTCCTGACTTGGGATCATGGTAGTGCTCAAGACCGAAACGTTTGTCGGAGATAAGCGTGTCCCATTGCATTATGTCGGTGCGTTTGTTTGCCATAATTATATTTGTTTTAGAGAGTGCCGTATGATGAAATCGTTATGGTGCTGAGGTCTTGTCAGTGACAGCCTTGTAGCGGTTGCGTCTTTTCAGATGCCAGGCCAGAAGTTTGCCGCTTCGGTCCAGAGCCAGCAGGCTCAACAGTATTATAACAAACGGAGTGCTGACAAGTTTCAGCATATACTCTGTTTCGGGATCAAGCTCACGGATCACGCTGTCAGGATGAGTCTCGGACAGGAATGTGTAGCCTATGGACGAAAGTGTGCGCTTCCACATCACTGTGCCCTTGTCAAGATATATCAATGCGGCGTTGCCTCGGGCCAGCTCCTTGAGCATCTTTGGCTCGGACTGATATATGGGATAGGATGCCATGGATATATCTTTCCACCACTCAAGTCCCTCCTCATCACTGTTGATCAGTGCGACGAGACTGCCTCCGCGGGCGGTGATGATGTCATTGAGTTCATTTATAAGATATGTGTAAGACGGGTCGATGTATTTTATGTCAGGAATCGTGACTAAAAATTGTTCGGCTTCGCTGTCGATGACATCTGCGGTTATGTCCTCGCCGTCCTCAAGTACGGTAAATCCGTCAGTGTTCATCACGCCGCCGCTCACAAGGTGTCGGTCGACAAAAGTCCATGTCGAGTCGGGGAGTGCGTCGATCGTGAACGTGCGTTCCTCTCCATCCTTGGAGTATGTGTATTCGTATACGGTCCCGACCTCGTCATTATCGTCAGCATCGTCGTCACTATCCTCGGGCATCAGTGATGTCCCGATGGCATACTGGCGGAAATCAATCATCGGCTGAATGTTGTAGCCGTAAAATTCGATGACGAGTATATAGAGTGTGACCAGACCGCCTACTATCCATTGTACGTAGGGGAAGAAGAGTCCCTGCACGCGGGTATTATATATAATAAGGTATAGCAGTCCGGCCGATATAAACAGATTCTTGATGAATGTGGCCGTATTGGACAGTATCAGGAAGTCGCCGAAACATCCGCAGTCGTCGACCGGTGACCAGATCGCTATATACAGCGTGAGCGGTAGCATTACCGCCATGATCAATGAGAGCAGCCACACGGAGGCTCGGCGGTAGCATCCGAGCAATAGCAGCATGCCCCATATAAATTCAAATGCTCCGAGTGCGAATGCCGCACATGTCACGAGCGAGCGCGGTATGTCCCATCCCCAGACGGTAAAGTATTCATTTATCTTTATAAAACTGCCCCACGGATCTATGCCTTTGACAAATCCTGACAGGATGAATACCGCACCGATGAGTATACGCACGATCCATACGGCCGCCGGATGATATAGCCGTTCGCGCAGCGTGTTTTTATTCTCCCTCGGTGAGTTTGATGACTGCGAAGACTGCATAGTTGATAATATCGAAATAGTTTGAGTCTATACCTTCTGATATTAGGGTCTTGCCTGAGTTGCCTTCGATCTCCTTGACGCGTTGTATCTTGGTAAGTATGAAATCTGTGTAAGAATTGACCCTCATGCCGCGCCAGGCGTCGCCATAGTCATGATTTTTTGCGGTCATAAGGTCACGGGCCATCTTCATTTTCGCATCATAGAGTGACATGGCGCGTTCGGCTGAGATGTCGGCGTTGTCGGCATATCCGAGGTCGAGCTGTATCAGTCCGATGATACCATAGTTTATAATGGCCATAAATTCGCCGAGTACCCCTTCGTCCACCATTGCTTCCTCTTCTTCGAGAGTGCGTATGCGTTTGGCTTTGATGTACAGCTGATCTGTGACCGAGCGTGGACGCATGATGCGCCATGATGCGCCATAGTCACGTAATTTCTTATAAAATACTTCCCGGCAAGGTGCCAGTGCGGTGTCGAATTGCGATAGGGTACTCATATCTGAAAGTCAGGAAATAAAAAATACCGTCGCAAGGGGTGATCAGACTCCTTGCGACGGTATGGATGTTGTCGAATTAGAGGAGGAGTTTCTCTACACGTTCGAGGTTAGCGCCGTCGTTAAGATTATAGTATACAATCTTAAGGTTGGTGAGGGCATTGGTCATCTCGTTGTCGAGCTCGTATGCCTTCTCAAGATATACGGCTGCCTCCTTGAGAAGGGGATTCATGGTCTCGACGCGATACTTGTTGTACTCAGCCTGGCTCATGTCGCCGGTCTTCTCGTCAAGACGCTCGTACTGCTGGATGAGTGATGTGCCGTAGCTGAAGTTGACCATGGCGTTGTTAGGATCGATCTCGACAGCCTTTTTGAATGAAGACTGAGAGTTTTCCTTGTCACCCTTCTCGTCATAGAGCACTCCGATGAGGTAGTAATTGGTGCCGTTGGTGGGATCGTTCTTGATAGCAGTGCCCAGCAGTTCCATTGCGTCGTCATACTTCTTGTCGGCGATGTAAGACGAGATGATGCGCTGGAGGAAGTCGGGTTTCTCATTGCCGAACTTCTCGTATGCTATCTGAGAATACTTGAGTTTGCGGGCCTCATCGTTCATCTGATATGCTACAGAGTAAGCATAGTCATAAGCGGCGATGTCGTCATATCCGATCTCCATCATCTTCTCGAATGCGGCTGCGGCTTCGGGAAGTTTCTCAGCCTGCCATGCGGCGAGTCCTGCATAATAGGCCATCTGAGCTGCCACAGAGTCGGGCAGTGCTGCGGGAGCTGCCTCACCGAGGCTCTTGTTGCCGGGGATGGCAACGTAGGCCATGAATGCCTCGTAAGCTTTGGGGTAGTTGTGTGAATCCCAGAAGCCTGAACCGGCGTTGGCGAAGTCATTGTGGTGGTTGGCGATAGTCTGAGCAATCTCCTTCGAGTATTTGGTCTTCACTTTACCCTTGGCATCGGTCACGGTGTCGAGGCTGAGGGCCTTGAGTCCGTAATTGTAACCGTCGAGAAGAGCTGAACCCATCTCGTCGAGATTTACGTCCTTGCCGATCATTCTCTGGCCGAGCATGTCGTCATAGAGTTTGAAACCTGCCTTGCCGGGAATCCAGTAGGTCTGAGCGTTGCCCGAGGTCTCAGCATCGCTGAATGCGGGTGTGATGGTCTTGACAGCATTCTGATAGCTACCATAAGAGTTTACGCTCTTGAAAGCCTTTTCACCTTCCTTAACGGTGGCAGTCTGAGCTGACATTGACGCGGCTGCAAACAGTCCGAGCGTCAGAACGCAGATTTTTTTCATAAGTAGGTATTATTAGAGTTGGTAATTTATTTACATTAATTATTACTGTTCGTCAGAATCGTCGGCGTCATCGCTCAACTCCACATCTTCGTCCTCGATCTCTTCGGATTCCTCCTCGGTCTCGATGATCGTCTCGTCGATGATGAGTTCTTCGCTCTCGTTCTGAGCTTCTACTTCAGCTACCTCTTCCTCCGGATCGGAATCAACGCAGCATACTGAAGCGATGGTGTCGTTGCGCTTGTCAAGATTGATGATGCGTACACCCTGAGTGTAACGGCCCTGAACCTTGATGTCGCTGACATGGATACGGAGTGTGATACCGCTCTTGTTGATGATGACGAGGTCATTGCCGTCGTTGACGCTCTCGATGGCTACGAGGCGGCCGGTACGTTCGGTTATATTCATCGTGCGTACACCCTTACCGCCACGGTTGGTGATGCGGTAGACCGGTACACGTTCGATCTTGCCGTCGATCTCGGTCTCGATGTCGAGTGCGGTGCGCTTGCCATATCCGCGCTCACTGAGCACCATTACATTATTATTGGTGTCAGCCGGCATACATATCAGGCCTACCACTTCGTCGTCATCGCCATCGAGGGTCATGCCGCGTACACCTGTGGACATACGGCCCATCTCGCGGACCTTGTTTTCAGGGAATCGGATGGCACGGCCGTTGCGGTTGGCCATGAGTATGTCGCAGTTGCCGTCGGTCATCTCTACGCTGAGGAGTTCGTCGCCTTCACGTATGATGATGGCGTTCACACCCTTGGCGCGCGGACGGGAGTAGGCTTTGAGGCTGGTCTTCTTGATGACGCCCTTCTTGGTGGCGAATACGAGATTGTGTGTCGATACGAACTCTTCATCACCGAGATTTTTGGTACAGATGAATGCCTTGATGGCGTCGTCAGGCTCGATGTTGAGCATGTTCTGGATGGCACGTCCCTTGGTGTTCTTGGCACCTTCGGGCAACTCGTATACTTTGAGCCAGTAGCAACGACCCTTCTGTGTGAAGAAGAGCATGTAGTTGTGCATCGATGCGGGATAGATATGCTCGATGAAGTCCTCATCGCGTGTATCAGAACCTTTGGCTCCGACACCGCCGCGGTTCTGCGCGCGGAACTCACTCAGTTGTGTGCGCTTAATGTATCCGCGGTGCGATATGGTGATGATCATGTCATCATCGGCATAGAAGTCCTCGGCATTGAAGTCGCCGGCTGCATATTCGATGTCGGTGCGACGTTTGTCGCCATACTTGTCGCGCACCTCGATGAGTTCGCTCTTGATGAGTTCGCGGCACACGTTGTCATCCGACAGGATGAGTTCGAGGCGGGCGATCTCGCGCTCAAGTTCCTCATATTCGTTCTTGAGCTTGTCCTGCTCCAGACCGGTGAGCTGGCGCAGACGCATCTCGACGATGGCCGCTGTCTGCGGGTCGGTGAGGGCGAAGCGCTCCTTGAGGTGTTCGCGTGCGATCTGAGTGTCGGCAGCCGCGCGAATGATGCGTATCACCTCGTCGATGTTCTGTGAGGCGATGATGAGACCTTCGAGGATATGAGCACGCTCCTGAGCCTTGCGCAGCTCGTACTTGGTGCGGCGTATCACCACATCGTGACGGTGGTTGACAAACTCTCTGATGAGATCCTTGAGGTTAAGCGTGCGCGGGCGTCCGCCTACGAGTGCCACATTGTTGACGCTGAACGATGACTGCATCTGTGTCATCTTGTAGAGTTTGTTCAGCACGACATTGGCGTTGGCGTCGCTCTTGAGCTTAATGACGATGCGCATACCTTTATAGTTACTTTCGTCATTTATGTCAGCGATGCCGTCAAGCTTCTTGTCGGTCACGAGGTCGGCGATGTAGGTGATGAGCTCGGCCTTGTTGACGTTGTAAGGAATCTCGGTGACGATGATATTCTCATGGTTGCCTTCAGCCTCGATCTCAGCCTTGGCGCGTATCACTACACGACCGCGGCCGGTCTCGTAAGCCTCCTTGACGCCACTGTAGCCGTAGATGGTGCCGCCGGTGGGGAAGTCGGGGGCGGGGATATGCTTCATGAGTCCCTCGACGTCAATCTCGGGATCATCTATATAAGCGACACAAGCGTTGATAGCCTCGGCAAGGTTGTGGGTAGGCATGTTGGTAGCCATACCTACGGCGATGCCCGACGCTCCGTTGACCAGAAGGTTGGGGAAGCGTGTCGGGAGCACTACGGGTTCCAGGCGCGAGTTATCATAGTTGGGCTGGAAGTCTACAGTCTCCGAATCGATGTCGGCGAGCATTTCCTCACCGAGTTTTTCGAGACGTACCTCGGTGTAACGCATGGCGGCCGCGCCGTCACCGTCGACCGAGCCGAAGTTGCCGTGTCCGTCAACGAGACAATAACGCATGGCCCAGGGCTGTGCGAGACGGACTACGGTGCCGTAGATCGATGAGTCACCGTGCGGGTGATACTTACCCATGACCTCACCGACGCAGTTGGCGGCCTTCTTGTGGGGCTTGTCAGATGTGTTGCCCATCTCGTTCATGCCGAAGAGCACACGTCTGTGGACGGGCTTCAGACCGTCGCGTACGTCAGGAAGCGCACGCGACACTATCACCGACATTGAGTAGTCGATGTAGGCGCTCTTCATTTCATTTTCGATGTCTATCTTTATAATTCGGTCTTCTTCAATCATCGTTAATTGAAATGTGATGTTTTTTACGACAAATTTACCCACAAAGGTAATAATATTTTTCCAAAATAGCGGTAATTTTATGGTAATAAATTAGGCCGTTATTGTAGATATTTGAGAAATATATCTTTATGTGGGGCCTCGGATTCGGATATTTTTGTCCGCAACCGTACACGGCGATTGTATATGACTTCACGGCGCTCACCCATCATCAGGCACATCGAGGGGATGGACAGGCCTATGGCGTTGTATAGGAACAGTTTCCGATCCGATTCTTTGATGTTGGGAAGTTCGGCATCGAGCATCGTCATCACACCGTCGGATGTACGGTCAAGATATTTTCCGAGCCGTGTGATGAAGTTGTCTGACGATGCCATGCTTCTGATAGTCCTGAATGTCTCGCGTGCGGTCCTGGATTTATCAGATTCTTTGGTGTAATTCTCGTAATATGTATCACATAGCCGGCTGAGGATGGTTAGGTTCTCTTCCTCAAGACCGTGGAGCGAAGATCGCAGTTCGGCGGCTGAAAGCATGTTCTGCTCCTCGCGCATGCGGCGGCTCGCGATCACTGCCCGGGTGTACATGCATATAGCTGTAATCACCATGATTGAGAATGCGAGGATGATGACGAGGATGATGCGTTGAGTATGTATGGTATTCTCGCGCGTCAGTACCTCCTCATACTGAACCTGTGTTGCAGTCTCTTTGACGTCGTTTTGGAATGTCGAGCGAAATTCTCTCTTTCTCGTATCATTTATTCTGAATGCTACGTATGCCGTCAGGCCGTCGGCATCCATGCGTTGATTGATGATCTTGTCGCAATAGTGCTGTCGGTAGTATAGCATGAAATCGCGTGCAAGGTACGGGTGCCCGAGTTTCCAGAGTTCTGTCGTGATGAGGTGTGCCCTCGTCGGATCAATATCAACGGAGTCGTTGACTATCTCTGTGTGCCATCCATCATCCGAAATGATTTTTTCGATCAGATTTTCAGGATCGAACTGCTTGATGCCGTCAATGTGAATGTAGTCAGGAGATGAGTTGAGCCTGATACTATTACAGATGTTTTGATACAGCCGTTCGCCACGCAGTGCGGCACTGTCGGAGTATGAATGAAACTCCATGACTGTGTCGTTGTCACGAAACCGTGATGCCATCTGTTCGAGTTCCTTACCGAAATCGTTAATGTAAACATTTACATCATTTTGGTATTCGAACTCTGATAGCACTTCATACATGTTGTCAAAGTCTTTGTTCCTGTAATATACCTCACACAGGGCTATTGCATGACGAGCCTTCGCATTGATGTCGTATATGGAGTCGGACAGATCCATCAGCCCGCGACGAGAGAGTATCAGCACACTGTCGTCGCAATCTTCTACGGCAAGTTTTTCGGCTTTAAGAAATGCTCTCATCGCCTCGGGATAATTCAGCATATTAAGGTTGCATTTTCCGATCAGGTATCGGATATATGCTTCCCGGTTGTCGTGTCGACTGTCGTCAATGCTGTCGAGTAGGACGAGCGCTGAGTCGGGACGGACATCAATCAGTGAGGCTGCCCGGTCGATGCGGTCGACATCAATAACTGACGGTCTGCCGCATGAGCCGACCGTCAGAATGAGTGTTAATATCAATAATAAGGGATAATCAAAGGGTATTCGCATGCGCAAATTTACAAAAAAATAGACAGATAAGTGTCAATATCTTGTTCCTTATAAATCTCCAATTGGTGCGAGAATGAACTCCCCATTGAGAATTTTAGCTTGTATACCCACCGAATACGCGTATTCATAAATTTGAGGAGCCACTTGGCGAGTGAAATCCTGCATTATATACATTTCGCTGTCGCTGTATACGTGTCCGTATGCTTTACCGGGATATTCATTGTCTGCCCGTTCGTATCTGACTTGGTAATATTTAATGTCGGGTATGAATTTATCTTTTACCAGGGTTTCATAAACCACGCTGAAACCTCTTAGGGACAAGGTCACTTTGTAATAGTTGTTGATATGTCTTATTTCAACTGTCCCTATTCTTGATTTACCGCGGTCAGGAGCCTTAATTATCCGATGCTTCATTTGTTCGGCAAATTCGGCTGAATCGAGCAACTCTACTGTTTCCCAGTCATCCAAGAGTGTCGCGTCGTTTAGAGAATCAGTCTCAATTGAGTCGATGATGGTCGGCGTGATAAGGTCGGAATAATTATCCGCAGATGTGAGGGGGGTATCATCTGATGTACAGGATGAGAAGTATGTCACGGATGCTGACAGTAGGATGAGAGTGTAAATTAATTTGTGCCTCATAACTTTTGGTTTGATTAATGTTGTGAATTTATCCGATCGAATATGGCGCAAAATTATCGGATGCGGCCGTCTTAAACAAAAATCAGAGCGTTTATTTTATTTATCAATCAATTGGTAATGGCTTGATTTATAGCAGTCTAAGCAGGTGTACTAACGCATAATATTTATCAATTTGTAATGGTGTGTCAGTCAGGGAAATAGGAGTACGAGGATGAACTTATGAAATGTTAAAAAATGTGATATAGATGGCCGTGCGCGGATTTATTGAGTAATTTTGACGACAAATTAATAAGCTGTTATATATTCATTAAATTAAAATGGCCAGAAAACGTAAGGAACTCCCCGTACTCGAAGGGGTCAAGATAACTGACGTGGCTGCTGAGGGTAATGCCCTGGCGCGCGTTGATGAAATGGTAGTATTCATCCCTTTCGGTGCGCCGGGTGATGTGGCTGACGTAAAACTTGACCGTAAGAAAAAGTCGTACGCCGAGGGACACATCGAGCGTATTATCGAGCCGTCTCCTGTCAGGGTCGAGCCGCGGTGCGAGCACTTCACCGTGTGTGGCGGTTGTCGCTGGCAGCATCTGCCTTACGAGTTTCAGCTACAGTGCAAGCAGCGTCAGGTCAAGGATGCACTTGAACGGATAGCCAAGATTCCTTTCCCTGAGATTACTCCGATTCTCGGTTCGGAGGAGATATGGGAGTACCGCAATAAGATGGAATATACATTCTCGTCAAAAATGTGGCTCACATTTGATCAGATGCGTTCGGGGGTGGAGTTTCCTGACCGCAGGGCGGCCGGATTTCATATCCCGGGAGGATTTGATAAGGTGCTTGACATTCATGCCTGTCATCTTCAGGATGATCTCGGCAACCGCATACGCACGTTTATCAAGAATTACGGTAAGGAACACGATCTTGAGTTCTATGACATCAGAGCCAACAAGGGTTTCCTGCGTACGCTGATGATACGTATCGCATCGACAGGCGAGGTGATGGTGCTTCTTGCTGTCGGAGAGGATAATCCCGAGGCTATAGAGGCTGTTATGTCGGCTGTGGCTGACGAGTTTCCCGAGATTACGTCTCTGCAATATGTGATCAATACCAAAGTCAACGATACTGTAGGCGATCTTGACATAGTGACTTGGAAAGGACGTGATTATATAGAGGAGGAGATGGAGGGTCTGAAGTTTCGTATCGGGCCGAAATCATTCTATCAGACCAATTCACGTCAGGCATACCGCCTGTATAGCGTAGTACGTGATTTTGCAAAGCTGAAAGGTGACGAACTTGTCTATGATCTCTATACCGGCACCGGAACGATAGCTCTGTTCCTCGCCCGCAGTTGTCGCCACGTGGTCGGTGTGGAATATGTGCCTGAGGCTATCGAGGATGCCAAGGTGAATGCCGCCGCCAACGGACTTGATAATACGGAGTTTTATGCGGGTGACATGAAGAATGTATTGACCGCAGACTTTATCGGGCGTCACGGTCAGCCTGACGTTATGATTGTCGATCCCCCCCGTGCCGGCATGCATGAGGATGTCGTAAAGGTTATTCTTGATGCGGCACCCGAGCGTATTGTATACGTGAGCTGTAATCCGGCCACTCAGGCCCGCGATCTGGCACTGCTGCATGAGAAGTATGACGTCGAGGCCGTGCAGCCTGTGGATATGTTCCCCCACACACAGCATGTGGAGAATGTCGTGGCTCTGACGTTGAGAAAATAAGATATAAGATAATAATAAAGCATATCACGGATGCCGGAAGTTAAAATTCAGGCATCCGTGATGTGTTTATCTGAGATATTTGAGGAATAAGTCGGCATGTGGCGGGTTGGCCTCCAGTATCTTGTTGCGCAGGCGTAGCCGACGGGCGTATATAACGTCACGGGACTCTTTGAGCATAAGACATATTGCGGGGATTGTCAGGCCGACAGCATTGCATAGAAACAGATTGTAGTCCGATTCTTTCAGATCATCCATCTCATTGCGCAGATACGTGGCCAGTCCCGTGTGCTGTTCATTGAGCCTTGTCTCCAGTTTGCTTATAAAGTCGTCCGATTCGGCTATTTCATTGATGGTCTGTAGAGCCTCTTTCGCTATTTTTGATTTGACCGAAGCTTTGTTATAGCTGTCATAGTACGTGTTGCATAGGTGGGAGAGGGTCTTGATGTGCAGGTCTTCGAGGTCGTTCAACGTGTTTCTGAGTTCGGCCGCAGTCCGGATATTGTTGTCGTTGATCCTGCTGTGGCGCGATTTGACGATGTGGACATAAAGGCAGACGGCAATAACTATGACTGCCGACAATAAGGATAGCATGATGAGCAATGTGCGCTGGAATTCAATTGTCTCCGTGTGCATCAGTTCCTCCTCGTAATGATATTTTGTAACGGTTGATTTTATATCGCTTTGAAATGTCCTCATTAGAGAAGTGTAGACCGGAACATTTGAGGCTGATTCCAGATGGCCCCGGATGTGATTGGTGGGAGAGTCGAGGTCGTAGGCAATCCTCTTTTCGGTGTAATGCTTGCGGTAAAAACTGATAAAGTCACGGGCTTCATTGTCATAACCATCATTCCAGAGGATATTTATAATTAAGTGGGCGTTATCGTAGAATATGACTGTAGAATCGTTTGTAATCACGCTGCGCCAGTCGCCATGACTCTTTATGAGATCAATAAATTTTTGAACGTTGAATGAATTTAGTTCCGGGCATAAATAAATCTCAGTATTGTTACGGTTACACATTGAGGACAGAAAAATCGGATAATAGTTACGGTTGATGTCGGTCGCAGAGTCTGCCGTCAATGTGTCGGATAAGGTTATGAAGTGTGACAGCCGATCAATGTATTGCGGGTGTATGTTCCTGTCGTTAACGTCAGGTGAGTTCAATAATTTCACAAGAGTCTCTAAAATGTCATCATACCTATTCTGTCGCTCATAGATTTCGCATATATCCAATGCGTAACGTATTTTCTCATTATAGTCGTAGACAGAGTCGGAGATGTCCATCATGCCAATTCGTGAGAGAAGGAGTGTAGAGTCGTTACCTGTATTCAGCGATGCATTTCCGGCATGAAGAAATTCCTCCATGGCTGCCGGATAATTAAGCATATTGAGCGAGGCCTTTCCTTTGAGATAGTGTACAATGGCTTTATCACGACCGAGACGATCGGTATTGATGCTGTCAAGCAACATCAGGGCCGAATCAGGATGAGAGTCGATCAGAGCGGCTGCTGACATTACTTTACGGTCATACCCGTCATCGGTCTTTGAGCAGGATATAACCGCAAGAAATGAAAATATAATTGCTGTCAGATATTTGAATGAGTTTATCATATTTAGCAAATATACACAAAATTACAGTACAGTGAAAAAAATATCACTGTACTGTAACGGACTACTATTATTTTATCACTTTACAATCGTCAAAAATTATCACATTATTTCCGTTTAGAATCGCTTGAAAACCTATGTTGTATATACCGAGGCTGCCACCGTCATCTGTATGTATCTTGACTGATACGTTAAGTTGCTGATGGGGAGCCTTACCATCAACTTTTATGTACGGCCTCTCTATCAGATTACTTGCGTTTTTATTTACAGATACGTCCATATCAATGGCATCGGGAGCATTGGGAAATTCGGCAAGATTGGCAGTCCTGTATCTGATATCTAAATTTTTGTAAGCAAAATGGACAAGATACAGCCCATTGCTTTTAGGCGAAATATCTAATCTGACAGTCGTAACATTGCTTGTCGGGTTAGAAAATACTTCAAAGGACGGAATAGTGTCAGGATTAACTATTGGTGTCAGGCCACGAAAACAGATGGTGACTTTATTAATTATGTCGGTCGACACTTCGGATTTTTTCAAATCCAATATGTCTACATTTTCCAAATTGACCGATTCATCATCATATAGGAGCTGATCGTCGTCGGATGTACATGCGATCGTCAGTGATGTCGTCGCAATAGTGAATAATCCTGAGATAATAATACTTTTTAATGCATTCATAATTAAAATATTTGTTTGAATAACTTTTCGCAAAGTTATGTGACAGGTATGATTGAATGCAAATAATTATGCACAAATCGTGATTCGACAAGCGGTGGGTATTTGGCTTATATACAGATTGTTACGCGGTGTTGTTATGTTGTCTGATTCGACATTCCGCATCGTGCTGAGTAATAGGCTGATGCGTTGGCGGGATTATGGTATGCCGAATGTTAAAAATAAAAAAAGCACCCTCTGCATCACGCAGAAAGTGCCCGTAATTATAATCATCAATTCTAATTATCGGTATGCTTTTATGGGCCTAATTCACAGGCTTTATGAGCAAATAAAACTTATACATTCATCGGGGTAGATAATTGGGAAAAAAGCATAAATTCGCTTCTTGCTTAATGATTGATTTTGATTATGGTTTTTGGGAATTTGAGTAAGATGTGTTTTTTATAGATTAGATTATATATCTTAGTTATTGTAGTTACGTTGTGTTTTCGTGATGCAAAATTACTACAATAATTACCTTTGCGCAAACGGTTTAACGCTATTTGGGCAAAAATGGATATAGTTTAACACCGACCCTGTTATAAGGCCGGTGTTATAGCTAAATTTTACTAAAATATTGTGAATGGAGTGTCAGACGCGTATCAGCGGTTACAGCTGATGGCGCGGAAAAACTCGTCGCGGAGCTCTGCCGATGTGCTGAAATCACCGGCTGTCTCAACCGTGGTTGTAGCAGGGAGCTGTTTTTCGACTCCGCGCATCTTCATACACAGATGGTCGGCGGTGCATGTGACGATCACACCTTTAGCTCCTAATTTTTCCATAATGATATTGCATATCTGGGCGGTGAGACGTTCCTGCACCTGTAGACGCCGTGCGTAGTAATCTACGAGGCGGGCGAGTTTGCTCAGACCGATGGTCCGCCCGTCGGGAATGTATCCGACAGAAACCTTACCGAAGAAGGGAAGTATGTGATGTTCGCACAATGAATAGAACTCAATGTCGCGCACGATCACCATGTTTGAGCCTTCATGTGTGAATATGGCTTCGTTGATGAGTTGGTCGGCATCCTGCCGATAGCCACGTGTGGCATACACCATGGCCTTGGCCGCGCGCATCGGTGTTTTGACGAGCCCTTCACGGGTTACGTCTTCTCCTAAAAGGGTGATTATAGCCTCATAATGGCTGGCTATCTCACGTATGGTTTCTTCTGAGATGGCTTCTGTGGAGCTCATTGTATATCGTTTTGATGAATATGGACGGAGAATGGAGCGGCCTTGATGTGCGGGGTTATCGAGCGATATATGACATGTGTCAGTCAGCTGACAGACTGATGCGGTCGCGTACTACACGTATCTCTTTGCTGTAGGCGGGAAATGCTTTGCGGAGTTCGTCGGCGGCGGCATTGGCTTCCTGCTGAGTCTTGAAGTCGCCGACTTTAAGTCGCCAGTAGGGCGATGTGTACTTCACGTAAGTCTGGTACTGCGGGAAACGAGCCGAAATGATGCGCTGTTTTGAGGCTGCCTCGGCCTTGGCTGTCCGGACATTATTGTCGCTGAACACCTGGACACGGTATCCTGCGGAGCGTCCGTTTGATGGACGGGATGACGGTTCGTCACGCTCATCAGTGTCCTCATCTGTTGTCTCTACTATGGGGACAAGTCTCTTGAAGAGGGCATCAGGCTGGGTCACGGTGTTGTCGGTGCCTGAAGTGATGTGATCGACAATGGTCACCGTGTTTACATCGGCGAGTGCCGCAGTGCA
The DNA here is from genome assembly GCA_014802015.1 of Bacteroides sp. Lineage (GTDB taxonomy): Bacteria > Bacteroidota > Bacteroidia > Bacteroidales > Muribaculaceae > Duncaniella. Next base: position 76,569 of record JAAVDB010000035.1, read on the forward strand.
CACAGTGAGCGCAAGGCCGGTGAGTATGTGATTGACGCGCATATTTGGGAATATATCCGGATGTAGTGGACGGGATGTTATAGGGAAAGGTCTATAAAGAAATGGGGTGCCGGAAATGTGTCGTGATCCGGCACCCTCATCTGTGTGATGACTGTCTGATTAGAATGCGTTGACAATACCCATGAATGATTCAGCCTGAAGAGCTGCACCACCGATGAGGCCACCGTCTACGTCGGGCTTGGCAAAGAGCTCCTTGGCATTGCTGGGCTTGCAGCTGCCGCCGTAGAGGATAGAAGTGTTGTCTGCCACTTCCTTGCCATACTTGTCAGCGATGGTCTTGCGGATGAATGCGTGCATTTCCTGAGCCTGATCGTCGGTTGCGGTCTTGCCGGTACCGATAGCCCATACGGGTTCGTAAGCAAGAATGATCTTGCCGAACTCCTCGGCTGAGAGATTGAAGAGGCCTTCCTCGATCTGAGCCTTGACTACATCGAAGTATGTGCCGTTCTCGCGCTCCTCAAGTACCTCGCCGATGCAGAAGATGGGGGTGAGGGCGTTGTCAAGAGCGAGACGTACCTTTTCGCGGAGAGTCTCCGAGGTCTCACCGTAATACTGACGGCGCTCGGAGTGGCCGAGGATTACGTATGTAGCTCCGGTCGATGCCACCATGGGGGCTGAAACTTCGCCGGTGTATGCACCGCTCTTGTGGTCGGCGCAGTTCTCGGCACCGAGGCCGAGCTTGTTCTTGTCGATAACGTTGTTAACGGATGCGAGGTGAGTGAAGGGTACGCAGATTACTACGTCACACTTGGGTGTGCATCCGGCGAGGGCGGCGTTTACCTCCTCGGCGAGCTTGATACCTTCGGGCAGGGTGGTGTTCATTTTCCAGTTGCCTGCAACGATGTTTTTTCTCATTTTTACCTTATTATATATTGGGGTTGTTTACGGACGCAAAATTAATTAATTTACTTGAATCCGCCAAAAAATAAACTTTCCGGCTGTCCGCGCGTCATGCAAATAATGTGCGCAGGGCCTCCTCGACTTTAGCTATCTCGATAATGCGTATGTTGTAGGATGATGTGTCGACCCCTTTAAGATTACCGCGTGGGATGAGTATGGTGTCCATGCCGAGCTTTTCAGCCTCGCGTATGCGTTGCTCGATACGGCCCACCGGGCGTATTTCGCCCGAGAGACCCACCTCGCCCGTGATACAGGTCGAGTGAGGTATGGGCATATCGATATTACTTGACAGGATGGCACTTATTACGGCAAGGTCAATGGCCGGGTCATTGACTTTGAGTCCGCCTGCAATGTTCAGGAACACGTCTTTGGCCGCAAGCTTGAATCCGGCGCGTTTCTCAAGCACGGCCAGAAGCATATTCATACGCTTGGAGTCGAAGCCGTTGACCGAACGCTGCGGAGTGCCGTATGCGGCTGTCGAAACAAGTGCCTGGACTTCGATGAGGAATGATCGTATGCCCTCCATTGTCACACCCACAGCTACACCTGACAGCTCTTCGTCGGTATGGGTCAGCAGCATCTCGGATGGATTTCTTACTTCACGCAGTCCGCGTTGACACATCTCGTAAATGCCGAGTTCGGATGTCGAGCCAAAACGGTTTTTTATGGCACGTAGCAGTCGGTAGATATGCTGTCCGTCCCCCTCGAAGTGAAGCACGGCATCCACGATGTGTTCGAGGACTTTCGGACCTGCCAGGTTGCCATCCTTGGTTATGTGTCCGATCAGGATTACCGGGATGGATGACTCCTTGGCGTATTTAAGCAGTCGTGACGCGCACTCACGTACCTGTGACACACTTCCTGCCACCGATTCGAGATCATCTGATGCAATGGTCTGGATCGAGTCGACTATGAGGAGGCCGGGTTGTATCTTTTCGATATGCTCCTCGATGTTTTGCAGCGAGGTTTCGCACACGATGAACACGTTGTCGCTCGGTCGTCCTATGCGGTCGGCACGCATCTTGATCTGTCGGGCACTTTCCTCACCCGATACGTACAGGATGGTGCGGGACTTGATGGACAGGATATTCTGGAGTACGAGTGTGGATTTTCCGATACCCGGCTCGCCGCCGATGAGGATTATACTGCCCGGTACGAGTCCGCCGCCGAGCACTCGGTTGAGCTCTTCGGAGGGCATTTTGATACGGGGTTCGTCGGCCGTCTCTATCGCAGAAACGGGGACGGGTGTCGATATGTCGGCACGTCCTGTGAGTCCTGTGGTGGATCGGCCCTTTTTCTCCTTTACTTTCTCCTCGGTCATCGTGTTCCATTCACCGCAGGAGGGGCATCGGCCTACCCATTTTGACGATTCGGCGCCGCAATTATTGCAGAACCATACTGTTTTAACCCCTTTCATCGTATCGTACGGAATTTGGATATTGTGATGGCTGTGGCTATGGCGGCATTGAGTGACTCGCCGGTAGGTCGGCCAGTGGGGTATGACGGTATGGTGATGCGGTCCGTAACTGTCTTTTCCACAGCTTCGGATATTCCGTTGCCCTCGTTGCCGATCACAATGATACCGGTGCGTGAGAGGGGTAGGGAGTCGATGTCGTCACCATCAAGAAATGTCCCGTATACCTTGGGTGCGTTGATACGTGCGATCGTTTCCGGCAGGTCGCAATAATGTACGGCTACGCGCGATATCGACCCCATTGTCGCCTGAATGACTTTGGGAGCATAGCAGTCGGCCGTCTCACGTGAGGCCAGAATGTCGGTGATGCCGTACCAGTCGGCAACGCGAATTATAGTCCCGAGATTGCCGGGATCCTGGATCGTGTCAAGAGCGAGGATCAGAGTGTCGTCGGCAAACGTCAGATCAGGTGTCCGCTCCGGGATGTCATATACGGCTATGACCTGACCGGGCGTGGTGAGCGACGACATTTTGCGCAGATCTCCACGCGTGGCGACTGATGTCTGCGGGAGGGTGCTGATGTCAGGATGCTCGTCCAGCCATTCGCCTGTGGCATAGAGTGCGCGTAGATTGAAATGTCCTAACGTGTCAAGTACACACTTGGTGCCTTCGGCCTTGAATGCACCCTCGCGGCGACGGTGCTTGCGCTCGTCAAGCGCCGCCACGGCTTTGCATAGATTGTTAGTAAGAGGTTCCACTCTGCAAAGATAGTGAAAAAATCATGTCTTTTGATTATATTTTATGTATCTTTGCGTATGCAATTACAGGAACTATATCGTATATACACAGGTTGTGAGCCGGAATCCATGACTCCGCTGACCCCTGCCGGATCCAATCGCCGCTATTTCCGTCTCTGTGGCCCTCGCACCTTGGTCGGTGTCGTGGGTACTGACCGCGAGGAAAATGAGGCATTCATATATCTTTCGCAACATTTTTCATCGCTCGGGCTTCCGGTGCCGGAGGTTCTTGCAGTCAGTGATGACGGGATGGAGTATCTTGTTACGGATCTTGGCGATGTGTCGCTGTTCTCGATGATAGGCGATGAGTCGATGGTCGGGAAGGCTATGCGCGTACTGGCACGCCTGCATTGTATAGGCTCACAGGGACTTGATTATTCAAAATGTTTCCCTGTCGAGTCGTTTGACGAGAGGGCTGTGATGTGGGATCTGAATTATTTCAAATATTCGTTTCTCAATACATCCGGTGTCGCTTACAGCGAGCCGCGTCTTGAAGAAGATTTCCTCAGACTGGCACGTCGGGTCGGGATGCTGACGGCTGATGAAGGGTGTTTCATGATGCGTGACTGCCAGTCACGCAATGTTATGGTCAAGGACGGAGATGTGTATTTTATCGATTATCAGGGAGGGCGTAAGGGACCGTCTGCTTACGACCTCGCATCGTTCCTGTGGCAGGCCAAGGCCGGCTTTACGCCTGAATTGCGTGACCATTATATTAATGTATATGCTGACGAGGCTGCCAAGTATCGGCCGGTAGATATATCAGAACTTAAAAAGCAGGTGCACGAGATGGCTCTGATACGTACACTTCAAGTGTTGGGTGCATACGGCTTGCGGGGAAGGTTTGAACGCAAACCTCATTTTCTGCAAAGTATACCGAAGGCTGTCGCCAACCTCCGCGAGTTGCTTGATGAGGGTATATGTGAATATCCATATCTCGACAAAGTGCTTCGACGACTGACCGACTCGACCGGTGCGGATGAGGTGGATACATTGCCGGCGTATGACGGACTGACGGTCCGCGTCACGAGCTTTTCTTATAAAAAAGGTATCCCGGAGGACCCGTCAGGTAACGGAGGAGGATATGTATTCGACTGTCGTGCTATGGATAATCCCGGTCGATATGAACAATACAAACCCCTGACAGGACTTGATAAGGAGGTGATAGATTTTCTTGAAGGCAGGGGAGAGATTCAGGTATTTCTTTCGGCATGTTATTCGCTGGTCGACAGGGCGATTGATAACTATATCGAACGCGGATTCACATCACTGTCCGTCAATTACGGATGTACCGGCGGTCAGCACCGCAGTGTCTACTCGGCGCAGCATACGGCGCAGCATATCAAGGAGCTTTATCCGCGGGTAAGAGTGCTGCTGACCCATCGGGAACAAGGTATAAAAGAACTGTTATGAAGGCTATGATATTTGCGGCCGGACTCGGTACGCGTCTCGCGCCACTGACCGATAGCTGTCCCAAGGCTCTCATAGAGGTAGGCGGTAAACCTATGTTGCTTAGAGCTATCGAACGCTTGCGCGATGCCGGTGTCAGTGAGATCATAGTCAATATCCATCATCATGCTGCAATGATCCGGGATTATATCGATGGTAATGATTTCGGTGTAGCAGTGACGGTGAGCGATGAGAGCGACATGCTCCTCGACACAGGAGGCGGTGTGGTCAAGGCCGCACCTCTGTTGCGGGGTGACGGCCCGGTTATACTTTACAACGCGGATATATTTACAGATTTCTCTCTTGTCGAAATGGTCAAGTCGCATTGTCAATCTGGGGCCGATGTCACATTGCTGACCGATGACCGTAACACCTCGCGCTATTTGCTCTTTGATGCCGCCGGACGCATGACGGGGTGGCGCAATGTCACGACGGGCGAGGAGAGGTCGCCCTACGACCGTTCGTCATTAGCCTCGTGCCGGCAACTTGCCTTCGGAGGAATACATGTAATCGATCCATCGGTCATAGACAGGCTTGTGGTGTACAGGTCTGAAGGTAAATTCTCGATTACACCATTCTACATCGACACATGTGACACGCTCGACATCAGATGCTATACACCTTCGGAATCCTATACGTGGGTTGACATAGGTCGTCCTGAGTCGCTGGCCCGGGCCCAGGCACTCTGTGTATAGATATGAAAAAAGAGAGGGGGTCTCACGACAGCCTCTCTCTCCATTCATCACATTATGCTTATATTGCTTATATATTGTATAGTTTTTAACGAGTAGTTTCTTTAGATATATCTGCTGGCCACGATGTCCCAGTCGACAATCTTCCACAACTCCTTGAGCGCGTCGGCACGGCGGTTGCGATAGTCGAGGTAGTATGCATGTTCCCAAACATCGAAGGTCAGCAACGGTGTGAGTCCCTGGGTCAACGGGTTTTCGGCATTTGAGCCTTTGGTGATAAAGAGCTTGCCGGTAGTGTCTTTTGACAGCCATACCCATCCGGAACCGAATATGGATACTCCGGCCTCTTCAAATTCCTTCTTAAAGTTCTCCACTGATCCGAACTGCTCCTCGATGGCGTGGCGCAGATGACCTTCAGGTTCGTGATTGCCGTCGGGCGAGAACGTGAAGAAATAAAATATGTGGTTCCATGCCTGAGAGGCATTGTTGAACAGCGGGCCTGACGCGGTCTTTATGATCTCCTCAAGTTCCATATCTTCGTACTCTGTACCCTTGATAAGGCGGTTGAGGTTATCGATATATGTGCGTTCATGCTTGCCATAGTGGTATTCTATAGTCTCGCGCGATATTACAGGTGCGAGTGCATCGTTCTCGTAAGGGAGTTGGGGAAGTTCGTAAACCATATCTTTCTATATGAATTATTAGAGTGAATTATTGTTTGTTTGACTATAAAACACTCCTTGTCGCTGATTGGTTTTCATTCAAAATGTTAAGACTTCTCCTAAAAATGTTAAAACAGTCGGATTATTTACTATCTTTGCGGTATTCACTTAATAAGATATGTATATGAGACAGATTTTATCTCTGTTTATGACTGTTGTGCTTGCGCACACAGCTGTGGGAATGGATTTAACAAGGCATGTGGATCCTTACATCGGCACAGGAGGGCATGGTCATGTATTTCTCGGTGCCAATGTGCCGTTCGGTATGGTACAGCTTGGACCCTCTCAGCCTGTAAAGGGATGGGACTGGTGTTCAGGTTATCATTATTCCGACTCGATACTTGTCGGATTCAGCCACCTGCATCTGGGTGGTACCGGCATAGGTGATCTCGGTGACATTACGTTTTTCCCGACCAATAATCCCGATGTAAGGCGATCGCGCTTCTCGCATGACCGCGAGAGTGTGATGCCCGGATATTATAGAGTTACACTTGATGATGCAGGTGTTGATGTCGAGCTCACGGCCGGAACGCGCACAGGATTTCACCGTTATAATTTTGCCGATAGTGATACGGCTCACGTTATCGTTGATTTGGCTTACGGCATCGGCTGGGATAAGGAGACGGAGGGGAAACTGACTAAAGTGAGCGATACGGCTGTCGAAGGTTACCGCTACTCGTCAGGCTGGGCCAAGGATCAGAAGATATATTTCTATGCCGAGTTTTCCCGTCCCATGATCGAGTGTGTCAATCCTGACAGTCTTATCGTAGACTGCGTATTTGCTCCGTCATCATCGCCACTGGAGGCAAAGGTGGCGCTGTCGCCTGTCAGCATCGATGGCGCCAAGGCCAATTTTGCGGCAGAAGCATCAGGCGTTTCATTTGATATGGCACGTAACGCTGCCAAAGACAGATGGAACGACAATCTCAGCCGCGCGGTCGTGACAGGAGGTGACGATGCGCAGAAGAGGGTGTTTTATACGGCTCTGTACCATGCCATGACGGCACCTGTGACTTTCAGTGACGTCACGGCTGAACACCCGTCATACACAGTGTTCTCGCTGTGGGATACATATCGTGCCGCACATCCGCTCTATACATTATTGTATCCCGAGATGCAGTCAGACATTGCCGCTTCGTTTATGGATATATATAGTAAGCAAGGCAAACTGCCCGTATGGCATCTTCATGGCAATGAGACGGATTGTATGGTAGGTAATCCCGGTGTTATCGTGCTCGGCGATATGATAATGAAAGGTTTTGTCGAAGACACTGCTTCCGCATATAATGCGATGAAAGTCTCTGCAATGCTTGACGAACGCTCGCTTGACGCTCTTAAGAAGTATGGCTACCTGCCCTACGATGTGTGTGGCAACAGAACTGTGGCTATGGGTCTTGAATATGCCATCGCTGACGGAGCTATAGCAGCCGTAGGTGCAAAACTTGGTGATAAAGACAATTACTTCGCCCGTCGTGCCAAGTCATACGAAAAATATTTCGATAAGAAGACCGGGTTTATGCGTGCCCGCGATACAAAAGGACATCTGAGGGACGGTGAGTTTGATCCGTTTGCGGCTACGCATGATGTCAATGATTACTGCGAGGGTAACGCATGGCAATATATATGGCTTGTGTCGCATGATCCTCATGGCCTGATACGGCTGTTCGGATCGGAGGATAGATTTATAGAAAAGCTCGATTCGCTGTATGTCGTGGAGGGAGATCTCGGCGAGAATGCATCACCCGATGTGTCGGGACTCATAGGTCAGTATGCTCACGGTAATGAGCCGGGTCATCATACCATATATTTATATAACTATGCCGGTCATCCTGACAAGTCGGCTCCGTTGCTGCGCAAGGTTATGACCGAACTTTACACCGATGCGCCTGACGGCCTTAGCGGCAATGAGGATGTAGGGCAGATGTCATCCTGGTACGTACTGTCTTCGATGGGACTGTATCAGGTTGAGCCGTGCGGCGGACGTTTTGTGATCGGAACACCGCTGTTTGATACGGTGACGATAGCATTACCCGACGGCAAAAGTTTCTCGGTCGTGGCTGACAATAATTCAGCTGAGAATATTTATGTACGTTCTGCGACACTCAACGGTCGTCCATACACCAAGGGCTATATTGACTTTAACGATATAGTGGCCGGCGGTGAACTAAGGTTGCAGATGGGGGCCACACCTTCCGATTTTGCCAAGGCGAAAAAGGATAGACCGTGAGTGATTGAATAATAGAATGTTATGCTGGAGGTGGTAAATTTTTTGAAATTTTATTGAAAAAAGTTCTTTAAAAATTTGCTCAGAATAAAAAAACTCTCTACCTTTGCAGAGCAAAAACGGAGGAGAGCCTCCTCGGGAAACAAGCCCGCTGCATAACATACGCGAAAATAGCTCAGTTGGTAGAGCACAACCTTGCCAAGGTTGGGGTCGCGGGTTCGAGTCCCGTTTTTCGCTCTCATTTAACCCTCGTATCTCACAAGATACACACTCATGTCCGGGTGGTGGAATTGGTAGACACGCTACTTTGAGGGGGTAGTGGCCGAAAGGCTGTGTGAGTTCGAATCTCATCTCGGACACTTTCAAAACCGCAAGCGATTGATAATCTCAATCTCCTGCGGTTTTGTTATTTAATGGGTATTTAAACAATATATATTAAGTCTGAATATGCGTACTCGCGAACGGCAAATATACACGGTTACGTTGACTGGATCGGCTGTCAATGCTGCGCTTATCGTGCTGAAATTCTTGGCTGGATTTTTGGGGCGGAGTTCGGCTATGGTGGCAGATGCGGTTCACTCCCTGAGCGATTTCATATCGGATGTCGTAGTTCTGATTTTTGTAAGGATTGCAGGTAAACCCAGAGATAAGGGGCATGATTACGGACATGGAAAATTCGAGACGCTTGCCACGCTGATTATCGGGATACTGTTGGGCGTAGCGGGTATCGGTCTTATGATAAACGGTATCGAGTCGGTGGTCAAAAGTCTCAACGGGGAGTCTTTGCCGCGTCCCACCATGCTTGCTCTTGCCATCGCCATTTTTGCCATCGTGTCAAAGGAGTGGCTGTATCGTTATACTCTCCGAGCTGGCAACCGACTCGATTCGCCGGCTGTCGTTGCAAATGCATGGCATCATCGCAGTGATGCCATATCATCGATAGGCACACTTGTGGGTATCAGCGGAGCCATGTTTCTTGGTGATCGTTGGCGCATCCTCGACCCCGTGGCGGCGGTCGTGGTCAGTGTGTTTATTATAAAGAGCGGTTACGACATTATCAAGCCGTGCATCAGTGAACTGCTTGAAGCGTCCTTACCTGAGAATAAAGAGCGTGAGATCATCCGTCTGGTTAAGTCCGTACCGGGAATAGAGATGGTCCATAATCTCCGCACCCGACGCATCGGCAACGCTGTAGCAGTTGATCTGCATGCAAAAATGGATGGTAACATCACCCTGTCAGAGGCTCATGCTAAAGCTACCGCCGCCGAGATAGCTATTAAAAAAGCTTTTGGCGATAACGCGATTATCAACATTCACATGGAACCGCTGCCTGACTCTGCAAAGTCGTGACCATAGGTTTGAGTCAACACAGGGATGCAATCCATTATAATAATGTATATATAATATATGTATACAAAAAAACAAGTGTCTAAATCATTGAAGATTTAAACACTTGTTTTGAGGTTCCTAGCAGATTCGAACTGCTGTAAACGGTTTTGCAGACCGGTACCTAACCACTCGGCCAAGGAACCATTCTCCTTTCGGATTTTGCACTGCAAAGGTATGGCTAATTTTTGACATACGCAAGCAATTCGCGCATTTTTATCAAAAAAAGTTTTTTTCAACAAGTCAGTCCCTGTTCATACGGTGATGGACAGGGACTGATTTGTTCAGAATGCATGCTTATTTGCGCGGCCGACCGATATTGATCGTGACAGGGCGCAGTCCTTCGGCTGAGACCGTTACACGCGGAGCCTTGTCACCGTGTGTTGACCGTATAATCGCTGCGGCGCATCCGTTATGCAGTCTTCGGCTTGAGGCTGTGGATAATTCTTCGGATGTCATATCGCCGTTAATGAGACCTACCAGTTCGGCATCACCGCTGACATCCACCTTTATGTAGCGAGTGTCGCCCGGCACAGTGCGACCCTTTGAGTCTACCGCACGTACGGTGATGTGACGGAGCGAGATGCCGTCAGAGGGCATCGGTGCGTCACCTTCATCTACCGACACCTCCAGGCGGGCGGTCTTGCCGGCTGTCTCGATGCGGTGTGTGGCGACCTTCCTACCATCGATATATGCCACCGCTTCGGCATGGCCGGCCGAGTAGGGGATACTGTCCCAGAATATTACATTACGCTGTTTAGGTGATGAGGTGTTGTTGCGGCGACGGCCGTATGACTTGCCGTTGACAAACAGTTCCACTTCATCGGCATTGGTGTAAGTATACAGCGGCAGCATTGAACCTGCACGAAAGTTCCAGTGATCGACCATCTGATCCGTACCGACCAGGACATCATTCCACATCACGTTGTTATTACTCTCCTTGACAGCGATGTGCACCACCGGTTCGTCGGGCCGGAAATAACTGCGTATGAACCATGCCTGAGGTTTAGGACGGAGCGATATGTCAAATACGCCTTTGTCCCAACCTTTGACCGGCCATCCCTGCGATTCACCGAGATAGTCGATAGCTCCCCAATAGGCGAGTCCGGTCACCTTGTCAAGATCCATGCAAAACCAGTTTGCACCCATGTCGGCAGTGCTCGCCTCGCTCTGATAGAATATCATGTAAGGGAAACGTCTCGCATCGCCCGGGAAATACATGTATCTGTAATTGTAGGCGGCGATGTCGGTGATCGTAGCGAGTGCAGCCGGCAGAGAATCGGTCTTATGATTACGTCCGCGAGGGTGCATGGCCACAGTGACAGGACGCGTTGTGTCGTAACGTTCGAGCAAGGCCTTCTGTAGTTTGTAGGGAGTCACGCCATAGTCATGATAGGGCAGATCGTACAGCATCTGCAACTCATTTCCGAGACTCCACATTATGACTGACGGGTGATTGCGGTCGCGTTTGATCCATTCGGGCACGTTTTCAGGCCACAGCTCCATCCAGTCACGGCGGCCGCCGGCATACTGCAGTAGCCATTTGTCATACAGCTCGTCCACGACCAGTATGCCGTACTCGTCACACAGATCAAGGAACGACTCCGAGTAGGGATTGTGTGAAGTGCGTATGTGGTTGAATCCCCAATCCTTCAACATGCTGATGCGTTTGCGCATGGCATCGGGATATGCTGCTGCGCCGAGAGCTCCGAGTGTGTGATGATTGGCTATACCTTTCAGCAACACTTTGTTTCCGTTGAGCATGAAACCGTTCTCTGGACTATAGCTGATGGTGCGAATGCCGAATCGTTGTGACACACGGTCGCACTCATTGCCCTCGGGATCGATGAGAGACATTTCGGCCCGGTAGAGCGAAGGTGTCTCGCAACTCCACAGGCTCGGGGCGGGTATGCTGATCGTATCAAGCTCATATTCGCGAGTCGGCTTTGAAGTCTTGATCTTTTGTGAGTGTGTGAGGATCGTATCGTTGTCGGGACCGATGATACTTGTCACGACCTCAAAGGGGGTCTTTTTTGAATGGCGGGAAGCTATCTCGGCCACGATCGCTACCCGGGCATTATCGGGAGTGATGTCATGAGTGGTGATCTTGAGCGGGTGACGCTCGAAATGCAATTTTTTGTCAGTGACGATCAGGTTGACATCGCGATACAGACCGGCGCCCGTGTACCATCGCGAGTTTTTGGGGTCGCGGGTGTCGGCGAATACCTCTATTATATTTGGAGCGTCATAATTAAGCCGGTCGGAGATGTCACAGTCCAGTCCGAGGTAACCGTAATCGGTCGAGCCGATTTTCTCACCGTTGAGATACACATCTCCTACGAGTAATATACCCTCGAAATCAAGAACTACACGCTTGCCTTTCCATGACGGGTCGGGGGTAAGACTGCGCACATACCAACCTGTACCCATCTCCTTAAATCCGCGGGCACTCAGACGGCTCTTGATGTTGGCTACGGAATTATTCAGGTCGGGGAGTTCGTCAGCCGCCGGAGTGACCCACGGCTGTGAGATCTGGAAGTCGTGAGGCAGATTGACCGTCTCGGCCGGAGCATCCTTTGATCCACGGTGAAACTCCCATCCGCCGTTGAGGTTTATGACCTCGCGGGCTTGTGCGGTTAATATGGTTGACAGTGCAAGACAGAGATTCAGGATAGGTTTCATGGTATAAGTATATATCTGTTTTCTCTGCAAAGTTAAACATTTTATGTATATTCGTGCAAATACCATATAAAAATGGGACGCAACCCCTAAAGGGTGCGTCCCGGATATGGATTCTCGATATGTCAAGTCGGATTAATTGTTGCTATCGGCATCGATGCGTGAGAGAGCGTAGACGTATGCACCGATCGAGATGGCCTTGGATGCGCCGAGTTTCGACACCATGATACCTGTACGTTTCATCGGGTCGTATGTGACTGTGTCATCGCTGCCGTAAACGTTGATCTGACGGCTGGCTCCGACTACGAACTCGGCAAACTCCTGAGGATTGTCGAGGTCGAACACGCGCATCTGTACACGCTGCACATCATCACCGGTCATGGTCTTGAGTGAAGAGCGGAGCTCACGGAGCAGGGCCGGCTTGATATAATCGATCGCACCTGTCACACCGCCGCCGATCACGATGAGAGAGTCGGTCAGTGTAACGGCTGTGGCAAAGGCATCGCCGGCCACCTGACCGAACAGGTCGAATGCCTGACGTGCGGCTTCGGGATCACCTTCGAGTTCGCCCGAGGCGATGCGATATATGTCGTACGGAGTATAATCATTTGTATTGTCACCCGACAGACGTGCGTATTCACGCTTGATGGCACGGATCGAAGCACCCTCTTCAGCGATGATGTCCTGATACAGCTTGTTGGGGAGACAGAATGTCTCGACGCACGAGTTGTTACCGAGGTTGAGCTGTGAGTTGATCACCGAACCTATGCCGAGGCCTGTACCGAATGTGTAACCGAGCAGGTTGTAATACTGACGGCTGCTGCCGAGGTCAGCGAGGCGACGGTTGAGCTCGGGGAGTGCACCGCCGGTAGCCTCACCGAATGCGAAGAGGTCACCGTCGTTGTTGATGAATACGGGCAGACCGAAACGGCGGCTGAGGAACGGGCCGAGAGCCACACCGTCACGGAACGACGGGAAGTTGGGCAGGTAACCGCCGATGATGCCTGCGCGGTAATCAGCAGGGCCGGGAAATGCGAAACTGATGGCTACAGGTTTTTCAGGCAATTGAGCGATAACTTCTTCAAAGCCCTTTACCATTGTGGAGAGGCAGAGATCGAGGTCGTGTGAGTTTGAAGGATAGGTGATGGGGTCGACTATGAAGTCATATCCGCGCATGGCGCTGAATACGAAATTAGTACCTCCGGCATCAAGTGTGATGACGATTCGACGGTCAAACTTGTACATGATGATGTTATTATGGTTATAAATTTAGTAAGAATGTTCATGCCCCTTGTCACTAATAATGCTCGCATGGTGAATATACAAGTGTCAAGACAAGAAATATGTACCTACAATCGGATGAATTATATATCCGCAAAGATACATTAAAATTTTAATTTTACAGTGTCTTTAGTCAAATTTTGACGGAATATTTGTAATTTTGTGGCGCGATTCATAAAGAGTCGCCTATATATGGGAATATATTTCAATACTGTAAAAATCGTAAAAAGTCCGGTGCGAAACTGGGGCTTCCTTGAAAACTGGAAAAGTACCGCTTCTGTATAATCGAAGCGGCCGGAATCGATGTCCGGCATCGGTCCCATTCATTTGGTGACCGTCACAATCATCATTCATTATAATCCATACTTTAAAATTCTTATGAACAATCTTCGATTGCTCACAGGGTTGCTGTGCGTGGCTCTGGCGGGCGATGGAGTGTGCTCGTATGGTCGGACGGTTATGACTCTTGAGGAAATCTTTGAGTCGGCCGAGGCTAACAGCGCACAGTTACGCCCGTATATCACTGCGGGCAAAGAGGCTGAACAGGCTACGGACGTCGCCCGCAACGATCGTCTGCCTGAGATTACTACAAGTCTATCCCTCAGCTATATAGGTGACGGGTTTACGACAAAGCGCAATTTTACGGACTATCAGAAGGCTCCCATACCGCATTTGGGTACCGGGCTGACACTTAACGTGTCCCAACCGATATATACTGGTGGCGCGATAAAGGCAGGTATCGAACTGGCGGAACTCAAATCCACAGCCGCACGTTTTGAGACGGATATGCAGCGTGACAATATCCGTTTCAGTCTTGCAGGTTTCTATCTTGACATCTATAAGTGCTATAATCTGCGCGGTGTGATCGAAAGCAATATAGCGCAGGCCCGCAAGGTGCTTGCTGAGATGAATGCACGTTACGAGCAGGGAGTAGCGTTGCAGAATGACATCACACGTTACGAACTGCTCGTGTCAAATCTTGAGCTGCAATTGATTAAAATCAATAACACAATCGATATTCTCAACGATAACCTTGTCACGACTGCCGGACTCCCGGTCGGGACAGTCATTGAGCCGGACTCGGCCATTCTGAGCCGCTCGCTACCCGTGACGACCGAGAGCGCGTGGCAGCAGGCGGCCGAGGTCAATGCTCCCGCCATACGGCTTGCACGTTCGGGGGTGGATATAAGCCGTGCCGCCGAGAGACTGACTCGAAGCGAGAGGCTGCCTAAGATCGGATTACAGGCGACATGGACTATCGACGGTCCGATACTTGTGGAGGTGCCACCCATCGACCGTAATCTCAGCTACTGGTATGTCGGAGTAGGGGTCAGCTATAATATATCATCGATTTTCAAGACAGACAAATCTCTGACCAAAAGCCGTACGGCCATACGTCAGGCTTCGGAGCGTTATGACGCGGTGTGCGAGAGTGTCAGCCTCGGTGTCCGTGCCGACTATGTACGTTATCTTGAGGCGTATGAGGAATTAAAGACTCAGCAGAAGAGTGTCGAACTCGCCGAGCGCAACTATCGCACGACATCTACCCGATACTCCGCCGACATGGCTCTGATAACAGATATGCTCGACGCGGCCAATGCCAAACTCGATGCGGAGCAACAGCTTGAAAATGCCCGCATCAATATCATTTACTATTATTATAAACTATTATTTATCACAGGACAGATATGAATCACAGAAGCAAAAAAGTCGTATCATATATAGTTACAGTCGCAGTTATCCTCGCCGCCGCATTATGGATCGGCAGTAAATTTATTCGTTTAGGTAATGTAGAGTTTACCGACAACGCGCAGGTGCGTCAGCACATAGTGCCGGTCAACAGCCGTGTCCAGGGTTATATCAAGGAGATACGTTTTGATGAGTTTACCGAGGTGAAAAAAGGTGATACGCTCGTGATTATCGATGATGCGGATATGCGTCTCAACGTGGCTCGTGCCGCCGCTGACTATCAGAACGCTCTCGCCGGCCGTCAGGTAGCTGACCGCAGTGTCGGAGTGGCATCGGCTAACGTCGGTGTCACCGAGGCTTCGATAGCCGAGGCTAAGGTGGTCATGGATATGTCTGAATCGGATTACGAGCGTTATAAGAAACTCCTTGAGCAGGATGCCGTGACGCGTCAGCAGTTTGACATGGCCCGAACAGATTACGAGGCCAAAAAGGCCCGTTACGAGATGCTCGCGCGTCAGCGCTCGGCCTCATCATCGGTCGTTGCAGAGACGCGTCAGCGCATATCGCAGAATGAGGCAGGGATAGAATTGGCTAAGTCTCTGCTTGAGATGGCCGAACTCAATCTGTCCTATTGTGTCATCACCGCACCGTGTGACGGATATACATCGCGTAAGGAGATTCAGGTCGGCCAGCTCGTACAGCCGGGCCAGACTCTTCTCGATGTTGTCGATGCAGCTGACGTATGGGTGACAGCTAATTACAAGGAGACCCAGCTGAAGCATATTCATCCCGGCAGTAAAGTCGACATCAAGGTCGACGCTATCCCCGGAGCAGTATTTGATGGAGTTGTGGTGTCGATTTCCAAAGCGACAGGTGCATCGCTGTCCGTCATGCCTCAGGATAACTCGGCGGGAAATTTCGTCAAGGTGCGTCAGCGTGTGCCTGTAAGGATCGAGTTTGTCACCGGCAATAACCCGGAGAATATGCAGCTGTTGCGTGCAGGTATGAATGTGGAGTGCGAGGTGAAATACTGATATGGCTGACTGGCATTCTCCACAGGGACCGTTTGACATCCCTGATGTTCCCGACTTCGTACCCAGGCGGCTCAAGCCGTGGCTGTTTATCTTTTTTGTACTTATTATCCAGTTTTCGGGGGGAGTGTATCTTGCGGCGGCATCCGACATGGTCGGAACGACAGGACTGATGCAGGAGGACATCCTCATGGCCGGATATGCTTCATTGATAGGAATGTCCATCAATTTTGCAGTGATGTTCCGTATCAAATTCCGTTTCTCCAACCGCACGCAGCTGTTGGTGTGCGGTATGGTGCTGTTGCTGGCTAACATTATATGTTCCCGTACAGGTTCTGTCCCCGTGCTTGTGACCGTATGTCTGATAGCCGGATGGTTCAGGATGCAGGCCACACTGGCCTGTAACTCTACCATCCAGCTGTGGCTCACACCAAAACGTGACATGGCGGTGTTCTTCTGTTACGTATATATCATTGTAGACAGTGTCATACAGCTCAGTGGCATCACTACGATATATCTGGCATTCTTTTCGCAATGGGAATACATGCAGTATGTCATGGCCGGATTGCTCGCACTGATGATGCTGATGGTGGTGGTGCTCGTGCGTCCCGTGAGAAGTCCGATGTTCATACCCTTGCTCGGTATTGACTGGCTCGGGGCACTCTTATGGGCCGGATTTATGCTGTGCTTCACATTCGTATGTGTGTATGGTAATTTTTATGACTGGTGGGAGGCATCCGAGATACGTATCGCTACCGTGCTTGGCATCGCATGTGCGGCCATCAACCTGTGGCGTGCGACGTTTCTGCATCATCCCTACATCACGCTGCGTGCGCTGACAAACCGTAATGTTGTCAGGGCGACATTAGTCTATCTCGTGTTTTTCACGCTTATGGCTACCGAACACGTTTTCGAACACAGTTACGCGGCTGAGATTCTCGGGTTTGATGAAACTAATCTAATCGATCTCAACTGGTATGTGTTCATAGGTATAATCACAGGATGCGCATTCACATACTTCACGTTTGCCTTACGCAGATGGCGTTACAAGACCATGACGGCGATCGGATTCTCGCTTGCAGTCGTGTATCTGGCATACTTCTATTTCTTGATAGATTATGGTGTTGAGAAGGAGATGCTGTTCATACCTCTATTTTTCAGAGGGGCTGCGTCGGTGATAATATCCATCGTCTTCCTGACCTCGATAGTGCAGAGCGGTTTGTCTTTTCAAGAGTTTCCGAAGGCACTCAGTGTCAACGGCTTTACCGGTGCGGTCATGGGCGCGACATTGGGACCGGCTGTAGTAGGTGAATTTCTGGAACATACGGTCGCGAAAAATTTTGCACAGCTCAGTGCCGTACTGACCGATTCCAACCCTGCCATACAGCATCTGCCGATTGGTGACCTTGCGGGAATGTTGGGAATGCAGGCCCTGGTCGTATCGATGAAGGAGATCTATGGCTGGTTATTGATCGTGGCTCTGATATCACTCCTGATAATCATTGTCAGCTATGGACCCCTGCGTCCGTGGGCCATCTTCCCCAAGTGGCGCACGATACGCCGCATTATACGTCGCGGAGTGAGGGTGCAACAATCATCGGGTGTGATATGAATTGAAGACCGTACACAAGTATGTTGAAAAAAACATTTTGAAATTACATCAGAATATACTAATTTTGTCGTCGCAAATCGGGACATCGACATTTTTTGATAGGTGTCCTGACGGAGAGATTACATCACCTCGGCGATTCGGCCGTGACATCAGTCCGGCTGAAAGTGATGGGACGGCTCTTCTCTCCATCCTGCCCCGCGAGGGCCGGTAAACATTACATACCTGCGTCCCGTCTTGCAGAATTAATCCTGATATGACACTCTTGCGTCCCGGCGTGAGTGTGGCTGTCGGCTAATTCTATAAGCAATGCTTTACGCAAGACACAGACGTATAATTTTATACACACCATCTCACACACCGTTCGGTAGCCACAGCTATGGCAACCGGATGGTGTGTTGTCTATATGCACATAACCTAAACTTTCAATATATATTTCAGTATCTATCTTAAAACTTTTAATTCAAATCATTATGAACAAATTTATTAAGTTATTTTTCGTAGCGTTGTTCGCTGCACTATCATTCTCACTCACCTCGTGTGGCGATGATGATGAGGATGCTCCCGACGGAGCACTTGCCGGTACATGGCGATGGACGTACAATGATCCTGATGACGGATATTGTACAACGACACTTGAGTTCAAATCAAACAATCGTTGCGTCGTCACCGAGACATTTGGAAATTATCCGGAGGACAATTATTCAATAGAAGTAAATTATTCTGTTTCCGGTAATGTTAATGACACAGCCCGATTGAGAATGTGGGGTAAGACTGTAGATGATGATTGGAATGACGGGACTTGTGTCATTAATGTGACAGGTGATAAAATGACAATGTATAATGATGACGACGATATTGTAGTATTCACAAGAATAAAATAGTAACATCGATCACGATAATTGACTGTGCGGGATATGGCTTCTTAGGCTGTATCCCGTATTTTATATACATATATTCATTTGGTAGGATAAGTTTTTTTGAGTATTTTTGATGATATAATTTATATTCTCAGACTATGATCTATGCCGAAGTGTTACTTCCTGTGCCTATCGCCGGCGCATTTACTTACCGTGTGCCCTGTGATATGGAGTCGTCCATAGCAGTGGGTGACAGAGTGATAGTGCCGTTCGGACGCAAAAAGTATTATACCGGCATAGTATGCGCGCTGACTCCTGTCGAACCTAAAGGTTATGAACTCAAGGACATAATGCTGCGTATCGATGACCGCCCCGTAGTGCGACACCCTCAGCTTAAACACTGGAGCTGGGTCGCCGATTATTATCTCTGTACACCGGGCGAGGTGTATAAGGCGGCAGTCCCGGCCGGATTGAAAATCGAGAGCGAGACGTTTATCTCGCCTATCCCGGGATTTGAAGAGGACCCTGATGACAGACTTACGACCAAGGAATTAGCCTTGCTCGAAGGTTTACTGTCTATGGGAGCAAAGCGTGTAAGCCTTGACGCGTTGTCCAAAAAGACAGGCATATCGGCGGTCGGACCTGTAGTCAACTCTCTGCTGGCCCGTAATGCGGTGATGATCTCTGAGAATCTGGTGGAACGCTACCATGCCAAGAAGGAAACGTATGTGCGTCTGACCGCCAGGCGCGGTGACAGCGAGGGACTGCATGCGGCGTTTGATGCAGTGCGTCAGGGCACCAAGCAGGAGACG
>JAAVDB010000036.1 GCA_014802015.1 Bacteroides sp.
GTAAGGCTAAATGTCTCGAATCCATCTTTACTACCCACAATTATATATCCGTGACAGATGACGTTCCGATGTTGCGAAAAGGAGCAATCGATGCCTCCGAGTATCGAAAAATGGCGATCCCGTTCAACATGCGCGACGGCGTTGCTATCTGCATCGGAAAAGGAAATGCGCAGTGGCTCAACACTGCGCCACATGGCGCCGGACGCATCATGAGCCGAGCACAAGCAAAGAAACAAATATTGTTGAGTGAATTTGAAAACTCAATGACGGGCATCTATTCATCATCTGTATGCACCGGTACTCTTGATGAATCTCCGATGGCATACAAACGAACTGATGAAATTCTCGAACTTATCCGACCGACAGTTGAAGTTATCGCTATGATAAAGCCCAGACTCAATATTAAAGACAACGGAGAATGAAACACTATATACAAATCACTGCCGGTCGAGGTCCGGTGGAATGTGCCAGAGCAGTAACACTCGTTGCCCGCGAACTGCTAAAGGCAATCCCATCTATACAACTCGCTGATTGTGAACCACACAATCAGGTAGATGGATGCTTCATGTCAATGACATTCACCACGACAGAACCAATACCTCAGTCGATTGTAAATGACTGGCAAGGCACAATACTTTGGCGGTCAACCAAGAATCCTTATCGTCCGGGGCACAAACGTAGCAACTGGTTTGTCGGTATCAACTTTTTTGAAGAGGTTGAACTACTGAGGATAGAGGAATCAGAAATTGTTTATGAGACCTGCCGATCCGGAGGCAAAGGCGGTCAGAACGTCAACAAGGTAGAGACAGCAGTGCGGGCAATTCATACCCCAACCGGACTATCAGTAAAATGCTCTGATGAACGCTCCCAATCGCAGAATAAGTCTCTTGCGAAAGAACGACTGTTAATAAAACTTCGGCAACATAACGACAAAAAAATCGCAGATTCACAAGTCGTGCAATGGTGCAATCACGATAATTTGGAGCGTGGCAACCCCGTCAAAAAATTTTGCGGATCATTATAAATACATAATGTGTATCGCCTTTTGATACACCACATCTTTAATTTTGCGGCATAAACCGAAACAGCGTAAGCTATGAGAGAATTAGATCTTAAAAAATCCAAATCAGTTGACAGTTCAAAACAGAAAAATGATCCCAAAACTAAAAAAAACAAAAGCATTCTTGAAGCTTTTGAGTACATCGTTGAACTTGCCGAAGATTCAAATCTCGACAATGACTTTCTTGATAAGGCTTCGACATATATAAAATACGCGGCGAGCAGACTGAAACTCTCGGCTATGCAGGTGGTATTGCTTGCTATGTTTGTGGATAGGAGTGAGGATTGCCGCATTATGATTTCTGAAATAGCCAAGTTCGCAGGATGTCGTACTACCAAGATCCTACGGCTCTCGGACGATATAGATATCCTCGAATCTAAGCACTATCTCCGTGCATCGCGTAGTCATAAATCGTTGAGTTATCGAGTGCCGGGCACCGTATTGAAATCACTGAGAAAAAATCAGCCATACGTACATGAGGTTGAACTTGTATCTGATACTCAAGCTTTCTTCGACAGATTCGACAAACTGATGATCGAGAAAAACGATGATGAATTGACCCATGATTCTTTGATGGAACAGACAATAGATATGCTTGAGGATATCAAGGATACGAAGTTTGCAAAGGAGATACGTCGTTGTGGTTTCGGTGATGAAGACACTCTGCTGTTTATCTTTATGGCTCATCTGTACGTTGAAAATAATGACGATAATATCGGGTTCCACGACATTGATGACATATTTGATGACAGTGAACTTCCACGCTGGGTGAAGCGGGATTTCCGCAACCGTGACTCTGCTCTTTTTGTAAAAGAGTTGATTGAGAATGTAAACGAGGATGGTATGGCACGTTCGGATGCTTTCAAACTGACGGATAAAGCAAAAGAAGAACTGCTTTGTGAACTTAATCTGAATAAAGTCGGAAAATCTGATAAAGGGCTTATCAAAGCGGATACTCTTGCAAAAAAGGATCTCGTCTACAATACCTCCGAATGTAACCAAATAACCGAACTATCGTCCATCCTTTCAGAAAATCGCTTCAATGAAGTTCAGAGTCATCTGCGTTTGGCCGGTATGAGACCGGGATTCTGTTGCATTTTTTATGGAGCTCCCGGTACGGGTAAAACTGAAACTGTCTATCAGCTTGCCCGACAGACCGGTCGGGATATCATGCGCGTCGATGTTGATAAAATCAAGAGCTGCTGGGTAGGCGAAAGCGAGAAAAACATAAAGGCTCTCTTTGACCGTTACCGTAACATATGCAAGAACTCGAAGCTTGCACCAATTCTTCTTTTCAATGAGGCAGATGCTGTGTTAGGTGTCAGAATGGAAGGGGCTGCGCGTGCTGTTGATAAAATGGAGAACTCCATCCAAAATATAATTCTTCAGGAAATGGAAACTCTTGAAGGCATTATGATAGCCACTACAAATCTTACCACAAATCTGGACAAAGCATTCGAGCGGCGTTTCCTCTACAAAATTCGCTTCGACAAGCCAACCATTGAATCACGTAGCCGGATATGGCAGACAATGCTCGTCGGGCTTTCCGACAAAGATGCTCAAATACTTGCTGCACAATTTGACCTCTCTGGGGGTGAAATTGAGAATATCGCACGCAAACATACAGTCAATGCCATTCTAACAGGCAAAGAGAGCGTTGATATTCAAGAAATAATCAATTCTTGTAACCACGAGAAAATATCTCAAAGCACCCGTCAGTGAATAGGATTCTAATAAAATTTCCTAAATTAAATGGGAATCTAAATGTTGTGATCCATATATGAGCGTATTCAATGCCATAATAGTAGACTAATTACCGCATACTATGCAAGTGCGAACTATCTTGGCTTTACTTTCGGCATATCTATTTTATATTATCACGTTATCGCCAATTTAGTGTCATAAGTATACTTCATCGTCAAAATAAAAGTCGGTACAATTATGGTACAAGTACAAGCTAAGAATTGATATAAAACAAGTATCCGCTAAAAAATTGGCAAATAAAATGGAGTATAACTCGTTGAGTTACACTCCATTTTATTTTGGATTTTTATGTTGCTTACTTCACTTCCTCAAAGTCTACGTCGTCGACGTGGCCGTCGCTGCTGCCTGCTCCAGGCTGAGGACCGTAAGATGCTCCGGCACCGGGGGCTCCTGCTCCGGCTGATGCCTGCTGTGCGTTGAGTATCTCCTGCTGGATAGCGCCAAATGTATTCTGGATAGAAGTGATTGCGCTGTCAATAGCTGCGAGATCCTGGGCCTTATGAGCTTCTTTCAGCTTGTTGAGGTCGTTCTCGATCGCTGCCTTCTTGTCTGCGGGGATCTTGTCGCCAAGCTCCTGTATCTGCTTCTCTGTCTGGAAGATGACAGTATCGGCATGGTTGAGCTTGTCGATCTTTTCCTTCTCCTTGGCATCAGCGGCTGCATTGGCTTCGGCTTCTTTCTTCATACGCTCGATTTCGGCGTCTGTAAGACCGCTTGATGCTTCGATACGGATGCTCTGCTCCTTACCGGTAGCTTTATCCTTGGCTGATACGTTAAGGATACCGTTTGCGTCAACCTCGAATGTAACTTCGATCTGAGGTATGCCACGGGGAGCGGGTGCGATGCCGTCGAGGTGGAATTTACCCAGAGTCTTGTCATCCTTGGCCATAGGACGCTCACCCTGAAGAACGTGGATCTCAACAGAAGGCTGGTTGTCAGCTGCGGTCGAGAATGTCTCGCTCTTACGGGTAGGAATAGTGGTGTTGGCCTCGATCATCTTGGTCATCACTCCGCCGAGGGTCTCAATACCGATTGACAGAGGTACGACATCAAGAAGAAGTACGTCCTTAACATCGCCTGAGAGCACACCGCCCTGGATGGCTGCACCTACGGCTACAACTTCATCGGGGTTAACACCCTTTGAGGGAGCCTTACCGAAGAATTTCTCTACGATCTGCTGGATGGCAGGAATACGTGTCGAACCACCTACGAGGATTACTTCATCAATATCCTTGGGTGACAGACCTGCATCTTTAAGTGCCTGCTCACAGGGCTTGATGGTTGCCTGAATGAGCTTGTCGGCAAGTTGCTCGAACTGAGCACGGGTAAGTGTCTTTACGAGGTGCTTGGGACCTGAGGCGGTAGCAGTGATGTAGGGGAGGTTGATCTCGGTCGAGGTGGTCGACGAGAGTTCGATCTTTGCCTTCTCGGCTGCTTCCTTGAGGCGCTGGAGAGCCATAGGATCCTTACGGAGATCGATGCCCTCTTCTTTCTCAAACTCATCAGCGAGCCAGTCGATGATCACGTGGTCAAAGTCATCACCACCGAGGTGGGTATCACCGTTGGTTGACTTAACCTCAAATACGCCGTCGCCGAGCTCAAGGATGGAGATATCGAATGTACCGCCACCGAGGTCAAACACGGCGATCTTCTGATCCTTGTCGCTCTTGTCAAGTCCGTAAGCAAGAGCAGCTGCAGTAGGCTCGTTCACGATACGCTGCACCTTGAGGCCTGCGATCTCACCGGCTTCTTTGGTGGCCTGACGCTGAGAGTCGTTAAAGTATGCAGGAACGGTGATGACAGCCTCGGTAACAGGCTGGCCGAGATAATCCTCGGCGGTTTTCTTCATCTTCTGAAGGATCATCGCTGAGATCTCCTGCGGAGTATATTCACGTCCGTCGATGTCGACACGGGGTGTATTATTGTCACTGCGCACCACCTTGTAGGGGACACGCTCGATTTCCTTACCTACCTGATCGTATGTCTCACCCATGAAACGCTTGATCGAGTTGATGGTACGTTTAGGGTTTGTGATGGCCTGACGTTTGGCAGGATCACCTACCTTACGCTCGCCACCGTCTACGAATGCTACGATAGAAGGTGTGGTGTTGCGACCTTCGCTGTTAGGAATTACGACAGGGTCGTTGCCTTCAAGAACTGACACACATGAGTTGGTTGTGCCAAGGTCAATACCGATAATTTTTCCCATAGTTGATAGTGTATTATATTTGTTTTTTAATTATTAATATTTATGACCGCCCTCGGTGACATCCTGTGTCCCTCGGACGTTCAATTATGAAACAAATATCGTGCCAAAAAGGTTGACGTGGTATTTAAATCATGTCTGATTTTTTTAGATACACATTATTATAAATAAAAAGTCGGTCATATCGTGACAATATGACCGACTGATGCTGACAAAATATGTCGCATTATGTCGTTATGAATTATGCAGCGTCAGTGTCAGAGCAGTTCAATACCGGCTCGGGCGCACTCTGCTATCTGCTCTTCGGGCCATATTGAGGCCTGTACCTCTCCGATATGTGCCTTCTGGAGGAGGAACATGCATAGGCGGCTCTGACCGATGCCTCCGCCGATGGAGTAAGGCAGTTCGCCGTTCAGGAGCATACGGTGGAATGTCAGTGATGCCTTCTCGGGACAGCCGCGCAGTTCGAGCTGACGTGTGAGTGATTCAGGGCTGACACGAATGCCCATGGATGAAATCTCAAAGGGTATCTCAAGTACAGGGTTCCAGAGGATGATGTCACCGTTGAGTCCTGCATAGCCGGCCTCGTTCACGGTGCTCCAGTCGTCATAATCGGGCGCACGTCCGTCATGCGGCTTACCGTCACACAGATCGCCGCCGATGCCTATCAGGAAGATGGCTCCGTACTTTTTAGCCATGACGGCCTCACGTTCTTTCGGAGTCAGGTCAGGATATTCGCGTGCGAGGTCTTCGGCATATATGAATGTTATGTCTTCCGGCAGAGTGGGGGTGATGTGGGGGAAACGTTCGTATACGAGATGCTCGACTTTACGGAGGGCACTGTAAATCTTTCTGACTGTCGCTTTGAGATATTCTATGTTACGATCTTCTTCACGTATGGTCTTTTCCCAATCCCACTGGTCTACGTAGAGCGAATGCAGATTGTCAAGGTCCTCAAATGTACGTATTGCGTTCATGTCCGTGTACAGACCATATCCGGCCGGGATGCCATAGGCTCCGAGCTTGTAGCGTTTCCATTTGGCGAGAGAATGCACCACTTCAGCCGGACGTGAGTCCATCGCGTCGATGGTAAATGACACAGCATGCTCGACACCGTTCAGATCGTCGTTAAGGCCTGTTCCTGTCAGAAGGAAGAGCGGTGCAGTGACGCGACGAAGGTTCAGCTCCTGCGCGAGTGTGGCCTGAAAGGAGTCTTTAATCATTTTGATCGCTACTTCCGTAGTCTCGGGCAGGAGTTTTCTGCGGTACTTTTTGGGTAAAATAAGTGACATAAAAGTATTTTTTATAACGGCAGCTGTGCTGTCAGATTTGATGTTTATGTTGCAAAAGTACGGTGATTATTTTGAATGTGCAAGCATATTGATAAAAATATTTTTAAAATTATAGCAAATTGTAATGTGTGTAGGGTCGTTCCCTGACATAATGGCGTGCCAAATGCCGTGATGCTGACATAATTCCTGAGAAATTATCAATCCGCTATATATTGTAGATTCATTTAAAAAGATTAAATTTGCAGTGCTATGAATAATGAATGCGCATATAATAGTGATGTCGAACGGGCGGTCGCCACGATGCGTGCCGGAGGTGTGATAGCATATCCTACTGATACAGTGTGGGGTATAGGTTGTGATGCCTCATGCAGTGATGCAGTGCGTAGAGTGTTTGAGATCAAACGCCGGGCTGACTCCAAGGCTCTGATTACTCTCGTGTCAGACGAACAGATGCTTGAACGGTATATCTCACACCGCGTGTCTGACAGGTGTCGTGACATAGTCGCTGACAGTAGCCGTCCTGTGACAGTCGTATATCCCGGAGGTGTCAATGTAGCACGCGAATTGTTGGCGGACGACGGCAGTATCGGTATCCGTATTGTCCGCAACGGGTTTGCCTCCGATCTATGCCGTGTGCTTGGCGGAGCGGTGGTGTCGACATCAGCCAATCTGAGTGGCTCACCGACACCGGCGGTGTATGCTGAGATTCAGGACGAGATACTCTCGGCGGTCGATTATGTCGCTCTGACCGGACGTGACGGATGCGCACCGTCCCGGCCATCTAAAGTCGTAAAACTTCTTCCCGACGGGCAGATACAAATATTACGTGACTGACGGCCTATGCAGGAGGGACGAATGCGTGCATCATACGTCGTGACCGACTATTTCACTACGCTTCTCAGCGTGGTGCTCTTCAGTGTGGCACGCTATTATTTTGTCCCGACCCTTCCTGTCCGAATCGGTTCATTATGCGGATTCTTCGCTACTCCGGGAGTTATAAGGACTTTAGCGATATTTCCGCCATTTATGTTGCTGATATATTATCTCACCGGCTATTATGTCAAGGTGTATAATAAGTCGCGTATACAAGAATTTGTCAGGACACTCGTATCATCAGCCATAGGTGCGATATTGTTCTTTCTTGTGGTTCTGCTCAATGATGTACTGCCGCGACGCACATTCAATTATGAGATAATCCTCATAATGGCGTGCATATTGCTCGTATGTGTATACGCAGGCCGTGTCATCCTGACCACACATTATTTATATAAGCAGCATAGACCGGGAGGAGGGAGGCAGGCAGTTCTGATTACGGATGATGTCGTCTCGGCCGAACGGATAATGCATCTGTGTGAAGTCGGCCGTCAGCATGGTATAAGTGTGGCATATATCGCTTTGACATCACATGATGAACCTCACGATATGAGCGTCGACAATCTGCCTGTTGTAGCATTTGATGATGTGCCGGCGATATGTGCCGGCGATGACACATGTATATTGCTGGACGCGGAATCTCTGTCGAGACGCAACGCGCTGGATATGCTGAACCGTCTGTTCAGCCTCAACAAGCCGGTGTTCGTGTCCCCCGACACTCGGATCATGCTTATGGGTACAGTCAGATATAATGAAGTGATGACGGACCCGCTGGTTGATATATCAAGTTCGGAATTGCCTGATAATACGGTAGCCATCAAGCGTTTCATGGATATAGTCATATCTGGTGCCGCGATGATTATTGCGGTCCCGGTCATGGCCGTTCTTGGAGCGATAATAAGATTTCAGTCACCCGGACCTGTAATATACTCGCAGGAGAGGATAGGCTATCGTAAAATGCCGTTCATGATATATAAATTACGTTCGATGCAAGTCCACTCCGAGCCTGATGGTCCGAGGTTGTCATCCGAACATGACGAACGCATTACTCCGATAGGTCGGTTTATCCGCAAATATCGTCTTGACGAACTCCCCAACTTGTGGAATGTGTTCAAGGGTGATATGTCGATCGTCGGGCCCAGACCCGAGCGGCAGTATTACATAGATCAGATACTCCGTAAAGCCCCACATTACACTCTCATACATCAGGTGCGCCCCGGTCTTACATCATGGGGCATGGTAAGGTACGGATATGCGAGTAATGTAGATGCTATGGTAGAGAGACTCAAGTATGATATGCTCTATCTACACAACATGTCATTATCTCTTGACCTGAGGATACTGTATCACACAGTTTTTACCGTAATGCGTGGTGAGGGGAAATAACCATCTGCAACACATATATATAATATATTAGTACATGCATATAGTGTTACATCATATCGCCCGGATCGGCGAATCATTTGAATCGGCATTTATGAGACTCCTTGTGTGGCGTGAACGTCACATCAAGGAAAAGACTTTTGTCAGTATACTCGCGTTGGCGGTCGGTATCATGGGTGGCCTTGCAGCGCTTATCCTGAAGTGGCTCATCCATACAATATCCGGATTTCTTACGGCACACATGTCTATCTCCGAGGGTAATTATATGTATCTTCTTTATCCGTTGGCCGGTATTCTGATAACGAGTCTTTACGTCAAGTATGTAGTCAGGGACAATATTTCGCATGGAGTGACAAGAGTGCTATACTCGCTATCGCAGAACAAGTCGCGGTTGAAAAAGCATAATATGTACACCTCTCTCATTGCATCGTCCATAACGATCGGATTCGGCGGCTCGGTCGGAGCTGAGGGCCCGATCGTATATACCGGTGCGGCGATCGGCAGTAATCTCGGCCGAGTGTTCAGGATGTCGCCGCGTATCCTGATGATTCTTGTAGGATGTGGTGCGGCGGCCGGTATAGCGGGTATATTCAAGGCTCCCATAGCCGGCATGCTGTTTACACTTGAAGTGCTGATGATCGATCTGACCACCGTATCGGTGATGCCCCTGCTGATAGCATCGATCACAGCGGCCACGGTGGCGTATGTATTCACCGGTTACGATGTGGAGTTTTTCTTTGTGCAGAGTGAGCCGTTCCAGACCTGGAAGATTCCATACGTAATAATCATGGGTGTGTTCCTCGGATTCGTATCGCTCTACTTCACACGCACGATGAATATGATGGAGAAGATGTTCCGTCGTCTCAGTTCCCCGTGGATTAAGGTTGCCGTAGGTGGTACAATTCTTGCACTATTAGTATTCCTTTTCCCCCCGCTTTACGGTGAGGGTTACGGTTCCATTACACATCTGCTTGGCGATGACGCATCGACAATTGTAAATAATTCAATTTTCTATAACGACCGAACCAATGTGTGGTGGATACTTGGATTTATTGCCGCATTGATACTGTTTAAATCATTCGCGACTTCTGCCACCAATGGCGGAGGTGGAGTCGGCGGTACGTTCGCACCATCATTGTTTGTCGGTTGTATGGCCGGATACTTCTTCGCATTCGGACTTAATACGATATTCGGTCTCGACCTCCCGCCGCGCAACTTTGCGCTTATGGGTATGGCAGGAGTCATGTCGGGAGTAATGCATGCGCCGCTCATGGGCATCTTCCTTACGGCTGAATTGACCGGAGGTTACGAGTTATTCCTTCCGTTGCTGATGGCATCGACCATATCATACGGCACAATCAAGATGTTTGAACCGTACAGCATTTACACCATGCGTCTGGCCCGTGAAGGTAAACTGCTTACACATCACAAGGACAGGGTAGTGCTCACGCTTCTCAAGATGGATAATGTCATTGAGACGGATTTTGTATCAGTGAGTCCGGGGATGAACCTCAAGGAGATGGTCGATGCGATCTCGCGCTCTTCACGCAATCTGTTTCCTGTGATTGATGACGAGGGTAAACTGCTCGGAGTCGTTCTTCTTGATGAGATACGCAACATCATGTTCCGCCCCAATCTGTACCGGCGTATGTACGTCAATCAGTTTATGTCCATGCCGCCGGCGCGTGTGTGCATAGGCGATAATATGGAGACGGTGATGAAAACATTCGATGATACGGCCGCATGGAACCTTCCTGTCGTGGATCAGAATGGAAAATATGTCGGCTTTGTATCCAAGTCAAAGATATTCAACTCTTATCGTCGCGTGTTGAGGCACTATTCCGAGGATTGATTGCATCAAGAGCCTGCTGTAATAATGGCCTCTGCGGGTCAAGCATTATTACCGTTGGGTCTTTGGATAGCCAGAGCAACTGCTTTTTTGCATAGACTCTCGTATTTTTTGCAATGCGAGGTATAGCGATGTCGCGTGTCATGGTGCCGTCTATGACCGCGAACAGTTCCTTGTAGCCTACGGTATTAAGTGAATTCAGATGACGTAGCGGATATACCCTTGCCGCCTCGGCTTCGAGTCCGGCCGAGATCATCGTGTCCACACGACGGTTGATACGGTCAAACAGCACTTCGCGCGGATGATCAATTGCCATCTTTATTATACGGAACGGACGTTCCTTTTTTGCACCACTTCTCAGGGATGAGTATGGCACACCGGCTTGTAGCGAGATCTCCACAGCATGTATGAGTCGTCGGTGATTATTGATGTCGCACGATGCGAGATAGTCAGGATCAAGATTGCTCAGAGTGGCACGGATGGCTTCAATGCCTCCTGATTCGTATATTCCCAGCGCCCGTTCGCGAATGTCGGGACGTATGGTAGGCAATGGGTCTATACCGTTGGTTACGGCATCGATATACATCATCGAACCGCCGCACATAACGGCATAGTCACGTGTGTGCCAGATGTTGTCAAGCACCTCAAGAGCCTGCTCCTCATACATGGCGGCACTGTAGTATTCGTCGAGATTAAGAGTCTCGATGAAATGATGTTTTACCCGAGCCAGCTGAGTGCTGTCCGGCACAGCCGTACCGATAGGAATGCCACGAAAAATTTGCCGAGAGTCGGCAGACACAATCTCTGTGTCAAGGCTCTCGGCAATATCTATGGCAAGGTCCGTCTTACCGCTTCCGGTCGGACCAGTGACTACGATCAGTGTCTTCATGCCTTAGCGGCGGTGAGACGTGCGATTGCTACGATTACATCAGTAGCTTTTTCCATCGACGGGATGGGTACGAACTCGTAACGTCCGTGGAAGTTAAGACCGCCTGCGAAAATATTCGGGCAGGGGAGACCTTTGAAAGACAACTGTGCACCATCAGTGCCACCACGTATAGGCTGAACCTTGGGAGTGACACCGGCTTCTTTCATTGCCTCGACAGCGATGTCGATTATGTGCATGACAGGTTCGATTTTCTCGCGCATATTGAAATACTGGTCCTTCAGTTCGAGTGATGCACAGTCGGGAAATTCGTTGTTGATCTTACGTGTGAGGTGTTCGAACTCTTTCTTTCTGCGTTCAAAACGGTCGCGGTCATGGTCGCGGATGATGTAGGTGAGGACAGTCTTCTCGACAGTACCCTCGATGGAAACAAGATGGTAGAATCCCTCGTAACCTTCGGTGTGCTCGGGTGTCTCCCAGCGCGGCAGCATTATGGCAAACTGGTTGGCTACACGCAGTGAGTTAAGCATCTTATGCTTGGCATATCCGGGGTGAACGTTACAGCCTTTGAAGGTCACTTTAGCCACAGCGGCGTTGAAATTTTCATATTCGAGTTCGCCGATGGCACCTCCGTCCATTGTATATGCCCATTCGGCACCGAAACGGTCTACGTCAAACTTGTGTGCGCCCAGACCGATCTCCTCATCAGGATTAAACGCTATGCGGATGTCGCCATGCTTGATCTCGGGATGATTCTGGAGATACTCGATTGCGGTGATTATCTCTGCTATTCCGGCCTTATCATCCGCTCCCAGCAGAGTCTTTCCATCAGTGACGATGAGATCCTGACCTACATAGTCAAGCAATTCGGGAAATTGTGAGGGTGAGAGTATTACACCGTCCTCGGCATTGAGTGTGATGTCCTTGCCGTCATAATCCTTGACAATGCGCGGATTGACGTGGCGTCCGCTCATGTCGGGCGATGTGTCAAGATGGGCTATGAATCCGATAGTGGGAATATCGGCGCCTGCATTTGACGGCAGTGTAGCCATCAGATAGCTGTTTTCATCAAGGGTTATATCTTTAAGCCCCATGGCCTTGAGTTCCTCCTCAAGTGCCCGGGCAAATATCATCTGACCGGGGGTGGATGGAGTCATGTTGGTCAGTTCGTCACTCTGGGTGTCGAATTTGACATATTTCAGAAATCTATCTGTGACTGTCATGATATAGGATTAGAAATAGGTGGAAATGAGTTTTATTATTATAGTGCAAAAGTACGAATTTATCACACAAAATACAAATCAGGTATTATGGTTTTAGCCCGTTGTTCTGTCCGAAATTATAAATGCTTCTCGGGTCAACCGCTTTGCCCATATATCTGAACTCAAAATGCAGGTGTGGTCCCGTAGAGTTTCCTGAGCTGCCTCCGAGAGCTATCGGTTGACCTGCCGTTACCTGATCACCTGCTTTGGCTATTGAAGATTGGAGATGTGCATATCGTGTCTCGACTCCGTTAGAGTGAGCGATGATGACAAAATGTCCGTACCCTCCACGCTCATAACCTGTCCGGGTGACCCGACCCGGCAGAGATGCTCTGATCGTATCACCGGGACACAGATGAAGATCTATGCCTTTATGGAAACGCTGGAATTTCTCTCTGTATCCGAAGTCGGATGTGACATAGCCTGATACCGGCGTGACAAAATCTTCAAGTCCGCATGATGGGAGAGGTCCGTAATATACGATCTGTTCAAGCGGTAAGTCCGGCAGGCCCCAATATCCGGATTCGTAATAGTCATTATCTTCGTAAACCGTGGACAGATAGTCAAGTGCACCGAGTGTATTCTTATCTGTGGGCCGGAATGTCTCCGGAATGGTGTCACCAGGAAAAACTACATACCGTCCGCGGGGTGTCATAGTTACGGATGGTGTAGTAATGTCATTATTCGTCACTTTACCCACTGCGCGTATCATCTCTATAAAAGCATCATTCCCGGTCACGGTATCGGTCACGGATGCATTAATTGAGGCAGAAGCCCCGGCAGACGCCGGGGCTTCCAATAATATAGAGAGTATAACTGTAGTCAGAGTCACTGTTTTCTATTATCAGTGTCAGCGTTACTTTCGTTCGCTAACCTTTTGGCTTTAATTTCGCTTAATGTCGGCTGTACAAATAGAATCCATGCGGAACAAGAGGCAAATGCGAGAAATACGAAGCCGACAAGAATCATACCTTTGCGGGGGGATGCGGGCCTGATAGGTACGGTGGGAGGTATCACTATTGCATATACAGGTGTTGTCTCCTGCACCTTTGCTTTTGCCTGCTGTACCTGCTGGGCCGTCTGATTGTATAGATTGAATGCAAGATTGGCCTCGTTTGTCAGACGATCCTGAGTGATGCGTGCCGATTGAGTGGCGATGCCTTGGTTACGGTCGGTATAGTCAGCCAGTTTTTGCTGGGCCTTATAGTATTCCTGCTGTGCCTCTGCATTGAGTTTTTCGGCATACTCCAGATCTTTGCGGGCCTTGTTGGTGCGGTAATCTGTCACATATTCCTGAAGTCTTGACACGACAGTGTCGGCAAGTATGGCCGAGACCAGCGGATCCTGCATAGTGACATCTATGCTCACCACCATAGTTTTTTGATCGACACTGGCCTTGATACGATTTGACAAGACCTGTACAAGCAGGTTCTCATCACCTGTAAGTTGGAAATTATCAAGAGTATGATCGGCCGGTTCGTCGTCCTTTGATAACAGCATTCCTAACACCGCTCTCGGGAACCCGATTATCGTTGACCACCACGGAGAGCGAGTCTCTTCTTCAAGATACTGTTTTACCGTAAACTTCTCATCCTTTTTCGTCTCGACTTCTACATTGAAGAGGCTTGTCAGAAACGGCACAGAACTGACTACATCGGGATATAGCTGCGGATACACGGCATCGCGACCGCCACTGGACCCGAATGATAGTCCGGCCATGGACGCGAGAGCGCCGAGACTTGCGGATGACGATTTACCATCGGTCGATTCAGGTGCGAGTTTGACCGCGGTCTGATACTCGCGTGGTATGCTGAATGCGACTACAAGGCCGATCAGCGCTCCGGCGGCACACCATGTAAGTATCTTCTTACGATTATTCCACAGTTTGATGCCGAGTTCAAGAAGATCGATTTCCTCTTCGTCGCTGTTATAATCCTTTATGTCCTTGTCTTCCTGCATGACAGATTATTTTTTGAAGATATTAGTGATAGTCGCAGCCATAGTTGCAACTGACGAGAAGCTGGTGGCGAATGCCAGAATCTTAGTCCAGTCAGTACCGTCGGATGCCGGTTTGGCCGGGATAATAATCTGACAACCGGGTTCGATCGGAGTATTCTTCTTGGCCTTGGCTACCGTACCGTTCATGTATACGATGTAAGCCTTGCCTTTCTTGGCCTGATGGCCATATCCTCCTGCCTGATCGATATAATAGCTCAGTTTCTTGTCCGGCTCATAGATTACGGTGTTGGGAAACATTACCTCGCCCATGATCTTGACAGTGCTCTGCTCCTCGGGGACGAAAAGTGCGTCACCGGGTTTCAGGATAAGGTCGTAATGTGATCCGGGATTATCAAGTGCCTTCTGTAGGTCGATACCTACATTATATTTGCGTGACACCTCAATTTTGCTAAGTGCGATTGAGTCACTTCCGCCGGTCTGATTGCTCATCGCCAGTTGCAGTGATTGCTGACGTGCAAGATACTCGTCATCTGTGAGCTGACGCGACAGCTGCGCACCCTTGACGTATGCCTGATCCAGAATACCACCGGCTCGCTTGACAATGTCTGAAAGACGTTCGTTACGTTTTTCAAGTACAAAGTCGCCTGTAAAGAGCAGTTCGCCTGACACGTTGACAAATTTCTGATCCTCATATCCGGGACTGCTGCGCACCTGTACCACATCGTAAGGTTTGAGACGGAAGCCTTTTCCGTTACCTACGGCAAGTCCGTTTTCGATTGATACACTGAACAGCTCGGACAGCTGCTGAGTCTGTTTGGTCGATGTAGGGTCAACCACACGACGAGCGATGTCAACGCGAGCGGTCGACGCGCCTTCGAGTAGACCTCCGGCTTGAAAGATCAGGTCTTCGAGAGTGGTATTCTCTGCATAGGGGAATGTGCCGGGACGTGCCACCATACCGTTGATAGTGAGCTCGCCACGTTCCTCAAGCTCATGTATGCTTGAGATGATGAGCATATCGTTACGCTTGAGCGTGACGTCCTGAGCTGTACCGGCGAGTATCTTGCCAAGGTCAAGAGCCATGACTTCGAGTTGCAGATCGGGACCTTCACGGTAGAGGAGCACTCGATCGGTGTAGGCATCTTCTGTGAGACCGTCGGCCTTACGGATCAGCTGCGATACTGTCGACAGATTGTCACTGATGGCAAACATACCGGGACGGTACACGGCGCCTTTGAGTTCTACACGGTTGGCATAGCGGTCAAGAATTGTGCCGACCGATATGATGTCTCCATCCTTGAGCTGATATTTGGCAAAATCAGCCTGTTCGATGTTATAGAGTTCGTTTTCTGTACCTGACTGACGTTCCAGACGTACCATCTCGGTGTAAGCGTCACCTTTGAATCCTCCGGCAAAGTCAAGGATATTCTTGACAGTTTCACCCGGCTTGAGTTCATAATACATCGGGCGCTTAACATTTCCGTCAATGTTAACCAGTTGGTCGTATGGAGGAACGATAATGACATCACCCTCCTGAAGACGGACATTACCGCCGGATTTTCCGTTGAAAAGGTATTCGTAAATATCTATGCCTGCAATCTTGCGACCGTTACGGAGCACCTGTATGTTACGCAACGAACCGATGTCGTTGATGCCGCCCGCACGGTAGAGCGCATGGAATACTGACGAGAATGGTGACATGCGGTATGTGCCGGGCGTCTGGACCTCACCCATGAGATCCACTTGGATGGTACGTACCTGACCGAGTGTGACCTGAATGTCTGTCTCGGCTTCATTCATGCCTGCATATTTGCTTGAGAAAGCGTTTTTAATATGTTTGCTGGCTTCCTGTATAGTCTTACCGTTGAGATAGACCGGGCCAAGCTGTGTGATCATGATGCTGCCTTCAGGCGAGATTGTCTGGCGCAGGTGATCCTCCGAGTTACCCCAGATGTCAATGATGACCTCATCGCCGGGTCCGAGACGATAGTTCTGAGGTGTGGCAAGATTGTCACTCGGTTCAAATGTCAGGGCTTCGGAATTGAATACGGCATGACCGTATATCTCACGAGTTGGAGTATTCTTGTCATTCTCGTCGGGATTAAGCTCACGGCCGATAGCGTCAAACGAAGTTGTGGAAATGTCAGTTGACGGATCATGCCGGCGTTCGTTACGAGTGTCATTTACGGTCAGGGTTGTGACATTGGTCTCGCTTATCTGAGAGGCTTCGTAATCCGCCTTGATGCGTTTGGCCTGTTCAGGTGTGACACCCATTGCCAATAGCTCTTTGCCTATCTGCTGTTCGGTCTTACCGGCTGCTGTCTGTTTTTTTATGTAGTCTATAACCTGCTGATCGGTCATAGCGAAAACTGATAGCGTCCCGAGGACTAATAGCGACATTAGTAAGCGCCTGGTTTTCATATTCTATATGGTTAATAATGCGAATAATTTAGTGATAATGCGATGATATGATATTGATTTTAGGTGGAGAATACCTGGTCAATCTGATGCAAAGTTAATGAAAAAACGTGAAAGCATCAATGTGTATGCAATCAAATTTCAAAATACCCCTTCAGCACTTCAGCCGACACCTGGGGCGGAGTGTGAATGGCGAGCAGGGCAGGGTGTTCATGCTCCGTGATAAATTTTCCGAACGATGATTTGAGTGAGGCCTCGTCTGTGGCTTCATAATATTCAATCCCGTATCCGTCACATAATTGGCGTAGCGGCAGATTTGTCCCTACCGCGAAGAACTGTTCGGTCTCGGGAAGGGCGGATGTCGCGCCTATGAAACGGAATATGCCACCACCTCCGTTGCACATCACGATCATTTTAAATCTCGGTGTCATCAATCGGCTTGAAAGTGCGCTGATATCATACTGAAAACTCATGTCGCCTGAGATCAAAACAGTCATACCGTTATACATTGCAGACGCGCCGAGAGCCGTAGATGTGCAGCCGTCAATACCGCTCACTCCGCGGTTGCATTCGCTGCGGTGCACATGTCCGCACTCCATCAACTGCGCATAGCGTATAGCCGTGCCGTTGGACAGATGCAGATTACATCTCCGAGGTATATGTGCGAATACATAACTCAATGCCTTGAGATCACTCCACGGGGCATTGCAGACATACGTGTCATGTATATCCTTTGCACGTAATGCCGCTTCATGCCATTGACAGGCATACTCACACTGTGCCCTGTGCGGCTGCATTGCCGCGGCCAGCTGGGTCATGAAAATAGTCTCGTCGATCTCAACACGTTTTGTCAGATGCTTGAAGCAGTCTATAGTCGTATGACTTATGCCGATATGCCAGTGTTCGAGGTCAGGCAGACTTCTCAGCCACTCTTTGATGTGGCGCGATACGATCGCTCCGCCGATAGTTATTACCGTATCGGGGCGCATGGCTCTCTTTTCATCTTCAGATAACCTACATAGTGTTGAGTCGATACGGCTTATGAATGAGGGGGAATGCAGATTGGATATACTTTCTGTCATTACGACGACGTTGGGAAGAGAGGCGAGCCGTATGAGCGCACGGTTCAGTTTCTCGTCAGGGGCATGAAATCCGGCTATGATTAGCAAGCGTGCCGGCGATGCAAGCGGCATAGCCATCGCACGAATGTCGCTAACCGGTAGAGAAGCCCGTGGCGATACCATCTCGATGACTCTTGCCGAGTCTTTATGATATTCAGTCTGTGTATTGAGTGGGGCATCAAGCCTGACATTGATATGGACCGGTGCACGGCGCCCATTGAGAGCTTCGAGCAGAGTGTCGTTAATCATTCTGTCAGTCCACCACGGGCCGTTCGGAAAGTCGATGCGCGCACTGATGTCACAGCTGCGTTTCACGTACGGAGCCAATGCGTCCTGTTGCCATAGCGTCTGCGAATCATCCTGATCTATCCACTCTTCCGGTCGGTCCGCAGATATTACCACGAGCGGAATATGCCTGTAAAATGCCTCGGCGACGGCCGGTGCATAGTTGAGCAGGGCGGTTCCGCTTGTGCACACCAACGCTATCGGAGCGCCTGACTGGACACCCATACCGAGAGCGATGAATGCGGCTGAACGTTCGTCGATCACTACGTGA
Organism: Bacteroides sp.; assembly: GCA_014802015.1. Taxonomy (GTDB): domain Bacteria; phylum Bacteroidota; class Bacteroidia; order Bacteroidales; family Muribaculaceae; genus Duncaniella. The sequence goes on from JAAVDB010000036.1 coordinate 18,630, forward strand.
CAAGTTATCTCCTCCCTACGGCTGAGGGCGATTATCAGAGGTGTGTTACGGCTACCTGGTGAGATGACGGCATGACGTACGCCATGAGCTATCAGCAGGTCGGTGAGTATATTACAGGACAGATGTGCGGTAGAAAGCATCGTACGGATAATATTTTTATGACAAAGTTAACAATTTGCGCACGAATTTCGTTAATTTTGTATAACTAAATCAAGTAACGACAATTATGATTATTGCCTCTCAGAAACATAAGGAAAACATTGCGGAGTATCTGCTGTACATGTGGCAGATTGAAGATATAATCAGAGCCAATGGCCTTGACATTGACAAAATAAAGGCCAACGTTATTGACCGATTTGAACTCACCGATGCGCAGCGCAAGGAGATGGTCGAGTGGTATGAATCACTGATTGACATGATGCGCCGTGAGGGTGTAGAGAAATCAGGTCACCTGCAGCTCAATAAGAATGTGATCATCCAGCTTACCGATCTGCATCTCGCTCTGCTTAAAGATCCTCGCTTCCCTGAATATACCGCAGAGTTTTATAAGACACTTCCTTATATCGTTGAACTCCGGGCAAAAGCCGGTGACGCTCCGGCCGGAGAGATTGAGACATGCTTCAACGCACTCTACGGAATGTTGATGCTGCGTCTTCAGAGCAAGGAAATCACCCCCGATACGCGTGATGCTGTCGCTCAGATCTCAAAGTTTCTCGCTATCCTCGCCCGCGATTACAATCTTGACCGCGAAGACAAACTCTTCCCCCACGATGAGGAGTGAGTATATCCACACATGACAAAAAATAACCCGGAAGGCTAATTGATAGCCTTCCGGGTTATTTTTGTTATGTATGGGTTTCGATTTTATTCTTCAGTAGCATTTGCTTCTGCTTCAGGCTGGGGTTTGAGCCAGCGGTCAAACCAGCGGAAGAAGAGGCGCTGCCACATCACGGCATTCTGCGGTTTAAGTATCCAGTGGTTCTCGTCGGGGAAGATTACCATCTCGGCAGGGATGCCGCGGAGCTTGGCGGCATTGAATGCCATCTCGCCCTGTGATGAGAGGATGCGGTAGTCATACTCGCCGTGTGAGATCATAATAGGGGTGTCCCAGTTGTCAACATATCTGTGGGGAGAGGTTGCAAATGTGCGCTGTGCGGTTGCATTATCTTTCTCCCAGAATGCGCCGCCCATATCCCAGTTGGCAAACCACATCTCCTCGGTCTCAAGATACTGAGCCTCCATATTGAAGATACCGGCATGAGCGAGAAGTGCGGCGAAACGGTGATTGTGGTTACCCGCCAGCCAATATACTGAGAATCCGCCATAGCTTGCACCTGTGGCACCGATATGCTTTCCGTCAACGTAAGGATACTGCTTCATGTGGTCGACTGCTGCCAGATAGTCGCGCATGTTCTGGCCGCCGTAGTCACCTGAGATCTGAGCGTTCCACTCAGTGCCGAAGCCGGGCAGTCCTCGGCGGTTGGGGGCAATAACGATATAACCGTTGGCAGCCATGAGGGCGAGATTCCAGCGTGTGCTCCAGAACTGGCTGACAGCCTGCTGCGGGCCACCCTGACAGTAAAGAAGTGCGGGATAAGTCTTGGTGGAATCAAACTCGGCTGGATATACCACCCATACTGTCATCTCCTTGCCATCGGTTGTGGGCACGAGTTCCTTCTTGACAGTCGGCATCTTGAGTGATGCGAGAAGTTCGGTGTTGACGTTGGTCAGCTGCTTAACCTCGCCGTTGGCCACGCTGAATATTTCATTGGGGTAGACCATTGAGTGACGGCGTGTGTAGAGTGTACCGTCGGCAGCAACGTTAAGACCGGCATAATCGCATACGCCACCGGCTATCTCCTTGACCTCATGTGTAGCCACATCGATAGTGAATATCGGTGTTACACCACCCTTGGCAGCGATGAAGAAAAGTGACTTGCCGTCGGGAGCCCATGCGATGTTGTCTGCGGTATAATCCCACTCGGCTGTAAGGTCAGTCTTTTCACCCGAAGCCATATCGAGGGTGAAGATTCGGTTCTTGTCGCTCTCATATCCGTCATGCTCCATCGAGAGCCATGCGAGCTTAGTACCGTCGGGTGAGAATACGGGATTTGTATCATAACCCATCATGCCTTCGGTAAGATTACGAGTCGAGCCGTCCTCTATATTATAAAGGTAAAGGTCAGAGTTGGTCGAGATCGCATACTCCTTACCCTCCTTTTTGCGCGAGGTGTACACTACGCTCTTTGAGTCGGGTGTCCATGCAAATGATTCGATGCCTCCGAATGGCAGCATAGGAGATTCGTAGCGGGGCTCGTCAGCCATGATGTCGGTTACGTTAGTAGTCTTCACGCCGTCAAAATCGGCAATGAAAGGATGAGGTATTTCGGTCACCCACTGATCCCAATGTTTGTACATCATGTCGTCGATAACGCGTCCGGTAGCCTTGGGCAGGTCGGGATATACATCTTTGGCCTCGCGTGAATACTTGATGTTTGAGACGAGGAGCATCTTGCTCTCGTCGGGCGACAGCAGGAATCCGCTCACACCCTTTTCGAGATCGGTCACCTGTTTGCGACCGGAACCGTCGGCGTTCATTACCCATACCTGAGCCACTCCGTCGGGCGCATATATGAAGGCGATTTTCTTACCGCCGTCGATCCAACAGTACGAACTCTCACTGCCTGATGTGCGAGTGATGCGCTTTACGTCCGATCCATCGGGGTTCATTACATAGAGATCCATGTTGCTCCTGTTCTCCTCAACACTCTCGTACGAGATTCCGAAGAGAACTTTTGAACCGTCAGGTGAAACGACAGGTTCACCTACCGAACCGAGCGCCTCAAGTGCGTCGATGTCAAAAACTCCGGTAGCCGAAGTAAACTCCGGCTTGTCGATGATGTTGCCGTCATCTCCGGCTGAGGGCGAGCATCCTGCTATGAGAGATGCAACAGCGGCTGAAGCCATAACGTGTTTAAGATTCATGATTATAGATTTGATTCGTACAGGAGGGAGATAAAGTACAAGGGGCTTATAAGTTTTACCCGGTGAGCGGTCATTGACCTCCCGGAGCTTATAATCCCCTTGGGCTTCAACTTCCTGCTGCGAAAGTTGATTATTTTATAAGATATTGTGACGATATCGACTCGTGAGTGTGGACGCGTCGGATAGTGTCGGCAAACAGACGTGCCACCGAGAGAATAGTCACCTTATGACAATTCTTGGTGAACGGAATTGAGTTGGTAAACATAATCTCGACAAGAGCAGAGTTATCCACGCGCTCCGATGCGGGATCGCTCATGATCGCATGCGAGCAGAGTGCGCGTACACTGCGTGCGCCCTCTTTCTTCATGAGGTCGGCTGCCTTGGTGATAGTACCTGCGGTATCCACCATGTCATCAACGATGATCACGTCCTTGTCCTTGACGTCACCGATGACTGTCATTGAGGCCACGACGTTAGCCTTGGCGCGCTGTTTGTGACAGAGCACGAGGGGCACGTTGAGATACTTTGAGTAGCTGTTGGCTCGCTTGGCACCACCTACGTCGGGCGAGGCGATGACGAGATTCTCAAGTTTGAGCGATTGGATGTAGGGGATGAATACCGATGATGCATACAGGTGATCCACCGGGATATCAAAGAAGCCCTGAATCTGATCAGCATGGAGGTCCATTGTGATGACGCGATCCACTCCGGCGGTAGTGAGCAGGTCTGCTACAAGCTTGGCCGCGATCGATACACGGGGCTTGTCCTTACGGTCCTGACGTGCCCATCCGAAGTAAGGCATCACGGCGATGATGGAGTCGGCCGATGCACGCTTGGCTGCGTCGATCATGAGCAGCAGCTCCATAAGATTGTCAGAGTTGGGGAATGTAGACTGTACGAGATATACCTCGCAGCCTCGGATTGATTCCTCGAATGAGACCTCAAACTCGCCGTCGGCAAAATACTGGATGTTCATCTTGCCCAGCTCTACGCCGAGGTCACGACAAATTTCCTCAGCCATGTACTGTGATTTGGTACCGGCAAAAACTTTGATAGGTGGAAGATTGTCAATCATATATATATGAGATAATGAAGATTTTAGCTTATCCTACTCGGGTAGGAGCGTTTTCCGTGTGCAAAATTACGAAAAATACAATTTAAAATAGCGTTTGCGGAGCACAAATTTTTCTCATCAGATGCGATTATGTGCGGCTTTGTGCGTACGAACGCCATTTATCGATGAGTGCGGTCATGTCGGCGGGCACGGGTGCTGTAAAAAACATCTCTTCGCCGGTGACAGGATGCACAAACCCGAGTGTCCGGGCATGCAGGGCCTGACGCGGACACAGTTCAAAACAGTTTGCGATGAATTTCTGGTACGAACCCGAACGTTCTCCACGTAATATCTTGTCGCCGCCATATCGTGCATCGCTGAACAGCGGATGGCCTGTGTGTGTCATGTGTACACGTATCTGGTGTGTACGCCCGGTCTCAAGCACACATTTTACCAATGCCACATGTCCGAAATCCTCAAGGACCTCGTAATGGGTCACTGCGTGTTTGCCTGTAGGATCATCGGGGGGGAGAACGGCCATCTGGAGCCTGTCTTTGGGATTACGACCGATATTACCCTCGATACGTCCTATGGCCGGTGACGGCACACCCCATACGAGCGCGTTATACTCTCGTTTGGTAGTTTTGTTGAAAAACTGTTTGCCCAGATGTGTCTTGGCATCCGGAGTCTTGGCCACGACGAGCAGACCTGACGTGTCTTTGTCGATTCTGTGTACGAGTCCGAGTCGAGGGTCTGATACGTCATAGTCGGGATTGTCGCGGAAATGCCAGGCCAACGCATTGACCAGCGTGCCCGAATAGTTACCGTGTCCGGGATGTACCACGAGTCCCGCAGGCTTGTTGACCACGAGCACTGTGTCATCCTCATACACAATATCAAGAGGTATATCCTCTGCGATTATCTCGAACTCGTAGCGCGGACGATCCATCACTACTTGTACCACATCTAACGGTTTTACACGATAATTTGACTTTACCGGTTTGCCGTTGACCAGAATACAGCCGGCTTCGGCCGCCTGTTGCACACGATTACGGGATGAGTGTTCGAGTCGGGCTACAAGAAATTTGTCCACCCGCAGCAACTGCTGTCCCTTGTCGGCCACAAATCTGAAATGTTCATACATCTCGCCCTGACCTTCTGTGTCGGCAGACGACTCTATGACATCATCGGATATGTCGAAATCCTGTTCCTCAATATCGTTGCTCATACATTCTGTGATAGCGTTTGTCAGAAGAGGTCAAGCCTCTCATCATCAGTCTCCGCGATAGTGTCCGGCATAAGCTCGGGTGCGCCTTCGCCTACTTCAAGCTCGATTGTGGCGTTTACGGGAACACGTGCACCCGGCATCAGACGCACACCTTTGTAACGCACCCCGAGCACGAGATCCTTGTAGTCGCTCGGCACACGGCGCTCTATTATATTATGTATGTCAAGACCCTCGATAATCGAGCGCGCCTGACGCAGAGATATGTCGGTTAGGGTAGGGAGTGTTACCATCTTCGGCGAGAACGCATTGATGGTAAGATAAATCTCGCGACCCTCTTTGACTATCGTTCCACCCTTGGGGTTCTGTTCGATCACGGTCCCGGGTTTCGTGCTGTTGTCAAACACAGAGTCGGCTACAATCCCTTTCAGTCCCTCGCCGGCAAGCAGACTCACGGCACTGTCGTAAGCGAGAGATTTCACAGTCGGCACGGTGATTGTGTCTCCGTGACGTGTCCATTTGTCGAGCCATATCATCGCTATCCATCCTATGATGAACGCCGCGACTATCATCAGGCCTATGTGTATGAGTATCTTTTTCATATCTGTTTTATGGCGATGTCAAACACTTCGTCGATCGTCCTTACATAATGGAATGTCAGTCCTTCGAGATATATAGGACGTATATCCTCTATGTCCTTGCGGTTGTCGGCACAGAGCACTATGTCCGTGATACCCGCACGCTTGGCTGCAAGGATCTTTTCCTTAATGCCGCCTACAGGCAGTACCTTACCGCGCAGTGTGATCTCGCCTGTCATTGCGAGACGGTCACGTACAGGCCGGCCGGTCAGAGCCGAGAGTATGGAGGTGCTGATGGTGATACCGGCCGACGGCCCATCCTTGGGTATAGCTCCCTCAGGCACATGTATGTGCAGCGAATGTGTGTCAAACCAGTTGCTGTCCACGCCGTAACGTCCGCTGCGCGAGCGCACGATCTGTGACGCGATTACGGCCGACTCCTTCATTACGTCACCGAGATTGCCGGTCAGGGTGAGTTTGTCGCTCTTGCCTTCGGTGAACGATGATTCGATAAACAGGATCTCGCCGCCTACTGCTGTCCATGCCAGACCTACTGCCACACCGGGTATATCACTCACCTCGTAACGCTCGGGAGTGAAACGTTCTACACCGAGGTATTCGTGGAGCAGTTCGGGAGTAACGGTCAGAGTGTATTCCTCGCCGCGCATCTTGCGCAAGACGATCTTGCGTATCACCTTCGCGATCTGTTTTTCAAGCTGGCGTACGCCACTCTCGCTCGTATAGCTTTCGACAATGCGTGTGATGGCTTCAGGGGTGAACTGAACTTCATCTTCGCCAAATCCGTTCTCTTTGGCCACACGGGGTATGAGATGACGACGTGCAATCTCGATTTTCTCCTCTATAAGATAGCCGGATATGTCGATGATCTCCATTCGGTCCAGCAACGGTTGAGGAATGGTCGACAGGGTATTGGCTGTGGCGATGAAAAGTACCTTTGACAGGTCGTAATCCACATCCACATAATTGTCATGGAAGTGGCTGTTCTGCTCGGGGTCAAGCACTTCGAGCAGTGCTGATGAAGGATCGCCCTTGAAATCATTGCCGGTCTTGTCTATCTCATCGAGCAGCAGCACGGGGTTGGAGCTGCCGGCCCGTTTGATGGCATCTATGATGCGTCCCGGCATCGCACCGATGTATGTGCGCCGGTGACCTCTTATCTCTGCCTCATCGTGAAGACCGCCGAGCGACACGCGCTGATATTTCCGGTTGAGCGCACGGGCTATCGACTGCCCGAGCGATGTCTTGCCGACACCGGGTGCTCCGACGAGACAGATTATCGGAGAACGTCCGTCAGGCGTGTTCATCATCACGGCAAGCTGTTCGAGTATGCGTTCCTTGACCTTTTCGAGTCCGTAATGGTCGCGGTCAAGTGTCTTTTCGGCCTCGGTGAAATCAGAGTTGACAGTGTCGGTCACACCCCAGGGCAGATCGGTGAGCAGCTGCAGATAGCTGTATTGCACCGAGTAGTCTGGACTTTGAGGATTGAGACGGCGCAGCTTTTCAATCTCTTTTTCAAAAGTCTTGCGCACCGCCTCGGGCATCTTCAGGCTCTCGGCTTTCTTCTCGAACATAACACTGTCGTCATCATTGCCGTAAAGCTGTTCACGCAACACTTCAAACTCATGTTGCAGATAATGATTACGCTGCTGCTCGTCGATATTTTTCATCGCTTTACGACGTATCTCCGAACGGATTTCAAAAAATTGTTCCTGACGAGCTATGAGCGCCATCAGATGCATTGCGCGGTCTTTGAGACGCGACAGTCTCAGGAGCTCTTTCTTGTCATTGAGGTCAAATCCCGCGTGAGTGGCTATGAGATTGACCATTAGTTCAGGTGAATTGAGGTCCTTGATATTGACCATCAGCTCGCTCGTGTTCTCGCCGTTCTGGCCGAGTATACGCATTGTTGTCGAACGTATATCCTCGATGAGTACGGCAAACTCCTTGTCGGTGGGACGAGGTTTTGTCTCCTTGCACTCCTTGACTGCGACTGACAGGGCGCCCGGTATGGTCAGGCCTTCACCCTCGCCGGTGATTTTCACCTTGCCGCGGGCATTGAGTATCGCTGTGTGTGAGCCGTCCGGGAGTTCGATCACCTTGACGATGTCAGCAATGACACCATAGCAGTGCAGATCATTGACTCCGGGATTCTCAATGGTCGCGTCAACCTGACAGAACACGCCGACGGGTATCCCCTTGGCTACAGCCGCATTGACAGTGTGAATGGTCTGCTCACGTCCCATCATTATCGGGAATGTCACGTGAGGAAACAGCACCATGTCGCGCAACGGCACTACAGGCAGGTCTTCAAGAGCAGGTTCTGCCTGATGTAAGTCTGACGAAAGGTCGATCTGTCCGATCGAGATTATCTTAGTATTATCCTTCATTTACTATATTGGCATTTTGCGACCCCAAAGATACAAAAAATCACCCACCTGACAAAATCGGCGGGTGATACGGTTGCGGTAGTCTTTTCCTAATCGAATATCTTGTCCCAGTCTTTCCACACGGCCTCATATCCGAGACGTCTGATCTCTTCGGTCACGGCTTTAGGCGAGCGTGGGTCGGAGACCTCGAACTGTTCGAGCGCGTCGGGTGTCGAACGGTAACCTCCCGGCTCGGTCTTGCTGCCTGCACTCATGGAGGTGACTCCGAGTTTCATCATGTTGGCACGGAACGTCGGATTCTCACGCGTTGAGTAGGAGATGTCCACATCATGATCAAAGATGCGGAAGGTGAATGTCACCTGTGCGAGCTCGCGGTCGCTCATCACCACCTTGGGTTGATAGCCTCCCTCGGCGGGACACATGCGCGGGAAGTTGACGCTGTATTTTGTCTTCCAGTAATTCTTGCGCAGGTATCTCAGATGACGGGCGAGCATGGTCAGATCGGTACGCCAGTCCTCAAGACCGATGAGCACACCCATACCTATCTTATGCACTCCGGCCTGACCCATGCGGTCAAATCCGTTGACACGCCAGTCGAATATCGACTTCATGCCCTTGGGATGATAGTCACGATAGTTTTTCTTGTGGTAGGTTTCCTGAAAACAGACCACACCGTTGAGTCCGGCATGAGTCAGCCGCTCATACTGTTCGGCACTCATGGGACCTACCTCGATAGTTAGATTATTGAAGTAGGGTCGGGCGGTCCTGAGAACCTCTTCTATATAATCCGCACCGTTGATACGCGGATGTTCGCCTGACACGATCAGCAGATTCTCGAACGGTCCGAGTTCACGGATAGCCTCACACTCGGCACGTACCTGATCCATCGTCAGCGTGACGCGTTTGAGAGGATTGTTATGATTGAATCCGCAGTACACGCAGCAGTTGGCGCACGCATTCGACACATACATGGGTATGTACATCGATATGGTCTTGCCGAAACGTTCCAGCGTGTATCGGTGACTCAACTGAGCCATCTCCTCAAGAAACGGTTCGGCTGCGGGCGAGACCAGCGCCATGAAATCCTCAACGGTCAGATGCTCTTTGCGCAGGGCTACGCGCACGTCAGCAGCTGTACGTGATGCTATGAAACGCGTGGTCTCGTCCCAGTCATATTTTTCTAATTCGTCTGAAAACATGTCCGGACTTTATTTGGCACACTCGTCGACGAGCTTGCGGGTTATGCGCATAGCGCAGAAATTCGGACCGCACATCGTGCAGAAATGGTCGTCCCCCTTATGGCTCTCGACATAATACTGACGTGCGCGTGCCGGATCGAGCGACAGGTTGAACTGGTCCTTCCATCTGAACTCGAAACGGGCTTTACTCAGAGCGTTGTCGCGCACCTGTGCGCCCGGATGTCCTTTAGCCAAGTCGGCTGCATGGGCCGCAATCTTGTATGTTATGACTCCGTTACGCACATCTTCGAGATTGGGGAGGGCGAGATGCTCCTTGGGGGTCACATAGCATATCATGGCCGTTCCCATCCATGCTATCTGCGCGGCACCGATGGCCGATGTGATGTGATCATAGCCGGGGGCGATGTCAGTCGTGAGCGGACCGAGAGTGTAGAACGGAGCCTCATGACACTTGTCGAGCTGTCGGTCCATATTCTCCTTGATCTTATGCATAGGCACATGGCCGGGGCCCTCGATCAGTACCTGCACGTTGTGTTTCCAGGCTATTTCGGTCAGTTCGCCCAGTACGTCCAGTTCGAGGAATTGCGAGCGGTCGTTGGCATCATGTATCGATCCGGGGCGCAGACCGTCGCCGAGCGATACGGCTACATCGTATGCAGCAAGTATCTCACAGATTTCGTCAAAATGTGTGTACAGGAAATTCTCTTCATTGTGCATCACGGCCCAGCTTGTCATAATCGAACCTCCGCGTGATACTATGCCTGTGAGGCGTTCTTTCACCATATCGGCATGAGCGCGGAGCGCTCCGGCATGGATGGTGAAGTAGTCTACACCCTGCTCGGCCTGTTCGATGAGCGTGTCGCGGTATATTTCCCATGTCAGATCCTCTACTTTTCCGTTGACCTTCTCCAGAGCCTGATAGACGGGCACTGTACCCACGGGCACAGGACAGTTGCGGATTATCCATTCGCGTGTCTCGTGAATGTTGTCGCCGGTGGACAGATCCATCAGTGTGTCTCCTCCCCAGTAACAGCTCCATACAGCCTTGCTGACCTCTTCTTCTATGCCCGAAGAGAGTGCTGAATTACCGATGTTGGTATTCAGCTTGACAAGGAAATTGCGTCCGATGATCATGGGCTCGGCCTCAGGATGATTGATGTTGGCGGGAAGGACGGCACGACCTGCTGCGATCTCGTCACGGACAAATTCAGGGGTTATGTGGCTCTTGATACCCAGCGCTCCGGCATTGTTGTTCTCGCGGATGGCGACATACTCCATCTCGGGTGTGATGATGCCCTGTCGGGCGAGTGCCATCTGGGTGATGGCTCTGCCTTCCTTGGCACGACGGGGCGCATACCTGTGTGCGAAGCGTATGTTGTCAAGTGACTTGTCCTCTTCACGCATGCGGCCGTATTCTGAGGTGATGCGTGGCAACTGCTCCAGATCATCACGTCTGGCTGTCAGCTCCTCGCGTATGCGAGGCAGGCCCTCGTTGATATTGATCTTTACATCAGGATCGGTGTACACGCCACTTGTGTCGTAGACATACACGGGGTCATTGTCCGACATGATTCTCTCACCTTTTTCCATGCTTACTGTTGGTGTAAGATTGACTCGGCGCATGGCTACCTTTATGGGGTGTATCTCCCCGGCAATATATACCTTCTCGGATCCGGGGTAGGAATTTACATCGATATTCTCTATTTTCATCTTTGTGTCGTTATTTATCAGAGGTCAAGAAATGCTGTCAACGGGCTTGTGGCACTCGCGGATGATGACACCGAGCCGAGTCCTGCCAGATATGCCTTACGTCCGGCTTCGACTGCGAGTCTGAATGCTATTGCCATCTCCACAGGATCGCCCGCAACGGCGATAGCCGTATTCACGAGCACGGCATCCGCTCCGATCTCCATTGCATCGGCAGCGTGTGATGGAGCTCCGAGCCCGGCATCGATTACTACCGGCACGCGGCTCTCGGCTATAATAATTTCAAGCAGGTCACGTGTCTTGAGGCCCTTGTTGGTGCCGATAGGAGCACCGAGAGGCATGACGGCAGCCGTGCCGACATCCTCAAGACGTTTGCACAGTACGGGATCGGCCTGAATGTAGGGGAGCACCTTGAATCCCTGACGGGCAAGTTCCTCTGTCGCTTTCAGTGTCTCGATCGGGTCCGGAAGCAGATACTTGGGGTCGGGATGTATTTCGAGTTTGATGAAATCCGTGCCGAAGCAGTCGCGGGCGAGATTAGCCGCGAGTACGGCCTCCTCGGCATTGCGCACTCCTGACGTATTGGGGAGAAACTGCACGTTGTCACGGTTGATGTGGGCGAGCATATCGTCCTCCTCTTCGTGCTGCATGTCTATACGTTTCATGGCTACGGTAATCATTTGCGACCCCGATGCCAGTATAGAATCGAGCATGATGCGGTTGGACGAAAATTTACCTGTGCCTACGAAAAGACGTGAGGTAAATTCCTTTCCACCGATAGTGAGAATATCTGACATATAAAAAGATATTATAGCCTGTGCTTAACAAATAGTAGGGAACAGACTTTTAGTTATGTGATGTATTAAGTGCAGAGATGAGCATACGTGTGTATTCGACAGGATCGGACGCATTAATTATGGCTCCGCTTACCGCTACTCCATTGACTCCTGTGGCCATGATGCCGGGTATATCCTCAAGTGTGATTCCTCCGATGGCAACTATCGGCAATGTCACTCCGGCTTCTCTTACGGATTTTACGATCTCACGGTAACCTTCAAGTCCGAGTACAGGTGAGAGTTTTGCTTTGGTCGTCGTGAATCTGAACGGTCCGAGACCGACATAATCCACATCCATGGTTTTATAAGGCAGTATGCCGTCGGCGGTGTTGGCGGTCACTCCGATTATGGCCTCGGCACCCATGACGTCGCGGGCCTCGCGGGGATTCATGTCATCCTTGCCTAAATGTACGCCGTGCACGCCCATTTCCATTGCCAGCTCCACACGGTCATCGAATACGAGAAAGGCCTCTTGCTCCTTGCACATAGGTATGATCTCAAGCGCTGTCTGGCGAAACTCTTCGTCTGTGACATCTTTAAGCCTGAGCTGAATCCATTTGCAGCCCCCTTCGAGGGCCATCTGTACCTCCTCAGCGATGCTGTAACGATCGCTGGGATGTGTGATAAACATTAACATATATATTCAGTTTTGTTTTTTATATCAGTTATTTATTGCCAACCGACGGCTCCCAGCATTGCATAGCCTGAGAAGTTATATCCATCAAGTTGCGTTATGCGGTCGTGAGTTATGCCTCCCAATGCGATGACCGGGACTGTGGCGTCGGTAAGTCTCAATAGATCTTCGTGTGTGAAAGCGGCTTTATATCCGTGTTTTGATATGCTGTCGAATATCGGACTGAGGGTGACGTATGACATGTGAGCCGACTGTAAAACTTCATCTACGGTATGACAAGAACGGCTGAGAGCCCCCCTGTAGAATGACGGTGGCACGGGACAGCGATGGTTGAGATGCAGCCCTCCGAGATTAAATTCGGCCGTGAGGTCAAAATGTCCGTGTAGGACAATCCTGTTATGTAATTCCGGTGAGACGGTTTCGATTATCGACCTTATCTCACGCAGCGATGCCTGTGGATGACGCAGATGTACGCGATGCCAACCGTCACGCAGCAAGGCTGTGATCTGACGGCCTTCATCGTCAACAGGCTGTTCAGGAGTAATGGCTATCAGCCACTTGTCGGTCACGGTCATTATGTCACTATGTTTAGCCCCCGTAGAAGGCTTTGATTATGACTATTTTATCTCCGTCTGACAATGCCGTCTCGTTGCGTCTGACAGCCGGTATGACACATCCGTTCAGGGCGGTTGCTATCCCCTGAGGCTTGATTTCCTTGATGTCGAGAGCATCCTTGAGAGTGGCACCCTCGGGGAGTGTCAGGCTTACATCGTTGATGGTTATATTCATGCAAATATCGGTGTTTTACTGTTATCGGTCAGGATTGAAATTCTTGAGCGGATGCGGAGCATAGAAATGATTGACAGGACCATGTCCATGACCTGTAGTTATGGTTGCACCGGCCCTGAGCGCTTCTGTAATATAAAGTTTTGCCGCATTTATAGCATCGGCCATGCCATAGCCGAGCGCGAGATAAGATGCTATTGCAGAGGATAGGGTACAACCTGTGCCGTGGGTGTTGGATGTATCGACTGCGTCCGCCCGCAGTTCGATTCGTTGCGTCCCGCGATCCAGATACAGTATATCGGTTTTGACATTGTTATCTTCACTGTCACCCCCCTTCAGCAGAACATTACGGCAACCGAGATCAAACAGCATCCTGGCCTGAAGGTCAGGAGCGCTCTCTCCGGTAAGTGTGCGTGCTTCATAAATATTGGGTGTGACGAGTGCTGACAACGGAAAGATACGTCTGACTATCAGATCTACGGCTTCATCATCGAGCAATCTTGCTCCGGAAGTCGACACCATTACGGGATCGACGACAAGGTTCGGACACCTGTGATGTTCCAACCGTCCGGCAACAGCATCGGCAACTTCAGCATTACACAGCATCCCCGTCTTGACAGCCATCGGAGGAATATCCTCCATTATCATATCTATCTGATCGATAACTATCCGTGGAGATGCGGCCATCACTGCCCGTACACCTGTAGTGTTCTGGGCTGTAAGGGATGTTATAGCGGCCATCGCATAACACCCTATGGCCGAAATCGTCTTGATGTCGGCCTGAATGCCTGCGCCACCCGAAGGATCGCTGCCTGCTATGGATAGTACGGTGAAATATCTTCTCATCGCCGTGTCTGTAATTTATAGTTTGTGACAAAGAGCGATGCACGGGCATATATCAGCCACGGAGAAGACTTTTGAGCAAATCCCTTCGGCGGTACTAACCGCATCAGGTTCTGAGGGTATTATCTCAGCCATCGGCATTTGCCGGGCACCCCTTTGTCGCTACAAAGGTAATTGTTTATATCTATTTATCCAAAAAAATCTTCTTCTCGACACGTTTACTAAGTACATGCAGTACGATCCCGCGTGTCAGCAGGTAGCTTAGAAACGCTATCCACAGACCATGGTTGCCGAGGTGGGGATACAGAGTCGCATAGAGGATAAAATAGATTGCCGTAGAGAATAACATCGACATCAGCATCTCACGCGTACGGGTGATACCTATATACACTCCGTCCCATGTGAATGCAAGAAATCCTACAGCCGGTATGAGCAATACCCAATTGAAATACTCCTTGGATGCATCGATGACATTATTGTCACTGCTCAGTAGTTGCATTATCCACTCACCACATATATAATATATGGTGGTGAAGATTACGGCTACACCTGCTCCCCAGCCGATGAGTGCGCGTATACATCTGTGCAATTGCGGCCGGTCGGCGGCTCCGAGACAGTTGCCGCATAACGATTCACCGGCAAAGGCGAATCCATCCATAAAGTATGAGAACAGGATGAAAAATTGCATGAGCAGAGTGTTGACGGCGAGCACCGTGACACCTTGTCCCGACCCTACGCGTGTGAACCATACGGTCACAGCTATCAGACAGCATGTGCGCAGGAATATGTCAGCATTCACTGAAAAGAATCTGCGTATGGCCCGGGATTGCAATATCTCGCCAAGAGCAGGAATTTCAGGCCTGTATCTGTGTACAACTATTATTATAAATGACAACGCCCCGAGCCATTGTGAAGATAAAGTCCCGACAGCTACCCCTTCGATTTTCATGCCGAAGCCGTACACTAACAGTAGACTGACGAGAATATTGCCGATATTGATGATGAATGACACCCACATCGGAGCCTTTGGATTCTTGCGCCCCAGTGTCCATCCTGACAGGGTATATGTGGAAAGAACTGCCGGTGCACCCCATACAAGTATCGAGAAATACTTTCCGGCCATCACAGCGACATCTCCGCTCACATCCATTATCGAAAATGCGATCCTACCGATCAGTGGAGATAATACGATGATAAGTAATGATGCTGACAGTGCGACGAGCATGCCGCGTGTGAGTACGAGGTCAAGCTCATGCCCGTCATCCGCACCGTGAGCCTGTGCCGACATACCGCTTGTGCCCATCCGCAGAAATGCGAAGAGCCAGTATATCATGTTGAAAACCGTCCCACCGATTGCGATTGCAGCTATATATGAGGCATCGCCCATGTGACCGACTATGGCCACATCCATAAGCGCAAGGAGCGGGGTAGTGATATTGGTGATAATCGAGGGAACGGCTAACGACAGTATTTCTCTATTGATTCGGGATGACATGTCATTGCAAGATTGAAGATGGGAAATTGAAAATCGACAGGCTGACCCGTCAGTTTTCAATTTCCCATCGTGAAATTTTTATCTGATATAACAGAGGTTTAGATCCTCTTGGCTCTCATTGAATCCCAGATGAGATAAATGATGAGTAATGCGTACACCGCCAGTCCGCTCCACTGTGTCGCTATTGCGGTCATAGTATTTTCATACTCGAATCCGAGGAATCTGGTCAGTGCAGCAAACACTCCGAACAGTGCACCGCCGGCGATGAGACCTGATGAGATGAGAGTACCGCGGTCAGCACGTGCGCTGTTGACAGCCTTGTCCTTGGAGCGGCTACCGATAAACCATGCTACGAAACCGCCAACGAGCAGAGGTGTGTTGAGCTGGAGAGGGATAAACATACCGAGGCAGAATGCGAGCGCAGGAACACCGAGCCAGTTGAGCAGCAGTGCGAGGATTGCACCTACCATGTAAAGAATCCAAGGTGTGTCGCCACCCATCATAAGGGGTTCGATTACCTTGGCCATGGCATTAGCCTGAGGTGCTACGAGTGCATTCTCTCCCGTGAATCCGTACACCTGATTGAGGAGGAGTATCACGCCGCCGACAGTAGCCGCCGACACGAGTGTACCGAGGAATTTCCATGACTCCTGCTTTTTGGGTGTCGATCCGAGCCAGTAGCCGACCTTGAGGTCTGTAACAAAGCCGCCGGCCATAGAGAGTGCTGTACAAACCACACCGCCGATTACCATTGATGCCACGATGCCTGAAGTGCCGTTAAGACCGATGGCCACGAAGATGGCTGACGCGATGATAAGTGTCATAAGAGTCATGCCTGACACGGGGTTGGAGCCGACGATAGCGATAGCGTTTGCTGCAACGGTAGTGAAGAGGAATGCGATGACAGTAACGACAACCCATGCCACGAGTGCCTGCCAGAATGTGTGGATGACACCGAGCCAGAAGAAGAGGAATACAACGACAAGCGCGATAGACACGAAGAATACGATGTGTTTCATCGAGATGTCTGTCTGCCAGCGGATAGTCTTGGTGTCAGTGGCATTACCCTTGAGTTCGCGTGATGCCAGACCGACAGCCTCACGGATGATGCCCCACGACTTGACGATGCCGATGATGCCGGCCATTGCGATACCGCCGATACCGATGAGGCGTGCATAGTCGCTGAATATTTCTGACGGAGCCATGGCCGCTATCTCTGCAGCACCGTATGTGCCGATGAGGGGGATGAGTACCCACCACACGAATACCGAGCCGGCAAATATGATGAATGCATAGCGCAGACCGATGATATAGCCGAGACCGAGTACGGCAGCTGTAGTGTTGCAGCTGAGTACGAGTTTTGTCTTTGCTGCGAGTGTCTGACCCCACGAGGTAGCCATTGTGTTGAGCGTATCGGCCCACCATCCGAACGTCTCCACGATATAGTCGTACAGACCGCCGATGAGTGAGGATATGACCAGAGTCTTGGCCTGACCGTCATTGGCTTTATCCTTGCCGAGTCCGCTTGCCAGCACCTGAGTGGTGGCAGTAGCCTCGGGGAAGGGATACTTGCCGTGCATATCCTTTACGAAATATTTACGGAAAGGAATGAAGAAGAGTATGCCGAGTACACCACCCAGCAGTGAGCTGAGGAATATCTGTAGGAAGTTGACAGTAATCTCGGGATATTTTGCCTGAAGGATGTAGAGTGCAGGGAGCGTGAAGATGGCACCGGCTACGATCACACCCGAGCATGCGCCTATCGACTGGATAATCACATTCTGGCCCAGAGGATTCTGTTTTTTGAGAGCGCCTGACAGTCCGACCGCGATGATGGCGATAGGGATGGCGGCCTCAAACACCTGTCCTACCTTGAGTCCGAGATAAGCTGCAGCCGCGCTGAAAATTACAGCGAGCAGTAGGCCCATACCGACGGAGTAGGGGGTCACTTCGGGATAATCGTGAGCCGGGTGCATTATCGGCCGATAATGCTCATTGTCACCGAGTTCGCGAAACGCGTTCTCGGGCATTTCGGTAGGATCAGCATCCTGATACACCGGTTCGTCAATTTGATTTTTAGACATGATATTAAGGATTTAGGTTATTTCTCGAAGAAATATGAGCCGGGCAACTGGCGACAGTTATAATGCGACGCCATTATCTCGCCATACGCTCCGGCTGAACGGAGAGCAAGGAAATCACCGCGTCGTATAGACGGGAGTAACTCATCCTTACCGAAACAGTCTGACGACTCGCAGATAGGGCCGACCACATCGTAATGATGCAATTCGCCATTGGGTGACGATATATTCTCAATGCGGTGATGCGCATTGTAGAGGGCCGGGCGTATCAGATCGGTCATGCCGGCATCAACGATGGCAAAGCGCTTGGATTCACCCTCCTTGACATACAATACCCGTGTGATAAGACTGCCGCACTGTGCCACGACCGAACGTCCCAGCTCAAAGTGCAGTTCCTGATCTGCACGGAGGTGCAGATGATTACGGAACACTTTGAAATAGTTCTCGAAATCGGGGATAGGATGGCGGTCGGGATCGGCATAATCGATTCCGAGTCCACCACCAACGTTGATGGTCTTGAAGGTGATGCCGTTTTCCGCGTATTGTTCCTGAAGCTTGTTGATGGTCTCGCAGAGCATTATGAACGGCTCGGTCTCGGTGATCTGCGAGCCTATGTGAAAGTGCAGACCCGAGAGGTTGACATGCTCCAGTTCCTGAGCAAGCCGGATCATATCAGGAAGTTGTCCGAGATTGATACCAAACTTGTTTTCAGCGAGTCCGGTGGTTATATACTCGTGAGTATGGGCATCGATATTCGGATTCACACGCAATGCGATGTTGGCCTTTTTGCGCATACGTCCGGCTATCTCGTCAATTATCTCAAGTTCGGGCGCAGACTCGACGTTGAAACAGCTGACGCCATTCCTGATAGCCAGCTCGATCTCAGCATCGGTCTTGCCGACACCTGCATAGACAATCTGCGAGCCTCTGAATCCGGCTTCAATCGCTGCCGCAATCTCGCCACCGCTCACAGCATCAATGCCGAGTCCGGCCGCCTGAATGCGACGCAATATGCCGGGATTGGCATTGGCCTTGACGGCATAGTGCACCTTGAACCGCTCGTCGCGCGATGTGCGCTTTATCTCGGCCAGCGTGCGGTCGAGCAGGGCCAGGTCATAGAAGTAAAAAGGAGTGCCGAGATCCTTAAATTCTGCAATAGGAAATCTTGCCATATCTGTACTCTTACTCAGCTGATTTGTTGCTAAACAACTTTTCACTCAACAGGTTCAGAGCCTTGACCTTGTCCTCCTTACGTATGAGGAACGAGATATTATAGTTCGATCCACCGTATGAAATCATACGTACGGGTATCTCTGACAGGGCCTCTACGGCACGTGCTTCATAGCCGGTGTTGTTCCAGTCCATATTACCGACCACACAGACGATCACCATATCCTTGTCGACCGTAACAGTGCCGAACTTCTGGAGCTCGTCAACGATCTCGGGGAGGAAGCGCTCTGAATCGATGGTCAGCGACACGCCTACCTCGCTTGTAGCGATCATGTCAATAGGGGTCTTGTATTTCTCGAATGTCTCGAACACCTTGGTAAGGAATCCGTAGGCGAGAAGCATACGTGAGCTCTTGATCTTGATGGCCACAACGTTGTCTTTGGCAGCCACAGCCTTGATGCAAGGATCAGAGATATTGTTATATATAAGTGTTCCGTGTGCCTCCGGCTCCATGGTGTTGAGCAGACGCACGGGGATATTGTTGACCTTGGCAGGAAGCACGCAGGTGGGGTGGAGAATCTTGGCACCGAAATAAGCCAGCTCGGCAGCCTCCTCGTAATGCAGCTCACCTACAGGTGATGTGTTGTCGACGTAGCGCGGGTCATTGTTGTGCATACCGTCGATGTCAGTCCATATCTCGATCTCCTCTGCCTCGATGGCTGCTCCGATGAGCGATGCTGTATAGTCACTGCCGCCACGTTGCAGATTGTCGACTTCGCCTGACGAGTTGCGGCATATAAAGCCTTGTGTCACAAATATGTCTGCATCCATGTATTTATCCAGAAGGGGCTGGAGGTGGAGCTGAATGTGCTGCATGTCAGGCTCGGAGTTGGTCCCGGTCTTCATAAAGTCAAGTGCGGGAAGCGCCTCGGCATACAGACCACGCTCGTTGAGCAGAATGGTCATCATGGCCACGCTCATGATCTCGCCCTGAGCGAGGATGATCTTCTCTTCGGTCTCGCCGAATGTCTCACGCTGGGTGAAAGAACGTATGTAGTTGAAGCAGGCCTTTATTTCCTTAAGCGCGCGTTCGCGGCTCTCGTGTTTGTCGTAAAGTGATGAGAGAGTTTTGAGGTACTTTGATTCGAGCAGATTGATGGTCTCCTTGGCACCGTTGATGTTGCGCTTATAGAGATAGCCGGCTATCTCTACGAGAGTGTTGGTCGTGCCGGACATAGCCGACAGTACGATGATGTTACGTCCTCTTGCGCTAACAAGGTCTGCTACGTGACGGATTCTTTCTGCCGAACCTACAGATGTTCCGCCAAATTTTAATACTTTCATCCTTTTTGCAATAAAATTAATTGTGTTTTCTTGGAAATGCGTGCCAAAGTTACGCAAAAATGTTGATATTTGAGAATTATGCCACTCTTATTTTGCCGACATACGTTTGAGAAGATTGTAAGAGGGCACGATGCCAAGGCCACCGGCTCGGCTCAGATCGGAGAATGCAGCATCACGGTTGCCGAGTGACAGATACACATATCCACGGTTATAATATGCCTCTCCGAAGTCGGGCCGCAGCTCTATCGCTTTGTTGAAGCATGCGAGCGCCGAGGTCAGATCTCCCTCTCCGGCCAGTATGACACCTTTATTATAATAGGCTATAGGCATTGCCGGAGATAGTTTGATGACGCTGTCAAGATCAGCGATGGCGGTGCGTATCATTCCTGACCGGGATACACTCACCGGCATCACCGCCGTCTGTGATGGCTGAGGATCATCATGTGTGCCGTTGGCCACGCGTGTATTCATATATCGGGCGTTGGCCCTGATGAGATATGCCAGTGTGAAATCAGGTGTCAGTTCGATAGCACGGTCAAGATCGGCTATTGCATGATCATAATCGCGAAGAGTCATGTAGTCCATAGCCCGACCGAGATAGTCGATGGCTCGCGGTTTATGGTCGGCAAGATATGATGTATAGTAGTTTATAGAGTTGAAGTGTGTCGCCGCTGTCTCTTCGTCAGTCATGGCGGGTTCGTGATTGGTCACCTGAAGGAGGAAGCGCAGAGTGCGCGTCTGGTTTATATCCTCGACCTCACGCAGATAATCACCGCTCATCTTCAGCTCTGTAGGTGATGTGTAATAAGATATGGCAAATATAGGTTCAAGCTCTATGTTGAAATTCCTGTCCTGAACCTTGCCGCGTATATCCTTGTTGTTGAACACCTGTTCTGGTGATGAATTGTCGGCAATGGTGGTAAGGGTGGTGAATCGGCGCTTCACCTGATCCTGTGAATATGTAGTCTGCTCCTCATCTCCGTCCGTCTGCTCGGCATCCACATCGCCGAATAAGGGAGATGATGTCTGCACGCGGGTCTTGGCAAGTGCCAGTGACTTGTCATAATCTGACTGAGCGGCACGCATATCACCCTTGCGGCGCAGTATGTCATAACGCAGGAAGTAAGCCGCGGCAAAGTCCGGGAAGGCATTGATGACCTTGTTCATGTCTGCGATAGCTCCGTCAAAATCACCGATTTCAGCCAATAGCATTGCGCGGTTGTAGAGAGCCTTGTAATCGTCCTCATCCAGCTCAAGCACTGTCGAGAAGTCAGCGATAGCCTTGTTAGTGTCGTGCACCTCGGCACGCAGCAGGCCGCGGTTGAACAGTGCTACGGTATTCTGCGGTTCCATCTGCAGGGCATAGTCATAATCGGCAAACGCGCCCTGAAAATCATCCGTCATGTAACGCAGATAGGCGCGGTTGATGAAATATCCTGCATATTTAGGCTGTAGCTTTATCGCGCTGTTCATATCCTCAAGCGCGGATGCATAGTCCTTATCGGAATTGATGGCTATGTCAGCGCGCATCAGGTAGCCGTTGACTGCGTTTTTGTTGATTGACAGTGCTTTCTCGATATCTTCAAGTGCTCCTACTGTATCCTTCTGCTCCAGACGCAGATGTGCGCGGCCGAGGTAGCCGCCGTCGAATGACGGAAAGCGTTTCAGCAATGTGACGTATGTCGTGGCAGCGCCGTCCAGATCCTTGATGTTCTGCTGCGCCATAGCTTTGTTATATAGCAGACCACGGTTGTCCGGCAGGAGTTCGAGTGCATGATTGTAGTCTTCGATGGCCTCGCGGTCTCGCCCCATATTCTGACGGGCCACACCGCGCACTTCCCACGCATCGACGATAAACGGGTTGCGCTCCAGTGCCAATGATGCATCCTGCTCCGCTCCGAGAAAGTCATCGAGATTAAGTTTGGCGATGGCTCTGAGAAAGTAAGGTCTTGCAAGATGGGGTTTTACGTCGATTACCTGATTGAAATACTGGATTGACAGCACATAATCTTCCAGAAACATGTTGTTCTGGCCAATACGCAACACCTGATCGGTGTTAATCTGAGCCGATGCCGCAAGGGCAAATAGTGAAAATATGATTGACGGAATGATCCGTTGTAGTCGTGTCATTTTATAAGTAATTGTAATGAGTACAAAAATACAATTTTAGGATCAAAATTCGCCTTGTTTTAAGCTTTTTTCATACTTTTGTCGTATGAAAAAGTCATTATCTTGTATTTTTATCATAATGTGTCTGTCATTAACCTGTAGCAGTATGCTCTCGGCAGCAACGCTTGAGGAGACGTTTGTCAAGCGTGGATATGTCGATGTCACCACTATCAGCTCTGATATACTGGTGTCGCTGATGTATGCCCGTGATGATAATTTTACCGGGACGGTTCTGTATGACGGACTTGACAAGGCTTGGTTACATCCTGATGCGGCTAAAGCCGTTGCAGATGCTCAGAGAAGATTGTCGGAATATAAACCCGGTTATCGTCTGCTGATCAAGGATGCCGCACGGCCCATGAGTGTGCAGCGACGTATGTTTAATGCGGTAAAAGGTACACCTAAAGCTAATTATGTCGCTAATCCGGCCAAGGGTGGCGGTCTGCATAATTATGGTGTGGCCGTCGATATAACCATTGCTGATGCTGAGGGTAATGAGCTGGATATGGGTACGCCTGTCGATCATCTCGGAGTGGAAGCCAATATTGACCGCGAGGCGGAGCTGGTGAGACGTGGTGTGATGAGCGAGAATGCGCGTCAGAATCGTCTACTGTTGCGTCGTGTGATGAAAGAGGCGGGATTTTCCACCATACGCACCGAGTGGTGGCATTTCAATCTCGTCAGCAAGGCCCGGGCTCGTGAGAAATACCGTCTGCTTGATTTCTGAAACAATCCAAAATCAATAATATCATGATAGAAGAAATTCTCCGTCACAATCGTGAATTTGTCGAGAAGCGTGATTACGAACGCTTTGCCACTTCAAAATATCCTGATAAGCGCATTGCCATCGTCACATGTATGGATACACGCCTTGTCGAGCTCCTTCCTGCCGCACTCGGCATCCGCAATGGTGATGTCAAGATGATTAAAAATGCAGGCGGTGTGATTACCAATCCGTTTGACTCGACCATGCGCTCGATACTTATTGCAGTCTATGAGTTGGGTGTCAATGAGATAATGGTAATAGGACACACCGGCTGCGGCGTTCAGGGTATGGATGCCAAGGAGATGCTTCATTTGATGCAGGAGCGCGGTGTAGATGAAGAGCATATCTCGCTCATGCGCCATTGCGGCATTGATCTTGATAGCTGGCTGCACGGATTTGACGAGGCTCCCGCAGCTGTCAGCGAGACAGTTGATCTCATCTCACATCATCCGCTTATGCCTACTGACGTTCGTGTTGCCGGATACATCATGGATTCCGTGACGGGCGAACTGACAAAAATTGATTAGTCCGCGACATTATCACACCTTTTGGTCCGTTTGATGTCCAGACTTTGTATTGACTCAAGAGCCCTTTTTCCGACGTTAGAACGTATTGGAAAACGGGCTCTAACAGTTGTGTATACGAAATAATTTGATTAATTTTGCTTTCAGACGATGGGATTATATTTAAGATCTGAGTTCCATTGTCAGGGATGTATATATTAACAAGTTATAATATGGGAATGAAGATGTTACTATCAGTGTTGGGGCTGCTGTTCTGTGTGTCTGTTTCGGCCGGTAATGGAGTCGGTCAGGCGCATCCTTCGGCACGAGGAGTGTCATATACTTATCCGCAGAGTTATGAGCAGTGGCAACATTCGTTTTTCGCGGGAAACGGCAAGACCGGAATCATACTGTTCGGTGACCCTATCTCCGAGAGCGTGGTTTTCACTTCAAGAATGTTTAATTTCCCATCGGCCGTAGAGCGGTCATTTGCTGTAGTGCCGAAGGATACCGTTGAAAAAATCAGTGCTCTCTGTGCTCAGGGTCTGTTCAGTGAGGCAAACAGTCTTGCTGTAAGTTCTTCGCAATGGAAAGATGGTGGCGAAGGGGGCAGACATCCGGGATTTATGATGAAGATAGATATGCCGGTCGTAGGCCAAGTGCGTGATTATTCACGTGAATGCGATTATTCTACCGGCGAGATCTCAGTGAAATGGAGTGACGACTGCGGCAAGTGGGAACGTAAATGTTTTGTGTCACGAGATGAGGATGTCATGGTAATGAAGATTACACATGACGGGGAGCATTTCGACTGCAAGGTGAGTATGTCGCTCCCCGCAGGAGCACATTTTCCCGACGGCATGACCGTCATCGGCCGTCATCCGGGCAAAAGCATGTCAGGTATCGATGTCAGATATGCCCGGCCGTTTGACTCTCAGGGATTCTCAGGCTTGGTCAAGGCTGAATCCGAAGGTGGATCCATCGGATTAAGGAATGATACATTAATGGCCGCGGGAGTTAAGGAATTGACCCTTGTCGCGAAGGTTGGCAAGTTTAAAGACTCTGAGACCGGTATGGATTCACTCGTTGACGAACTGGCCGGTGTCAATAACGATTATGACAGACTCTTCTCGCATCACAGTGACATTCATTCGGATATATATAATCGTGTTACCGTCGATTTCGGCGCAGATGATGCATCGCGCGCATTGCCGAACGAAGTGCTGCTGAAGATGCAGAAGGAATCTGATACACCCGTGCCTGCATTATGGGAACGGCTGTTTTATGCCGGACGTTATCACTTTCTGTCGTCGGGTAATGAGATTACTCCGCCCGATCTGCTCGGTATATGGACCGGTGACTGCAATGTCGGGTGGGGTGGATATTATCATCTCGATGCAAATCTCAATCTTCAGGTGTCATCGGGAAATGTCTGCAATATGCCCGAGGTTATGGAGGGATATTTTAATCTTAACGAGGTGTGGGCTAAGGATTTTGAACGTAACGCGCGCGATCTGCTCGGATGCCGTGGCATGGTGGCGTGCGGCAACACACCCGGTCTATCGTCCGGATTGATGGCCTCCATCAATGAGTATTATCCATACCATTATGCTACAGGTGAGGAGGGCTGGCTGCTATACCCGTTCTGGGAGTATTATCAGACCACTGGTGATAAATTGTTTCTTCAAGACAGACTCTTGCCCCTTCTGGAGAAAATGGGTGACTTTTATGAAGACTTCCTGAGACATAAGGACGCAGATGGCAAGTATATACTTACAGGATCAGTATCACCTGAGAATCGACCTTCTAATCTTCCGGTCTCGTTGCTGAATAATTCAGCATTTGATGTGGCCGGTGCACGGTGGTGTCTTTCAACCCTTGTGAAGACTTGCGACATACTCGGCGTATATCAGGAACCGGGTGGTCGGAGGGCTAAATGGCAGGAACTGTATGTCTCACTGCCTGATTACCGCATTAATGCTGACGGTGCGGTCAGCGAATGGGGTTGGGTGGGTCTTGAGGATCATTACCATCATCGTCATTCAAGCCATCTGATGATGGTGTGGCCCTACAGGGAGGTCTCGCCTTTGAGGTATCCCGACTGGTATGTCGCGGCAGGCAATGCTCTTGATATGCGTGATCGATATGATTATGAAAATGCGGGTCACGGCTATCTTCACGCGGCCTTGATCGCGGCCGTGCTCGGTAACCGTGCGTCTTTTGCGTCAAAGATGGATAATCTTACTCGCAGAGACTTCTTTTACGACGGACTTGTGTCCGCCCATTATCCTGATTACGGGGTATTCTGTACGGATGTGTGTAATTCGTTGCCCGGATTGGTAGCTGAAATGCTTGTCGGATCGGACGAAGACGGCATACATCTGTTGCCGGCTTTGGTGGAAGGTTTGCCTAAAGGTAGTGTCACCGGGCTTAAGACCCGCTGCGGAGTGACGGTCGAGCGAATGGATTGGGACGTGGATGCCGGCACTGTAACTGTGACAATGAGGTCACTGTCACCGCGTACAGTAAGGCTCAGCGTCGGTGATAATGCGCCTGAGATTGTAACGGTGCCTGACACAACGGTTGTAAAAACATACAGGATGAAGTAAGGTCACGCATGCGATATAGCGGGCACGTATATAAGAGCCGGTTCGACACTGCATTTAACATTCATTGTCGAACCGGCTCTTAGGATTATTGCAGTCTTTTTTGTACCTTTGTGCCCGAAAAAATCCAGAATTAGTTGCAATATGTCCCTAAAAGATGAAATAGCACGCCGGCGCACGTTTGCCATCATTTCTCACCCTGATGCCGGTAAAACCACTCTTACTGAAAAACTGCTGCTGTTCGGCGGAGCCATACATGTGGCGGGAGCCGTTAAGTCAAACAAGATCAAGAAGACTGCAACGTCCGACTGGATGGAGATTGAGAAGCAGCGCGGTATCTCGGTGGCGACATCTGTGATGGGATTCAATTACGGTGACTATAAGATCAATATTCTCGACACTCCCGGTCACCAGGATTTTGCTGAGGATACCTATCGTACGCTTACAGCTGTCGACAGTGTAATTATCGTAGTCGATGTGGCCAAGGGTGTTGAGCGACAGACCCGTAAACTCATGGAAGTGTGCCGTATGCGCAACACTCCCGTGATTATATTTGTCAATAAGCTTGACCGCGAGGGTCGCGATCCGTTTGATATTCTCGATGAACTTGAGAGCGAGCTTAAGATCAAAGTGCGTCCGCTGTCATGGCCTATAAATATAGGTGAGAAGTTCAAGGGTGTATATAATATCTTCGAGCATTCACTTGATCTCTTTACCCCTGACAAACAGCGTGTCAGCGAACGTGTGGAGATTGATTCGGTCGATGACCCGCGTATTGATGAAGCGGTGGGGGAGACCGATGCATCCAAACTCCGTGAAGACCTTGAGCTTATCGAGGGCGTATATCCTGAATTTAATGTCGATGAGTATCTCAAGGGTCAGGTAGCACCCGTGTTTTTCGGATCGGCACTCAATACTTTCGGTGTCAAGGAGCTGCTTGACTGCTTTGTGAAAATCGCACCGGCGCCGCGCCCGACTCAGTCGGAGGAGCGTATCATCAATCCAGATGAGGACGGATTCTCAGGCTTTGTGTTCAAGATTCATGCCAATATGGATCCTAATCATCGCTCGTGTATAGCATTTGTCAAAATATGTTCGGGTAAGTTTGAGCGTAATGCTCCTTACAAACAGATACGTACGGGCAAGACTCTGAAATTTGCAGCTCCGACGGCATTCATGGCTCAGAAAAAGAATGTGGTTGATGAGGCATATCCCGGTGATATTGTCGGTATTCCCGATACAGGTAACTTTAAGATCGGCGACACGCTCACCTCAGGCGAAAATCTTCACTTCAAGGGACTTCCGTCATTCTCGCCCGAGATGTTCAAGTACATCGAGAATGCTGATCCCATGAAGTCGAAGCAGCTCGATAAAGGTATTCAGCAGCTGATGGATGAGGGTGTGGCTCAGTTGTTTACGAATCAGTTTAACGGACGTCGCATTATCGGTACAGTAGGACAGCTGCAATTTGAAGTGATACAGTATCGTCTTGAGCACGAATATGGTGCACAGTGTCGTTGGGAGCCGATCTCGCTCTACAAGGCTTGCTGGATAGAGAGTGACGATGCCGAGGCTCTGGCTGCATTCAAGAAAAGAAAATTTCAATTCATGGCCACTGACCGTGAGGGGCGTGACGTATTCCTTGCTGACTCAGGATACGTGTTGCAGATGGCGCAGAACGATTTCCCGAAAATACGTTTCCACTTCACATCGGAATTTTAAGATATAGGTAGATTATTTACAGATACTGTTTTTCCCGCTCTTGGCGAGGTTATCACTCATAGTTGATGGCCCGCGAGGGCGGGATTGTTGCTATTATAGCTGATGGCAGGAGCAGTACGGCCAGCGACAACAGGATTATTCCCGCGTTGAGTGAGGCTATCGTACCCCAGTCTATTACCACGGGTACATGATTTAGATAGTATGCCTCAGGGTTGAGCGGAACGATGTGTGTCGACTTCTGGAGATACAATAGCCCGATACCTATGAGATTGCCGGTAATGAGGCCGCGGGTGAGTATCCTCACTGACATTATGATGAAAGTGGTGCGGATCTGGCGGTTGGATGCACCGAGGGCTTTGAGTATGCCGATTGTATTGACTCGCCTGAGTATCAGGATGAATAGTGATGATACAAGTGTCAGGACAGTGAGTAATGACATGAGCGAGAGTATAACTTTGACATTCGTGTCGAGAAGTGCGAGCCAGTTGAAATACAGCGCGGCTAACCGATGGATACTTACTACATTATAGTGGCGCTCTGTTCGTCCTGAATAAATCTCGTCAAGAAATGCTCCCGAAATGGCTTCTTCTGTTCTGTCGATGGATTCGTCATCGGGCAGGCCGTTGATTTCCGCTATAGTGGCGCAGCTGTCAGGCACATCTGCGATACGGCGGAGCATCTGTAATGAGCCGAATATCGTATTGCGGTCATATTCGTCAAAATGTGTGTCGTATATGCCTGCTATCTTCAGACGGCGCACTTTGTAGGCTCCCGATCCGAGGAAATAGGTGTCAATCTTTTCACCTGTGCTGAGTGACAACGATTCGGCAATGGCCCGCGACAGGACTATGTGATAGATCGTTGAATCTGAGTTGTAGTCCGGTATAGTTCCGTCTACGAGATTGGACTTTATGAATGTCCAGTCATAATCTTTGTCAACACCTTTGATTATGGAGCCGGTAAAATTGTCAGGAGTCTTTAATATAGCGGGCTGGCGTGCCGTAAGTGTGTATCCTGCCGATTCGGGCAGAATACTGTCGATAGGAGCGAGGTCGGCACGTGACAAGAGGATGGATGCCGCGGTATTGTCAGTAGCTTTCGGCGCGATGGAGATCTGCGAATCGAAACCTATGACTTTATTGCGGATCTCGTCACGAAATCCTGTCATCACGGCAACCGACACAATCATCACTACCACTGACAGTGTTATGCCTGTCACGGCCACGATCAGGCCGGTCGATCCTCCGCGTTGTGAGGTGCGGAGTGACATGCGCCGTGCAATGAAAAAAGGTACTGACATGATTATATGTTGATTATACTTCGTTTAGGCCGGTACGTGGCATTGAGGTGTTAAGATACTCGGTCGGAGTCATCCCGGTAAGGTTCTTGAACTGGCGTGACAGATGTGCGGTGCTCGAATAGCCTGTCATGTCAGCGATCTCACTGACAGTATACTGGCCGTACCCGAGCAGCTCCTTGACCCACTCCACGCGCTGGGCCATCTGGTATTTCTCGATAGTGCGCCCTTCGTGAGATGAGAAGACGCGGCTCATAGTGTCGTAATTGACTCCGAGATGGTCCTCAAGACATGCAGAAAGATTGAGGCGGCACTCGCCCGGGCGGCGTACATGGTCGATTACGGCTCGTTTTATTCGTTCCACGAGGCTCGTGTCGGCATCAATAATGCGTGTGAAGCCTTCGTTTTCAAGCAGATTGTCAAGTATCTGCAAGGCGGAATCGTCAAGAGTCTCACTGATCTCCGCCCGACCGAGTGTCACGGACACAGGTGTCAGTCCGGCCGAACGCAATACGCGGTCGACAGCCTCGACACAGTGATGACACACCATTCCTTTGATTATTATCTCCATATCAGCGAGTTTGGTCTGCGATAGTTATGCGTATGATTTCGGTGGTTGACGATGTGACTGCAAAGTGGCGTGATGCGCGCAGTCCGATGACCCATATCAGAACTCCGTCACGCAGCAGCAGGCGGGTGGAGCGTTTCTGTGCATTGGTAAGTTTTGCATCCGAATAGATGTCACTCACGAGACGTGTGCCTTTCATGCCGAATGGAGCGAGGCGGTCTCCTTGGCGCCATGTGCGGATTGTCCATTGTGGATTCCCGGCTAACGCTGCGGAATCGAGATAGATGCTTCTGCTGTCAAACGCACATGCCCGTCGGATAGCTTCAAATTCCTGCGGTGTAAGCCGTGTGACGGTAAATGGTCCGGCGTTTATATCGATAGTCTCTTCATTGGCCTCTTCTTCTGTCTGAAAAAAGCCGGTCAGGACTCCACGTTCGAATATATATGATGCATTGGGCGTCACAAATGTCTGACCTGATGATGCATTCGCGTTCATGCCTGATGCGCAGTTATATATGTCATCAATTTGTGAATGGGTGAAACCGAATGGTGACAGGAGCTCATGCAGGATGGCGTGTGAGGCCGGTTGCTCCGCGATAAGGCCGGAGATATTGATGTAGACCTTATGCTCGGCTTCGTCTCGTATGATATATAAGTCGGTATATTGGCGGACAGCATTGGTGTACAGATCATAGTTGTCGCGCAACACGGCGAGACTTCTGACGATTGAGTTTACGGCTCCCGGAAACTCTGCTTCAAGCATTGGCAACACTATGTTGCGGAGTCGATTACGAGTGTACACATTCTCCAGATTAGTCCTGTCGGTGACCCATGAATATCCGCGTGATTTCACATAGTATTCAATCTCCTGACGTGACACGTCGAGTAGCGGACGTATGATGGTGCCGTTGACAGGAAGCATCGCTTTCAACCCTGCGATACCACCCCCGCGCATGAGGTTGAGAAAGAATGTCTCCACATTATCCTCCTTATGATGTCCGACGGCAATAAAGTCGGCCTTCCCACCGGTTATCAGGTCGTTCCACCATTCGTAACGCAAGGATCTACAAGCCATTTCAACGGATTCGGATGTGTGTGCACGTCGCTCATCGACATCGAAATCCATTATAAGTAATGGAACACTGAGTGCGTCGCACAGCTCCTCGCAATGGCGGCGGTCACGATTGCTCTCGTCGCCGCGCAGATGAAAATTACAGTGTGCGGCCACGCATTCCGCTCCGGCGGCATGGAGTGACAGCAGTAATGCTACAGAGTCGGCACCTCCGCTCAGTCCCACGAGTATTCGCGGGGACTGAGGGAGATGCCGGCTCAGAAATTCTGTGACTCTTTTTTCAAGCATATTATGCTGCCATTCACATTCGGTTTGATCAGTTGAGATTATATATCTCGGGGCGGATATATTGACGGAGTTCAGGCATCTGCTTGGCGAGAGCGTTGACTGCCAGACGCGACACGATGAGTGCTCCGTGAACGTTCAGGTGTGTGTTGTCGATTTTGCCTTTGGGGCAGAACTCGTAAGTATTGGGTGAGATCCACATGAACAGGTCACGTGAATTGTTGGCACCGAGCGTCTGCACGAGTTCATGTGTGAGTTTGTTCATGTCGACGAATGTGACTCCTGTCTCGGTGGCGACGTTGCGGGGCGAGTCGAGATATGCACCGTGAGTGTCCACGAGGATGACGCCCTCGTTGGGATACATTCCTTTCCAGTCCTTTTGTTTATCATCACTTTCAGATGCTATGTCCTGGCCGGCCATCGGGGGGAAGTTGCGGCGTACAATCGAGTTCATGAGAATGGGGGTAGCACCCTTGCTTTTAGTATCGTTGACAAAACGGCGGAGGTTTTCATCAAATGTGCTGCCCGGATCAGTGTGACGGTCGTTCTTGGGCTTCTCATCGTTGTGTCCGAACTGTATTATAACATAGTCGCCCGGACGGATGAGTGACATGACCTTATCCCAGCGGCCTTCGTTGATAAAGCTTTTTGAAGAACGGCCGTTTACGGCATGATTGTCGACCTTGATATTGCCCTGAAGATATACGGGGAGCATCTGTCCCCATCCGCGTTCCTGATTCTCTTTGGCAAGAGGTTTATTGGCCATAGTCGAATCGCCGATCATAAATACGGTGACAGTGTCGGTGGGTTCGGCGGCCTGCATCATAAACGGGAGGCCGGCGGCTAAGAGTAATGTGCTGAATAGTTTCATGGTTTATTATTTGGTTTATTTTCTTGATTTTTTACTTCCTGATTTTCCAGCCTTATTCGTGCTTACTTTTACGGGATTTGCCACCTGACGGCGCCATGCTTTCAGTTGGTCAAACCATTCCTTGGCCGAGCGGGGAGAGGTCTCGTCACGCAGAGCTGCGGCCGTAATATGATATTTAATACGTCCGTTGGCATCGGGAGTGACGAGTGTGAGATAGTTGACATCGTCTTCAAGTGTCTTGTGAAGGTAGGGTGCGGTGACACAGATGCCGAGACCGAGCGTATCGGTTACGGCCGGCATGGATTTGTCGGGCAGATTCCATCCCCAGCTTCCTGCAAGACCGTCTGGGTTGATGAAGCCCTCATTGTCATTCATAATCTTCTGTATGCCTGTGGCGAATACCGAGCCTTTGGGGGCACCTTTGAGGGTGACTTCCACCTCATAATCGCGATGACCTTTGTACATAGTATAACGCTGGGTCATGTCGACGGGTGTGCCGTCGCAGTCCCATTCGCGGTCGATAACCTCGATTACCGAACGCAATGGACCTGTAGTGACTACGCGCTGTCCACGTGTGCGCACTGAGTCAATGGTCACGGGTGCATTATCCTTCCATCCGCGGAACGAGCCCATGGCGACTGATGTTCCGGCCCAAAGGATGTCGCGTCCGTATCCTTGCCCAAGCTGTTCGGAGGTGGTGTAGAAACCGGTCGTTTCCAGTTCGAGCTGCGGACGGTTTTTGGCATAGAGGTCTACGCTCTGGCGGTTGTCCATGTATACTCGGATGGCGTTATATAGGCCTTCGAGCACAGCTCCGTGACCGTAGATGCTGTTGTACATCTGACGGTTGTCGACATCTCCGGGATATGTTATGGCTGTTATCTGAGGATATTTCTTGTTCTTGTCATTAAGCTTGATGTATGCGTTCGTGCCGGCTTCGACAGGAGAGGGTGTGCCGTCGGTCGAGAGTGAGACATTGAGTGTACGGGTCTCGCCGGGCTTCATGTCGATAAGCATCACGAGTTCATCGGCGATGCCGTCGGCATTCATGTCGTCGAGCTGACATGGTACGGATGGGGCATTTGTCACGCGGGCAGATGTCACACTGCCGGCCGAGGCGGGGATGCTGACAACTACCGGCACGTCCGAGCGCGATTCCTGTAACGGATTGCTGACCGTGACGGCAAGCGATGACAGTAGGGCTGTGATGAGTGTTAGTGTCATGGTAATAAGGGTGTTTTTAACAAAGAGTGGGGGATTAGGCTCTTAATATAAAAGGTACAAAGACCAATAACTCCTCGTATGTAAGGAAACCATTGATGTTTGTACCTTTTGGGGTTCAGTTTCTTGAAAATGTCCCACTTAACAGATGTGGGAAGATAGTCTCGCGACTGTTACTGGCCGAGGTAGGCCTGAAGCAGATGGCTTTTCTGTCCTTTCAGACGGCGGATAGCTTTCTCCTTGATCTGACGCACACGTTCGCGGGTCAGATCAAATTTGGCACCGATCTCCTCAAGGGTCATTTCCTGACATCCGATGCCGAAGAACATCTTGAGTATTTCCCTCTCGCGGTCATGCAACTGCTTGAGGGCACGGTCAACCTCCTTGGCGAGTGATTCCTGTGTGAGGGTTGCATCGGCCATGGGGGAGTCGTCGTTGGTCAGGACGTCGAGCAGACTGTTGTCCTCGCCCTCGACAAAGGGAGCGTCCACCGAGATGTGGCGGCCGGATACCTTGAGTGTATCGGCAATTTTGTCAACGGGGACATCGAGGCGTTCGGCCAGCTCCTCGGGTGAGGGGCGGCGTTCGTTTTCCTGCTCGAATTTTGAAAGAGCCTTACTGATTTTGTTGAGCGAGCCTACCTGATTGAGCGGGAGTCGCACGATGCGGCTCTGCTCGGCAAGTGCCTGGAGGATAGACTGACGTATCCACCACACTGCGTAGGAAATGAATTTGAAGCCGCGCGTCTCGTCAAACTTCTGTGCTGCTTTAATCAAGCCGAGATTGCCTTCGTTGATAAGGTCGGGAAGACTGAGTCCCTGATTCTGATACTGTTTTGCTACTGATACAACGAAGCGAAGATTGGCACGAACGAGTTTGTCGAGCGCACGCTGGTCACCCTGATGGATACGCTGTGCGAGTTCGACCTCTTCTTCTACGGAAATGAGTTCCTCACGGCCTATCTCCTGAAGGAATTTGTCGAGCGATGCGCTCTCACGATTGGTGATTGATTTGGTGATTTTTAATTGTCTCATGTCTTACTTAACGCACAATTAACGCGCGAAGTTACTAAAAAATTGTGGATTTTAAGTAATTTTCAAGGATTAAAATTCCAAAAATACAATTTTTAGTGATTATCTCATCCATTATGATGGTCATTTAGTAAAAAAATCGTAACTTTGCGAGGCGGAATACTATGTTTCGCAATGAAATAACCGACCATAACATAAATGGAGTCAAAGAAAGTTCTATTCATCTCACAGGAGGTCTCACCTTACGTACCTGAAACGCCGATGTCGAAACTCGGATGTGAAATCCCGCAGTCGATTCATGGCAGGGAATTTGAAGTGAGAATTTTTACGCCGAAATACGGGTGTATCAACGAGCGTCGTAATCAACTTCATGAGGTGATACGCCTGTCGGGGCTCAATCTGATGATTGACGATAACGATCACCCCCTTATAATAAAGGTGGCAACACTGTTGCCGTCGCGTATGCAGGTCTACTTTATCGACAACGATGATTATTTTCATCAGTTGCCTGACAAGGGGCTTGAAACGGAGGTAATACCTGAGGATAATGACGAAAGGCTGATGTTCTTTACGGCCGGAGTCCTTGAGACGGTTAAGAAGCTCCGTTGGCAGCCGGCTATCATACACTGCAGCGGATGGGTGTCGGCTCTGTCTCCGATGTATCTGCGTGCAAAGTATAATGATGATCCGACATTCCGATCGTCCAAGATTGTATATGCTCTCCAGCCTGAGAGATTTGACGGGACGCTTGACGCACGATTCGTCGAGAAACTCGGCATGAACGAGTTTACTGCCGATGACCTCGCGGCCATCGCCGGAGGTCCGGTGGATTATGTCGCACTCAATAAGCTTGCGATAGATTACTCGGATGCGATTATGCAGATTACCGAGGATGTCGACCCCGAGATACTCGATTATGCCGTGAAGTCGGGTAAGCCTTTCCTGCCGTTTACACCTCAGGAGGCACGAAAAGAATCACACATTAATTTTTACCGCAGTCTTATTGAGACTGACGAGGAGGATGACTGATTGCGGATCGTCTCCTGATGTCTCTGTCACATAAGGTTTGCCAACACAAAATGAAACGAATCTTACCATCAATAGCTCTTGTCCTCGGGACTGTAATGTTGCAGTCATGTGAGGACACAACCTCGCAGGCCGGTAGCTCGCTTGTCGAAGATGAAGTGAAAATCATCGAAGACGATGCGTTTACTGCCAGCGGAGAGTCTGAACCTAACCGGGCGGTGCGCTCACGCACCATATTACAGTTGCTTGGACGTATTTCGGCAACAGGTTACGGCGATTTCTCGTCTGACATCGTGTGTCAGTACATGCCTGCGACCAGTGTGGATACGACCAACACGAATGTGTCCATGATTGACTCGGTAAAACTGCTCCTGACCATGTACAAGGGTGGATTTGTAGGCGATTCGGTCGTGCCTATGGGTGTGGCTGTCTATCCGCTCAACCGTCAGTTGCCTACCGAGTTGTATTCTGATTTTGATCCGTCCGGATATTATGATCCGACCCCCATCGGTACGGCTACGTATTCTGCTATGCTTGAGGATTCTCCCTATGCAGGTACTGATAGCGAGGGTAGCCAATATAAGCATATCGCCGTAGACCTGCCCAAGCAGTTCGGTATTGATCTGTACAACTTATATCAGGACTCTCCGCAGACTGTGGCCACGCCTCAGAATTTTGCCAAATGGTTCCCCGGACTGTACATCACCACATCGTTCGGTCAGGGACGTGTCACCCGCATCAGTAGCAATTCCATTCAGGTATACTATCATAAGATCGTCCAGGTCGAGAAGGATGGCGTGACCAAAGACTCTCTCATCAACTATGTCGGCTCGTATCTCGGTGTTACCCCCGAGGTCTATACGAACAATAACATAACGTATAACATGAGTCAGTCGCTCAGTGGACTTGTTGACAACGGTAAGTCGATAATAGTCGGTCCGCTCGGTTATGACGTGGAATTTAAGTTCCCGGCAGGGGAGATCCTTAGGAGGTATCAGGAACAGGCCGGTGAATTGGCTATAGTCAACTC
This sequence comes from Bacteroides sp., assembly GCA_014802015.1. GTDB lineage: Bacteria > Bacteroidota > Bacteroidia > Bacteroidales > Muribaculaceae > Duncaniella. The sequence goes on from JAAVDB010000036.1 coordinate 55,142, forward strand.
TCTGACATTCTCAGTCCCCGCTACTGAAATCGAAAATGATTACGGCATCACACCGCCTCCCTACGTGCTGATGGTAAAGAAGTCAGAGAAGAATAAATTTTTCTCTGCAATGAACATCAACGACAATATGTCATCATTCTATGCTGCGTATGACTCTACCAATAAGGTATACAACTTCTCATCCATGCGCAGTTATATCAATGACATTATAAATAAAGGTGAGGTGACAGCCGAGGACGAGGAGTTTGTGATCTGCCCGGTGAACGTATCTTTTTATACCAACTCATCATCATCGAGCTATTATTACTATTACGGATATTCGACATCATCGACTACTGTCAGCTCTATCACTCCGTATGTGACGGAGCCGGTAATGGTTCAGCTTGATTTTGACAAGGCTGAGATTGACTTCTCGTTTACAAAGCAAAGCCTTTGATGTAGCGGACGGCAATATCTTTATGATTCTTGCCGACAAATTAAAAAATATACTGCCAAAGTCGATGAAAATTGAGAAATAATTCTTAACTTTGCACCGCAAAAAGCAGTTAAAGCCGCAATAGCTCAGTCGGTAGAGCATTTCATTCGTAACGAAAAGGTCGTGGGTTCGAGTCCCACTCGCGGCTCAAAAGTAAAATTCTAAAAGCCAGTCTGTTGCAGGCTGGCTTTTATGTTATCACAAGTATACATGAGCAATAATAAGGATATTGAGTTTGAAAAGTTGCGAGATCTGATGATGGCTAACCGTAGTGTGCGCCGCTTTCAGGAGGATCGCAAAGTCGGTATAGACACGCTGGAACGGCTTGTAGAGTTGACGCGCTACTGTCCGTCTGGGCGTAATATTCAGCCGTTGCGCTATGTATTGGTTAATGAGGATGAACTCAGATGTAAGGTCTTTCCTCTGCTTATGTGGGCCGGATATTTCGAGAATTGGGATGGTCCGGAAGAGGGTGAGCAACCTGCCGCGTACCTGATACAGTGTCTTGACACGCAATACGGTCGAGACTGTTTGTGTGATGATGGCCTGCAGTTAGAGGCGATTACTTTGGGTATGCACACACTTGGATTGTCAGGCTGTATCATCAAGGCCTTTAACGGCAAAAAACTCAGTGAAGTGCTTGGACTTGGGGATAGATATGTACCCCGCTATGTTCTTGCCATAGGTTATCCGGCCGAAGGGGTCGTTATTGAGGAGATGAATCCTGACAAGGAGTATAACTATAAATACTACAGAACTCCCGACGGCATCCACCACGTCCCCAAACGTCCGCTTGAGGAATTGATAATTGATAAAGCTTGAGACTGTGATTAAAAATTAATACAAATAAAGGCTTTCAAGATATTCGTAAAAAGGTTCGAATATAAATTGGTCGATATAGTATCGTTTGGACATATTTGGCATAGTGTTATCAAAAATATCAAATCGCCGAATCTCCATTTCCATGAACCAATTTCCAAGAGTTGTAATTAGTTGATCTCTTTGCTTGAAGTCATACAGATTAATTTCCATCATTAACACTTTAAGGTCCGAAAGACCTTTACGTATGGTCATCAAAGATGTGTTTGGATCCGGCAGAGTATGAGGAAGAATATATGAATAAGCATTCACTTGTTCTATTATATTATTAGAAAGAAAGCCATCAGTCAAAATGATGAGGGCATTCCGATATCCATTTCTAACACATAGTTTATCAACCTCTCGATTACTGAAGAATCCACATATGTCACTTTCAATACTTTTGCAGTCAGATGTCGCATCGGAATATAATTCAGCTAAATTGTTCTGAAATCGCGTCTTCATATTCATAAGCTCCGTCACTTTTTGCTTTTTTGGGATTTTAGATAAGTCAATACTGAGACTATCAGCAAATTGAACTATATTCTGACAATTGGGCTTGGGGTATAAAATAACTTGAAATCGGTTGACGTTACAAGGTATACCACTCTCTATGCAATAGTCAAAAAATGAATCAACTGCATAATTGATTATGCCCATATCTTGTTCTGCCTGAGATGTAGTCAGATTTCTCGTGAGTCGGTCGGATAGGTCAAGATAAATAGATAGATTCAGAGGTAAGAAATCATCGTAAGGGTCTTTGCCGCTAAATTTTTGATCATATTCAATGATGTTAATTAAAAATACTAAACCGAAAATAAAGATCGCTGATAATGAGATATAGGTGACTGCCTTTTTCATTGGTTTAGATTATATTAGATGGTATTTTCCCCACGACTCGCGTGGATGCAAAATAGATTCCGATGGGACTACTTGCATCACACGCTTGTGGAGATCAACGTTTCATGTTTTATCTGTTTAATCCATTTAGAGGTCTTTTCAAATACAGATTAGTCATTGATGAAACTGTTGATGTATGTGTCAGTATTAACCGGTAATGCGGTTTCGTTCACAATAAATTTTGCTACTTCCATTTCTTTAAACCAATTTTCAAGAATGGTGATCAATTGGTCTCGTTGTTTTAGTTCATACGGGTTAACCTCCAGCATCAAAACCTCAAGATCTGATAGCCCTTTGCGTTTTACAATCAATGATGAATTGGGATTTTGAAGAGTCTGAGGAAGAATATATGAGTATGCATTTCCTTGTTTAATTTTATTATCTACATGGAATAAAAAGCCATCGGTAAGGATGACAAGGATATTGCGATATCCTTTTCGAATACATAGTTTATCAACCTGATGATTGCTAAAGAATCCCCATACATCACTTCCGACCCACTTGTTTTCATTCATCGTATCGGTGTATATCTGCGCTAAATAGGTTTGAAAATGATCTTTCATATTCATTAGTTCCATTTTTTTCTCCTGAATAGGTATTTTTGCGAGATCAATATTCATCCCTTTTGCGAGTAGGGCGACATTGCTGCTGTTAGGTGTAGGATAGAAAAACACCTGAAAATGATTATTGCTGTTTACTATTTTGCCATTGTTGATACAATCATCAATAAATATATCTATAAGATTATTTATTATTGCTGTGTCTCGTTCCATCTGAGAAGGAGTTAGTGCTCTTGTGAGTCGGTCAGAAAGATCCAGATATACGGATATGTTGAGAGGTAATACTGTATCAACTTTATCAGTGTCACCTGTATCATCTGTCTTCGGATTTACAGTACAAGAATATAAAATCGAGACAAAACATAGCGCTATTGCATATAGTACGATATAGACTAATGATTTTTTCATGGAAGTTTTTAATTAAATAATTGATTGATTGTTGTTTTAAAGATTTGATTTGCCTCATCTTGTTCTGCTGCGGGTCGACTCAATCCATTCATCATAGTCATCCATCCAGTAAAGAAGTCAGAAAGAGCTGTATGGATTATCTGTGTGTCATAATGAATGGTATTAGAGATCTCTGAGATAAGTGATTTCCGTTTGTTTTCCAGAGATTCAAGTGTGGCATTATTAACAGTGAGGCGTTGTTTCTCCTGAGAAAGAGAAATCTTTTGTGCAGAAATACTATCTTCCAATTTCAATATTTCTTTTTTATTGGATCTGATGTCTTCGTATGCGCTAAGAGTCATGTCAAAAACTATCCCCCATATAATATATACGATGAATCCGCAAAAGATAACAGCCCATACAGACTCATCATTTATCGCCATTTTGAGACTGTAATCGGGATACTCTCCTAATTTAGTCAATATTTCAATGAAGTAGATTTTTTTTGCAATTAAATATGCTAAAATGCAGTCAAATATAAACGTAATGGCCAATACACTTCCTGTCTTTACATATTTTGTCCAAGATTTCTGTTGCATGAAAAAATGCAGACCATATCCGAGTCCCATAAAAATAATCGGCGCACACATGATGAATATGAGTTCGCCTAAACCATCATGTAAAGCATGGGGTATTGCTTGAGAATCGAACATGGCTTCGCCGATTGAAACATTAACCCCGAACTGTTTGAAGAAAGCCGAGTAAAAAGTAGAACTATAAAATATGATGAGATAAAGAGTCAGAATTGTTAATATTACAAGTCCAATAATCATCTTTACTTTAGCCATTTTGTTTACGTCACCATGAATGCTTTTTGCCTCAATCAATTTTTCTTTGAGATTAGCAATGGAGTCATCAATCGCTTGAATTCTGTGCCCATTTTTGTCTATTTCCGCTTTTATTGTGATTATATCGTTGTCAGTTTCTTCAAGCCTCTTGGCTAAAAGTTTTATGTGCCTCTGTTGCAATTCTTCGTCAGCAATCTGACGCTGTTTCTCCGTATTAAAAACACGAGGTAAAAAGGCACTTAATGCCGGCAAGCTTGCGGTTACTTTACCACATATACGGGTTCCGTAGTACACGTATGTTTCATCCTGAAGTTTTGCATCCTCGTTGGTACGCATTTGATTTTGCGATGTGGAGGTATAAGTGGGAGCAGCCTGTTTTGTACGGAACAGACTAACCACTCGATCGTTTATATTCATGGCTTTATTCTTTATTATTGATTGGTTACGTTACTGATTATTTCATCCACAGAAACACCTTCTTTGACTGAATCAAGAATGAAATCGGCTATCTCTTCGATATTTTCCTCCGCAAAATTCATTTTTTCAATGTAGCGTTTTAATAATTCACGTTCTGTGATGTCAATTTCGCCATCGGCATATGCAATCTGTCCCATGTTAAACAGAAATCGGATTTTGCCAGCCAGTGTGCCAGGTGTTATAAATGAAGATCCGGCATCACGGACAGTCGCGGTAATTTCTGATTTATGGGCGGGTAAACGAAACGTACAAAAGATTGTAAAGCGATAATTTGTATTGTTTTCAGTGGGTTAGAGCGTGTTTTGATGTAGGTTTTCTGCACTCTGAAAGTGTGATTTTAGTTGGATTTGCTTGGATTTTGCTTGGATTTTGGAGGCCGAAAATGTGATATTTACTTGGATTAAGCCTTTGTTATGTTGGATTTTAGTTGGATTTGTAGAGATATGAGATTTCAAAATATATCGTCCTTATTGTTTACTCAGGTGGCAAGTGTTGGTAGGTAGCCGGGATTTATGTTGATTTTGGCAAATGGTCGGTAGATTGTAAACTAAGGGTGCCGCCTGTTTATTGAGATTGTAAACTAACAAAATTAAAATAACACGCTAAATAATAGCGTGTTATAAAAATGCACTTTTCGTTTTATGCGAGATTGTAACATGGATATAGTGTTGGATGGAGTTTTGCCCGTGGAACAAATTGTTAAAATCTATTAATCTCACGTTGTAACACATAATACTGAGCCTCTATTTCATCGTCAAATATCGAGGCTTTTTTGAGGATCGCTAAGGCTTGTTTCATTTGCTCCCTTATTCCGTCCAGCGTCGGCAGGGCTTCCAACTTCATATCCTTTATTGTACTTTTCTTTGCTCCGAGTGTGGTTGCGATCTGACCGATAGACATTCCACGCAAATACAGATATTCGGCTAATTTTTGGTTTGCCCCAGTTGATCTTTCAAACTTGTGTAACCACATACGCGAGCAACCTAACTCGGCGGCTAATTCTTCTTTTGTTCCTTTATTTTTCTTCATTAGCTTGTAGTATTTCTTAGGGGTTATCGCTGGCGATTTAGCGGGCGTTTCCGTGGGTCGTGTAACCTCACGGCGAACCCTCTGAATATATTTACTTTTATTGTATATATTCAGCGTCTCGGCTATCTCATTGTTATCATAGCCGAGCAATACAAATTCTTTAATCCGTTCAAATAATGTGGGGTTATCTGTCATTCTGTCTAAAGTGTTGAGATATAAATGTTAAGTGGTGACAGTCACCCGAAAGCGACTGTCACCGTATGATTTATTTTTCCATAGTCAGGGAGATAAGCCCCGGAGTTCCTTCATTATCGTCCATTTCGATAATGGCTTCAATCAGATTCTGGAGCGTGGA
>JAAVDB010000037.1 GCA_014802015.1 Bacteroides sp.
CTCAACGGCATATACCTCTCGATGAACGACCTCTACACCAGTTATCTCGGTGCAGGTGGCATTGACGTCATGGCTCAATACTATAACGTGACTGAAAACGACAACCACTCGATGCGTTTGTATTCAGGTTACAAGTATAACGATGCCGCATTCGAGACCATTAACAGCAATATCTGGAGCAACCTCTATACACTCCTCGCCAACACCAACGTACTCATCGAGCACACTGATGACAATGCCGAAGTGCTCACTGCCGAACAGCGCGGACTCGTCCGCGGCGAGGCGCTCGCGCTCAGGGCATTCTTCCACTTTGACCTGCTCCGTCTGTATGGCCCGATCTACAGTCAGAATCCCGACGAAGTCTGCATCCCCTATCAGAACAGCTCACGCCGCGAGATTCAGCCGCTGCTCCCTGCCAGCCAGGTGCTCGGACTCATCATTGACGACCTCAAGGAGGCCGAGTCGCTTCTGAGCCAGTACGACCCGATTATCGAATCAGGTGTCGGAGATTTAGTCCTCGTTGATGACGGCACCTCGGCCTACGACTCATATTATCGCCAGATACGCCTCAATTACTACGCCGTCGAGGCTATGCTCGCACGTGCATACCTGTGGAAAGGCGACAACGCCGAGGCCTACCGATATGCCAAGAATAATATTATCGACAAGATCACCACTGACCGGCTCGAAGTTTTCCCCTGGACTAAGCGTGAGGATGTACTCTCCGAGACCGCACCCGACTACATTTTTTCATCCGAAGTAATGTTCGCGCTCTACAATTCGCGACGTCTCAACAACCTCTACAACATATACTTCGCATCGACCCTCGCACGCTCATCACGACTCACATTCGTCGGTTCGAGCCTGGGCGCCGACTCCAAGGTGGGAACATTCTACGATGACCCCAACGACTACCGCCGCAAGATGTGGGAGATTGTCGAGCCTACCGAGGCCGAGAAGCAGGATGCCATCAACAACAATCTGCCTCTCACCAACTCTCTCGCATTCAATAAATACGTCAACAACTCAGGCGATGCCCAGAGCACAACCAAACCTACCACATTCCGCTACATGATACCCCTCATCCGACTCAGTGAGGTATATCTCATCGCAGCCGAGACCACAACCGATCAGGATGAAGCATATTCATTCATCAATGCGGTCCGCAATCATCGCGAATGTGCCAATGTAGCAAAAGATTCAGGTTTCGACAATGCTCTGACTTATGAATTTGCCCGCGAGGTCATCGGCGAAGGCCAGCTCTTCTACTTCTACAAGCGCCGTGCCGTTGTCAACATGATCTCGGGCACCTCGGCTGCCGGCACCTACACGATGCTCCTTAACAACTATGTCATGCCGCTGCCTCAGTCCGAACTTGACCAGCGCGTGCTCGTTGGAGCGGAGTAATGTTTTCAGTAACATATTCTTACAGCATATTATCAATATAATATATGAAGTTCTTACCAAAACTTTTCCTCGCATCCTCCGCTCTTGCCGCAGCCATGAGCAGTTGCTCGGAGCATGAGATTGACTACTATTCGGGAGTCGATGCGATCTTCTTTGACCAGCAATTCTCAGGTAATATCAATGAGACATGGCTCGACACCACCCAGCTCGCTCATCAGATATATACCGTTGTGAATTTCAACAATATCAGCGGAGGCCTCGATTCCATATTGAAGATTAAGATCGAGACCACCGGCTATGTACGCGACTACCTCCGGCCCTTTAGTGTCGAGGTCGTAGCCGACAGCACCGACGCGATCGAAGGTGAGGAGTTCACCATCCTCAATCCCGACCTCGCCATCCTGCCCGGCAACAACAGCACGCATGTCGACGTCAAGGTAAGCGTGTCCGAACGCCTCTACTCCTCCACTTGCCGCATACAGCTCCGTCTCGTTCCCGGCGAACACTTCGCACTCCCCTTCGGCAAGGACGGTTTCGGCCTCATGCCCCTGCGCGGTGCAGTCAACGCCTCGGTACTCACCGATCTGAGCACCAACTACGACCCCTCGATTCATAACATATTCATAACCGGCGAGCTTTCACGTCCCGCCATGTGGACTGAAGGTGTGGAACAGATCAGCCACAAATACAGCTGGGGAACCTATTCGCTGAAAAAATACCGGTTGCTCCTGTCCGTGGCAGAGCCTTACGGTTGGGGCCCCTGGCATTTCGAAAATCAGATGCCTATCGAGCGTATGGGCATCATCCAGCGTGCAGCCGCATCATATCTGCGCGAACAGTATAATAAGGGTCGCGAATATTGGGTCCTCGACGAAGACGGGTCCATGATGTGGGTTAAAGGTTGCTCCTGGGCTCTTGGTACCCGTCCCGAAGATATGGTTGATGTAAATTGATTCGTTCCAACAATTAGCACAATACGATTATGAAAAAATATATATCGGCCTTGGTCATCCTGCCATTGCTCACAGCATGTGTCGATGACAAAGGTTCATACGACTATCATCCCGTGAATGAAGTATCCGTTGACGGGATCGAAGACTCATACAGCGTGCTCGCTCACATCGACCGCCTGCAGATCTCACCCGATCTTGACGGTACGCTCTATGGCGACAACCTCGACAACTACACTTACAAATGGCATGTGTGCAACGGCTCCCTTGCTGACGATCCGCACCATCACATTGAGATCGGCTATGATAAGGATCTCGACTGGCAGGCCGACCTTGACCCGGGTGAGTATTCCGTCTACTTCACCGTCCGCGAGAAGACCACCGGCCTCGAACAGTCATTCCGAACCACGCTTAACGTGACCAGCTCATTCGGAAAAGGATTCCTGATCCTGGGCGATGTTGACGGCACCGACCGTCTCGGCCTCGACATGCTCACCATGGCTCCCAACCGCGACACGATTATGGTCGAGGAGGCGTTTGACAATTCCAGACTCAACCTCCGTAACGCCAAGAAACTATATTATTCAGGCGATTTCGATTCCGAGCCCGGACGCTCCCTCTATGTAATGACTGAAGACGACTCATATCTCTTCTATTCCGGAGCTAACGAAAACCTCTTCGAGCCGATCCACACCTTCAACGATCAGGGCATATTTGACTGCGAGTATGACATCTCCCTGCCGATACATCTTGTTGACGCATTCCCAAAAGGCAACAACATGTACAGCTGTATGAGCCGTAATGCACGCTTGTATGTCACCGAAGACGTAGTGTTCGGCGGCCCTTACGGTTATGAAGGTACACAGCTGTTCACCACTCCTTACAACCGTTATGACGCCGGCGGCTCCCTGTTCAGGATATATCCGAGCATATTCTTCAAATCTAACGAACTGAATTATCGTAATAACATCGTCTGCTTCATGTATGACCTCGATAATGAATGCTTCGTAAGATTCTGCGCCGACCTGACGACAGCAGCCCCGGTCAGCACCGAAGCCATAACCCAAAGCAACACATGGCCGTTTAACTTTAAGGATAGCGGCTACAAATTCATCTACGGCAAGACAGGTTATGATGACTCCGGCCATACGAATATCGTAGCCATTGACAACCACGGCGACTACAACGTCCTGCGCATGGTGGTCCCCACCACTGCTACAGCAATGTGTTCCGACAAAGATCAGTTTGTCGTCGACCTCTCGATTGCCACCGACTTTGACAAGGCTTCGATCTACGCATTCTCCGATGCACGTACTTCAGTGCTCTACGCTGTGGGCAAGACACTCTATCACTATGACTATTCACGTAAGTCAGTTGAGAAGAAAGAATTTGACAGCGAGATCATCTATCTCGACTCTGAATACCAGTCCGAAAAATCTGTCTATGATTTCATCCTTGCCACATGGGACGATGCAGCCAAAGGCATGATCTACAAGGGCGACATTAGTAATGATCCTAACAGCGTGGCCTTTGACATCAAGCACAGCTGGCCGACACGTCTGTATGTCAAGGACATTTCATGGTTCCTCACCACTAAGTGATAATCTATCGTAATATGCCACGTGATTGAAAGAATCTTTTCACGTGGCATACTTTGCCATTAAACCAACACTCATCGATTAAGTCTAAATAATATCATCACAATTTAAGTCTGTAATATATACAAAAAACTGTATTTTATGAAAAAGCTTTTTGCTACGCTCCTCATCGGGGCATCAATGCTGACCGCTTCAGCTCAGACCGATTTCCGTCACATCACATTTGACGAAGCGCTCGCGGCAGCCAAGCAGGAAAACAAACTCGTCTTTATCGACTTCTTCACCACTTGGTGCGGTCCCTGCAAGAAGATGTCTGCCCAGACATTCCCCATGCCCGAAGTTGGTGACTTTATGAACGCTAAATTTGTCCCCCTCAAGCTCGATGCCGAGAAAGAGGGTGCACAGCTTGCCAAGACTTACGGTGTACGCGCCTACCCTACATACGTAGTCGTTGATGCCGAAGGCAAGGAAGTGGCAAAATTCTCAGGCTACATGGAGGGCGCACAGTTTATCGACAAAGTCAGCGCAGCCATCGACCCCGAGCAGCAGCCCGAGCGCATCAAGGCCCGCTATGAGTCAGGCGAACGCACTCCCAAGCTCGTCAACGCTTACGCCATGCAGCTCATGGAGCAGCGCGACGAGGATGCCGGCTTCAAGGTCATCGACAGTTACTTTGACTCACTCTCCGATGCCGAGCGTCTCAACCCCGACAACGCATTCCTCTTCACCGTCTACACCATCAATCTCGACAACGACCGTGCACGCTTCATGGTGGCACATCGTGGCGATTTCCCCGATGAGACACGCGCTCAGATCAACGAAGTTCTCGGACGTCTCTACAACAACAGCCTCAACACCTACTTCTCAGGCTACATCTTCCGCGAAGGTCTGTATGACGCCGCCAAGTTCGCCGAACTCAAGAACATGCTCTCGACCCTCAATCTCACTACCGAAAACAGTCCTGTAGTATACGAGTTCATCGAGAAGCGTCCCGGTGCGACCGATCGTGAATACTTCGACTTCGTAGCCGCTAATTTCAACCGTCTCGAACCGTACTGGAAGAGCCTGCTCGTTCTCAACCTCCTCCGTCTCTGCGAGCCCGACTCACCCGCATTCAAGGCCGAGATGGCAAAGTTCCTCCGCAACAATCTCACCGACCTCTCACCCGTCGGCATCCAGATGGCAGGACGCACTCTTCAGGCCCTCGAACAGAACTAATTGAACAATCAGCTTACTACACGTAAGAATGAGACATACATTCATCACATCCGCACTGGCCGCCGTGATCACCTTCGTGGCGGCTGGTGCCGTAACTGCACGGGCCGAGGATCCGCGCAGTTCTTATAAAGACTATCACAGGATGGTCGAAGGCACCACTGCACAGCTCAAGCCCTATCTCAAGGAGCACCCCGAGGTCCTGGCCGATTCGCTTGAGGCGCGCATACTCCCCTTCATGTCCGAAGGCAGCGTCGCACCGCGATCAGTCCTCACCCCGCCCCGCAAGAAGCGTCTAACACCCGAGCAGGTCTATGAGCAGGGTCGCCGCAGCTCGCTCGCTTTCGGCAAAATGGAGCACGTATCGTATCTCAACACCGACTCAGCCTACACCAACGCATCAGCCGTAGCGCTCACCCCCGACGGTATCTGCGTGACAAACTATCACGTTGTCAATGACCTCGTGCTGCGCGGAGCATTCGATTACCATGCACCGTACGACCGCATGCGCTTTGTCATGGACTGTGACGGCAACGCATTCCCCGTCACCGATGTGCTGGGCGTAGACATCCTCAATGACCTCGCCATCATCCGTGTCGACACCCGCGGTCACAAACTCACTCCCGCTCCCGTGGCCGATGACGCTCCTGTCGGAGCCGCCGTCTACTGTCTTGCCAACCCCTCCGGCAAATACTTCCAGTTTACCGAAGGTGTCGTAGCCAACCGCACGGCTACACTCAACCGTCAGACCGGACACAACAAGTATATTCTTGAGATCACATCCGACTATGGTGTCGGCGCCAGCGGAGGACCCATCTTCGACCAGTACGGCAACCTCGTTTCACTCGTCAGCTCCACATTCTCGCTCTATGCCGAGCCCGAACAGTTCCGTAACTTCCAGATGACCTACAAACTCACCGTACCCGGATTTCTCATCAAGGACAAATTCAAAGACTGACCACTTACAGCGACCGCATGAAAAAGATTATTATACCCGCACTGCTTCTCGCATTCGCATCAGTCCTCCCGGCTGCGGCTCAGGCACCCCGTGGCGGCAATCGTAACGCACAGGCAGAGGAGCGCATGGCAAAATTGCGCGAGGAGGCCAACGCCTATTATGCCAATGCCGACACTGCCGACTATGGCGTACGCTATCGTTTTAACTACCTCTTCAACAAGGAGCACAATCTCCGCTATCAGGAAGACCGAATAGTGATGATAACTCCGCGTGTCACACTTGACATGAGTTATCAGGGCATCGGCGAGGACCGTTGGCACATCACCAACCCCGCCGCCACCAGCGGTGACACAAGTCTCGCTTACCGTCTCACACCATCCTACTACTTCTACTATCCTGAATCGGGACGCGCAGTCAAGACCTACCGCATCATCTCCGAAGAGTTCAAACTCAACGACAGCAAGTCGGCCAACAACTGGATCATATCTGACGAACAGCGCAAGATAGGCGACTACAACTGCCGTCGTGCCGACCTCGACAAGGGCGGACGCCACTGGACCGCATGGTACACCAACGACCTCCCCTCGGCCGGAGCCCCCCGTGACTTCCACGGACTCCCCGGTGTAGTCATCGAACTCTCCGACACAGATGGCGAGGTAAAGTGGACGTTCAACAGCATCGTCAACCACATCGAAGGCGACACCCTCTTTATCAAATATCCTGACAAATTCACCGACCTGCCCGTCGAGCAATTCCCCAAGATATTGCGACTGTTTGCCGATGCCGGCGATAACAACTACCTCAAAGGCTCAGGCGTCATGGAGAAGCAGAAAGCTAACTACCCCAAGAAATTTCGCCCCTCCACCGGCCTGGACGCATGTCTCATCGACAACCCCATCGAGAGATAAGCTATCCTTTAAGAGATAAGCAATCCACAAAAGGATATTGAAAAAAGTACCGAAAGAGCACTCTTTCGGTACTTTAAACTTTTTTTATTACCTTTGCCAAGCGAAACCCGACGCACTGCCCCACCCCTCCGAACTCTCCGGGCCGTCAATGCGTTCTATAATATAAATTATAATCATCAGCACGATATGTCACAACTCATCGCAATAGTGGGTCGCCCCAATGTGGGAAAATCGACCCTGTTCAACCGTCTTACACAGACGCGCACCGCTATCACCAACGACGAGGCCGGCACCACACGTGACCGCCAGTATGGCAAAGTCGACTGGAACGGCAAGGAATTTTCAATCGTCGACACCGGCGGTTGGGTCGTCGGTAGCGAGGACATCTTTGAGAACGAGATCAACAAGCAGGTACACCTTGCCATCGAGCAGGCCGACGAAATCCTCTTCGTTGTCGACGCCACCAACGGTGTCACCGACCTCGATGATCAGGTAGCCGAAATCCTCCGACGCTCGTCCAAACCCGTCATCCTCGTCGCCAACAAGGTTGATGCAGGCGACTCGCTCTACAATATCGCCGAATTTTACTCACTTGGCCTCGGCGATCCTTACGGCGTCTCCGCAGTCAGCGGATACGGCACCGGCGACCTTCTTGACGAAGTCGTAGCCAAGATGCCCGAGAAGGACGACGACGAATCCGCACAGCTTGAGGACATTCCCAAGATCTGTATTGTCGGCCGTCCTAACGCCGGAAAGTCATCGCTCGTCAACGCATTCATGGAGCAGGACCGTCACATCGTCACCGACATCGCCGGCACCACGCGTGACTCGATCTACACACGCTACAACAAGTTCGGATTCGACTTCTATCTCGTCGACACAGCAGGTATCCGCAAGAAGACCAAAGTCAACGAGGACATCGAATACTACTCGGTCATCCGCTCCATCCGAGCCATCGAAGCCTCGGACGTGTGCGTCCTTATGATTGACGCCACACGCGGCATCGAGGCACAGGACGTATCCATCTTCTCGCTCATCCAGCGCAACAAAAAAGGCCTTGTGGTCGTCGTCAACAAATGGGACCTCGTCGAGGACAAGAGCAAGGAAGCCATCCGCCATTACGAGGAGGCCATCCGCTCACGCTTCGCACCATTCACCGACTTCCCCATCATCTTCGCATCAGCGCTCACCAAGCAGCGTATTTTTAAAGTGCTTGAGACCGCGCTCGACGTATGCCAGAACCGCAAGCGTATGATCCCCACCTCACAGCTCAACACCGTCATGCTTGAGGCCATATCAGCCTATCCCCCACCCGCCAACAAAGGCAAGTTCGTCAAGATCAAATACGTCACGATGCTCAAAGGCTCACCCATCCCCACATTCATATTCTTCTGCAACCTCCCGCAGTGGGTCAAGGAGCCTTACCGACGTTATCTTGAAAACAAGATACGTGACACATGGGACTTCCACGGCACACCGATCAACATCTACATGCGCGAAAAATAATCCTATCCCGCACCTATAATAACAGACCGCAGGTCAGTATTCGTGGTTATCGAATACTGACCTGCGGTCTGTTATTATAGGTCGGTCGCCGGCTTTTGGCCCGAATCCTCAATATTGTCGTTAATCCAGCTTGAGCACAGCGAGGAAAGCCTTCTGCGGCACCTCTACCGAGCCGATCTGTTTCATACGTTTCTTACCCTTCTTCTGCTTCTCAAGCAGTTTACGCTTACGCGATATATCGCCGCCGTAGCACTTGGCCGTCACATCCTTGCGCACAGCCTTGATAGTCTCGCGGGCAATAATCTTGGCACCGATAGCAGCCTGAATGGCTATATCGAACTGCTGGCGCGGTATCAGCTCCTTCAGCTTCTCGCACATACGGCGTCCGAACGTCACGGCATTATCCACATGTGTCAGCGTTGACAGCGCGTCCACACTCTCGCCGTTCAGCAGTATGTCGAGCTTGACAAGCTTACTCTCGCGGAAATCATGCAGATGATAATCAAATGACGCATAACCCTTCGATATACTCTTGAGCTTATCATAGAAATCTATCACGATCTCACCGAGCGGCATATCGAAAATCATCTCCATACGGTTGCCCGATATATACTCCTGCTTCACCAGTTCGCCGCGCTTTGACAGACACAGCGTCATGATCGGCCCGATATAATCGGCCGCAGTGATGATCGACGCACGTATGTAAGGCTCCTCGATATGGTCGATAAGCGTAGGGTCAGGCAATCCCGACGGATTATGCACCTCGGTCATGTTACCGTGTTTGTCATACACCTTGTAGCTTACGTTAGGCACAGTAGTGATGACATCCATATCAAACTCACGCCCCAGACGCTCCTGGATGATCTCCATGTGCAGGAGTCCGAGAAATCCGCAACGGAAACCGAATCCAAGCGCCATCGACGACTCCGGCTGGAACGTCAGCGACGCATCGTTGAGCTGAAGTTTCTCAAGCGACGAACGCAGATTCTCGAAATCCTCCGTCTCGATGGGATACACACCGGCAAACACCATCGGCTTAACCTCCTCAAATCCGTCAATCGCCTCCTCGCACGGACGCTGCACATGAGTGATGGTGTCACCCACCTTCACCTCCTTTGACGTCTTGATGCCCGATATTATATATCCCACATTTCCCGCCGAGAGTTTGTCACACGGCTGCATATCCAGTTTGAGCACACCGATCTCATCAGCGTTATACTCCTTGCCCGTAGCGACGAACTTCACGAAATCATTCTTACGTATCGTACCGTTCTCGATCTTGAAATACGCTATAATGCCACGGAACGGATTGAACACCGAGTCAAATATCAGAGCCTGAAGCGGAGCCTCGGGGTCGCCCACCGGGGCCGGTACGCGTTCGACGATAGCCTGAAGTATCTCAGGCACACCCACACCCGTCTTACCGCTGGCTCTGATCACTTCCGACGGGTCACACCCCAGCAGGTCCACGATCTGATCCTCCACTTCATCAGGCTTGGCACTGTCCAGATCCACCTTATTAATTACAGGTATGATCTCAAGGTCATTGTCGATAGCCATATACAGGTTAGAGATCGTCTGGGCCTGAATGCCCTGTGATGCATCCACGATGAGCAGCGCACCCTCGCATGCAGCGATCGAGCGCGACACCTCATACGAGAAATCGACGTGTCCAGGAGTGTCAATAAGATTGAGAATATATTCCTCACCGTTCAGGCGATAATTCATCTGTATGGCATGACTCTTGATGGTGATGCCTCGCTCGCGCTCCAGATCCATATCATCGAGCACCTGAGCCTGCAGATCCTTACCTGCCACTGTATTCGTAAACTCAAGCAGACGGTCAGCAAGTGTACTCTTGCCATGGTCGATATGCGCTATGATGCAGAAATTTCGGATATTCTTCATTAGTGGTTTATTTATCTGCAAAAGTACAAATTATTTTTTAAATGAAAAAATCGCACAAAATATTTGGTAGTTTCAAAAATAGTCCTTAACTTTGCACCGCAAAACCAAAGATGGTGAGCATAGCTCAGTTGGTTAGAGCGTCGGATTGTGGTTCCGAAGGTCGTGGGTTCGACCCCCACTGTTCACCCTAAGTAAAACAAACAATAGTTACACATCTCCCGATGGCATCCCCATCGGGAGATGTGATTTTTATCCGACGGTCCTAAAATTTTCGCATCGTGTGAGAACTTTTGAGGTGGTTGAGGTTTTTATATAATAAAGATAAAATATTCATCAACCCTTCAACTATTATATTATGAAACTTATAGGAAAAGCTCTCTTCTGGACAGGTTTTGTAGCTCTCATCGGCGTAGTCATCGCCTATCTCATCATCATCGTATCAGGAGCTGTAGCATTAGCTACCACAGGTATGGCCCTCTCGATCTGCGCCATTATCCTCATCGGATCACTCTTCATGGTCATGGGTCGCTCATACGAGAAGAGCGGCGAACGCAAGGAGCAGCAGAAGCACCTCAAGCAGATGGAAGAATCGATCAAATAGCAACCGGCTCGACAAACAGACATAAACACACTCTCAGACACACGGACGGCAGAAATGACATCATGTTATTTTTGCCGTCCGTGTGCTGTGTTCTCGGGAAAATTTCTTAATTTTGCATACTAAACCATACTCATCCTTATTAATACAGATCATCCATACGTATATGAAATCATTATACAGAATAGCACTTCTCGGTATGGCCGCAGTGGCCGTATCGTGCTCAGATAGCTCATCCAAGTGGCACATCAACGGCTCGGTCGAAGGTCTTGCCGAGGGCGATGCCGTAGTTCTCGAAGGTAACAACCAGGGCTACTGGTATGTTATCGACACCATCCGCACCTCCAAGGACGGGTCCTTCAAATACGCAGGTGCCGAGCACGGCTACCCCGACATCTTCCGTCTGCGTGTAGGTCAGAACTCGGTCTATTTCCCCATCGACTCGCTTGAGACCGTGACCATCAACGCCACGGCTCCCGACCTTGCAGCCAACCATACCCTCTCAGGCTCACCTCAGGCCGAGAATCTGGCACGTGTCGACAGCATCCTCATGTCAGCCGCATCCCGCATGGGTGTAAGCGCCATGGTCAACGACACTGACCTCAAGCAGGAACTCGCACGCATCATCCTCTCCGACCCCTCAGGCGTGGTCAGCTACTACATTATCAGTAAGACCATCGGCGACACTCCTCTGTTCAACCCCGCCAACCCGGTCGACAACCGTATAATCGGAGCCGTAGCCAACGCCTACAATATGAACCGTCCCGAAGACCCGCGCACCAAATATCTGGCACAGCTCTTCCTGAGCAACCGCCGCACCAACAGCCAGCCCTCACAGCTGACAAACATCGAGAATCAGTTCGAGGCAAACGTCATACGCGCCTTCGAGATCGACCTCTACGACCAGACCGGCAAGCGCCACTCCCTGCTTGAACTGACCGACAAGGGCAACCCCGTGATACTCAATTTCACAGCCTACGGCACAGAATGGTCACCCGCGTTCAACATCGAGCTCAACAAAGTCTACAGCAAATACCATCCTCAGGGCCTTGAGATCTATCAGGTATCGCTCGACACCGACGAATACAACTGGAAGCAGGCGGCCAAAAACCTCCCCTGGATCACCGTACTCAACAATGTGGCTGACGGTGGCCGAATCCTGCGCGACTACAACGTAAACGCACTCCCCACCACATTTGTATTCAACCGTGACGGACAACTCGTCGAGCGCGTCGTTGACATCACGAAGCTTGACGCCGCTGTAGCCAAAGTCATCTAATCATTCCCATACGGGCACGTGAAGACGGTCTACAAGATTCTGCGCTCGCTGCTGATAGTATTGCTGGTGCTGCCTTTAGCAGTACCGGCTTTGCTGTATATAATACTGTCAATCCCGGGCGTACAGGACAGTCTCGGTCGTCGTGCCGAACGCGAACTCACCACACTGCTCGGCAGCGAGGTGACCATCGGTGGCGTAGACTTTCAGCCATTCAGCCGCATAGTGCTGAGTAATGTCAGTGTCGCGGACACTACAGGCCGTCCGGCCCTTGACATTGGCCATCTCGGTGCCGGCATAAGCATCAGCGAGAGCATCTGGAACCGACGTCTTGTCGTCAGCTATGCCGAGTTCATCGATATGAGTCTGCACCTGTGGCGTGACTCGGTCGGCTCACAGCTGAATATCGATCCGATAATCAGCCGGTTCAAGAAAAAAGAATCCGGCAATGAATCCTCGTTCGACCTCTCGGTCAACATGGTGGTCATACGACGCTCGGCCGTGACCTACGATGTCCTGTCCGCACCCGCAAGGGGAGATGGAGAGTTTGACCCGTCGCACATCTCAGTCAGCGGACTCCGAGCCGACCTGCGTGCGCCACGCATCTCGAACGATGATATATGCGTCTACATCAGGCGTATGGGAGCCTCCGACCGATCAGGTCTCACACTCTCGTCACTCTCCGCCACACTCGAACTGACCAGGCATCATCTGGCGCTCAACGACCTGTCCGTTCAGATGCCCCATTCCCACATTGCATTTGACGACATCGAACTGCCCGTCTCACCCCTCTCACCGGGCTTTTCACCCGACAGCATCACCACATCAGTCGTCACACTGCCAGGATCGTATGTATCCACCTCCGATCTGTCACCGCTCGTACCAGCGTTAAGCTCTCTTGACCTCACCGCCGACCTTGAGATCGAGGCCAGAGGCGGGTTGAAACACCTCTCGCTGCCACGGCTGGGGGTCAATGTCAGGGATAAGGATACATGGCTCAATCTCAGCGGCTACATTGCCAACCTCGACCACGCGCCCGATTCACTCATCATAGATCTCGACCGTATCAGTGCCAATTTCAACGGTCCTGCGACAGTTGCAGCCATCGCCGCCGTGTCGCACGACGGACGCAAGATAGCATCAAGTCTCAGCCCCCTCGCATCGCTTGGTGACATCAGTGTGCTCGGACAGCTCGGCGCAGCCAACTCGCACATCGATTTCAACGGCTCGATCGTCACCTCATGCGGCAGCATCGACATCGATGCCGGCATCATGCGTTCAGCCGGCGCATACGGTCCGCTGAAAATCGACGGAAAAATCTCATCCAAAGACTTCAATCCCTCAGGAATCTCACCGGCCGTCAGCGGACTCGCCGACGTGTCGCTCGAAGCCATAGCCGACCTTACTATAGGACATGGCGGCAACATTAACGGCACGTCGAGTATCAGCATATCAGAAGTGACGTGGAACGGCACCCGCTACACCGACATCATCGCCGACGGACGTTTTCAAGGCCATAACGTCGACGTCTCGATCGACAGCCATGCGCCGTTGGCCGACTTCTCCCTGCGCGGCATATATGAGTTCAAAGGCCGGAATCCGCTCACCGAGCTGTATGCCGACATCCGTTACCTTGCCCTCGCACCCTTTGCGGCAAAAGGTCCTTATGCCGACTATCATCTCTCGGCCGAGGCGGACATATCGCTCCGCGGACGTAATGTCGACGATCTCAACGGCTGGATTAAGATAGAAAACCTCCATTTTGCCGACGCCATCGATGATAAATCGATCGACCTCGGTATGATCAACATTGAGTCGCAGACCGATGACTCCATACGCACACTGACCATTGACAGCAGTCCTGTCAACATGTCGCTCACCGGAGCTTTCTCATACCCCGCTCTGCTGCGTGACATGAAGACACTCGTCGCACGGGCATATCCCTCACTCCTCCCCTCAGGCGAATCACCGGCACAGATGACGAGCACGGCCGATCTGCATCTGACCGTCAATCCCGACTCTGCACTGGCCGGATTCTTCAAACTACCGCTCGAAGTCATCTATCCCCTTGAGATACAGGCCTCGGCCGATGCCGCCGGCAACAAAGCATCGCTACTGCTCAACGCCCCCTATCTCAAACAGAAAGACAAGCTTATAGAAGGCACATCACTCACGGCAGGCATCGACGGCAACGACAGCACATCCTATCTTGGATTCTCGACCATCGTGCCGACCAAAAACGGTCCGATGGATCTCAGCGTCAACGCCTCAGGCGAGGCCGACTCGGTCATCACAAACATCAACTGGCATGTGGACAGAGCCAAGGACTTTCACGGCGACCTGCGGTTCGTATCATCATTTTCACGCGATGATGACAACATGCTCAATACGCTGATACGTTTCAGGCCCACCGACCTCGTCTTCAACGACTCGGCATGGCATGTCACCCCGGCCCGGATAGGCATACGCCCCGGCCGCATCGATGTATCCGACTTCGGTGCCACCCGCCACGGCCAGACGATCGCCATTAACGGAGTCGCCTCACCCGACTCACTGAGCCGTCTGATCGTGTCGCTTGACCATATCGATCTTGATTACGTGTTCGAAACACTCGCCATCAGCGATGCCGTCAATTTCGGAGGGCGGGCCACAGGTAAATTATACGGCGAGGCGCTTCTGTCAAAAGATCCTATCCTCTACACTCCGCGTCTGATGGTCGACGGGCTCAGCTACAATCACTGTACATTCGGTGACGGAGATATACGCAGCCGCTGGGACAATAATACCAAAACCATAACCATCGAGGCTGACATCACTCAGCCGGGAGACACACACTCGACAATACTCGGATATATCAAACCGCTCACCGAAGAGCTCGACTTCAATTTCAGCGCTCAGGAAGCTCCGGCGGGATTCATGCTGCCGTTCATGTCGGCATTCACATCGAGTGTGGACGGACGTATATCGGGTGACGCCCACCTGTTCGGCACTTTCAAGGACCTCGACCTCGCAGGTGACATATATGTGCGTGACCTGAAGATGAAGCTCGACTTCACCAACACCACCTACACCGTCAGCGACTCGGTACACATCGTGCCGGGCAAAATATCGTTTGACAATGTCAGTCTGCATGACCGTGACGGCAACAGTGCCCGACTCAGCGGCAACGTGACGCATCAATACTTCCACGAACCCGAGTTCCGCTTCGACATCACTGATGCAACCGACATGCTGGTATACGATATCGGCGAACATGACACGTCCGATCCTTGGTATGGACGCATCTACGGCAACGGCTCCGCCACCGTAGTGGGTGTGCCCGGCAAAATCGACATCGGCGTAAAGATGCGGACCGCTCCGAAATCGACGTTCACATTCGTACTCAGTGACGCAGAGCAGTCGGTCGAATATGACTTCATCATCCTGCGTGACCGTGACCGGGAAAAGAAGGATTCGATAGCAAGGCTCGACCCCACCCCGCTCATCGTGCGCCAGCTGCGTGAACGCATCAACCGTCAGGAGCAAGGCCCACCCACCGCTTACGCGATGGAATTTATAGTCGACATCACACCCGAGGCGACTCTTAACCTCATAATGGACCCTGTAGGAGGTGACAAGATTACGGCCCACGGCTCGGGCCACCTGCGCATGAATTACTCGTCGGACGGCGAACTGGAAATGTATGGCGACTACAGCCTCGACCGCGGCTCATATAACTTTACACTTCAGGACATCATCATCAAGGACTTTACCATCCTCGAAGGGAGTAAAATCACATTCTTCGGCGACCCGTACGCAGCCCAGCTCAACATACGGGCGGCATACACGCTCAATGCCAACCTCAGCGATCTTGACGAGTCATTCCTTGAGGACCGCGAGCTGACACGCACCAATGTCAAGGTCAACGCTATAATGATCGTGACCGGTGACATGCGTCAGCCCGACATTAAATTCGATCTCGAATTTCCGACCCTCACTACCGACACCTACCGCAAGGTACGATCGATCATATCGACCGACGAGATGATGTCCCGTCAGATTATATATCTGCTGGCCCTCAACCGATTCTATACGCCCGAGTATATGGCCACAACTCACGGCAACGAGCTGGTGTCAGTGGCATCGTCCACCCTCTCGTCGCGTCTCGGATCAATGCTCGGACAGCTCAGTGACACCTGGAGCATCGCACCGGCCATACGCAGTGACCGCGGCGATTTCTCGGACGTGGAGGTTGATGTGGCCCTGTCAAGTCAGTTGCTCGACAACCGTCTGCTGTTCAACGGCAATCTCGGTTACCGTGACAAGTCGCTCAACAACAATAGCTTCATCGGTGATTTTGACATCCGTTATCTGCTCAACCGAGCAGGAACTATCCAACTCAAGGCCTACAACCGCTACAATGACCAGAACTATTACCTGAAGAACGCATTGACCACTCAGGGCATAGGCGTGGTGTTCAAACGGGATTTTGACAACATCTTCTCGTTCCTGCGTCCGATACGCAACAAGTTGTCAAAAGAGGATGCGGGGAGCGATTCGGCAAAGACCGACGTGCCGGCACCTTCACACCCGGTCGATTCCGTCAGGACCGATTCAATCCGTCCCGCGACCAATCGTTTTGAGGTTGAGTTTTAGACCCCGTGCTAAGAGTCTTAGCCTCCCGTCACCCTATCCGTTGCCACCTGTTTTTCTTCCGGCCCGACAGTGCCTTGGCCCTGCGTGAACGTCTTGACGCAGGTGGCACAAAGGTCTGTGGCTCCTCCGGTCCAACGTCACTCTCCTTGTCAAAAGCGGATGGAAAAGCATTGTGAAGAGCAGCAAAAACCTCTTCAAAAGTTTTGGCTGACGATAACAGATCTTTAGTTGATACAGCCCCGCCGGTCGGTTCTGCAACACGGCGCTGACGGCGACGGCGCGCACGGGCCGAACGTTCCATCGCACGATCTATCTCGAATATCAGCATTTCAAACGCCATGAGCATACCGCCATGAAGCGACTCGGCATAATATGTTGCATCTCCTGCAAGATAATGTTCGAGTGCGTCAAGCATCAATACACGTCCCTCTGGGTCATGTATTACGGCATTGATACGGTCAACGAAACCGTTGTAGGCTTTCTCTGAAACAGGGCGCGTAACGGTGTGTTTTTTCTGAATGTTTTGCGACATAATTCGGTGATTTTTTATGTCGCAAAGTTACGTCATCCGTACCCCTTGAATGGTGCGATAATGTCGCGGAGCAGACGTTAAAAGATGTTTACCGTCTGACGCTGTCTATGATAGCGAACGCTGCATCACGGCCTGCCGTGATGCGTGACGAGTAATGAGCGTCGCTGTTGACAGCTACAGGTATTCCGGCCGATACCAGACGGCGGATAATGTGAGCCGACGGGAACAGGCGGGGCACGTAATCAGCCGCACTCTCAGCCATCGCCCCGACAGCAGGAAGATAGGCCTTGGTGTTGATCTCGACGATAATATCGGTGTTGCGGACAGCATCGATCACATCGTCAATGTGACGCATATACCACGGCTCATTCTCGATGCCGGGTGAGAATGACGAAGCGTTAAATCCGATCTTGTCGAAGTGTCCGATCATGTCAAATCCACCGTGGGTGATCATATCAAGCGTGCGCGCATAGAACGTATCGACCACGTAACGTATATCATTGTCGAAGTGTTCGGCCATCTTGCCCGCGAAGTGCTGTGGACGGCCGTCGACGTCTATCTCATGCTCGCCGTCGGGAGTGGGTACAAAATGCACCGAACTGAGACGGTAATCAAGTGGCAGAGTATCAAAATACGGTTTGAATGCACCCCATTTCTCCCCGAGATAATCGATCTCCATAGACAGATATAGATTGATGCGTCCGGCATACTGCTCCTTGAGACGCTGAAATTCGGCAATGTACTCATCAGTGCATAGCGCCGACATATTGCATGACGACGGCAGCGGTATGGGTGAGTGCGGAGTGAAACCGTAATGCTTCATGCCGCATGCCACGGCCTGCTCGGCCATACGCGCCATTGGCTCGCGTCCGTCGCAGAATTGTGTGTGTGAATGAAAATTATAGTCGCGTGTTGAGGATATTATCTCGTGAAGATTCATAAAAGATTATTACCGCTTACTCAAATGCCCGATGACTGTGACAGTCATCGGGCAGATAAATATTACTTGGGATTAGCTATGTTCTGGCGCATGTTGGTGTCCGACTCGATATTTTTCATCTTGTAGTAATCCATAATGCCGAGATTACCGCTGATGAAAGCCTGAGCCATCGCACGCGGCAGTTCGGCCTCGGCCTCGATCACCTTGGCACGGGCCTCCTGCGCCTTGGCACGCATCTCCTGTTCGAGCGCTATAGCCATCGCGCGGCGCTCCTCGGCCTTGGCCTGTGCGATGTTCTTGTCAGCCTGAGCCTGATCTATCTGCAGGGCCGCACCGATGTTCTTGCCTATGTCAATGTCGGCGATGTCGATTGACAGAATCTCGAACGCCGTACCTGAGTCAAGTCCCTTGCGAAGCACCAGTTTCGAAATATTGTCAGGATTCTCAAGCACCTGCTTATGACTCTCGGACGAACCGATGGACGATACGATACCCTCGCCGACACGTGCCAGCACCGTATCCTCGCCCGCACCGCCCACGAGCTGACGGATGTTGGCGCGGACAGTCACACGGGCTATGGCGATGAGCTGGATACCATCCTTGGCCACAGCGGTCACGTGGGGAGTCTCTATAACCTTGGGATTGACTGACATCTGTACAGCCTGGAACACGTCGCGTCCGGCAAGATCGATGGCTGTAGCCATCTTGAAGCCGAGATCGATATTTGCCTTCGAGGCCGAAACGAGGGCATGCACCACCTTCTCGACATTACCGCCGGCCAGATAATGCGCCTCAAGATCGTCACGGTTGACGTCGTTGAGTCCGGCCTTGTGAGCCTCGATGAGCGCACGCACTATCACTGAGGCGGGCACCTTACGGATACGCATCAGGAACAACTGCATGAGCGAGATGTGCACACCGCTCACGCGGGCCGAAATCCACAGGAAAAACGGCACGTAGTAGAAGAATACGCAGAGGCAGATTATCAACGCCGCCGCAAGTAGCACTATTGTGACTATCATAGGTGTTACTTTATTATAAATGTTAATGTTACGATCGTTTGTCTTAACGGGTACGTGCCGTTACATCTCCATGCTCACCACCTGATTGGACAGCTCGACGAGTGTCCGGCGATCAGCCTCAAGGCGGCGCTCGGCGTTAAGAATATCTCCTGACACCGACCTGTCACCGGCGGCATAGCGGCGACGCATGGCCTCAAGTTCGGCTGCGGCTGCCTCGACTGCCTTGCGCTCACGCAGATAATCCTGCATGGCCGAGCGGGCCATGGCCGAGCGGAAATCACTCAGCCGGTGCATCACACGTCCGTCAGGCAACGCGAAGTCAAAATCATTGGCTACCGACTGACGACGTGACTCGGCTACGTACTGGATGCGGCGGCGGATGTCGGTGTAATCCGCTCCCGGAGCCCAGGTGTCGGCAATGGAAGTGACCTTTGCATAGTCGGCGAGACGCGGACTGTCGGATGCGTAATTATTGCGCAACTCCTGAGGCAGGAAAGTATACACCGTCACCTTGTCGGGAATGCCGTTGCGGTCAGTGACCCACCACCCCACTCCGTTCTGCTCGTCGATGGCATAGAGATAGTCGTTGTAGGGTGAATTGTAAGGCATACCGATATTGGAAGGCTGGAGAAAACCGTTCTCGTCACGTCGGGATATGAAGATGTCGAGATTGCCGAGCGACTCCTCACCGTCAGCCGCGAAGTAAAGCGTCACTCCGTCAGCCATAAGGAACGGGTAAGCCACTCCTGTGCCGTTGCTGTTACCGAACACAGAACTGTAGTCAAACAGACGCTGCGGGGTGTCCCACGTGCCGTCCGACAGACGCGAGGACTCAAACATAACAGTAGCACCCTCGGCATCACCACCCGTCCAGATCATATCGTCACCGCTCTCGGTGACATAAGCCGGGGCGACGATGTCGCTGAGGCCGAGGCGGGCAAGGTCAGCATCGGTGATAACTCGCTCCACCACATCCTCGCCCTGCAATGATCCGGCACTGCGTGCGATACGGATAAAATCAAAAAATTCCTCGGCCGGCACGTTGACACTGTCGATAATCTGAATCTTCTCGACACGATCGAGCATCGAACGCCCCAGATCAATGCGATCAGACAGATATTCGGCCCAATCGATAGGCTCCGTGTTGAGTCCGTAGGAGTAATTGGTGTCTCTCTCCTCCTGGGCCGCAGTGCGCTTGTCAGTGTACTTGTCAAGATAGGTGCGTGCGGCATCGAAATCATAGAGATAATAGGCAGCCTCGGCGGCGCCGAGATTTCCGGCGTTGCCACCTTTCATAAAATAAGGTATGGACTCGGCAAACCGGCCGGCGTTCTTCAATGCATTTCCGGCTGCCAGATTCAGACCCTGATTGCGCGGAGCCTTCTTGGCCGCCTCTATAGCGGCTGTGACCTCGTCAGACTCACCGACACCCTGCGCGGCGACACACTGTGCCCCGAGCAGGATGACCGGCAGACCGACTATTGATGTTATTTTACGGATAACTGATGTCATAATTATTTCGACAATGATTCGTGCATCGACTGTGCGGCACGGCGTCCGTCACCCATGGCGAGAATCACGGTGGCACCTCCGCGCACGATGTCGCCGCCGGCATAGAGGTCGGCGAGTGACGACTGCATGGTATTGTCATTGACCACGATAGTGCCTCGACGCGACACTTCGAGCTGACTGATAGCGTTGGGTATAAGAGGATTGGGTGACACGCCGACACTCACGATGACCAGATCGACAGGTATCTCGTCGATGGCTCCGGGGATGGGCTGAGGCGAGCGGCGTCCCGACTCATCGGGTTCGCCAAGCTCCATGCGCTGCACCTTCATGGCACGTACGCGGCCATGCTCGTCGGCGAGATATTCGATGGGGTTGCTGAGGGTCATAAAGATTACACCCTCCTCCTTGGCATGCTCGACCTCTTCGAGTCGGGCGGGCATCTCAGCCTCGCTGCGGCGATAGACGATCATAGCCTCGTCCGCACCCTGACGTCGTGCCGTGCGCACGGAGTCCATAGCGGTGTTACCGCCACCGATCACGGCCACACGGTGACCCTTGAGCACCGGTGTGTCCTCGCCGGGACGTCCTGCACCCATCAGGTTGATGCGTGTGAGATATTCGTTGCTCGACATCACACCGATGTAATTCTCACCGGGTATGCCCATGAACCTCGGCAGACCTGCACCCGAGGCTACGAAGATGCCTTTATATCCGAGGGCATGCAGATCGTCGTAGGAGAGGGTCTTGCCGACCACGCAATCCTTGACAAACTTCACACCGAGAGCACGCAGACCGTCAATCTCGGCCTCGACCACACTGTTGGGCAGACGGAACTCGGGAATGCCGTATTTAAGCACACCGCCTATCTCATGAAGAGCCTCGTAGACGGTCACGTCATAGCCCTTCTTGATCATATCGCCTGCAAACGATAGTCCTGCGGGGCCGGATCCGACCACGGCCACCTTGATGCCGTTGCTTGCGGGACGCACCACCTCGGCAGGATGCTCGGCATTCTCCATGCGTTCGAAATCAGCCGCGAAACGTTCGAGATTACCGATGGCAACGGGGGCCTTCTTCATCTTGTTATAGATACATTTCGACTCGCACTGCTTCTCCTGCGGGCACACACGTCCGCACACGGCGGGGAGTGCGCTGGTCATCTTGAGCACACGTGCGGCCTCAAGAAATTGGCCTCGCTCGATGTTTTTGACAAATCCCGGGATGTGTATCGACACAGGACATCCCTGCATACACTGCGGGTCGGGACAGTCGAGACAGCGCGACGCCTCAAGTACGGCCTGCTCGGCCGAGAGTCCCTGATTGACCTCCTCATTGCAGGTGACACGATAGTCAGCCGGCAACATGGGCATTACCACACGGGGAATGGATGTGCGCTCCTTGGCGCTCTTTTCACTGCGTAGAGCCACACGCCAGGCGGCCTCACGATTTATATCCTGATTCATTTGTGCTGTGTCTCAAAGTTATAACTCTTCATTCGCATCATCATCTCGTCAAAATCGACCTTGTGCGCGTCAAATTCCGGCCCGTCGATGCAGACAAACTTGGTCTTGCCGTCGACGGTGACGCGACAGGCGCCGCACATGCCTGTGCCGTCAATCATAATTGTGTTGAGCGAGCACATCGTGGGCACATCATATTTCTTGGTGGTGAGAGCGACGAATTTCATCATTATAGCGGGGCCGATAGCCACGACGAGATCGACCTGTTCACGCTGTATCACATCCTCGACACCTGCCGTGACGAGACCTTTACGTCCGGCCGAACCGTCATCGGTCATGATTATCACCTCGTCACTGTAACGCGCCACCTCGTCCTGAAGAATGATGAGGTCGGCATTACGCGCGGCAAGAATCGACACGACGCGGTTGCCGGCCTCCTTCATGGCCTTGATGATGGGGAGCAGCGGGGCCACACCTACACCACCGCCACAGCACACTACCGTGCCGACATTGGCGATGTGAGTGGCCTGACCGAGGGGGCCTACTATATCAGTGAACGAGTCACCCGGCTCAAGGGCACATATCTTGGCGGTGGACACACCTACCTCCTGAACCACGAGTGTGATGGTGCCGCGCTCGATGTCTGCATCAGCAATTGTGAGGGGTATACGCTCGCCTCCCTCGCCAACACGTACAATGACGAAATGACCCGGACGGCGCGCAAGAGCTATCATGGGAGCGTCGACCACGAGTTTGACCACGTGTTCCGAAAAGTGCTCCTTGGAGATAATCTTATTCATAAGTAACTCTTTATGCGAAAATGATTGATTTTTTATGATTTCACAAAGATACAACAAGTTGCGAAATAATACACATCTTTGACATAAAAATCAGGTCATAACGTCCTGCCGCCCTTGTGACGGCGTATAACTTTCCACCAATGACAGCGTCCCGGCCATCGGGCGGGATGGTCGGGACGCTTGAAATGTATCTGTCGTGCAAATCCGATCAGAACTCGGCTTTGCCGGGGGTGCGGGGGAAGGGGATGACGTCGCGGATGTTGGTCATACCTGTCACGAAGAGCACAAGACGCTCGTCCTTAGGAATCTTTCAATTACAAACTGGGTTTGAAACAGTAAGATTATAAATGACATAGTTAGCAACCTTTACTCTGCCAGAGGTTCCATTCGTAATTTTCACCTTCACAGTTTCATATTTCGAAGATTCCGGATGCGATGTAAATCCAACTATAACAGATGAATTATAGAACTTCCCATAACCATCGCAAACGACATAATTGCCATCTGATTCAGCTACTACATAGGAAACGCCATCATTTCCATTGCATTGAGCCGTAAATCGTTTTCCGGCTGCAAATGCTACTGCACAAACGATTGTAACAAACAGAATTGAAAATAAAATTTTTTTCATAATAATAAAAATTTATTTTGGTCATTTGCTCCAGTTGACCGTTATTATAATTAGTTAGAAATGAGGAGCATTTTTAAATTTCCCGAATTTATTCATTTCTTATTTGTTTCTTGTAACAAATATATCAAAGTTTCCTTTCCAAGGATCGGACCAATCTTGAACATGTATACTAACCCGACATGCGCCCAACTGCCTAATCCATCTTTTACTCTCGGCTTCGCTATTGTCACCTCTTCTCTTTGTATTTTTATATTCCATTTCTGGATTCTGACCATAAAATTCGTAGAATAGGCACATGCGATTCTAAACAACTCCCAAGTAATCAGCGGTATTATTGATTGTTAACAAGTGTATAGTCTTTTTAAATATAAACCTCATCAAGCTCTAATCAGGTAACATAATCATTATCAGGCATATTCGCAATCCAGTCAAATCCTTCTTTATACCTAAACTCCATGTGTCTTGACTTTGCACTTTGTTTAACTATTACAATATCTGCATCATTTTTCCCTCTATACCATATATCTATCCAATGAAAACGACCTTCCAACATTATAAATTGGAATGTATTAATAAATTTTGGTGTCGTATTGTCAACATCATTCCACCCAAAACTTTTGTTTCCAGTTGATATAAAGCTGATAATTAAGAGTAATAATATTTTGTAGTTCATCACAAGAACATCGTTGATCAGCCCTATCAACATAATTGTTATAAAAAATAGAAACGTGGACTGAATCACTCACTCTATCGCTGATGGTCGTAGGAAACCTGAAGATGAAGACATGAGAGTAGCAGCCCACGCTAAGCGTGAGAACCGCTTTGATACCCTCTCATCTTCAAGAAAATTTCCTACGTTTTCAGCGATGAAAGATAGCAAAACGCTCCTATTAATTCTGAATAAATTACATTCCTCTGAATGGTGTCACAAAATTAAGTATAATTTTCAAAAATTCATTCTTTCTTACATCTTTTTTATTAAAAATAAATGAGAATACCAAACACTATATTACGAAAATAGGACAAGCCTTTGCAAGCCTGTCCTAATTATCTTAAACGTCTTAATGTTCCTAATCGTTCTATGCAGGTGTTACCTCTTAGAACTCGGCTTTGCCGGGGGTGCGGGGGAAGGGGATGACGTCGCGGATGTTGGTCATACCTGTGACGAAGAGCACGAGACGCTCGAATCCGAGACCGAAGCCCGAGTGGGGTACGGTGCCGAAACGACGTGTGTCGAGATACCACCACATGTCCTTCATGGGGATGTCAAGTTCCTCGATGCGCTGCAGGAGCTTGTCATAGTTCTCCTCACGCTCCGAGCCTCCGATAATCTCACCAATATTGGGGAAGAGCACGTCCATGGCACGGACAGTCCTGCCGTCCTCATTCTGCTTCATATAGAATGCCTTGATCTCCTTGGGATAGTCGGTAAGAATCACGGGCTTCTTGAAGTGTTCCTCGACGAGATAACGTTCATGCTCGCTCTGAAGGTCTGTGCCCCAATGTACGGGGAACTCGAATTTGCGACCTGATTCCTCGAGAATCTTGACACCCTCGGTGTAAGTGAGGCGCACGAAGTCGTTGTCGACCACAAAGCGGAGACGATCCTCAAGAGCCTTGTCGAAACGCTCGGCGAGCGCACGGATATCATCGAGATTATGCTCAAGTGCGTAGTTGATGCAATACTTCACGAACTCCTCGGCGAGGTCCATATTGTCAGAGATGTCATAGAATGCCATCTCAGGCTCGATCATCCAGAACTCTGAGAGGTGACGGGGGGTATTGGAGTTCTCGGCACGGAATGTGGGACCGAAGGTGTAGATCTGACCGAGAGCCGTGGCACCGAGCTCGCCTTCGAGCTGGCCGGACACGGTGAGTGCGGTAGGCTTGGCATAGAAGTCCTTGGAGTAATCTACCTTACCCTCTTCATCCTTGGGGAGATTGTTAAGGTCGAGCGTGGTGACCTGGAACATCGCTCCGGCTCCCTCGCAGTCACTGGCCGTGATGAGGGGTGTATGGAAATAATAGAATCCTCGTTCGTTGAAGAACTTGTGGATGGCAAAGGCAAGTGAGCTGCGGATGCGAAGCACTGATCCGAAGAAGTTGGTGCGGGGACGCAGGTGGGCTATCTCACGCAGAAATTCGAGCGAGTGACCTTTTTTCTGCAGGGGATATGATGCGGGATCAGCTGTGCCGTAGAGTTCGAGGCTGTCGGCCTGAATCTCGCATGACTGACCTTTGCCCATCGACTCGACAAGCTTACCGACGACACGTACACTCGAACCTGTAGTGACAGGCTTGAGCTGCTCGTCGTCAAAGCGGGCCATATCGAGTACGACCTGGATATTATTGACCGATGAGCCGTCGTTGAGCTGAATGAACTGAACGTGCTTGTTGCCGCGGCGGGTGCGTACCCAGCCTTTGGCCTCGACTTCGGTGCCTATGAGTGACGGATCAGAGAGAAGATCCTTGACTGTGGTTTTCTTCATAATATATGAATGATGTTTTTATTCAAAAGAACCCATCTTGAGGTAGTTGACCTCGTCCTGGGTGAGATAGCGCCAGCGTCCGCGGGGCAGATTCTTCTTGGTGAGACCTGCGAAGTAAACGCGGTCGAGCTTGGTGACATGATAACCGAGGTGCTCGAAGATGCGGCGCACGATGCGGTTGCGTCCCGAGTGAATCTCGATACCGGCCTGATTGCGGTCAGTCTCGGTGGCGTATGAGATAGCGTCGGCATGGATGGGTCCGTCCTCAAGTTCGATGCCGTCGGCTATGCGCTGCATGTCATCCTCGGCGATGTCGTGGTCGGTCCATACGTGATAGATCTTTTTCTTGACAAACTTGGGGTGTGTGAGCTTGGATGCGAGGTCACCGTCATTTGTGAGCAGAAGCACACCGGTGGTGTTGCGGTCGAGACGACCTACGGGATAGATGCGCTCCTCACATGCACCCTTGACAAGATCCATAACTGTGAGACGTCCGTTGGGATCGTCGCTTGTGGTCACGCAGTCCTTGGGCTTGTTGAGCAGGATATAGCACTTCTTCTCAAGCGTAACGACCTTGCCGTCATACTCGACTACATCGCTGTGATTGATCTTGGTGCCGAGCTCGGTTACTACCTCTCCGTTGACCTTGATCAGGCCCTTGAGGATGTATTCGTCAGCCTCACGACGTGAGCAGAGGCCGGCATTGGCCATAAACTTATTGAGACGGAGCTGTTCGTTAGGATCGGGAATAGTTGCCTCGTACTCGATGCGTTTGGGACGCGGAGTGAAGCTGCGACCTCCCTGAGGCATGCCGTACTGATTCTGACGGGGACCCTTGTTCTGATAGCCTCCCTGCTGGCGGTTGTTGTTGTAACCACCCTGCTGACGGGGCTGATAACCTCCCTGCTGACGATTGTTGTTGTAACCGCCCTGCTGACGGGGCTGATAGCCGCCCTGACGGTTGTTGTTATAGTTGTTGCGAGGCTGGTAACCGCCCTGACGGTTATTGTTGTAGTTGTTGCGGGGCTGGTAACCACCCTGACGGTTGTTGTTGTAGTTGTTGCGGGGCTGATAACCTCCGGCTACGGGTGTAGCATTTTCTGACTGTGTCGACTCGCTGTTCTCAGCGCCATCCACGGGATTGCCCTCGGTCTGAGGCACGTGGGGACGGGGCTGGTATCCACCCTGATTGCCGTATCGATTGTTCTGATAGCCACCCTGATTGCCATAACGGTTGTTCTGATAGCCACCGTGATTGTTGCCGTAACGGTTGTTCTGATAACCGCCCTGACGATTATTGTTGTAGGGGCGCGGCTGATAGGGACGCTGCGGACGATCACCGTATGACTGCGAGCCATACGAGGGACGCTGCTGTCCTTCGGTGGAATTTTCAGATGCAGATGAGAAGTCGCCTGACACATTCTCGCGAGCTCCGTCATTGGAGTCTACCGAGTAAGGGCGCATACTGATACGAGGTCTTTTACCTTTCTTTTCGTTGCTGTCCATGATAGTTTCTTAGAATTGGATATGAAGTGATTAAAAATACCGGCCTCGCGGCTGGTGTGATTAGACGTTATTTATGCTTTTATCTAAACTAAATTATATATTAATGTATAATAATTTAAACACATTTATTGAGCGCAAAGTTAATAAATAAATGCGAAATGGAGCAATATCTAAAGCACTGAATTGATATAACTAACGTCTCATTTTATAAAAATATGTTAAAAACGTCATGGCGCTTTTAAACTTATTCCCATAACCGATGTCTTAACAATAAAACCGACGCCCTGACAGGCTAATGAACGAACAACCAAACAACAAATAATTGAACGAACAAATGAAAAAGAAAATCTTAAGCATCGCACTCGTACTCGCAGGTCTCGTAGGCTCGACAGCCATCGCACAGACTCCTTCATCTGATAACTCGTCTGTACAGCAGACCGAGCAGAGCGTTTCAAAGAAAGATAAGAAAGGTAAAAAGGACAGAGGTCAGCGCCCCAATCCTTTTGAGGGCCTTAACCTGACCGAGAAGCAGCAATCCGAGCTCAAGGCCCTGAGCGAAGGCGTACGTGCCGAGAGAGCCAAAATCGAGTCAAAGGAGAAAACTGACAAGAAGGAGATGATCGAACAGCGCAAGAAGGACGAGAAGGAGTATCTCGGCAAGATCAAGGAGATACTTTCGCCCGAACAGTATGTGCAGTTCCTCGAAAATTCTTTCCTCAACAACCGCAATGCCCGTCCTTTCGGCATGAATCAGGGCAAGCAGGGCATGCGCCCCGGCAAAGACGGCAAGGGTAACAAAGACGGTAAGAAGAGTCCCCGTGGCGACCGTAAGGGCGACAAGGGTGACAAACGCAATGCTCCCGACGCTAAGTAACCGAGTCCACACACTCACCCATTCGCTGACTTACACATAATTTTCATCTATAAAGGCATAGCGCCGTTGCTTCGAACGAAGCAACGGCGCTATTAACTATATCAGATTGTAATATCAGTCTGAGGATTAGCGCTGTACACGGCCATTAGCGCTACCACCGGCGAGAGCCTTGACCTCATCTACAGTAACGAGGTTGAAGTCACCGGGGATAGTCTGCTTGAGTGCGGATGCGGCCACAGCAAACTCAAGAGCTTCGCCCTGAGTAGGCATGGTGAGCAGACCGTGGATGATGCCACCCGAGAACGAGTCGCCGCCACCTACGCGGTCGATGATGGGGTTGATATCATAACGCTTTGACTCATAGAACTCCTCACCGTTGTAGATCATAGCCTTCCAGCCGTTGTGAGTAGCTGAGAATGACTCGCGGAGAGTAGAGATGACATACTTGAAGTCAAACTCCTTAGCCATAGCCTTGAAAATGCCCTTGTAGCCTTCGGCGTTGGTCTCGCCACCCTCTACGTCAGCATCGGGCTTGAAGCCGAGACAGAGCTCTGCATCCTCTTCGTTGCCGATACATACGTCAACGTACTTCATGAGGGGACGCATGATCGACTGAGCCTTCTCCTTAGTCCAGAGTTTCTTGCGGAAGTTGAGGTCAACTGACACGGTCACGCCGTGACGCTTGGCAGCCTCGCAAGCGAGACGGGTAAGCTCGGCAGCCTTGTCAGAGATGGCAGGTGTGATACCGCTCCAGTGGAACCAGTCGGCACCCTCCATGATAGCGTCGAAGTCGAAATCTTCGGGATCGGCCTCGGCGATAGCAGAGTTGGCACGGTCATAGATAACCTTAGAGGGGCGCATCGATGCACCGGTCTCACAATAATATATACCTACGCGCTCACCGCCACGTGCGATGTGATCGGTGTGCACGCCATAACGGCGGAGTGCGTTGAGAGCTGCCTGACCGATCTCGTGCTTGGGAAGCTTGGAAACGAAGTATGCTTCGTGGCCGTAGTTGGCACAGCTTACGGCAACATTTGCCTCGCCGCCACCCCAGATGACGTCAAAACTATCAACCTGGACGAAACGGTGACATCCTGCGGGAGAAAGGCGGAGCATGATCTCGCCTAATGTTACTACTTTACTCATGGTTATAACAATTAAATAAGGGTTAAGTGATTAACTAATTTGTTTAGCGGACGATTACTGCTCTTAGACATCAATTGTCGTCACGATGACGGTCGTGTGCATCGAGTTCCTCCATCAGTCGCTTGGCATCGACATATCTGACTATACCTTCGGCCACACGCTTGGCATCCTGCATGGCATGTACCACCGTAGCCGGGCGATTGGTGACATCTCCGCCGGCAAAGACTCCGCGGCGTGTAGTCATGCCGTAAGGCTCTTCGCGTGTGAGGACATATCCTTTGCTATCGACATCAATACCTTGTGTGGTGGAGACGATGCGTGAGGCGGGGACACTGCCTACGGCCATTATCACTCTGTCCATAGGCATTTCCACCGTGGTGTCGCCGGTGCGTACAGTGATGCCGCGCAGCCGGTTACCCTCGCCACCTTCGATAGCTGTCACGGATGACTGCCACAGGAACTTGACCCCTTCAGCCACCGCATCGTCATACTCTGAGCGAAGCGCGCTCATGTCGTTGATAGTACGATGATATATGACGGTGACTTCCGACGCACCCATACGCAGTGCGGTACGTGCGGCGTCGATAGCGGTGTTACCGCAACCGATCACCGCGATCCTGTCACCGTCCCCTATCACGACCTCGCGGCGGTCAATGCATCCGGACTGATAGAGACTGACACGGCGGAGGAACCAGATGGCCTGACGGACACCGGGATGGTTGGCTCCGGGGATGTCAAGTTTCTTGGGTCTGCCTGTGCCGGTACCCATGAATATGGCATCGAATCCCTGTGCAAACAGGTCATCGATGGTATAGTCACGACCGATGGTGGTCTGGAGATGGAAGTTCACGCCGAGGTTCTCGATCTTCTTGATCTCACGACGCACCACCTCCTTGGGCAGACGGTATTCGGGAATGCCGAACATCAGGACGCCTCCGGGCTCGGGTTCCATCTCGAAAATATCGATACTGAAACCTTTACGGGCGAGATCGCCTGCGATGGTCAGACCTGCGGGGCCGCTGCCGATCACGGCTACGGCTCCACGCGTCTTCTCGGGAATCGCCTCGTGGGTCAGCCCTGCATCGCTGTCAAAATCTGCGACGAAGCGTTCGAGACGTCCGATGCGTATAGGCTCGCCCTTTTTGCCGAGCACGCACGAACCCTCACACTGCCGTTCGTGGGCGCATACGCGTCCACAGACGGCGGGGAGATTGCTGCGCGCGTTAATGATGGCCATCGAGTTGCCGAAGTTACCCTTGGCAAGCTGTGCGATCCAGTCAGGAATATCCTGATTGATGGGACACCCTTTCCTGCACAAAGGCACCTTGCAATGGAGACAACGCTGTGCCTCGCGGATAGCCTCCGCGATGGAATAATTTTCTGATACTTCCTTAAATTCGTCCATTAAAAATGTGAATTACTTCATCTCAAGGTAGGTCACCTTGTCCATGTCGCCATAGTCAAGGTTCTCACCGCCCATGCCCCAGATGAACATATAGTTGGATGTTCCGGCTGCGGCGTGGATGGACCACTCGGGTGAAATGATGGCCTGCTCGTTGTGAAGCCACACGATGCGGTTTTCCTGAGGCTCGCCCATGAAGTGACAAACAGCGTTGCCTTCGGGCACATTGAAATAGAAGTAAGCCTCAACACGACGATCGTGGGTGTGTGCGGGCATGGTGTTCCATACACTGCCGGGCTTGAGTTCGGTGAGACCCATCTGCAACTGACAGGGGCCCTCTTCGAGAACGTTATTTACAATAAGCTGATTGATGACGCGGTCATTGCTCTCCTCCATCTTGCCGGCGGCAAAACTGTTGGCCTTGATAGAGCCTTTGCGTCCGTCGATGGTGATGAGCTGTGTCTTGTAAGCGGTGTGAGCAGTGGTCGAGTTGAGATAGAACTTGGCGGGGTTGGATGCATCCTTGCTGCGGAAAGTCACCTTCTTGTTGCCGCGGCCAACATAGAGAGCATCCTTGAAGTGGAGTTCATAATCCTTGCCGTCAACGTTGACGATACCGTCGCCGCCTACGTTGATGACACCGAGTTCGCGACGCTCCAGGAAATACTGCGACTTGAGGGGATCGATCGTCTCAAGTTCGACAACCTTGGTGACGGGAACGACTCCACCGTATACGAGACGGTCATAGAGTGTGTAGGTGAGATTGATCTTGTCCTGCTCCATGACTTTGGGCATCATGAAGTGTGAACGGAGCTGATTGGTATCATAGTGCTTTACGTCGTCGGGATGACAGGCGCGAAGTATTGTGTAATCTGTCTGAGCCATAGCTGAGATTGATATGCCCATCAGGGCGATTGCTGAAAAGAGTTTTTTCATGTTTAGGTATTCTTGATTTGTCGTTGATTAATCCGTAATGTGGCTTGATGCGGGACGTGCTGCTTCGAGGCGTATCATACGGCGGCGGTTCCACCATACGAGTCCGGCGGTGAAGACTGTGAGCACGCATGCACCTATATATATACTGATAGACTTGAATCCTTCGATGCACCAGTATATAGCGGCGCCGAGAGGACTGCCGGCAAAGTCAAGCGAGCCGGCAAGGAAGTCGGCGGGAACCTGCACTGCCTTGTCATCGGGATGTGCGAGAGCCACCTCATGAGCTGCCTTGGTAAAGTCGGGAGCCATCCATGTGACGAGATAGAGCGCAAGCACGAGCACTACCAGACCCACGATGATAGTTTTCAGCACGCTACCCTTGGTGTAAGGGAGCACGAGCGGGAAGATGTAGAACATTCCCGCAAGCGATGCTAAGGGCAGGAATGCGTTGCCGGGAAGGATGACCGCGATCACAAGCGTAACAGGAATCAGGATTATGGATGCCACAAGTGTAGTGGGATGACCGATCACGAGCGCGGGGCTCATGCCGATCGAGAGACCTTTGGCTCCCTTGAACTTACGTGCGATCATGGAACGTGTAGCCTCGGAAATAGGCTTGAGACCCTCGATGAACAGCACTGTCACACGGGGGATAAGCTCCATCACGGCGCCCATCTTCACACCAAGCATGAGTATCTTGGGGAGATTGTCGACGATAGCGCCCCACGAGTCAAACTGGAGACATCCGATGACGATACCTACCACGATGCCGAGGAAGAGGGGTTCGCCGGCGATGCCGAACTTCTTTTTCAGGCCTTCGGCATCGATTTCGAGACGGCTCATGCCGGGGATGCGGTCGAGGATGGCATTGATGCCCCAGGCAAAGGGTACGAAACCGGCACAAAAGGGCTGCGGGATGCTGATACCGTCAACGTCGTGGTAGAATTCCTGAAATTTGGGAGCTGTCACATCGGCGATCACAAGAGTGATGATGTAGCAGATGATAGCGGCAAAGAAACCCCAGGCGATCGACTCGGTGGCAAAATACACCACACCGCCGATGAATGCGAAGTGCCAGTAATTCCACAGATCGATGTTCACCGTACGTGTGCCCCTGATTATGAGCAACAGAATATTGATGCCGAGGCAGACGGGGATGATGAATGCTCCGACAGCGGTATTGTATGCTACGGATGCAGCAGCCGGCCAGCCCATGTCAAAGACCTGGAGCTGGAGGTGATAGAGGTTAGTGATGGTCTTGAGCGGGTCGGACATCGAGTCGGTAAGCAACGCGGTGACGATGCCGAGGCCGATAAAGCCGACACCTACCTTGAGACCACTCATCAGTGACTTGTTGAATCCAAGCCCGATGCACAGTCCGAGTATAAGGAATATAATGGGCATCATCACCGCTGCGCCGAGCGAGATGACGTAAGCAAATACCGCTTCCATTACTTAGGCTGTTTGCCGATGTATGCGAGAATACCTCCGTCGACATAGAGCACGTGACCGTTGACAAAGTCAGATGCGTCCGAGGCGAGGAATACTGCGGGACCCATAAGATCCTCGGGTGTGCCCCAGCGTGCGGCGGGAGTCTTGGAGATGATGAACTGGTCGAACGGGTGACGGCTGCCGTCGGGCTGAATCTCACGCAGGGGAGCAGTCTGTTCTGTAGCGATGTAGCCCGGGCCGATGCCGTTACACTGGATGTTGTGCTCGCCGAACTCTGAACAGATGTTGCGTGTGAGCATCTTGAGTCCGCCTTTGGCAGCGGCGTATGCGCTGACGGTCTCGCGACCGAGTTCGCTCATCATCGAGCAGATATTGATAATCTTGCCGTGGCCCTTCTTGATCATGCCGGGGATGACAGCCTTGGCACAGATGTAGGGAGCAATGAGATCCACATCAACCACGCGACGGAAGTCCTCGACGTTCATGTCGGTCATGGGGATACGCTTGATAATACCGGCGTTGTTCACAAGGATGTCGATAGTGCCGACAGTTGCCTCGATGTCGGCAACCATAGCCTTCACAGCCTCTTCGTCAGTCACATCACACAGATAGCCTTTTGCATCGATGCCAAGCTCCTTGTATGCCTTGAGACCGCGGTCCACAGTCTCCTGACGCGAGCAGTTGAACACGATTTTAGCACCGGCTTCAGCAAACGCCTGAGCGATTGCAAGTCCTATACCATAAGCGGCACCTGTGACGAGAGCCACTTTACCCTCAAGTGAGAAATTTACCATAGTTATATTGTATAAAAATTAGTTTTCAGATATCAGTTAAGGCAATACATATTTGGTGACAAAGTTACTCAATTTTTAACAAAATAAGACAGTAAAGAAGGATAATTTTTCAAGGCGAGTTAATTTTAATCAATATGGATTGTGAAAGCGTTTATAATTTGTACATTTGCGTTACCGTTACATCATATAATCCTATGACTTTACATACCCAGAACGTAACCCCCGCCCAGGTAGAGGCTGACCGCCGTGTACTTGAGCTCCTCGCCCAGACGTTTCCCAACGTCAGCGCGGCAAGCACGGAGATAATCAATCTCGAAGCTATACTCAACCTGCCCAAAGGCACCGAGCATTTCGTGGCTGACCTGCATGGCGAGCATGAGGCATTCCTACATATATTAAAAAACGCATCGGGCAACATCAAGCGCAAAGTCACCGATCTGTACGGGACTACGATGCTCGACAGCCAGATACGACAGCTGTGCGCGCTGATATACTATCCTGAGCAGAAGCTCCAGGCCATCAAGGCCGAGTCAGGTGATTCGGACCTGACTGATTTCTACACCATCACGCTGCACAAACTCGTGACAGTGTGCCGCAGCGTGTCATCGAAATACACACGCTCGAAGGTGCGCAAGGCGCTGCCCAAGGAGTATTCCTACATCATCGAGGAGTTGCTGCATGAGTCGGGGGGCGAGTATGACAAGCAGGCTTATTTCAACCGCATCATCGAGACTATCATCTCGACCGGTCAGGCCGAGCCGTTCATCATAGCTCTGTGTAACGTGATACAGAAACTGAGCATCGACCAGCTGCACATACTCGGCGACATATATGACCGCGGCCCGGGCGCACATATCATAATGGACACCCTATGCAACTATGATAACTGGGACATACAGTGGGGCAACCACGACATCGTGTGGATGGGTGCGGCGGCAGGCAATGATGCCTGCATAGCCAATGTGGTGAGGGTGTCTCTGCGTTACGGCAATCTCGCCACTCTTGAGGACGGATATGGCATCAACCTCATGCCGCTTGCCACATTCGCCCTTGAGACGTATGACAATGATCCTTGCGAGGAGTTCATGACCCGTGCCTCAGACGATGAGAATACCCATACCCCAAAGACTATCCGCCTGATGGCCAAAATGCACAAGGCTATAGCCGTGATACAGTTCAAACTTGAGGGTGCGCTTATCGCACAGCATCCCGAATGGCACCTCGATGAGCGTCGTCTGCTGCACCGCATGGACCGTGAGTCTGGGACAGTGACTATCGACGGAAAGACCTACACGATGTGCGACACTTCATTCCCGACCATCAATCCCGCCGACCCCTACACGCTGACACCCGAGGAGCGCCACCTGATGCACAAACTGCACCATTCATTCACAGTAAGCTCCGCGCTCAGGCGCGACGTGGATACGCTGCTGGCGCACGGATGCATGTATGGGCTGTACAATAACAATCTGCTGTTTCATGCGTCGATGCCTCTTAATGCCGACGGCTCACTCAAAGAGGTGGAGGTACGCGGCAAGAAACTCAAGGGCAAGGAGCTGATGACCGAGATCGGTATGCTGCTGCGCTCGGCGTTCAACGACGATGCCCCGCAGGCCGACAAGGATTATGCCCGCGATTATTACTGGTACATGTGGTGCGGTCCTGACTCTCCGCTATATGACAAGGATAAGATGACCACCTTTGAGCGCTATTTCATAAAAGATCCCGAGGCTCACAAGGAGGAGAAAGGATGGTATTACAAGCTGCGCGACCGCGAGGATGTGTGCGACATGATACTTGACGAATTTGGAGCCGAGGGGAGCGACCGTCATATCATCAACGGACATGTGCCCGTCCGCACAGGCAAGGGCGAGAGTCCCATACGTGCCGGAGGCCGCCTGATGGTCATCGACGGTGGTTTTGCCAAGGCTTATCACAAGACCACAGGCATAGCCGGATATACGCTGATATATCACAGCAGCAACTTTGAACTCGTGGAGCATGAGCCGTTCACATCAGTGGAAGAGGCTGTAGCCAACGGCACCGACATCGTCAGATCAAACAAGATGGTCGAACAGACTGCACGCCGCAAGTGTGTACGTGACACGGACAAGGGCAAGATACTTCAGAGCCAGATCGACGAGTTGTCAGAACTGCTCTACGCATTCCGCCACGGCATGATCAAGGAGTCTGTCCCCAAAAAGTAAGACCCCGTACCCCAACTTAGATTTGCATCGGCAAACCGAAGGTGGGGAACAGGGTCTAATATCGGGGTATGGATTCCAACTACCATTCGTAACTGAGGGTGACACCTATATTATT
This sequence comes from Bacteroides sp., assembly GCA_014802015.1. GTDB lineage: Bacteria > Bacteroidota > Bacteroidia > Bacteroidales > Muribaculaceae > Duncaniella. Next base: position 36,781 of record JAAVDB010000037.1, read on the forward strand.
AAGCGACGCAGATCCTGAGCTCCAGTAATAATTATTATCGGAGGTCAGGAGCTGATAGCTCAGGCCGATACTGAAGGCATTACGTGTAGTCCGCTCGCTGACGGGAATACGTATGCCTATAGTCGGTCTGAGGTAGAATTGTGTGCCGTTTGACACATATCCGTCGCGCAGACGCAGACTCTTGGAGCCCATGATCCACGCAGCTCCAACCTTCAGGTCGATAAATGCCGATATTGTCGACTGATTGCCTAAATCAAACCGGAAATCAGTAAATACCGGCACCATAACCCTCGTAGTCGAGGTATTATAGTAAGCATCACTCTGATAATAACTGTTATAATATGGTGAACGTGGCTCGATGTATCCGACATCCGTATTCTGAGCCATTACCGCATCGATACCTACGCCGGCACCCATATAGAACCACGATGAGTATTTGAAACCCTGCGATGTGGAGAGGCCGATGAAATTGGCACGGTTCTCCCCTACTCCCGCCGTACCCGTCAGTTCGACGAAACCTTTGTAATTCACTCCGCCTGACAATGCGGGCGATATGAGATTAGGCAGCTGGTTGGCTATCTCATAAAACTGGGCGTGAGCCGGAATGGCATAAGCAAGCGCCGACAATGTGAGAACAGGCAGGATGAAGCGTTTCATAGGGGAATCTGTTTAGTTGAACTCGTGCTAAGTAATATCTTTCAATATATTTACAACATCCATCCGGGCCAAGAAGTTCTACGCACAAAAAGTGCGTTCCCGTGACGGCGACATTGCCGAAACGGGAACGCGAGCAAGCTGTAATTAAGGAAATATGGAAATATCGTGCTATAGCACGGTTTCAGTCATTAATACTTGCGGCGCTTCTGCTCGTAAACGAGTGTCAGCGAGGGGAGGTCACACACCTCAGCCGGGCCGAAATACTGGATGGGGCCTGGATAGGTGTAGCATGTGCCCTCTCTCCATGCCTCACGCTCCTTAGCAAACTTGAGGAAGGGAGCACCGTCGAGCTCGACAAGAGCCTTACGGATCACGGGCTTCATGTGTCCGTGGCGACGTTCCATATTCATCATCATAGTGATAGGTATACCGCCGGCAACCCAGTTGACGGGTGCGAATGTGAGGTTGCGCAGGCTTGACATATAACCGGTCACGCCTGATGCGATGAGGCATGCAGCTGTATAGCCGAGAGCGTAGCAATAGTTGGCGTCGAAGTTGGAGGGATCGGCGCAACGGCCTTCGTAACCGAAGAAGTGATGCATTGTAGAGTATTTACCCTTGTACTCACCCTTGGCAGCGAGTTCGGCAAGACGCTTGCCAACCATCTCCGAGAGGAGTTTTTCAGTCTCGATGAGTGAAACCTGAACGTTGCCGTGGGGGTCACGGTCAAGTGTCAGCTGGCGTGCCACGCCTGCGGGAAGCGACTCGTAAGTGGCAGCACACTCGGGCGAGAGGTTACCGATAACCCATGCACGCTGATCGTCAGCAGGCACGGCGGCAAATTCCTCAGCCTTGGCAGCAAGAAGGTCATTGAGCTCGGCGATAAGTTTCTTAACCGCGGGGATAAACTCGATAAGACCCTCGGGGATGAGAACCACACCGTAGTTGAGACCCTTGTCGGCACGTGCAACGACTGCGTCGGCAATATCATTCACTACCTGATCGAGGGTCATATTCTTGGCCTCAACCTCCTCGGAAATGATACAGATGTTAGGCTGGCACTGGAGGGCACATTCGAGGGCGATATGTGAAGCCGAACGTCCCATGAGCTTGATGAAGTGCCAGTATTTCTTGGCTGAGTTACAGTCACGCTGGATGTTGCCGATAACCTCTGAGTAAACCTTGGTGGCCGTGTCGAAACCGAAAGATGTCTCGATCACATTGTTCTTTAGGTCACCGTCAATAGTCTTGGGCACACCGATCACCTGCACGCCGGCACCGATAGCCTTGTAATACTCGGCGAGGATAGCAGCGTTGGTGTTAGAGTCGTCTCCACCTATAATTACAAGAGCGGTGATGTTGAGTTCGCGGAGGATTTCGAGACCCTTGTCAAACTGCTCCTTGGTCTCAAGCTTGGTACGGCCCGAACCGATGA
>JAAVDB010000038.1 GCA_014802015.1 Bacteroides sp.
GACGTCCCTTATTTTCACCTTCCTTTTCAGTGGTGCGGCCCAGCAGACTCGATTGTCTTTTAAACGCCGGATCTTGTATCGTTATTCTTTCCTTAGGTGGAAATTGACAGAGAACTTATCCCCTTTACTTCTATCTTACAAGAAGCAAAGAGCACTCGTCTCTTGTACTACTTCTATCGTTGCAATTGTTTCAATGTTCTCAGCTTCATAAGGTGTTTTCCTTAAAAGCGATGCAAAGGTAGAGAGTTTTTTAATACCGTGCAAATTTATCGCACTATTTTAACACAATTTTAACGCTTAAAAATACGGCATTAATCGCAATTTTATCGCAATTAACGCCGTAAATAATACTGTAACAATACGTTATCTATCTCCGAAATTGTTCACATCAATTTCATCAATATTTGAACGAAGAGCCGCCAAGAAACTCGCGCATCAGCGAAGTGGGCGGAATGAGCCGTGAGGACACCGATGCAAAATAACCGAGGAAATGACGTAAGCGATGAGCCTGTGCATACTCAGGCACGTCACGCGGCACGGTACGCAACACACGTTCGGCCTCGTCGCGCATCACACCCAGCTCGAATATAAATGATGAGTTGAAGATCGAGTCGGCATTTTCCTGATAGGGGAATATCCACTTCTCCTCGCCACGGCGCACGCTGGGCCAACGACGGATGGTGGAGAGCGCCGAGGTGCCGCGATACTTATAATCGCGGATAATACGACGCAGGAGTCTGTTGTCGGTCGTCGACACCCAATTGTGGTCATCAATAGAGATGGTCGAGAGTGCCGAGACATAGACACGATATTTCATCTCGTCCGGCACATGACCGGTCAACTCGGGATTGAGACCGTGTATACCCTCAATAAGCAGCACTGCATCATCGGGGAGCGAGATGCGGTGTCCGCGATATTCGCGCGCACCTTTCTCGAAGTTATACACAGGCAGTTCGACCTCCTCGCCGCGTATCAGAGCGCAGAGGTGTTCGTTGAACAGCTCAAGATCGAGGGAGAAGAGCGATTCGTAGTCATAGTCACCGCTCTCATCACGGGGCGTAAGGTGACGATCGACAAAGTAATCGTCGAGCGAGATCATCACGGGGCGCAGCAGATTGGTCAGCAGCTCGACGGCCAGACGCTTGGTAAACGTCGTCTTGCCCGACGATGACGGTCCGGCGATGAGCACCACCTTCGCCCCTCCCGCATTGTGACGGTCGGTGATGGCCTGAGCGATCTCACGGATATGCTTGGTGTGAAGAGCCTCGGCGACATTAATCATCATGCCCGAGTCACCTCGCGCCACCGCGCTGTTGAGCGACCCCGCATTGCTGATGCCGATAATGCGGTTAAACTCCTGATAAGCCGTAAACGCCCTGAACAGTTTAGGCTGCGGGCGCATCGGAGCAGCCTCGGCGGGAGCGTCCGGCCGACATCCGAGCAGCAGATAGCCCTCTTCATAAGGGATGAAGCTGAAGGCGCCGAGCATACCCGTACGGGGCACGAGCGGCGACAGCGTCGTGTCGGCAAGTCCGTCCAGCCTATAATATATAGTATAAAGCTCATGCAGCGACTCCAGAAGCGCCACCTTGGCATTCAATCCCTGAGCGCGGAACATCTCGATAACCTCGGCGGTAGGCTTCTCCTTACGCTCGATGGGCATATCGGCGCTGATGATGCGGTGCATCTCGTCGCTGACCCGCGCGGCAAGGCCGTCACGATCAGCATCGCCGCCGGTGATGCGGACATAATATCCACCCGACACGGCATTGCATATCTCAAGACGCGATCCGGGAGCCACAGTCTCGACGGCACGGTACAGCACCATACAGAGCGACCGCACGTAGCAGCGCTGGCCCGATGGGCTGCCGACCGGCATGAACTCGACCTGCTTGGGAGCATAGAGTGGGAACGAAAGGCCCTCATCCTTATTATTTACGCGCGCACACACGGGCGCGAAGCCGAGACGACCGCCGATACGGTCAACAACCGATGCGAGAGTCTCGCCTCCGGTAAAGGGGATGTATTCACTGAGGTTTACGCAATATATCTTCATAATGCAGAAAAAATTTAACCGGGGTGGATGAATGATTTAACAATACTGCCAATGGCAAATATAGTCAGATTCTGTGACTATATAACAATCGGGAGACGAAAAAGTCGCATCGCGGCGATAAAATCAAGTCATAATTCATTTTTAATTATTAATATAAATTTCTAACTTTGCAGATTGAAAAAGAATCCCTTTTATGAATATTTCATACAATTGGCTTAAAAGATACCTCGACTTCTCGCTGACACCCGACGAACTCGCGGCCGCCCTCACCTCGATAGGACTTGAGACAGGCGGAGTAGAGGAAGTGGAGTCGATACGCGGAGGCCTCCGCGGCATCGTCATAGGCAAAGTGCTCACATGTGAGGAGCACCCCAACAGTGACCATCTCCACATCACCACCGTCGACCTCGGCGACGGCAACGCCACCCAGATAGTATGTGGCGCGCCCAACGTCGCGGCCGGCCAGACCGTAGTCGTCGCCACCGTAGGCACAACCCTCTACGGACCCGAAGGCGAAGAGTTTCAGATCAAGAAGTCCAAGATACGCGGCACCGAGTCATTCGGCATGATATGCGCCGAGGACGAGATAGGCACCGGCACCTCACATGACGGCATCATCGTCATCAACGAGGATGTCAAGCCCGGCACCCCCGCCGCCGAATATTTCGGCCTTACCTCCGACTATGTGCTGGAGGTAGACCTCACCCCCAACCGCATCGACGCAGCCTCGCACTACGGTGTGGCACGTGACCTCTCGGCATGGCTCGCCTGTCACGCCGAGCCGGCACAGCTGACCCGCCCCGAGGTCGGAGCGTTCGCCATCGAGTCACAGCAGGGAGGCATCACCGTCAAGGTGGAGAACACCGAGGCATGTCCCCGCTACTGCGGCATCACTATCGAAGGGGTGACCGTCAAGGAGTCGCCCAAATGGCTCAAAGACTCACTCTCGGCCATCGGTCTGCGTCCTATCAACAATATCGTCGACATCACCAACTATCTGCTTCACGGCATGGGCCAGCCTCTGCACTGCTTTGACGTGGCCAAGATAGCCGGCGGACAGGTGATAGTCAAGAACGCCGTCCAGGGCGAGAAGTTCGTCACACTCGACGGCGTGGAGCACACACTCGACGCACGCGACCTGATGATATGCAACGAGCGCGAGCCGATGTGCATAGCCGGCGTGTTCGGCGGACTCGACTCGGGCGTCACCGAGAGCACCACATCGGTATTCCTTGAGAGTGCATATTTCAACCCCACCTCCGTGCGCAAGACCGCACGCCGCCACGGACTCAACACGGACTCATCATTCCGCTTCGAGCGCGGCGTCGATCCCAACAACTGCCTCTACATCCTCCACCTGGCCGCACTTATGGTCAAGGAGCTGGCCGGAGGCACCATCACAGGTCCGCTGTGCGATCTCTATCCCGTCAAGATCAATCCGGCACGTGTGACACTCGACTTCGACTACGCACACCGCCTCGTGGGCAAGGATATACCCGCCGACACCATCACATCCATCCTCCGCAGCCTCGAAATGGAGGTCATCGACATCAACGAGCGCGAGGTGACGGTCGACGTGCCCACCTATCGTGTGGACGTAACACGCCCCTGCGATGTGGTCGAGGATATGCTCCGCATCTACGGATACAACAATATCGAAATCTCCGACACCGTACACTCGGCACTCTCATACAAGAGCCGCGAGGATGAGGAGTCGCGCCTGCGCGACCTTATCAGCGAACAGCTGTGCGGCGAGGGATTCAACGAGATACTCAACAACTCGCTCACACGCGAGGCCTATTACGCCGAGCTCGAACAGATGCCCGCGTCGCGCTGCGTCAAGCTGCTCAATCCTCTGAGCAACGATCTCAACGTGCTGCGCCAGACCCTGCTGTTCGGCGGACTCGAATCACTGGCCCATAACATCAACCGCCGCGAGAGCGACCTGCTGATGTATGAGTTCGGCAACGTCTACAGCTACAACGCCGAGGCCGCCGGCAATGCCGAATCAGTCCTCGCCCCCTACCATCAGGGATCACGTCTGGCACTGTGGATGACCGGGTCACTGCGCCCCGCATCATGGGCACGTCCCGCAGCCGAGGTGACCGTCTATGACCTCAAGGCCGTCGTGGCCAATATCTTCGCCCGTCTCGGCATCACCGACGCCGAGCTCAAGGTGACAGCCTCGACCTCCGAACTCTATGCCGCCGGACTTGACATCGCCACCCGCTCGGGCAAACAGCTCGGCTCGCTCGGCATCCTGGCCAAGAAACTGCTCAACATGGCCGACATCAAGCAGGCCGTCGTGTATGCCGAACTGGACTGGAGCGCACTCGTAGGCCTCTCGATCAAGCGTAAAGTCACATTCAAGGCGCTGCCCAAGACTCAGGCCGTCAAGCGCGACCTCGCACTCCTGCTCGACAACAACGTCACCATGGAGCGCGTGGAGCAGATCGTACGCTCCAGCGAGCGCCGACTGCTCAGGGATGTCACACTCTTTGACGTCTACGAGGGTAAGAATCTGCCCGAAGGCAAGAAGTCATACGCCATCGCCATCACCATGCAGGATGACGAGAAGACCCTTCAGGATAAGCAGATCGAGGCCGTGATGAACAAGATTATCACCAATCTGACCAAACAGCTCGGAGCCGAACTGCGCTGAGGCTACCCGCCACAAAACGAAATCAAATAATATACTATATAAATATATACTACAAATGGGAAGAGCATTTGAATACCGTAAAGCACGCAAGCTCAAACGCTGGGGCAACATGTCCCGTACATTCACCCGTATAGGTAAGGAAATCACTATCGCCGCCAAGGCCGGCGGTCCCGACCCCTCGACCAACCCCCGTCTGCGCGCACTCATGCAGAACGCCAAGGCTGCCAACATGCCTAAGGACACTGTGGAACGCGCCATCAAGAAGGCTACCGACAAGGACGCAGGCGACTACAAGGAGATCACCTACGAAGGATACGGCCCCCACGGCATCGCTATCTTCGTCGAGGCCGCGACCGACAATAACACCCGCACCGTGGCCAACGTCCGCTCATACTTCACCAAGCATGGCGGCAGCCTCGGCACACAGGGTTCGCTCACATTCCTTTTCGACCACAAGTGCGTCTTCAAGATCAAACCCAAGGACGGAATGGGTCTCGAAGATCTCGAGCTCGAACTCATCGACTATGGCGTTGACGAACTCGAAGACATCGTCGACGAGGAGACAGGCGACGAGCAGGTGATCCTCTACGGAGCCTTTGAGGAGTATTCCAACATCCAGAAATACCTCGAAGACAACGGTTTCGAGATCATCTCGTCAGAGTTTGAGCGCATCCCCAACGACCTCAAGGAAGTGACCGCCGATCAGCGCGCGGCCATCGAGAAACTCCTTGAGAAGATCGAGGAGGACGAGGATGTCCAGAACGTATTCCACAACATGAAGGAGGAGGAAGAGTAATCACTTCTCTCCCCCCCACCCTCTGTTAAATAACACCGTCAGGCGGCGTCGTGACCCAACGACATCGCCTGACGGCCGTTTTATGATAATAAATCGCTGATTTTGTTGGAAAAATGACTGAAATTTCGTAACTTTACATTTTGAGATTACACATATTATACTTTAAATCATTATTTTTGCGGAGTAACTATCATATCACAAGCCAATATTTTAGAATGAAAGATTTCAGACTACTACGATTCACGCTGACGGTCATTGCCGTCATATCGTTCTTCGGCATAGCATCGGCTGACAGCAATGTCGCAGTGCGCGACGGCCACGTCTACCGTATCGTCAACGCCTCCGACAGTCGGGCCATGAAGTCCAACACCAACGGAGAGATCACCGTAGCGGCCTCAAACGCTGCCGATCAGTCTCAGCTGTGGCTCGCCGAGGCGCAGGGTGAAGGATGCTATATGCGCAGCCTCGCCGACGGACATTACATCACCAGCCCGCGTGCCCGCGCACAGGTGTGGAAGACTCAGTATGCCATCGAGCCTGTCAGCGAGAGCATGCTGCTGAGATTCGTCCCCGACAACGGGCAGTGGTACATCCACACCGTCGAGGACTATGGCAAAGCCGACGACAGGGACACCAACGGATATGCTATCGTCAACAGCTACAGCAAGGTGGCCGGCGGTGTCAGCACCAACGCCAGCTCGCACTGGGACATAGTGGAGGTTGACGACATCACAGCCGACCAGATAGCCGGATACAAGGCCGGATGGAAACGCTGTGTCAGCGACATCGTCGCCGGCGCTCCCTACCGCATACACAATTTCCAGTATGGACTCGCGATGGTGCCCGGCAACAACAATTCGCTGGTGTGCGCCACATCGACTGTCGATGACGAGAATCAGGTGTGGATCGCCGAGGCCAATCCCGAGGGTGAGGGCTACCTGCTGCGCCACTATGCCACCGGTATGGTGATGACAAGTCCCTGCCTGCGCAATCAGCTCTGGACCGTGAGCGACGGATATGCCCCCTCGCAGGAGACTTCAGTATTTTATTTCAACAAGAAACAGTCAGGCTTCGGCATCTCGACCGTCAGCACCCGCGGGCTGGCCGATGAGGCATCGGACTTCACCTACGCGCAGGAAAATCCGGGCCGGAATGTGATCTGCGGTGCCATCTCGTCCAACCAGTCGCTGTGGCTCTTCACTCCGGCCGACGAGATCTCGCAGGCTGACATCGAGGCCAAGATGCTCACCTGGGACTCATACAAGCAGAAGAGCCTTGAGACCGCTATCGCCACACTCTTCACCGACGGAGCATGCACCGAGCTGACACCCGAATATGCAGCCATGAGCACCGAGGCTCTTGCGGCTGACAAGAATGTACAGGCTCTCCCCGAAGCTCTCAGGACCATGGTGCTCAAAATCCGCTCCGGCGACTGGTCGGAGACTTCGGCACGCAACGGCATGGAGTGGGACAGCGCACATGCCCGCAAGATGCGCGTGCAGATGGTCGAGCCGTTCTCGGAATGCACCACAGCCGCCACTCTCGCCGGCATACAGGCATATACCAACCTCAACAATCCCACCGGCATCATCTCGGACAACGGTGATGTGCTCTACGTAATGGTGGACAAGGATCCGGCCGAGGGCGCGACCCTCTACATAGCCGGACGCACCGGCGAAGGCCTCCCTCTGGGCACGCTCAACAATGCCACCGACGGCTTCAAGCTGAAAAAAGGCCTGAACATCGTGCCTTGCGACAAGGATCTGGCCGACATGATCGTCTACTACACCGTGACCACCACCGACGGAAAGACCCGTATGCACTCTGTCACCGACTACGAGGACATCAAGATCCACATCGAAGGTGGCACGCTCAACGGATACTTCAACTCAGTGGGCGACGCACTTTATACACCCGACACCAACGAGGACTGGCTGTATTACCGCGAGAGGGCGATGCACCCGATGTTTACCCTGCTGTCACGCTACGTGACCCTCTACATGCATTTCGACGACATCACAGGCGACAACGGTGCCGTGACAAAGTGTCTCAAAAGTCTCTGTTCACCCGAGGCCTATACCTCAGGGCTCTACGACCTCTGCAACACCATGAAAGCCTGGGATGACATGTACATCGCCGAGACCCTCATCATGGGCCTTCAGACACCCGAGGTGATCAACGCCGAGAAGGGCGCCGGACGCGACTATTACGACACCCTCTCGGGTGACCGTACGGCCCGCGACGATTACTACAAGTATTTCAACAACCGCCTGATGGGTATCTCCATGCGCGACTGCGGATTCATGAACGCCACATCGTATCGCACAGCCTACAATCCGAGCACCATCAGCAGCATCATACGCGAATTTCCCACCGGCGACCTCTGGGGCCCGGCCCACGAGTTCGGCCACCTCAACCAGCAGCCGATGAAGATAGCCGGCACCACCGAGGAGAGCAACAACGTGTTCTCGAACGTGGCGCTCTTCTATCGCGGCCGCTCCACCTCGCGCGCCGACTATCCCTCCGAGCAGCGCCGTCGCTTCAACGAGGGGCAGACGTTCCTCCAGCACAGCACATGGGGCACCACCCGCATGTGGTTCCAGCTGTGGCTCTACTATCACTACGCGGGACATGACAAGCGTTTCTATCCCCGCCTCTACGAACTGCTGCGCAACGATCCGCTCAAGCGCACCACCGCCCCCGGTCACGACGGCGTGATCAACCCGATTCTGGCCAAGGATGACCTGCTGCACTTCGCCAAGATGGCCTGTGTGGCCGCAGGCGAGGACCTCACGGATTTCTTCGAGGCATGGGGCTTCTTTGTGGAGCAGGACGGATTCTACATCGACGACTATGCCCAGTACACCTCCTACCTCTCGGCCGAGGACATAGCCGAGTGGAAGGCCGACATCGCACGCATGGCCACCGAGAACAATTGGAAAAAGAACTCAGCCATCATCTTTATCGATGACCGCGTCGGCTCAGACCGCCCGTCACACTCATCCTACGACAAGACCAAGTGCGGCTCGATGGGCGGACTCAAGGACTTTACACAAGGCGCGCCCGTGACCGGCGAATACACTTACACCGTTACCGGCACCTCAGTCAAGGTGACCGGCGGACAGGGTGGCGCAGGATTCCTGCTGCGTGACAACGACGGTACGCTAATCGGTTTTGCCAACGAGCCTGACTTTGAGATCAGTCCCGCCGCAGCCGAAAAGATCAGCAAGGGCGAGGCAACATTCATGGTCGTGACACCCGACAGCGAGGAGACCGCCGTAGCCAACGTCATGCAGACCGGCTCGTTCGACGAACGCCTCGCACTCCTCGACGCCCTCATCGCCAAGTCGGCCGATCTCATCGCCAAGGCCGACAGCGAATGCCGCAAGGTAGGATACTTCAAGCCTGAGATCATGTCCTCACTCGCCGAGCAGTACGGGGACATCAAGGACAAACGCGATAACGGCGGCATCACGGCCGACAATATCCTCGCGCTGTACAACTCGCTCAATGTCGAGTACCTGACAGTCTGCGGCATCCAGCCCGACGAGGACACTACCATCGGCATCATACCCGGCGGTATATACGTCTTCACTTCCAACATGCTCTACAACGGCAAGGGCATCACGGCCAACGCCGACGGCACCCTTCTGGCCAACGTCAAGGCCGAGGATGTCGACATGGACGACACCGCACAGCAATGGATCTTCGAGCCCACGACTCGCGACGAATACTACTATATCCGCAACGTGAAGTTTGACAAATACATAGGCAAGGCCCCCGCCGACGAGACCGTCGTAACTCTTGAGGACGAACCCATGATGCAATATGTGGCTCTCCGTGAGTTCGGTGCCATCTCGGTAAGCCCCCTCGGCAGCGACCACGACTCGCTCCACGACAACGGTCGCGGCAAACTCACCCGCTGGGACTCAAACGGCAAAGCCTCACGCTGGACCATCACCCTCATCGGCGATTGGCAGCAGCGTTGCATGCTGGCCGAACTCGCCGAACTCATCGCCAAGGCCGAGGCTCTGCTCGCTCAGGCCGGTACCGTCAGCCAGACACCCTCGGGAACTGTAGGCGAACCATCGGCCGACTACAGGTATGTCACAGGCGAAATGCTCGTCACCCTCCACAATCACATCACCGACGGCAAGGCTCTCGCCGGAGCCGCCACCATGCCTGAGGCCGACGAGATCAGGAGCATATCCGACCGCATCACCGCCGCCCACGACACTCTGCTCGAAGCCATGAACCGCGACACCGAGTCATCGCTCGACTCCATCACCGTAAGTGAGGCCGACATGCTTGATAACGCCGTCATCTACACCCTCGGCGGCCATCGCATCACCTCGATCACCACTCCCGGCATCTACATCATCAACGGCCGCAAGATCATGGTAAGATAACACGACGTTCAAGCAACCCGCATCCATATCCGGTCTCCCGCAGTTGTCACGCACACGGCACAGCGGGGGACTGTTGTTTTTCACGAAAAAGAACAAAAACACTTTCAGATTGCTATAATTATAAATATTTTTCTTTATATTTGCGCAATTAAGTTTCCAAATAGATACAAAAGTGTTAAAAATAGCGATTCAAGCCAAAGGCCGTCTTAACGAACAGTCTATGGCACTTCTCGCCGACGCCGGCATCAGCGCGGCCTCGGGTAACCGTAAACTCATATCCAAAGCCAAAGGATTTCCAATGGAGATCCTGTACCTGCGCGATGATGACATACCGCAGGCAGTGGCTATGGGTGTGGCCGACATAGGCATCGTCGGACTCAACGAGGTGGCAGAGAAAGGTCAGGCGGTCGACAGAGTTATGGATCTCGGGTTCGGAGCCTGCCGCATATCCATCGCCGTGCCGCGCGAAGTCCCCTACACCGACAGCTCCTGGCTCAACGGACGGCGCATAGCCACCTCCTACCCCAACATTCTCGCCGCCTATCTCAAAGAGAACAATCTTGATGCCGAGATACATGAGATAGCCGGATCGGTCGAGATCGCCCCGGCCGTCGGTATGGCCGATGCCATATTTGACATCGTCTCTTCAGGCGGCACTCTCATCCAGAACGGTCTGCGCGAAGTCGAACAGGTGTTCTCGTCCGAAGCCGTACTCATCGCCACCCCGGGTCTGTCCGAGGACAAGTGTGCCGATCTTGACAAACTGATGTTCCGTCTGAACTCAATACTTGAGAGCCACGACATGAAATATGTGCTGATGAACCTCCCCCGCACTTCGCTTGACGAGGCTATCCGCATACTCCCGGGCATGAAAAGCCCCACGATACTTCCGCTCACGGACGATGACTGGTGCTCGCTGCATGTAGTCATACCCCAGAGCGAACTATGGGAGAAGATCGAACAGCTCAAGGGGATCGGTGCGAGCGACATCCTCGTACTCACGCTTGAGAACATCATCCGATAAAACTCACCTGCTATGGACATAATCATAAATCCGCCCCGGTGCGACTGGCAGTCGCTCACGGAGCGCAATATTCCCGCCGATGACCATCAGGTCACTGACTCGGTGGCACGCATTGTAGCCGACGTAAAGTCAAGGGGCGATGAAGCCCTGCGCGAATACGCCATGCGGTTTGACCATGCGCAGCTTGACAGCCTCACGGTCAGTGAGGAGGAGATTGCCGAGGCCATATCACGCGTAAAGCCTGAAGTCGCCGGGGCCATCGAGAGCGCGGCACGTAACATCGAGGCATTCCACCGCGCCCAGCTGCCGCAGACTGTCGAGGTCGAGACCGTCCCGGGTGTGAGATGCATCCAGCGCGCAGTGCCTATACAGCGCGTCGGCCTGTATATACCCGGCGGACGGGCACCGCTGTTCTCGACAGTGCTCATGCTGGCCATCCCGGCACGGCTGGCCGGATGCCGCGAGGTGATAATGTGCACACCGGCCTCAGGCTCAGCCCCCATTGCTCCCGAGATTATCTATGCCGCACGCGTGGCGGGTGTCGGGCAGATATATAAGATCGGTGGCGCCCAGGCCATAGCCGCCATGGCGTTCGGCACGGAGTCGATGCCCCGCGTGGACAAAATCTTCGGCCCCGGCAACCGTTTTGTCACCAAAGCCAAGCAACTGGTCAGCACATTCACAGCCATCGACATGCCCGCCGGGCCGAGCGAGGTTATGATAATGGCCGACGCATCGGCCCGTCCCGACTTCGTGGCCGCCGACATGCTGTCGCAGGCCGAACATGGCCCCGACAGTCAGGCCGTAGCTCTGTGTGACGGCGAATCAATGGCCCGCGCCATCGCAACAGAGGTCGAGCGTCAGGCGGCATTGCTGTCACGTGCCGACTCGGTGGCCGGCTCCCTCTCCCACAGCCGCATCATCGTCCTGCCGTCGCGCGACGAGATGACAGCCTTTGCCAATCTCTATGCCGCCGAGCACCTCATCATCTCGATGGTTCATCCGTGGGAGATAGCCGATGAGATCACAGCCGCAGGCAGTGTGTTCATCGGCAATTACTCGCCCGAGAGCGCAGGCGACTATGCCTCAGGCACCAACCATACCCTCCCCACATCAGCATGGGCCCGCTCGATGAGCGGTGTCAATATCGACAGCTATATGCGCAAGATCACCTATCAGGAACTCACGGCCGACGGACTCGCCTCGCTCGCCCCGGTCATAACGGCTATGGCCGTGGCCGAGGGTCTGGACGCTCACGCCGCAGCCGTGGCCGTAAGGTTGCGCGAAGATAAATAAGTAACACCCTCAACACACTGCCTGAAAATGGATCCGCTCAAATACGTCCGACCAAACATTCTTGCCCTCAGCCCGTATTCGACCGCACGCGACGAGTTCAAGGGGGGCGACATCTCTGTATATATCGATGCCAACGAGTCTCCGTTTCACACCGGATTCAACCGCTATCCTGACCCGCACCATCAGCCGCTCAAGGAGCGCATCGGTCAGCTCAAAGGTGTGTCGGCCGACACGGTATTCATAGGCGGAGCCGGTAGCGACGAGGCCATCGACCTCGTCTACCGCATCTTCTGCGAGCCGGGCATCGACAATGTCGTGGCCATGACTCCCACATACGGAGTCTATGCCGTGGCGGCCGCCATCAATAATGTCGAATATCGTGAGGTAGACCCCGCCGATGACCTGGCCTTTCCTGTCGATAATATTCTTGCAGCCGTCGATGCGCACACCAAAGTGATATGGGTATGCACGCCCAACAATCCGACAGGTATCGCGGTCCCTATCTGTGAAATCATACGCCTCGCGGAGAATTTCGACGGTATCGTGGCGGTCGACGAGGCTTATATCGACTTCTCGTCAGGCGAATCGGCTCTGTCACTTATCTCCACGCACCCCAACATAATCGTCCTCCAGACATTTTCCAAAGCCTGGGGACTCGCTAATCTGCGTGTCGGCATGGCTTTCTCCGACCCGCGTATCGCGGCACTGTTCGCCAAGATAAAATATCCTTACAATCTCAACGGGCCGACACAGCGTGAGATCATGCGACAACTCGACCGCCGTGATGTAAGCCGTCAGGTCGGCATCATAATCGCCGAGCGCGAACGTGTGGCCCGTGCGCTGTCAGAGTATCCGTGTGTGGAGCGCATCATCCCGTCCGATGCCAACTTCCTGCTGGTCAAGGTCGATGATGCCGACAGGCTATATGACCGACTGGTGAGTGAAGGTGTGCTCGTGCGCAACCGCACACGCATAGCTCATTGCGCCGATATGCTCCGCATCACGATCGGTACCCCGATGGAAAATGACCGTATGCTCTCGGCCATCGCGCAATACTGCCGGCACGATATTAACATCGCTCGGCCCGAACATACCGATCAGGCAACGCGTACAGCCCTGATCAGACGCCACACCCGTGAGACCGACATAGAGATAAGCGTGGATCTTGACGGAGATCCGGCAATGTCGGTCATCGACACAGGTCTGGAGTTTTTCAACCACATGCTCTCACAGCTGCCTCATCACGGAGGCTTCGCACTCGACATCATCTGTCGCGGCGACCTCGAAGTGGACGAGCATCACACCATGGAGGATGTGGCCATAGCCCTCGGCGATGCCTTGCGCACCGCTCTCGGCGACAAACGCGGCATCGAACGCTACGGATTCGTCCTGCCGATGGACGAGAGTGAGGCGATGGTGCTGATAGACCTGGGGGGACGCATAGACTTCAGATGGGATGTCACACTTGACCGCGAGTATGTCGGTGACACACCTACCGAGATGTATCCGCACTTCTTTCAGTCGCTCGCATCAGCTCTACGTGCCAATCTCCACATCTCGGCCAAGGGTGATAACTGCCATCACATCATCGAGGGCATATTCAAGGCTACGGCCAGGGCACTCCGGGCAGCCGTAAACCGCAATCCGTTTACTGACGCACTCCCCTCATCCAAGGGCATATTATGATTCAAAACTGCATCCTATGATAGCAATTATCGACTACGCTACCGGCAATCTGCGCTCGGTGGGAAACGCACTCGGCCGTCTCGGTGCCGAATGGATTCTCACATCCGAACCTGATGTCATAAACCGTGCCGACCACATCATCCTGCCCGGCGTAGGGCATTGCGGCGAGGCACTCGCACGTCTGCGCGAACGGCATCTCGACACCGTGATACGCGATCTGCGACATCCCGTGCTCGGGATATGCGTGGGTATGCAGATGATGTGCCGCGACACGGCCGAAGGTGACGCGCAGGGACTCGGCATATTCGACGCACATGTACGCCGCTTCGTCGCGGGGCCGGATGACAAAGTGCCCCACATGGGGTGGAACTCGATACACAATCTCGAAAAGGGGTTGTTCAAAGGTATCACACCCGGCTCGCACGTCTATTACGTACACTCTTACTACGCACATCTCTGTCCCGACACGATCGCGACGACACGGTTCGGAGCGGAGGGCATGATGTTCAGCGCCGCACTCAAATATGAAAACTTTTACGGCACGCAGTTTCACCCCGAGAAAAGCGGTGAGACCGGCGAGAGGATACTCCGCAACTTCCTGTCACTGTAAGAGCCTCTTCCCCCCAATATTTCACAATCCATACGTTACACACTATGATTATTCCTGCTATAGATATTATCGAGGGCAAATGTGTCCGTCTCACCAAAGGTGACTACTCCACCCGGACCACTTACGATGCATCACCTGTCGACATGGTGCGCCGTATGGTCGACTCGGGCATGACACGCATACACGCCGTCGACCTCACAGGTGCGCGTCAGGGCAGCCCCGATGCGTTCAACACACTTGAGAAAATGGCATCGGTCAACGGTGCGCGGATCGAATGGGGCGGCGGCCTGAAGTCGGACGATGATCTGCGCGATCTGTTCAACGCCGGAGCCTCATGGGCCGTAATAGGGAGCGTGGCCGCACGCCAGCCTCTGATGTTCAACCACTGGCTGTGTGAATACGGACCCGACATAATGATACTCGGAGCAGACATCCGTGAGGGGAAAGTGGCCGTGAGCGGATGGACGACCGAGGAGGAGGTTACAGCCGATGAACTGATAAACCGTTTCCGCCCGCTCGGACTTAATCAGGTAATTGTCACCGACATCGCACGCGACGGCATGCTGGAGGGTCCGAATTACGACCTGTACACGACACTCAGGGACACACATCCCCACGTGACATTCACCGTGTCGGGCGGCATATCATCAATAGCTGACATAGAACGTGCCTACGATCTCGGACTGCCTCGCATTATAGTCGGCAAGGCTCTGTACGAAGGGCATGTGACCATGCGTGAACTGGAGTTGGAAAACGAGAGACAAAACAATACCGCATGCTGACCAAACGTATAATCCCATGCCTCGACGTCAGGAACGGACGTACGGTCAAGGGCATCAATTTCGAGGGGCTTGCCGATGTCGGTGACCCTGTGGAGCTGGGTGAACGCTATGCCCGCGAGGGGGCTGACGAGCTTGTGTATCTTGACATATCCGCCTCACGCGAAGGGCGCGCCACCCTCACACGGCTGGTCAGCAGAATCGCCGACCGGGTAAATATACCCTTCACCGTGGGCGGAGGCATCACGTCAGTCGAAGATGCGGCCGCACTGCTCGATGCCGGTGCTGACAAGATCACGGTCAACAGCGCCGCCGTGCGTGATCCACAGCTGATAAGTGACATCGCCGAGCGTTACGGCAGCCAGTTTATCGTCGTGGCGATCGATGCACGCAGCGATTCAGCCAACGGGGAGTGGCATGTCACGACTCACGGCGGAAGCCGCATGACCGACCGCCTGCTCTTGCCCTGGGCATACGAGGCACAGGAACGCGGTGCGGGCGAGATACTATTCACCTCGATGGATCACGACGGCACGCGTTCAGGCTATCCGTGCGGACTGTACCGTCAGCTCACATCGTCACTGACGATTCCTGTCATAGCGTCGGGAGGAGCGGGCTCGCCCGGGGACATCGCCGAGGTGCTCACCGCAGGCGGAGCGGATGCCGCCCTGGCCGCCAGCATCTTTCATTACGGCGACATATCCATCCGTGATCTCAAGAACATACTCGCCACCCGTAACATTCCCGTAAGACTCTTCTGATATGACATTTTCAGACTTCAATCTCGATAAATGCGCCGACGGGCTGCTGCCCGTCATCGTGCAGGATGCCGACACCCTGCGCGTGCTCATGCTCGGCTACATGAACCGTGAAGCATTTGACAAGACACTCCGGCTCGGCCTCGTGACATTCTATTCGCGCACCCGACAGACTCTCTGGACAAAGGGTGAGACCTCGGGCCATCATCTCAAAGTAGTGGATATGTATCCTGACTGCGACATGGACACATTGCTCATCACCGTGCATCCTGTCGGGCCGACCTGCCACCGCGGCACGACAGCATGTTTCGACACTCCGGCCGAGACAGGATTCGTACGTTCGCTCTCGGCACTTATCGCCACGCGCCACGCGCAGATGCCCGAGGACTCGTACACGACACGGCTCTTTATCAAAGGGGTCAAAAAAATCGCGCAGAAGGTGGGCGAAGAAGCCATCGAGGCCGGCATAGAGGCTGTAGACGGGAACCGCGACAGGTTTATTTATGAAGCCGGCGATCTGATGTATCACTACCTTGTGCTGCTCGAACAGATGGGTGTGACCGTTGCCGACATCGAGCGCGAACTGCTCAAGCGCCACTCGTAGCGAGCAATCGAAGGATATAAAAAAGTCAGGACATACCACAGAGTGATGCGGTATGTCCTGACTTATACTTGTATGTAGCCTTACAGATTACTCGGCGGTTGCGAGGGGTGAGGGGACGGTGTAGGTGCGGGCGGCGAGCTCGGTGTTGAGCATGTAGAGGCCCATACCGTTGTCACCGATGAGACGGAGCTTGTCAATGAGCACACGGCAGTTATCCTCCTCTTCGACCTGCTCGGTCACAAACCATGCGAGGCGGTCGCGGGTGGCGTAGTCGTTCTCCTCTGTGGCAAGTGCGTAGAGTCCGTTGATGAGCGAGGTCACCTTCTGCTCATGCTCAAGAGTAGCCTTGAAGGCATCCATCGGCGACTCCCAGCTCGTAGGAACTGCATCGATAGCCTTGAGTATCACACGGCCACCGCGCTGGTTGATATAGTTCATAAATATGGTAGCATGGTCCTGCTCTTCCTTGAACTGGATTTTGAACCAGTTGGCAAAGCCGGGAAGGCCTTCAGCCTCGAAGTGCTGGGCCATCGAGAGATAGAGATATGCACTGAATAACTCGGCATTAATCTGCTCGTTGAGAGCATCCTGAATTTTTTGATTCAACATGATTAGTCTTATTTTAATAAGATGGATGACTGTTAGTGTTGCAAAATTAACATATTTCCATGTAAATGGATTTCAATATGCAAGGAAAAGAGCGAAAATCAGCCAATTTAACCTAAGTTAACAATCTGAGCGACTGCGCTTAAATTCTGCAAATATTTGGGTGGTATGCCAATTATGTCTATCTTTGTAAAAAAATTCATCACGGCGATACAGAAGCGACACATTGCTTTCCTGAGTTATTAATGACTGACATCCTCCGGTGTCATGCGTCGATACCTCGAAGCCACAACAACTGTCATCATGTCTTTTTGGGTCCTAAACACCATCACAGTATTTGCGTTATGCATGCTGCTATCAGGAATACTAATCCCTCAGATTCTGCTTATAGCGTATCGTCGTAAGCTGTTTGACGAGGTAGACGAGCGCAAGGTACACAAAGGTCTTATCCCCCGTCTCGGAGGCTTTGCTTTCGTTCCCGTCATAATGCTGTCGATCGCGCTGACCCTTGCGGGCAACACGCTGATCGGCGATTATCAGTTTCAGGATGAGTTCGGTCAATGGGGATTATTGTTGACAGTGCTGTTCTGCAGCGTGCAATTGCTCTATCTTATCGGCATAGCGGATGACCTGATCGGCATCAAGTACAGGGCTAAATTTGTGGTCCAGCTGATATGTGCCGTCATGCTCATCTCGGCGGGATGCTGGTTTACAACGTTAGCGGGCATCCTGGGCATCGAGGAGGTTACACCCTGGTTCGGCATGCCGTTTACAGTCGTCGTAATCGTGTTTGTGGTCAATTCGATCAACCTTATCGACGGTATCGACGGACTTGCCTCGGGACTAAGTTCGATCGCCGCAGCCATTTATGGCGTGTCGTTCCTGCTGCTGGGTCAGTATGCGTTCGCTATACTTGCATTCGCCATGCTGGGAGTGCTCTTCCCGTTCTTCTATTACAATGTGTTCGGTGATCCGTCCAAGCACTCCAAAATCTTCATGGGCGACACAGGTTCGCTCACCATCGGCCTGCTGCTGAGTGTGCTCGGCATCAAACTGTTCACACATCCCACTGACGCGGTGCTCGACTTCCAGCCTTGTGTGCTGGCATTCTCACCGCTGATCATACCGAGTTTCGATGTAGTACGCGTATACATCGTGCGCATCCGCAACCATCAGTCGCCTTTCCTCCCCGACAAGAATCATATCCATCACAAATTCCTGGCGGCCGGCATGTCACCGCGCCCTGCCATGGTGTCAATCATCTCCATATCCACTATATATACACTCCTCAATCTTGGCCTGAGCAGGTTCATGAATGTCAACCTTATAGTGGTGATGGACGTTGTACTATGGATATTGTTTCATATTTGGCTCAACCGACGCATCAAGAGAATCAAGAATGCCAACGACATTGCTCATACTCAGGGCTGATGAGTCGGAGCCGCACACGATAACTATTCTATGATTGACCAGATACTTAGTGAAGAGGTCACCGAGCGCGCTGTGCTCGTAGGCTTGATCAGCAACCAACAGAACGAGGCGAAAGCCCTGGAATACCTCGACGAGCTCGCATTCCTGGCCGATACGGCCGGAGCCGTCACCGTAAAGACTTTTCTACAGAAACTCGAATATCCTAATCCACGTACTTACGTCGGTAAGGGCAAACTGGACGAGATACGCGCCTATATCGAGGATAACGATATAGGCATGGCTATTTTTGACGATGACCTGACGTCGAAGCAGGTGGTCAACATCGAGCGTGAACTCAAGGTTAAAATCCTTGACCGCACGAGTCTGATACTTGACATCTTCGCCAAGCGTGCCCGCACCGCCAATGCCAAGACTCAGGTCGAGCTGGCTCAGTACCAATATCTGTTGCCCCGACTGACACGAATGTGGACCCACCTCGAACGTCAGCGCGGCGGTATCGGTATGCGTGGACCGGGTGAGACTCAGATCGAGACCGACCGCCGTATCATCCTGTCGAAAATATCGCTGCTCAAAGAGGAGTTGCGTGCCATCGACAAGCAGAAGTCCGTCCAGCGTAAAAACCGCGGGAAACTCACCCGCGTGGCGCTCGTCGGCTACACCAATGCCGGTAAGTCGACACTGATGAACGTTCTGAGCAAGAGTGATGTGTTTGCCGAGAACAAACTGTTCGCGACGCTTGACACGACTGTGCGTAAGGTGATTATCGATAATCTGCCGTTCCTGCTCACCGACACCGTAGGATTCATACGCAAACTGCCCACCCACCTTGTCGATTCGTTCAAATCGACACTTGACGAGGTGCGCGAGGCCGACCTACTGGTGCATGTGGTGGATGTGTCGCATCCGCACTTCGAGGAGCAGATCGAGGTCGTAGACAAGACTCTGCGCGAGGTGTGCGACGGGGCTGACAAACCCATGATAATGGTCTTTAACAAGATCGATGCGTTCAGCCATGTGGAGAAGGACGAGAATGACCTGACACCACGCTCGCGCGAGAACATATCGCTCGACGAACTGAAGAAGATGTGGATGGCGCGTCTGCCTCACGACTGTGTGTTCATCTCGGCCAAGACGGGCAAGAATATCGACGAGCTCAAACAGATGCTCTATGACCGCGCCAAGGAGATACACCTGACGCGATTCCCATACAACGATTTCCTGTTCCAGAAATATGACGAGCTGGAGGAATAATCACGTCACGACATGTGGATAGAACAGCCCCCTATATTATATCGACTGCTCTTCACCGAAGCCATCTGGCGACTGAAACGCCGCGGGCGTAAGGTGGTATTTCTCACATTCGATGACGGCCCCGTGCCTGAGGAGACTCCGTGGGTGCTCGATCTGCTTGACAAGGAGGGGATCAAGGCCACGTTCTTCATGGTGGGTGACAATGTGCGCAAATATCCCGAACTGTTTGAGGAGGTGAAGCGCCGCGGGCATTCGTACGGCAACCATACCATGCATCATCTGCAGGGCATCAAGGAGACGAGCCAGAAATACTTCCGCGACATCACCGAGGCTGACAATCTCATACAGTCATCACTGTTCAGACCTCCGCACGGCATCATGTGGCCGTTGCAGGCACGACTGATCAAACATCACTATAATGTGGTGATGTACGATCTGGTGACACGCGACTATTCAAAACGTCTCAACGGCGATCAGGTGCTGGACAATGTCAAACGTTATACACGCAATGGCAGCATCATAGTGTTTCACGACTCGGTCAAGGCGCACAAGAACATGCGCTATGCCCTCCCTCTCGCTATCAAGTGGCTCAAGGAGCAGGGATATGAGTTCGAGACGCTGCCTATGTAAACCGTCAGCACGTTGGAATCATCTGAAATCAAACGTATCGTAACGGAAGCCGGGGCCGTGGCTGTCGGAATCGCAGAAGCCGGCCCTGTCGAGCCGTGGGCCGAGGAGCTGTATCAGCAGCGGGTTTCAGACGGGTCGTTCGGCACGATGGACTATCTGGCCCGTTATCCTGACGTGCGCCGTGATCCGCGCCTGTTGCTCGAAGGGGCCCGGTCGATAATTGTGGCGGCATTCAGTTACAAACCTGATGAAGAGTGGGAGGCCATGAATGCCTCCAACAGCCTGCATTGGGCGCGTTATGCGCTCGGACGTGATTATCACGAGGAGGTAAGGGAACGGCTCGCACGAGTGGCCGACTCCATCACCACGGCCACAGGTGCGTCATGCCGGGTGACAACCGATACGGCACCGTTGCGCGAACGCTATTGGGCCGTGAAGGCGGGCGTGGGATTCACAGGGATAAACAATCAGCTGATCATACCGGGCGCCGGGTCGTGGTGTGTGCTCGGCGAGATATTGACGACACTGCAACTGCCGGCCGATGAGCCGTGCCGTCTGAGTTGCGACGGGTGTATGCGCTGTGTACGCGCGTGTCCGGGTGGGGCACTTGACGGATGCGGAGGCATGGATGCCCGACGGTGCATGAGCTATATCACTATCGAATCAAAAGAAACGGACTGCCCGACAAGGCTCAAGGGGGGACGCATATACGGATGCGATGTGTGTCAGGAGGTGTGTCCGCACAACGCCGGGGTCAAGGCATCGGCAATCGAGAATTTCCGCCCGCGCCGGTCCATAATGTCGCTGACGCGTGACGATATATCAGGTATGGAGCAGGAGACGTTCTCACGAATTTTCACCCACTCGGCCATCAAACGTGCTAAACTTGCGGGTCTTCAGCGCAATGCCCGGGCCACAGATCAGGAAGAGATACACCCGGAGTGACCGGCAGTGCGGCGATAATCTCCTCAATAGGCATACGTGATTCGTCGGTCTCGGCAAGCATCCGGGAGGGAGGAGTCACCTTGACTGACTGCGGATTGAAATACTCGCCGTAGCTCAGATAGAATCCGCATTTCAGCAGGTCTTTAGCCAGTCCTGACTTGCCGCGGTACCCGTGTATGATCCACGGCTGGGTCGGCTTGAGCTTCTTGCGCAGACGGATGATTTCAGGGAAAAGTTTGACGATGTGGAGCACCAGCGGCTTACCGACATGTTCGCTCAATTCGATATGATGCATCAGCAGCTCCATCTGTACCTTCAGGTCAGGATGAGCCTGAACGATCTCCCGCGACTTTCCCTTTGGCACCCATGCGTATGACACATGCACCATGTCGAGGCCGGTCTCGCCGATGGCCACCACACGTGGCGATGCCGCGAGACGCCGCAGTGTGCCGAGGTCACGACGGGTATAGCATCCGGCGTTCCACGGATGGATGCCGACCGAATAATACCTGTCATCAGCCAGAACAAGGTCGCGCGGAGGAGTGGCGACGGGGTCAAGATTGACCACGACTCCGGGACGTGACCTGTGCGTATGACTGTCAAGTATGATCTTCTTATCCATCATGGTACAGGGTCGTAGCCCGATCCTCCCCAAGGATGGCAACGCGCTATGCGCCGGAGCGTGAGCCAAAGACCGCGCATGGCTCCGTGACGTGTTATCGCCTCGATGGCATACTCGCTGCATGTCGGCGTGAACCGACACGAGGGCGGGAGCATCGGCGAGATGCATGCACGGTAAAAGCGTATTGGCAACAACAGAAGGAAGCGCACCCGGGGGAGTATATGAAGGGGTGAATGATGTGAAAAATATTATGACTGCGGCGGCACCGAGTCGGCCACCTTGGCGAGCAGACGCCGCAATGCTGACTGTACCTTGGCATACGGGAGCAGGCTGTCAGCCACGTAGATGAAGACTATGTCTACAGGGAGGTCGCGCGGGATGAGGTCGCGATTAAGGCGGTAGGCCTCACGTATGCGCCTGCGCATGGTCACTCGGTCCACCGCATGACGCAGACGTTTCTTGGGGACCGACACGAGAAACCGCGGCACGGTGACACTGCGGCTACTGTCCACACGCCATGCCATCCTCAACGGGTAAGCCAGAGCGGTGCGCACGCTGCCGTCACTACGTGCAAAGAGACGGCTTATGGCCGTCTCGCTGCATAGTTTTTCGATCTTATAGAGTCGTAGTCCTTTCATGTCATTACGGGAGTGGTGTCCACTGTGATCAGGAAGCCGACTGCTTGAGATAGTTCTCAAGCGCACCTGTCATCGAGGGATTTTCGGGTGACGGGGCCTCGATGTCAAGACGCAGACCGGCGTCACGTGCGGCCTTGGCCGTAGTGGGTCCGAAACATGCTATCTTGATGTCACCCTGCTCGAAGTCGGGGAAGTTCTTGAGCAGCGACTGGATGCCCGAGGGTGAGAAGAATACGAGCATATCGTAGTCAAACGGCTCGTCAGGTCCGAAGTCATTGCTGACGGTGCGGTACATCACAGCCTTGGTGTAGTTGATACCGCTCTTGTCGAGCAGACCTGAATCTTCCTTATGCACGTCCGATACGACCCAGAGGAAGTTTTCCTTCTTGTGTTTGATCAGCGATGGCAACAGCGAGTCGAGCTTGCCGTTATCACCGTGGAAGATCTTGCGTTTGCGATACACGATATATTTCTGCAAATACAGAGCGATTGACTCGGTGGTGCAGAAGTATTTCATAGTCTCGGGAATGGTGATACGCATCTCCTCGCATATACGGAAGAAATGATCAATGGCCGTACGGGCCGTGAAGATAATTGCGGTAAAATCAAGAATCGAGATCTTAGCCTGACGGAACTCTTTGGATGTCAGACCTTCTACCTTGATGAACGGACGTAACACTACCTCGACGCCGTAACGTTCGGCTATGTCGTAATAAGGTGATTTGCCAGACTCGGGGCGGGGTTGTGAAACGAGGATTTTCTTTACTTTCACGACTAATCTGATAAATGTTTTATGTCAAGTCTAGAGCAGCAGGTTATGAATAAACAAGACCGCACGATACAACAAGACAAGTGGTACGATTTCGAGACTGCAAAGGTACAAAATAAAATAAATCAACGAGCCAAAATTGTCGTAAAAAAGCCTAAAACCTTTACAAATGAACACCAATCGGGCAAAAACATACGAAATTATACCCAAAATCATTACCGTGGCCGACGCGGACGGATTGAAAAGCACCACGATGGCGGGGATGACTATCATCATCGACAGCAGCGACTGGGATGCGTTGAAGCCTTTCATCCACATCCTTGCCGAGACCTTGTCGGTGAATATCGCGCCGACCGTCGAGTAGGCCGCGAGCTGCCACAGATAGTAGAGCAACGCCGTGACCGTGAGCATCCCGATGATAAAGAAGTCGCCTGACACGGGCCCCATGGCTACGCGTTCGGGAAAGGCCGAGTTGATGATGATGCTCTCGGCAAAACATGCTATCAGTACGATCGAGGTCTGAACGCCTGTCTCGCTGAATGTGCGCACGCTGAATGTCTGCTCGCGGCGACGTACGCTGAACAGGTCGTAGAAGAAGTTCTTGAAGAATGTCGAGTAATGTCGGAAGTTGGATGCGAGCAGCAGAAACATCCCTATGAGCAGACACAGCACACCCGAGTCGTAACCCGGGAGATTCTTGCGTTCGATCGGTGCGAGACCGTGCGTGTAGGGAATCTCGCCCACTGTCATCCGCGCGAGCTGCGCACCCGTGACGGGGCCGTCTTCACAACGCGACAGGTCGGTAAACCGCCATGTGCCTGTATATGGAATGGAGTCGTTGGTCATCAGTCAATCGTCTTGGATGCGTTAATGACTGCCATCGCCTCGGCGGGCGTGGCGACGACGACAGCGGGGATGTCACCTCCGCGCATGAACGACAGGGCTTGCATCTTACCGAACATTTCGATCAGCGGGTCGTAGAATCCGTCGGTGTTGACTATGATCACGGGGCCGGTGAAGAGTCCCAGCTGATGCCAGGTCATCATCTCGCACAGCTCGTCGAGCGTGCCGATGCCTCCGGCAAGCGCCACGGCGGCACAGGACATCGATGCCATGGTCTGTTTGCGCACGTGCATCGAGGGGGTGTCTATACATTCGCTAAGGCGGCTGTTGGCCCAACCCTTTTCTATCATGAAGTGTGGCAGCACGCCTACAGTCCTGCCCCCGGCGTCGGCCGCGCCGTCGATGGTCGATGCCATCAGTCCGAGGGCACCGCCTCCGTTGACGAGTGTGTAACCGTTGCGGGCGATGAGCGCACCCATCTCGCGCGCCACCTGATGATAGCGCGGATCAACGTGTTGCGACGAGGCGCAATATACGACTATTCCGTTCTTTTCGTCCATAGTTTTTTACGGGTACAAAGTTAGCTTTTTTACTGATTATACCCAAATGGTTGTCGGGTTCTTTAATGGATGTCTTCGACACCCTCAATCATATAACCTCTGCTACCCCCGCGCCTCGCGCAAGACGCTTCGCCTTCGGCTTCGCGTCTTTGCGTTCGTGGCGGGGCTATTATTAAACCGCCTCTTCGAGGCTTTGAGGACATTTTCCATCTCCGGATGGGTGTATTAATACGGGTCGGTGACTGTAGGCGAGAATCCGGCTGATAGTGAGGAGGTAAGCGTGCGGTGCCAGTCACCGGCCATGGCGGTGAAACGGTCGGCGAGTTGGCGGCCGACATCTACACCGGCCGATGCCATACTCCACATACCGAGGGCCGTGAAGGCCACGCCCTGCTCCAGCGCCCGGCGTATGGCGGTATGTCGTCCTGTGGTAAAAGACCGAGGAGTGACGAGCTCGACAGCCAGATCTGTGTCAAGAATGTCGGTATCCTCCTCGGCCGCGGGTGTATCCGCGCTCTCGTCACCGAGACTGACATCGGTGACTACAGGCCCGAGGCGCATGACTGTGTCGGCAAACGCATTTCGGATCATCACGGCCAACAGAGGTGTGCGCTCACGGCAAAGTATCGGGGCCAGGACGGCCCGCTCCTCATCATTGGCCGCCATCGCCTGAACGGCAGCGAGCGCCTGCATGGTGGTGAGGATGATGCGTGGTGACAAATGGTAATTCACGTCAGTAGATATTTCGCTGGGGTTATACACAAAGTCTGTTTCTCTCCGACCACAGCCGCTGAACGAGTCTGTGAGCCGTAGCGGGTGCTATGAAGAACTGCGAGGCGCGTTCGGTGGCCAGGACGTTTGCCAGAGCCTGAGGCAGACTGCACTCCCGGCTGGCCATATAGCGATCACACTTCTCGTTGATCTCGCGCCACATGGCCAGACGGCGGTCACGGCGTATAGGCATGCGTCCGTGACGCAACACCCTGAGCATCCTCATCGCGTAGGTAAATGTACAATAGTAATGCGGAGCCGGCGACACCGAGGCCAGATAGGCCAGTCGCGCGAGGTTGATCTCCTCCTGCGGACCGAGGGCGCGCATTTTACGTTTACATACCTCAAGAAAGTGACGGTTACGGGTTTCGATTAAAGCATTCATATTTTTAAGCAATTAGAATTAATTATGAGGGCGTATAATACATCCTCCGGACAGTAACGGGCTGCGTTGCAGCTTCAGCAAATGTGTTGTGTAGGATGAACGAAGTCTGTTGGTTTTACATTGGCAAATTTACCACATAACATGGGCAATAAAACGACACATCCAATTAAAATAATGTTAACGAGTGAGAATTGCGAGCGCCTTTGTATCACGGGCATTGCGGAATGAATTGAAGGTCTCGAAGATGTCGAGAAGTGCCACGGCCGAGTTCTGTACCTGCGTCTGATAGAGTGACGCCGAGGCATTGTTGCCGATCGACTGTCCCTGCAGCGCGGTGGACACACCCGAGATCTGCTGCATCATCTTCATCTCAAGGTCGAGCAGGAGCGAGGCCCCCTCGCTGCGTCCCGGCGAGATAATCTCGGTGGGCATCTGCGTGGCCCGGGGGCTGATTGGTATGACCGCTCCGGGGCGGCTCCACAGGCGCACCACCTCCTCCATCGGCACCCCCTCGACCATCGCGTCGACGGGATAGAGCAGCGTACCCTTGGCCGTGTGGGCGAGTATCTGGTCGATCATCGAGATGATGTGATTGATGTGGCGCTGCTGGTCGATGACATCCTCGATAAACGGATGCACCTCGCCGTCGGTGAGCGGATAGAGGCTGACAACAAACGGGTGCGATCCATGAGGATAAGGCGAGGGGGTCTCGTCAAGCAACGTGCCGTCAGGCGTATAGAAACGTCCGTGCCATGTGCCTGCCGACCGACCCTCGTCATCGAAACTCCACACCTCTATGACCCTGCAGCGCGAGGGGTCGGACGATGAGCCGAACATCACGTCCGATCCGCCACCGCCGAGCACATCGGCGAGTATGCCCGACGACGCGTTGGTGCTGACGGCGCGGGCAAACACCTGAGCGATCTCACGCTGACGGCGACGGTTGTTGTGGGCGAACCGCATCCTCATCTCGGCCTGCGACATCTCGTGCAGCATACCCACAAGCCGTATGTCATGTCCACGCGGGTCGAGATAACGGTTGCAGAAGAACAGGTCGGGATTGACATTGTCCACCCACACCTGCTCGCCCTCAAAGCGTCGCTCATAGCTCACCTTCTGAATGGCGCATCCCGAGATCAGAAACTCCTCCATGGCACGGGCATCGAGCTCGTCAAGACGGTTGGAGGCATAGATGCGGCCCAGACGCGGCGACATCCCGTCACCGTCGGCCTGGGCGGCGGCGCGTCGGTTCACTATCTCCTGACGGAAACGGCCCACCACGCATTTGACCAGCGAGCGGAGCAGATTGTTGGTGAGTGGGCGGCGCCCCATGCGTACGGCATATTCCCCCTCGCTGACACGTTCGCCCTTAGCCGTCACCGTGGGATCGTCCCACTGACGGCCGTAAGTAAAGTTTTTGAGACGGCGGCGCGTGGCCCGCACCGAGGCGCATGCCTCCCAGGCCTGCCGTGCTGAATGCAGTGTGTTCATAGTATTTTTATTATATGGTTAATGTTCAGATTCTTGTCACCGAGGCGAGTGCCCCGCAGTGCATGGTGTACTCACCGTCGCGGCGTATGGCGCAGACGAGCGAAGTCAGGGCATCGAGCGGCGATGCCGGATAGAGCCTGAGCATCCCGTCGGAAGTAAAAATCGCCACCGGAGCCGAGGCGCATGCCCGTGTGAACGGATGGCCCTGACGCTGCGCCACGGCACATGTCGGATCGGTGATGACCGTGGCCGGTGACTGCCACCCTGACAGACTGACGTTCAGCACCCTGAGCGTCCCCGGAGGCAATGCGAGCGTGATACATTCATCCTCAGGCGGAGGCAACAGCATATCTCCTGCTATATCCTCAGGCTCAAGCAGCGAAGCATCAGCCTCAAGCAACAGACGGGTATACCACTCGTCCATCTCGGCCTTGAGCATGAGATTACGGTCGGAATCGTCCGAGCCGTTAACGACTGCATCATCGCAGAGAGGGGCGTAGCCACGCAGAGTGCGCCAGAGGGCAAGAAATTCGGATTGTGAGTAGGTAGGCATTTTTTATTCATATTTGGTTAACTTGTCTGCAAAGTTAATGCCGCCGACGGGGGTAAAAGGTGCGATAATGTCGCGGAGGTTTGGCAAGGTCGGTAAAATAGAGTAATTTTGCCGATGTAATTACCAACGATAAAACTTATTGACGTTTAATTTTTAAGCGTTACTTATGGATATATTTTCTATCAAAGAAAGGATACTCGCCGGCGGCTCGATCACTCCCGACGAGGCCTACCGACTGGCCGAACAGCTTGACGAGGGGCAGCTGCGCGAACAGCTATATGAGGCCGCGGCCGAAATCACCGCAAAATTCGGTCCCCGGAAATTCGACTCCTGCTCCATCATCAACGCCCGATCGGGCCGCTGTCCCGAGGACTGTAAATGGTGTGCGCAGTCAGCCTCCTATCCCACGTCGGTAAATATCTATCCGCTCGTCAATCACGACGTGTGCATGGATATGGCCGACCGCAACAGCCGTGCCGGCATAGGGCGGTTCTCGCTCGTCACCAGCGGACGTGCCGTGACGGGACACACACTCGACACCATCTGTGAATATTACTCCGAGCTCAACCGCAAGGGTGACATATATCTCTGTGCATCGATGGGTCTGCTCGAAGACGAAGCCATGCGCCGTCTGCACGAGGCCGGTGTGAAACGCTATCACTGCAATCTTGAGACCTCACGAAGCTTCTTCCCCTCGCTCTGCTCCACCCACACTCAGGAGGACAAACACACCACCATAGCCCGTGCCCGCAAGGCCGGTATGGAGATATGCTGCGGAGGCATCATAGGCATGGGCGAGTCCATGCGCCAGCGTGTGGAATTTGCCCTCGACCTGCGCGAGGTCGATCCGGTGAGCATACCGCTCAACGTGCTCCATCCCATACCCGGCACACCGCTTGAGCAAATGCCTCCGCTGACCGACAACGAGATTCTTGACACGGTGGCCATATTCCGCCTGGTGCATCCGCGCGTCATAATACGTTTTGCCGGCGGACGCGACCGCATATCGCCTGAAGCCCAGCGTCAGGCCCTGCGCATAGGCGTGAACGGTGCCATCATGGGCGATCTGCTCACGACAGTCGGGGCACAGATCCGTCAGGACAAAGAGATGATAGAGGAGTGCGGTTATGAATTCTGACCTCAACACACGCTATCGCGGACACCTGTCGCTGTGCGAGATCGACCTGCCGGGCCAGCAACGCATCACTGACGGACGCGTGCTCATCGTCGGAGCCGGCGGACTCGGATCGCCCGTGGCGCTCTATCTTGCCGCCGCGGGAGTGGGCCACATCACCATCCTCGATCCCGACACCGTGAGCCTCAGCAATCTGCAGCGTCAGATCATGCACGGCACTCCTGACATCGGACGCCCCAAGGCCGAATCGGCCCGCGACGCCATGACACGCATCAATCCACATATTATAATAGAGCCTGTCACAGGACTCATTACCCCCGACAATGCCGCCGACCTTATCGGTCGTCACGACGTGACCGTGGACTGTACCGACAACCTCGACACGCGCCTGCTCATCAGCGACACTTGCATAGAGACCGGGAGCAACTACGTGTTCGGAGCCGTACGCCGGTTTGAGGGTCAGGCCTTCACCCACACCCCCGGCACGGCATCCTACCGCGACATCTTCGGCGGCGAGGACAACGACAGCGGCGACCTGCCGTGCGCCATCGACGGCGTGCTCAACACCGTCGTGGGCATCATCGGCTGTATCCAGGCCACCGAGGTGCTGAAACTCCTCGCCCGCACAGGCGACCTGCTCACCGACAGGTTGCTGACATTCGATGCCATCACTATGAATTTCAATACTTTCCGCCTACGCTAACTTGCCCGAGGCATAGCCCGATTAATGAATTTTAACACTCAACCGCCCTACCCTCCCGTGCAATTTGAGTAACTTTGTCCCCCGGCAGAAAAGAAGAGTGTATACATATAAATTACGCTATGACTACAAAAAACATCACGCCTCGCGTAGACATCGTAGGCAGCTTCCTCCCTCCCGAAGAGCTTGAGCTCGCAATCGAACAGAAAAAACAGGGCGTCATCACCGAAGATGAACTCCATGCCGTCGAAGACCGTGTCATAGACCGCCTCATCGATCGTGAGATCGAGGCAGGACTCACTATAGTCACCGATGGTGAGATGCGCCGCAAATCATGGGACCGCGACTTCTGGGAAGGATTTGAAGGCATGAAACGTGACCGTATCGACACGGGCAACGTATTCCAGGACGATGTGATGCGTCACGACCTGCTCCGCTTCGAGGGCCGTATCGCCTTCAACCCCTCGCACCCGTTCTTCGAGAAATTCACCCACATGCTCGGCCTGGCCGGCTCACGCGCCGCCGTGCGT
This sequence comes from Bacteroides sp., assembly GCA_014802015.1. GTDB lineage: Bacteria > Bacteroidota > Bacteroidia > Bacteroidales > Muribaculaceae > Duncaniella. The sequence goes on from JAAVDB010000038.1 coordinate 30,541, forward strand.
CAGGACATCCCCTCGCCCGGCGAGCTGTACATGCGCATTATGCTCAGTTCCAACGGCGAACCCGGCAAGATATACGAGTCGCCCGAAACTCTTCTTGACGACATCGTCGAGGCCTATCGCGCCACCATCGCCGAACTCTACCGCCTCGGCTGCCGCCACATCCAGCTCGACAGCTCGGTGTGGGGACGCCTCAGCGATCCCGACTTCGAGCGCACACTGCTGCTCGGCGGTATGGATCCCGATGTCATCACCGAAACACTGCTCACCCTCATCAACCGATCGGTAGCCGACCGTCCCGCCGACCTTGAGATAATACTCAGCATAGCCGCCGACGAGACCCGTATACCCCGCTGGGGCGACCAGCGCGAACTGCGTCACCTCATCAGAATGCTTGAGAACATCGATGTCGACGGATTCCTTATGCCCTTCGACCTCACCCATCCCGAGCACGCCGAGGTTCTGAGCCACCTGCCCGCCGGCAAGCGCGCCATCCTCGGACTGGTCGACGGCAGTCTGCCAGGCCTTGAAAATGTCGACGACATCGTCGAGGTAGTAAAGGTAGCGGAGCGCCATGTCGATCCGGCATACATCTCCATCAGCCCGACATGCGGATTCAAGGTGAGAGACCGCGAGCGTCAGGGACTCAACTACGAGACCCAGTGGACTAAAATCAATCTGCTTGAGCAGGCCGTAGCCCGCCTCGCCGCAGAATAATACCTTATATATAACTATCTAACAGCTGTGCCGGCCCCGCGGATACGTTGCGGAGCCGGCACAGTCGTTTATGTGTCAGGAGGGAGTGGACCTACCACCTTATTATATATTGTATCGGATCAGTCTTCGAGATAGTAGACTATCGTTGACACCACCCGGACCTTCTTGATGAACGGAGTCGAGGAATCCGAGTCATCGATCGAGAACTGGCCCTGCGAAGCGGTCTTGATCTTACCGACCTTGCTCTCGCTGTCGGCTGCAAACTGGTCAGCGGCGGCACGGGCATTTTTAGTCGCCTCGGCTATCATCTCAGGCTTGATGTCATTAAGCCCGGTAAACTGATAGTTGATATATGAGTTGGAGAACGCTATCCCCTCCTTGAGCAGTTCGCTCTGACGGTTGAGCAGTTCGCGCACCTTGTCCACCTTGCCGGTAGTCACAGTCACCGTGCAGCTTATCGAGTAATTATAGCTGAACGAATCCGAGCGGTAACGGTTGGACGTAGCGTCATACGTGTCAGGCGGATTGACCGAAATCTCCTCGGGCGAAATTCCGTTAGAGGTCAGGAACTTTACTATCTTGTCATTATTCGCGCTCACACGGTCATATATGGTGGCCAGATCATTACCGGCAATGCTGTAGGTAATGGGCCAAGTCACCTTATTGGCGTGCACCTCGCGCTCGGCCAGACCGCGGACGGTCACCTCCCTGTCACGAAACGCGATATTATCAATTCCCGCCTTGAGCGTCAGGCCGAGCACCACCACCGCCGCTGCGATGAGAGCGGCCGGTATAATACGTGAAGTCTTATTCATATTCATTACGGATTAGAGTTTTTGCAAATATAACAAATATCCGGATATACTGTCTGTGATTATCACATTTTTTGTAATTTTGTACATCAAACGTTTATATTGACAATGAGCACACGACGCATACTCCTCTGTATGGCTCACATGAGCGGTAACGAGATGAAATATATCGACGAGGCATTTGCCGACAACTGGGTGGTGCCTCTCGGCCCGAACGTTGACGGATTTGAAGCGGATTTACAGCAATTCCTCTCACACGACGACCCCTCGCGCTCACACATACGCGTCGCAGCCGTCTCGGCCGGCACAGCGGCCATACACCTCGGCCTCATCCTGGCCGGAGTCAAGGCCGGTGACGAGGTCATCTGTCAGAGCTTCACATTCTCCGCGTCGGCCAATCCGATTGTCTATCAGGGTGCATCCCCCGTATTCGTCGACTCCGAGCCGGGCACCTGGAACATGGATCCCGACCTCCTCGACCGCGCCATAGCCGACCGCATCGCCGTGACCGGACACCGGCCGGCAGCCATAGTCCCCGTTCATCTCTACGGCATGCCCGCACGCATGGACGAGATCAACGCCATCGCAGCCCGCTGGGGCATCCCCGTGGTCGAAGACGCCGCCGAGGCGCTCGGCTCGACCTATCACGGACACGCATGCGGCACACTCGGTACATACGGAGCACTCAGCTTCAACGGCAATAAGATGATAACCACCTCGGGAGGCGGTGCACTCGTGTGTCCCGACGACGAGTCACGCGCCCGGGCCATATTCTTCGCCACACAGGCGCGCGAAGCCTACCCCTACTACCAGCACGAACACATCGGCTACAACTACCGCATGAGCAACATCTGTGCCGGCATCGGACGCGGACAGATGACCATACTTGACGAGCATATAGCCCACCACCGTCACCTCGCCGGCCTGTACGCATCCATGCTGGCCGATGTCGACGGCATCGAATATCACACATGTCCGATGGAGGACGCCGAGTCAAACTACTGGCTGTCGACCATCACACTCACCCCCGACGCCATCGCCCGCGGACTCGACCCGGACACACTGCGTCAGAGACTGGCGGCAATCGGTGTCGAGAGCCGTCTGCTGTGGAAGCCGATGCACCTACAGCCCGTCTTCGCATCCGCACCCGCCTACGTCAACGGAGTCAGTGAAGACCTCTTCGCACGCGGTCTCTGTCTCCCCTCCGGACCGTGGGTCACCGATGACGACATCCTCACTATTGTCAACGAGATTAAACTCTACCTCGCCCGCTGACCGGCCCTCGGTCGGAGAGGCATTGGTTAAAAACCTTTTGCGGTTTAGATTATTTTCGTAACTTTGCACGGAGCTATTCCCACGCGGCATACGCTCAGTCAAAAATATCCGACTTCTAATACCGCAACTCAATTTAGACACAACTTGTTTTTCCTATCAATATCACTATGAGCAAAGAAAAAAAATTCTTGACGTGTGATGGTAACCAGGCAGCAGCCCACGTGAGCTATATGTTCTCGGAGGTAGCCGCTATCTACCCCATCACACCCTCGTCGACTATGGCTGAATACGTCGACGAATGGGCCGCAGCAGGTCGCAAAAACATCTTCGGTGAGACTGTTCTCGTACAGGAGATGCAGAGCGAAGGCGGTGCAGCCGGTGCCGTACACGGTTCACTCCAGGCAGGTGCCCTCACCACTACCTACACTGCATCACAGGGTCTTCTTCTGATGATCCCCAACATGTACAAGATCGCCGGTGAGCTGCTCCCCTGCGTGTTCCACGTATCCGCTCGTACACTTGCCAGCCACGCTCTCTCGATCTTCGGTGACCACCAGGACGTAATGTCTTGCCGTCAGACAGGCTTCGCCATGCTTGCCGAGGGTTCTGTACAGGAAGTTATGGACCTCGCAGGTGTCGCTCACCTCGCCACCATCAAGAGCCGCGTTCCTTTCCTCAACTTCTTCGACGGTTTCCGTACATCGCACGAGATCCAGAAGATCGAAGCTATGGATCAGGACGACCTCGCTCCCCTCGTTGATCAGAAGGCTCTCGCCGACTTCCGCGCACGCGCCCTCAACCCCGGCAACCCCGTGGCACGCGGCATGGCTGAGAACGGCGACGTATTCTTCCAGCACCGCGAGTCTTGCAACGAATACTACAACCGCGTTCCCGAGATTGTAGAGGAATATATGAAGGAGATCACCCGCATCACAGGTCGTGAGTACGGACTCTTCAACTACTACGGCGCTCCCGATGCCGACCGCGTCATCATCGCCATGGGTTCGGTTACCCAGGCCGCTCAGGAGGCTATCGACCACCTCACCGCTCAGGGCGAGAAGGTAGGTCTCGTTGCCGTACACCTCTATCGTCCCTTCTCGGCCAAGCACTTCCTCGCCGCTGTCCCCAAGACCGCCAAGCGTATCGCAGTGCTCGACCGCACCAAGGAGCCCGGAGCCAACGGCGAGCCCCTCTATCTCGACGTACGTGACTGCTTCTACGGTCAGGAGAACGCTCCCCTCATCGTCGGCGGCCGCTACGGTCTCGCATCTAAGGACACCACTCCCGCACAGATCATCTCTGTGTTCGAGAACCTCGCACTCCCCCAGCCCAAGGACCACTTCACCCTCGGCATCATCGACGACGTCACCTTCACATCACTTCCTCCCAAGGAAGAGATCGCACTGGGTGGCGCAAGCACATTCGAGGCTAAGTTCTACGGTCTCGGCGCTGACGGTACTGTAGGTGCCAACAAGAACTCAGTAAAGATCATCGGTGACAACACCAACAAATACTGTCAGGCATACTTCGCATACGACTCCAAGAAGTCAGGCGGTTTCACCTGTTCTCACCTCCGCTTCGGTGACGAGCCCATCCGCTCGACCTATCTGGTGACCACCCCCAACTTCGTCGCTTGCCACGTTCAGGCCTACCTCCACATGTACGACGTGACCCGCGGTCTCCGCAAGGGCGGTACATTCCTTCTCAACACCATCTGGGAAGGCGAGGAACTTGCCAAGAATCTCCCCAACAAGATCAAGAAGTATTTCGCTGACAACGACATCACCGTTTACTACATCAACGCCACCAAGATCGCACAGGAGATCGGTCTGGGCAACCGCACCAACACCATTCTCCAGAGCGCATTCTTCCGCATCACCGAGGTTATCCCCGTTGAGCTCGCTGTTGAGCAGATGAAGAAATTCATCGTCAAGAGCTACGGCAAGAAGGGTCAGGACGTCGTTGACAAGAACTACGCAGCCGTTGACCGCGGTGGTGAGTACAAGCAGCTCCCCGTTGATAAGGCATGGAGCAACCTCCAGCCCGAGGCACCCGCAGCCAACAACGATCCCGAATTCATCAACAAGATCGTTCGCCCCATCAACGCACAGGACGGCGACCTCCTCAAGGTCAGCGACTTCCGCGGCCGCGAAGACGGCACCTGGGAACAGGGCACCGCAGCCTACGAGAAACGCGGCGTAGCAGCCTTCGTACCCGAATGGGACAAGGACAACTGTATCCAGTGTAACTTCTGTGCCTACGTCTGCCCCCACGCTGCCATCCGTCCCTTCCTCATCAACGCCGAGGAAATGGCCGCAGCTCCCTTCGGCGAGGACGCTACACTCCCCGCTACAGGCAAGCAGTTCGCAGGTCTCCGCTTCATCCAGAGCGTCGACGTTCTCGACTGTCTCGGATGTAACAACTGTGTCGCTGTCTGCCCCGGCAAGAAGGGCGTGAAGGCACTCGCGATGAAGCCCCTCGAATCACAGCTGCCCAAGCAGCAGGAGTGGGATTACTGCGTTGCCAGCGTAGCTTCCAAGCAGGACCTCGTCGACATCAAGTCGACCGTCAAGAACTCACAGTTCGCTACACCCCTCTTCGAGTTCTCAGGCGCTTGCTCAGGTTGCGGCGAGACACCTTACGTAAAACTCATCTCACAGCTCTTCGGCGACCACGAGATCGTGGCCAATGCTACCGGCTGTTCATCAATCTACTCAGGCTCAGTACCCTCGACACCTTACACCAAGAATGCCAAGGGCGAAGGTGTGGCATGGGCCAACTCACTCTTCGAGGACTTCGCTGAGTTCGGTCTCGGTATGAGCATCGCTCACGAGAAACTCCAGGCTCGCGTGGCTGACGCCATGAAGGCAGCCATCGAGTGCGATAAGTGCTGCGGTGACATCAAGACACTCGCACAGCGCTGGCTCGACGCTCCCACCGACGTAGCAGTCACCAAGGAAGTAGCCGAGAAGATCGTTCCCCTCTGCGAGGCTTGCGGATGTGACGTATGCAAGAAACTCCTCTCTGTCAAGGAGCACATCGCATACCGTTCACAGTGGATCATCGCCGGTGACGGTGCAGCTTATGACATCGGCTTCGGCGGTCTCGACCACGTACTCGCATCAGGCAAGAATGTCAACGTACTCGTAGTCGACACCGAGGTTTACTCCAACACCGGTGGTCAGGCATCCAAGGCTACTCCCGTCGGCGCTATCGCCAAGTTTGCCGCTGCCGGCAAGCGCGTACGCAAGAAGGACCTCGGCCTCATCGCATCGACCTACGGTTACGTATACGTGGCACAGATCGCAATGGGCGCTGACAATGCTCAGACCCTCAAGGCTATCCGCGAGGCTGAGGCTTACGACGGACCTTCGATCATCATCGCATACGCTCCCTGTATCAACCACGGCATCCGCTCAGGCATGGGCCATGCACAGGAAGAGCAGAAGGCAGCTGTCGAGTGCGGATACTGGCACCTCTGGCGCTACAACCCCGCCCTCGAAGAAGAAGGCAAGAACCCCTTCTCACTCGACTCAAAGACTCCCGACTGGGACAAGTTCGAAGACTTCCTCAAGGGCGAGGTACGTTACGCATCTGTAATGAAGCAGTATCCCGCAGAGGCAGCCGAGCTCTTCGCAGCCGCCAAGTCAAATGCTCAGTGGCGTTACAACAACTACCTACGCCTCTCCAAGCAGCAGTGGGGTGTAGAGCCCGAGGCATAATCAGTCAACGATCCATACATCAGTGCGGAGCATAACGCACCGCACTGATGTCACACCATTCACCTCCCGTGCGTTTCGAAACGCACGGGAGGTCTTTTTATTTTCAGACCGATTGAAGCGACCGCAAGCTGCCTTTCTCATCTCTTCGAATCCCCTTTACCCAATTTTTATCGCAGCTTAGACCCCGTTCCCCAATATTTGTTAACGCTGAGGTCGCATATCTCCGACAAAATTGCTACTTTTGTGAGTAAAATTTTTTCACCTATATAGCGACCATGACCATCCAGGAGTCCATGCGACAGATTCTGAGCCTTGAGGCTCAGGCCCTCCTCGACATTCCATACACCGACGCATACGACCGCGCCGTCAATCTCATCATCGAACACGTACACCGCCGTGGCGGCAAGCTCGTAACCGCCGGCATGGGCAAAGCCGGACAGATAGCCATGAACATCGCCACGACATTCTCGTCGACAGGCACTCCGGCTGTCAACCTCCACCCCAGCGAGGCACAGCACGGCGACCTCGGCGTGCTCCAGCCCAATGACGTGATGCTGCTCATATCCAACTCCGGCCGCACACGCGAAGTCCTTGAACTGGTCGATCTGGCACGCAACCTCTATCCCGACATCCCGCTCATCGGCATTACCGGCAATCCGGACAGTGAACTTACTCGCCTCACGGACGTTACACTTTTGACGGGCGGCGCTCCCGAAGTGTGCCCCCTCGGACTCACACCCACCACCTCGACGACGGTAATGACCGTCATCGGCGACATCCTCGTGGTCAACGTCACCCGTCTCATCGGCTTCTCGACCGAGGAGTATGCCAAGCGCCATCACGGCGGTTATCTCGGTCACAAATCTCGCCGCGAAACAGGTTATTGAACAAATAAAAACTGCTATGAACAAAGCAATCTACATAGGTGAGCTGACACTGCACATCTCACTCCGCCGCGACGGTCAGGCCTCGACCCACATCGGTGACCGTATGGTCGACGCCGCCATGCTTGACGCCGCTATGGGCGTACAGACACTCTTTGTCGGCGAGACCGCTGCCGACACTATCGGCGACCATATCATCAGTTCGCTCCGGAACGCCAACGTCGACATCACATCGGTCGACCGCTACACCGAGGGCGCGGGAGCCGTCAGGATAGCCCCCGCCGATAAGGAGGACAACCCTTCACGTCCCGTAATGCACGCCGCCTATCCCGCCGAGCCGGTCAATCCCATCTGGCCCCGCATCGACGAGGGTGACGTCATGGTCTACGGCTCATATATGGCCATCGACAAGCGCAATCACTCGCGCGTAATCGAACTGGTCAACTATGCCCGCTCACGCAAGGCCGAGACCGTCTATCTCCCCTATTTCGATCAGGCCCGCGTCACCCGCATCACCCGCGTGATGCCTGAAGTGTGGGAGAGCCTCGAAGCCGCCACACTCGTCATCGCCACGACCGAAGACCTCAGCACACTGTTCCCCGGCGAAACCCCTGCCGATGCCTACAACGCACACATCAACTTCTACTGTCCCCGCTGCCTTGTGATCGACCCGAAGGCCCTCTCGATGCAGTTCTTCGACGGCAAGAACAGCTGGACACTCCACTGCCATCCCACTGATGACACCGAGGAGCAGTGGACAGCCGGCGCCATCGCCGGTGCCATCCGCGCCCTCACCGAGGGTATCACCGACCCCGATGACATCATGGCCAAGGCCAACGAGACAGCCCATTCACGCCTGTCAAAATTCTGATTAAGTCCGACTCACTTATATAAAAAAGTATATATAAATGCCGTCCCTCTCGATCGACCCCGTCTTCCTGCCGCCGACTACCGACACGTCGGTATTGCTGCGCCGCTTACGTCGCAGCCGCAGTGTCGCCGACACTTACGCGGCCCTCTGCGAAAGTGACTTCAACACCTCCTACGATGCCCTGCGCGTATGGGTAGCTGAAATGAAGGAACGCGACGAACTGCATCAGGCCATCAAGACTCTTGACGAGACGGCATCATACATCTCGGCACTCGCCCCTCAGGCCGAGGGTCACACGCTTGACCTGCATGCCGCACTGATACAGATACTCACCGCCCTGAGCATCGAGCAGTCCGACAACGAGCGCGCTGCCCTGACAGCCGCCGTGGCCCTCAACCTGCTTGCTCAGGAGCCGCGACGCAAGGACATACCGTTCCTACAGCTTCTCGGTGCCCTGCTCCATGACATAGCATATCTGCACAGCTCGCGCCACGAATACCGTCAGGCCGAACGCGAGATCGAGAAGTCAATCAAGATATTCGAGCGCCTCGCACGTCTGGATGCCTCACGCTACGCTCCGGCTCACGTGATGGCCCTCAACGGTGCCACCGCCATTTACCGCAACCGCGTACGTCAGGCTGAACTTTTAGCTCACTATCAGGCTGCCACCACTGCCTATCTACAGATGGTCAACGCCGGGGTCGAGGATGCAGCCACACGTCTGGTGGACTCGCTGCGCGACGAGGGTGACACACTCGCCCGCATGGGACGCCACCGCGAGGCCATACAATATTATTCGCGCGCGCTCAAATATCTCACCAAGCTTGAGAGCGACTTCACACTGCGCCAGCTCGAACTGTCCATATCGCTCGGAGAGGCCATGCTGTCGGTCAGCGCCATGCGTGACAAGGGGGTACATCTGCTCAACACTATGCTGCACAAGGCCACAAAGATCAACGCGCTTGACCAGCACCGCCGCATAGTCGACGCCCTCTATCATGCCAAGAGCCGTAACCTTGACATCCTCAGCCTCTGGCACAAAATCTTCCCGAGATAATAAATCGATATTTTCACACACAATAAATCCGCCACGATAATGTCACAATTTGTCCCCACTACAGCAGTACCGCATATCGACGACGCACGCATAGCCATCGTTTCAGCCGAATGGAACGCCCACATCACAGGCCCCCTGTCGCAGGGTGCGGCCGAGACGCTCATCGCCTCAGGCGTGAATCCCGACGATGTAGTGCACTTCACCGTCCCCGGCACCGTGGAACTCACCTTCGCCGCATCCAAGCTCATCGAGAGCGGCGACTATGATGCCATCATCGTGATCGGATGCGTCATCAAGGGTGATACCCCTCACTTTGACTATGTGTGTCAGAGCGTGACACAGGGCATCACACACCTCAATGCCGAGTGCGACATACCCGTGATATTCGGTGTGCTTACCGTGCTCGACGAGCAGCAGGCCCTCGACCGCACGGGCGGCTGCCACGGACATAAGGGTTGCGAGGCTGCCGAGACAGCACTCAAGATGATAGCGTTCAACCGCAGCATCTGAGCCAATAATTATATGTAAGATTTATAAGACTTATAAGATTTATAAAGTCTTATATAAACAACCCTCTCCTGACGTATGGAACGTCTGATGCACTACGTGTGGCAATACCGTCTCGTCCCGGCCGACTCGCTCGTCACCGTCGACGGACGGCGTATCACTGTGCTCGACCCAGGACTGCATAACACAGATGCCGGGCCGGACTTCTTCAACGCCAAGATACGCATCGGTGACCGCATCTGGGCCGGCGACATAGAGATGCACGTACGCGCAAGCGACTGGCACCGCCACGGCCATGACGGTGATCCGGCATACGACTCGGTGATACTACACGTAGTCGATTGTGACGATCAGCCCATACAGCGACGCAACGGTGAGGTGATAGCACAGATGACCATGCACTGCTCACCGCAGTTTCACGAACGTTACAGCAGCCTCGTGGACCGATCGGACATTGACCTGCCCTGTGCGTCCGAGATCCGGGCCATACATCCTCTGCATCTCAACTCATGGATCACAGCACTCGCCTACGAGCGCGCATACGCTAAGGCAGAATCACTTCTGTCACTGCTCGACTCGCTGTCAGGCGACTGGGAACAGGCCGCATACATCACACTCGCGAGGGCACTCGGGTTCAGCATCAATTCAGACCCGATGCAGCGGTTGGCTCAGTCGATGCCCCTGCCGTTTCTACGCAAGCACAGCGACTCGCTCACATCGGTCGAGGCGCTGCTGTTCGGCCAGGCCGGTCTGCTCCCCACACAGGCCCCGTCGGACAGTTATACCGCCAGACTCATCAATGAATATGCCTTTCTGGCTCACAAATTCTCACTCCGTCAGCTCAGTTCCCCCGGCTGGAAGATGGGACGCATGCGTCCTGCCAATCTGCCGCACAGACGTATAGCAACCTTGGCGGCATACGTGTCGGGCGACTTCCGCATAGTGCGCCGTCTGCTTGATGCGGATGGCCCGGAAGCAGCCATCACGCTGCTGCGCACACCGCTCACAGGCTACTGGGCCACACACTACACATTCGATACCCCTGCTACTGACTCCGAGCAGACGGCCGTGGCCATGAGCCGCAACGCCGCTATCATACTTGTGATCAATGTGGCCGTGCCTCTGCTCATAGCCTACGGCACGCGCCACGGGGATGAGGAGATGACCCGCCGGGCCTTTGAATGGCTGCAACAGTTGCCGCCCGAGAGCAACAGCATCATCACACGATTCGCCTCGGCCGGTCTACGGGCCCGGGACGCGTTCACGACGCAGGCTCTCATACAGCTGCGCCGCCGATACTGCGAGACTCACAGCTGCCTGTACTGCCGCATCGGCCACCGTCTGCTCACCGCCCGCGCGCAGAGACAGACACCCTGATGCATATACAACGCACCGATATATAACACCTACATATAAACAACGCACCCCGCAGACTTGTCATCTGCGGGGTGCGCACATATTATAGCGTCGGTATGACTAATTATTCGGCTGCCTTGGCACGCTCAAGATACTTCTCGATGTCGATGCCCATCTGAGGACCATAAGTGGGATATTCCTTGAGAATTTCCTCATACACCTTGGCCTCGGCCTTGTAATCCTTCAGCTCACGGAGCACAGTAGCCTCCTTGAGCATGAATGCGGGTGTGTAGGCGGGATTCTTGTCGGAAATCTTCACTGCCTTCTTGAAGCAATCGAGCGCCTTCTGATAATTCTCAAGGTTGACGTAGCAGTCGCCTTCGAGACATTTTGCAGCGGCACCGATCACTGACTCCTTGACTGAATAGTCGCCGAGATACTTGGCTGCCTCTTCATACTTGCCGTCCTTGTAAAGGAGGATAGCAGCATTGAGACCTGCAAGGTCACCGGCTGCATAGCCATGGTTGTCAGCTACCTGCTGATATTTGGCCAGCGCGATGCTGTCGTTGCCCATCAGCAGCTCCATGTCGGCCTGACCGAGAGCTTCGTTACCGGCCTGAATGCCCGGCTGACGCACAGCGTAGACGTACACGAGGATGGCGATAACCACTACAGCCACAGCCACGCAGGCATACATGATAGTCTTGGAATTGTTCTGCACCTTCTCGCCGAGACCGGTGAGTGTGTCGTTCACCTCGTCGATCGAGGTGCGTGTCTCTTCGTTTTGATTCTTATTTGACATTTTGATCTTGATTTTTTCTAAGGTTAAAGTCTTGAAATGACGCATGCAACAAACGCACCGCCATTCCAAAGTGCAAATTTAGCATTAATTCCTCTAACCATAAAATTTTAGACCGAAAATTTCATCAGATGTCTTCCTCGATCGAGAAGTCGTCGGGGAGTGCATCGAGGTCGAGTTCGCCGTCGGCCGGTTCGGTATCCTCGGTGTCGTCGGTGTCCTCGTATGACGATGATGATTTCTTGTCGGACTTAGATCCTTTGCCGGATTTTGATGACTTGGCAGGCTGGACACCCTGACGCAGGGCTTCCATGATTTTTGCTTCGAGCTCGGCTGCGAGTTCGGGGTTGTCGGTTATGACACGTTTTGCCTGATCACGTCCCTGAGCCAGTTTCGAGCCGTTATAGCTGAACCATGAGCCGCTCTTCTGTATGATGCCGTAGTTGACACCGAGCTCTATGATCTCGCTGCTGCGCGATATGCCTTCACCGAACATGATGTCAAACTCTGCACGCTTGAAGGGGGGCGCTACCTTATTCTTGACCACCTTGACCTTGGTGAGTCGGCCCAGCACGTCGTCACCGTCCTTGATGGAGGTGGAGGGGCGGATGTCGACACGTACGGAGGCGTAGAATTTGAGGGCGTTACCGCCGGTGGTGGTCTCGGAAGGGCCGAACATCACACCGATCTTCTCACGCAGCTGGTTAATGAAGATACAGCATGTGTTAGTGCGTGCGATGGTGCCGGTGAGTTTGCGCATTGCCTGAGACATGAGGCGTGCCTGGACACCTACATTCTTGTCACCCATAATGCCGTCGATCTCACTCTTGGGGGTCAGAGCGGCTACGGAGTCGACCACAAGGATGTCGATGGCCGATGAACGTATGAGTTGCTCGGCGATCTCAAGAGCCTGCTCGCCGTTGTCGGGCTGGGCCATGAGAAGATTGCTCACGTCCACACCGAGTTTCTCGGCGTAAAAACGGTCGAATGCGTGCTCGGCGTCGATGATTGCCGCAATGCCACCTGCCTTCTGGGCCTCGGCGATAGCATGTATGGCGAGAGTGGTCTTACCTGAAGACTCTGGACCGAAAATCTCGATGATACGTCCGCGTGGATAGCCTCCTACGCCGAGTGCATAATTCAGGCCTATCGAGCCTGATGGGATGACGTCCACATCCTCGACCTGCTCGTCACCGAGCTTCATTATGGCTCCGCGGCCATAATTTTTCTCTATATTACCCAACGCCTGAGCCAGAGCGTTTAGCTTGGCCTTTGCGGGGTCGATGTCCTTGTCGCGGGCACCTTTTGCTGATGTTTCTTTTTTTGCCATTCTATGATAGTTATTTATTTATGATGCAAAGTTAACATTTAGCACGGGCAACAATCATGCTCACCCGACTAAAATAACGTTAATAACACACATCCGGCAGGCTGGCGCACAAGCGGCGTGTGGATCTGTTATGCAAAGATAATGATTTTTATGTAATTCTTCAGCTGTGCGGGTACATATTCCGCCTCAAAAAGTCAATATTTTTTCGTTTTATAAATCCCTTATTTATTGGAGGTTAAAATCTCAAGAGTATTTTTATTGAAATTTTTTTCATCCGCCGTGAACTATTTCACAGGCCCCGTGTTCTAATAGTACATAGCAAAATTACTTTTTCCATTGCAAGAAATGTGATAATGATTGGTTTATTATCTAAACGGGAAGACGATGTGATATCATCTTCCCGTTTGGTTGTATATATACGGGACTTTTTTCTACTAAGCCCATGCATATAATATTGGGCTGAAATTTAGGGCCAAAAGTGCCACTGGAGGCCCCTGTTGCAGGTTTTTTGAAAAATATTAACCGAATTTAACCAAAGATTTCTGTGTTTGAAACAGAATATTTTCCTACCTTTGTAGTGTAATTAACGTCAAACCGCATATAGCTACTATCATTAAGTTTAAAGTCAACAAAAAAGTTAGGTTAAACCGTATGGGCCGCTGTGAAGCGTCCCATACTTTTTTATGCCGGTTTCATAAAACCGTTTCTATTCCTCAGGCAGATATATAAGAGTACATGCGCGCGCAGGGTCAAGCACCCGGCGTGCCACCTCGGTGATGCGGTCGGTCGTCACGGCACGATACGCCTCGACACGGCGGTTGATGTCCTCACCCTGCATGAGCGACATGGACAGCTCCTGCGCTCGTGACAGATAGTGCTGCATCGAGAAGCGATGATTTGAGTCGAAACGGTTGACGGCTCTCTCCAGTTCGTGTGGCGCACAATGCTCCCTGAGCGCCGCGGCCTGAGTGGTGAGTGTGTACACAGCTCTCTCGACCGCCTCGGGCGAGGAGTCGGTCAGTCGGCCTCTGAGCATCAGGAAACCGGGTTCGTCACTGCCTGCGATGGATGCATCCGCCTCGGTAAACAAAGGATCGGACATGACAATATCGCGATAGAAGCGCGATGAACGGCCCGAGGCGAGGATGTCGGTGATGATGTCGGCCTCGATGTAACCGGGCTGTCCGTGTGCTGCCATCGGATATGCCACTACCACAAGGGGCTGCGGCACGCGTGCGTTGACTGTGACGGTGCGCGGAGCCTCGACTGCCGGCTCGGGTGCATAGAGGCGCGGGGCGATGTCACGGCGCGGTATGGGTCCGAACCATTTCTCAAGCCCGCGGCGAGCCTCATCAAGCGTAACATTGCCGCTGACAGCGACAACGGCATTGTTGGGCGCATAGTGCGAGTAGAAGAACTGACGCACGTCATCGAGCGTCACGTCGGCTATGTGGCTTATCTCCTTGCCGATGGCCGGGTAACGGTAGGGATGCGAGGTGTAGAGCAATTCGCGCAGACGGTGAGCCACGTCGCCGTAAGGACGGTTGAGATGGGTCTGCTTGAACTCCTCTATTACCACCGACTGCTGCACTTCAAGCGATTTGGGCGAGAATGCCAGTCCGAGCATACGGTCACTCTCAAGCCACAGCAGGGTCTCGAAATTGGCGGCCGGAGCGACGTCATAGAAGTTGGTGAAGTCATTTGAAGTCCAGGCATTGTTGGTGCCGCCTGCTCGCTCGATGGCCGCATCGAAGTCGGGGATATTGACCGATCCGCCAAACATAAGGTGCTCGAACAGATGTGCGAGACCTGTGAGCGATGGTGATTCGTCACGCGCACCTACGTTATATAGGACGTTGACGGCCACCATCGCGGTCGATGGATCATAGTTGTGTACGGCACGCAGGCCGTTATCGAGTGTGAAGGTGTTATATTCAATCATGCTTCAAAGTTACGATTTTTTACTAAAAATTGCAGCCTTTGAGATAATCTGAACATAAAAAAGGACGGAAACATTTGGAAATGTGGATAAAAAGTATGTACATTTGCAAAAATCATCACATTATTAAAATACGTTCAGATAACATGAAAACTCTCGTAGAAAAAATCAATTCCGGTTTCGAGGCTTTCGCGAAAGACGCAGCCGCTCAGGTAGAATCAGGCAACAAGGCAGCCGGCGCACGCGCACGCAAAGCTTCGCTTGAGATTGAGAAACTTCTGAAGGAGTTCCGCAAATCATCTATCGCCGCTGCGAAATAATTTCGGTCTCCATCGCCGCATGCCACGCTAATGTGGCATCCTGAAAAGTACATAAGGGTCATAAGTCTGCTCACTGCGGACTTATGACCCTTAGTTCGTCATGCTGTATATGGGCCGTCACTGGGCGAGGATGGCTCGCAGAGTGTCGGGAGACAGCCGCACGGACACAGTCATACCCGATGCATGCACCCACAGAGCTATGGCACGTGACATCAGAATGTCGTCGTGACATCCGCGACGGGCCGAATAACTACCGTCAGGATGCGTCTCGTATTGCATCATCTCGTCACATGCGGCGGGGTCACGTTCGATATACAGGCCGTCACGCACCATGGCTATCAGATTGGATATGACCGCCGACTTGGTGCGCACATTGGTATGAAATCCGGGCATACGTCCGCGGCCGCTCTCTCCGCCGCGATGATACAGACGCGGATAGACGCTGGCCAGAGTGTCGAGTATGTACTGTCCGCTGCCATCGGAGGTCGATTCCCATGAGTTACTCTCGATGACGAGCAGGGCGTCATTAT
Organism: Bacteroides sp.; assembly: GCA_014802015.1. Taxonomy (GTDB): domain Bacteria; phylum Bacteroidota; class Bacteroidia; order Bacteroidales; family Muribaculaceae; genus Duncaniella. Next base: position 46,657 of record JAAVDB010000038.1, read on the forward strand.
ACCACCGCGCCATCGCGGCGGCGCGCCATGCGAGCAGGTCATGGTCGATGTGGCCGCGCCATTGCGCCACGATCTCGGGGAGCATGCCCGAACGTGTATCGGTGTGACGGTCGAGAACGGCTATGACCGAGTAATCGGCATCATCCGTACGTCCGCCTATGTCGACACTGACGATATAATCGGCACCCGGGCGCGGAGCTGCCCACACTTTTGTTCGGCCATGGACCGATGACTGAAACCGCGGCGAGGAGAGGTCGGAGGGGAGTCCGCTGCGCGAGCCGAGCACTTCGCCCGTGCGCGGCTCGATGCCGCATCCGGCCTCACGCAGGCGACTCACATCATCGGCCGAAAAGACACCGGAATCGGTGGCACAGAAGGCCTCGTCGGGTGTAGTCGGGAACTCGGCCATCATCGAACGGCGGTCGGCATACTCCGACGCTTTCGTACGATACCATTTTATAGCCTCAAGCGTGCACCCGTGCGTGTCCCACAATGCGCGCTCATACTCATCAAGCGATGCGAAGAATGCCTCCGGATCGTCGACAGGCTCGGTGTAAAGCTCCATCTCGTGCCATGCCACGAAGAACGGAGTCTTGTCACTCTTGCCCGCGACAGCACGTTGCCACTCGCGGTGAAAGAAGTTACCCACACCGTTGGCCGTGCTCTCCATCACCACCGCGGTCATCGGCGAGCGCGATATGCCCGAAGTGACTGAGCGGATGAGGTCGACGGGATTATGCTGAGGCGAGTCCTTCCAGAACGCCACCTCGCTGAGGTGGGCCATCGAGCAGTCCATGCCGCGCATGGCCTCCTGATTCTCGCTTGAGCAGACCGCCACACGGCATCCGCGCGAGGGGATGACGCGAACGTTGTTCATACGCTCGAAGGGGCGAAACTCGGGCTTGCCTGCATCCTCGCCTCCATCACCCCAGTATAGTGCCGGATAATGAGCGAGCAGGTGGGTGTACATGCCGCGGATGGTGGCCGCCGTGTCCTTGACATGCGCGCAGATGAGTGAATGCCAGTTGTGCAGATGCACTATCTGTATCCAGGCGAAATATATCTGCACGAGCGTGGAGGCACCCCACTGGCGGGCCTTGAGCAGAATCAGGCGTATCGGCACTCCGGCCAGACGCTGACGTTCGAGGGCCGCGAGCAGACGGCGCTGCGGACGGTTGAGGATAAAGGGCACCGAGAGCTTGGTGTCCTTGGATATGATCCTGACGCATGTCGCGGCCCAGAATTCGAAGTCGTGGCGAAATCGTAGTCTGTCGAAATCAAGCTGAGGGAGTGTGCAGGCATACTCCGTGTCATCAAGCATCGTGAGCGGCAGATTGAGTGTAGCCGCACCTCTGACCACGGGGTGCCGCTCGGGATCACACGGATTACCTGTAAGGGGGTCGTAATCCATACGCCTGAGGGCCTCGTGGCGTTCGCGGTTGAGTTCGGCCACAGGGATGGCCGAGCCGGATGATGTCACAGCCCCTCTCATACGCGCACGAGTTTCAGGGTGGAAGGGGTCGGAGTGGTGGCCGAAACGCTCAGATGCAGACGGCCACCCTGCGGCACACGCATTTTCATAACGTGAGGATGCGTGTGATTGTCACCTTTTATATCATATCGGCACAGCAGATGTGACGGTTGGCCCGGTGCGCCCGCTGACGAGCCGACCTCAATCGATCCGTTCAGTTCATCACCGTAGAGTCCGGCCCTGACGGTAATCTCCATATTCTGCCTGTAGCTGTGTTTCAATCCCGAAGCATGGCGGATGGTGACAGGGGTGTCAGTCTCGTCATACGGATCAAGGATGTCACCCCCGGAGGTGAACAGACGCGCGACAGCTCCGTCGGACATGACCGATGTCACTCCTATCCCCTCGCGAGTGTAACGCACACGACCATCCGCGCTGATGATGGTAACACTCCGGGCAGGGGTCTCCACCGCAGGGTCATCGGCCGATGGGGCGGGATGGATGCACCACAACTCGCCGTATCGGTTAACCCAGGCGAGCACCTCGGCCTCGCATTGACTGAGCAGAGTGTGGACATTCGATCCCGAGCCGGAGATGGTGATGAGCGCGCCTCCGGCCAATGCGGCCACTCCGCCGGGTATGGGCGTGACGGCCTGAGGCGACTTGACGCTACGTTTGTCAAGCCCCCTTAGCGCGAGGCGCATACGGTTTTCAGAGAGTGAGAGTGTCGAGATGCCTCCCGCACTGAATACGTAGAACAGCGATGAGGGGGCGGTGATGGAATTGGAGCGGCGCACCGATGCCTGGAGTGAGAGTACGGCGGTGTCATCACCGCGAGTGACGGCACACGGCGTGACCGGCGAGCCTGACATGGCCGAGACTATGGCCGAGGGATATTCACGCAATGCAGGTGCGGCCGAGGGGACGGCAAATCCATCCCTGAACTCGTTGAACTCAATCGGTTTGAGCGCCGGGTCGAGATAGTAGGCGAAGCGTCGGCATGGGGATGGCACGAGGGGCAGAGTGATGGCATCATTGCCTGACAGGAGTGTCACGGATACGGCATCGGGCGAAGGATAGACGATGAGAGGCGAGAGGGCCGTGGCACGACGGTCGACCGACACGACAGCACGCACCACCGACGACCCGTCACGCATGGTGACATGTGCGGCGGTCGGCGTAGGCTCGAAGTGTGACGTGGCGAGTATGCCCATCTCGGGTAGTGAGTATCCGTCAAAGGGTATGGCTTTCAGACCGCCCCACACTATCACGTCACCGCTGCGTGCGACGGATTTAGCCGTAAATGAATTGGGAGCCGAAAGTCCGACCTCAAGATCACTGAGTTCTACGGGATTGGCCCCGGCATATTTATTGATTCTCGCGAGGTTGGCCATCTCCTCGGCTGTCGAGCCGGCGATGCTTGAGTCGGGATGAAAGGCCCTGTCGGGATGGTCGAGGATAGCTGTCACCATTCCTGCCATACGTGACCCGGGGGCTGCGAAGGGCTGGTCGGGACATACGCCGGGGAGTGTGGCGGCAAGAACAAGCTGGGTAGCTGACGACGAGACACGCGAGGTGGTGCCGGGGAGTGTGGCCGAGTAGGGATGGAGCTGTGGGGTGACCTCGACTTCGATGGAACGTACAAGTTTGTACCAGACGGAATCCGGCTGGCGTGTCCAGGTAATGGAGGGGATAAAGGCGTTGGCACGCATGCGGCTTAACTCCATGCGGCGGAATCCGTCACCGGTGAATGTGAAGTTGACCGTCACACCCTGCAGACCCGAGTCGGGAGCCACGATGACGGGAGCGGAGGTGTAGAGCGTGCGGCCGTCGCGGCCTACGAGACGGTAACGTGCGAATACGGGCTGTATGTACCATCCGCGCAGCAGTGCACTGTCACTCAGGCGTATGTAGGCATCGCGCATGACACTGTCCACCTTGGCCGCATCCTCGTCGCCGAGACTCTGGGTGGTAGTGGTGTAGGAGGATTTGAGTGTGAACTCGGGTATGTCCACGCCGATACGCCCCATGTCGTAACGGGTGAACATGAGCGGCGGCAGCTCGGGAAACAGTTCGACAGGGGTCCATGACAAGGGGTTGCCCGATGAGGGTCCTGACGTACAGTCATAGCGTTGCGGGCGCGAGTTGGCGAACATCACGATGATGCCTGAGTCAACGGGCAGTATGCACTCGGGGGCATCCTTGAGTTTCTCAGCGCTGACTATCACTGAAATACGTCCGGTGGACGAGACGGCTTTAAGTGCTCCCTCATGCAGTACGATGGTCACTGTCGTACCGTCAGGCAGGGTATAAATGCCACCCTCGACGGGGACAGCGCCGGGGAGTGAGACCATCACGCGCGGATTGCCGACGGCACCGAGATCGCCGTTTGAGTCGGGGCGGAGGTTAACGCATTCATCGACGTGGTCGGCGTCGGTGAGTGTTGTGACGGGAAAAGTAACGGAGGGGATGTTGTTGGGTCGTGTTGACATAGTGTTGAATAAGATTTGCAATTATGCTGCAAAGTTACCTTCTTATTGAGGCTAAAAGGTGCGATAATGTCGCGACGTGCTAAAAATATTTTGCAGAGCGGAATTAATATCCTAAATTTGTCAATAATAATTACCAAATCTAATCACTTTTAAATGCTAATCCCATGATACACCGTTTTATACTCAATGAGGTGTCTTATTTCGGTCCCGGAGCCCGCAAGGAATTACCGGGAGTAGTCGCTAATCTCGGCAAGACCAAGGCTCTTGTGGTGACTGATCCGGGTCTCGTAAAATTCGGCGTTACGGCTCAGGTTACGGCCGAACTTGACAAGGCCGGTCTCCCCTACGAAGTCTTCTCGGATGTCAAGCCCAATCCCACTGTCAGCAATGTCAATGCCGGACTTGAGGCATTCCGCAAGGCCGGTGCCGACTATATCATCGCTGTCGGCGGCGGATCGTCAATCGATACATCCAAAGCTATCGGTATTGTGATCAACAACCCTGAATTTGCCGACATCGTCTCGCTCGAAGGTGTTGCCCCCACTAAAAATAAGAGTGTACCCATCATCGCGCTCCCCACTACCGCCGGTACTGCCGCCGAGACCACTATCAATTACGTGATCATCGACGAGGTCAACAAGAAGAAGATGGTGTGCGTGGATCCCAACGATATCCCTGCCGTGGCTATTATCGATGCCGAGCTGATGTATTCGCTGCCTGCCGGCCTCACAGCCGCCACGGGCATGGACGCTCTGACTCACGCCATCGAGGGCTATATCACACGCGGTGCATGGGCACTGAGCGATATGTTCGAGATCGAAGCTATCAGAATGATCGCCGAGAATCTTCCCGTGGCCGTCGAGCATCCTTCCGATGCCAAGGCACGTGACGGCATGGCTGTGGCCCAGTATGTTGCCGGCATGGCATTCTCCAACGTAGGTCTCGGCCTCGTTCACGGCATGGCACACCCGATGGGTTCGCTCTTCGACATACCTCACGGTGTGGCCAACGCGCTCCTTCTCCCCACAATTATGGAGTGGAACATGCCCGCATGTGTCGAGAAGTATGGCAATATCGCCCGCGCTATGGGTGTCGACACCGACGGTATGACTGCCGAGCAGGCCGCTCAGGCAGCATGCGATGCTGTCAAGGCTCTCTCGATCAAGGTGGGTATCCCCCAGCATCTGAGCGAACTCGGCATCAAGGCTGAGGATATTCCCGCACTCGCCGCTCAGGCTCTGGCCGATGTCTGCACTCCCGGCAATCCTAAGGATGTGACACTCGAAGACATCACAGCCCTCTACACCAAGGTGCTCTGATAACGGGTCCAGGAACAAAAAAGACAATGGGAAACGTCCTTGAATATCGGGCGTTTCCCATTGATTATTTTATAGCTGTAGTTATGCCGGTTGATCAGCAGTTGAGAGCTGCATTGGTCTTGTGAACAGCCTCGGCGCTCTTCTTGAAGAGCTCTTTCTCCTGCTCGTTGAGGTCAAACTCAACGATCTTCTCGATGCCGTTACGGCCGATGATGGCGGGAACACCGATGCAGAGATCGCTCTCGCCATACTCGCCCTCAAGAAGAGCCGAGCATGAGATGAGTTTCTTCTCGTTGTGGAGGACAGCCTTGACCATCTGAGCTCCTGCCGCACCGGGAGCATACCATGCCGATGTGCCGAGGAGCTTGGTGAGGGTTGCACCGCCTACCATGGTGTCAGCTGCAACCTTTTCGAGAGTAGCTTCGTCGAGATAGTTGGATGCGGGCACGCCACGGTAAGCTGCGTAGCGTACGAGGGGGATCATGGTGGTGTCACCGTGTCCGCCGATCACGATGCCTTCAACCTCGGTGGGGTTGGCCTGGAGGGCGTTGGCAAGATTGTATTTGAAACGTGCGCTGTCAAGAGCACCGCCCATACCGATGATACGGTTCTTGGGGAGACCGCTCGTCTTGTGGATGAGGTAGGTCATGGTATCCATAGGATTGGAGATGCAGATGATGATTGCGTCGGGAGAATATTTGAGAAGCTGCTCGGTAACGCTCTTTACGATGCCGGCGTTAACGCCGATGAGCTCTTCGCGGGTCATACCGGGCTTGCGGGGAATACCTGAAGTGATGACAACGACGTCGCTGCCTGCGGTGGCTGCATAGTCGTTGGTTACACCCTTGAGGGTGGTGTTGATGTTGAGGATGCTTGCTGTCTGCATGATATCCATGGCCTTGCCCTCGGATACGCCTTCCTTGATGTCGAGGAGGACTACTTCGTCAGCAATACCGCAAGTCACCAATACATTTGCACAAGTTGCGCCCACGTTGCCGGCGCCCACTACTGTTACCTTTGACATAGTATCTATTAGTTTAGAATCGAAAAAATTTCTCCCACAAAATTAATGAAAAATTTCCATAATCAACGAAAAAATGAAAAAAGTTGGAGAAATTTTTCTGCCGGCTTCACCCCCCCATTTCAGCGGAAGGCGCGGCGGACAGTGCGGCGGATGGCGATAATGTTGCCGAGGGTTATAAGCAGGATGATGATCGCGCCGACTGCGATGGTGGGTAAAGCCGATGTGCCTGTGGCCCCGAGGTCGCTAAGGCTATGCTGCCACATCGTCGAGACTATGAGGACTCCGATGCCGGCCAGCAGAAGAACGGCAGCGTTGACACCCACCACTATGTTGCGGTAGTAGGCTGACACCTGTGCGGGTGTATAGCCAAGCATCATCAGGTCGTGAATCTTGGCACGGTTTTTCTGCAACAGCAGATAGATACTGAGCAGGAGTATGAAGAATGCCAACAGACTTATAATCGCTCCGATAGCGACGACGACGGTCGTGACGAGCGACAGGAAGTAGAGAGCCTTGCCGCCCGAAGCCTTGTCGCCGGCTATCTCATAGCCATGAGTGTCCATATATGCAGTGGCCTCGGGGTCACCCGCCCTGCGCAGTCGCACGATGAGCCGCGAGGGTGCGGCCTCATGCCCTTCGCCGAACACACTGTTGGCCCAATCCATAAATGCCTCAGGGACGGCGATGGTGTTGAGTCGCGAGGAAAATCCTACGATGCGTGCGTCCACCCACTGCTGGCGGCCGTTGCCACTGATGTTGAGACGCAACGGCAACATCCCGATAAGTTCCTCTGAGATCTGTGGCATGCCGCGTGATGCTGCAAAGCCGAAATTATATAACGTAAGATAGTCTTTGGAGATGATCACCGGCAGTGTTTCGGAACTGTCGGGGCGGTAGCTGTCCCACCCTTTGGGGGAGATGTCGAAAAATTCATCAGGAATCGATTCGAGAAACAGCGCCGTCGACAGTGAGGCGCCGGCTATGTCAACCCGTGCCGAGACATTGAAGTCGGCCGCCGTAAACCGTCCGATGCCGTCGGCCCAAGGCTGTGAGGCTATCTCGTCAATCTCGGATACGGTAAATGATGAGGCGGCTGAGGTGTCACCGCCAAAGAGTCCTCCCTGAACTCCGGTGACACGCTTGGAGATAATGAGATAGTCGGATGATATGAACGAGTCGGCCGCGTCATCAGCCGAAGTGACGTCGCGGTAAAACTGTATGGCGGTGAGGACGATGAGAAGCCCTACAAGATTGGCGACAGCATATCCTGCTATCTGCCCGGCGCTGATGTTGCGCCTCAGGAGTCGTGTGACGGGTGAAGACATTTGTAATTAAACAACCTCTTAAAGATGCAAGAGAGTGTAGTCGGTGAGTGAGAGTTTATTGCCTACTGAGGTGGCGATGACCGATGCGCCACGGGCGGCCGCCTCTTCGGCGATCAGGGTGGCGACGGCCGTGTTGTTGCGGGCATCGAGATGGCTCACAGGCTCGTCGACCAGCAGGAAATCAAACGGTTGACAGAGCGCACGGATGATCGCCACCCTCTGCTGCTGACCGATACTGAGCTGTGCGGCAGGACTGTGGGCCTTGTGGCGCAGTTCGAGACGGTCGAGCAACGTCAGAATCTCGGCCTCGGTATAGTGTGAGGTAAGACGGTTCTTGACCATTATGTTGTCCAGAGCCGTAAGCTCGGGAAATAGCCGCATCTCCTGAGGGAGATAGGCCAGTGCCTCACGGCGCAGGGCACACCAGCGCTCGATACTGTAGCCGCTCACAGGCTCGCCGTCAAACAGCAGTTGGCCGTCATAATCGGTGCGCGCACCGTAGATAAATGAGCAGAGCGAGGATTTACCGGTTCCGCTCTCGGCCTCTATAATATATGTGTCGGGGCGTCGGAATGTGACCTCATCGCGCATCCACACTTCGCTGTGACACACGGGCGGTTCATGCTCGCTCCCCCTGAACACCTGCGGGAGCAGACGTCGCAACGTGATGGTGCTGATCATAACAGGAGGCTGAGGATATGCGCCGGGAGCGGTGTCTGCGAACCGGGTATGGTGAATGTGAACTGCCCCTTACCATCGGTCATCGTCGCCGAGAGCTGCGCACCGGCTCCATCGGGAAGATTGAAGCTAAGGTCAGCGGCCATGTCGCGGTTGACGAACACGGGTGCGAGAGAATTGTTGGACGTGTTGTCAAATCCGATAGTCGAGATGGCGAAGCATCCGTCTACATTACCTATATACCAGTCACGGCCATACTGCGGGATAATCATCTGTCCCTCGCCAGCCATGCGTGGTGACACTCCGGCGGTCGCACACATACTGCTGATCATTGAGATCAGACCGTTGACCCGATCCTGAGGCATACGCACCATGACGATAAAATCAAGATCGGTGGGTTCGGCACTGCGGAGTCCGGCCGTGTCGGGGAGCTTCAGGGCCATAAGCAGTGTGCCGTCGATCGATTCGAGATAGGGTGTGATGACCGACATGAACGCAGCGGCCTGGAATCCTCCTACCACAGTGACGATCTGCTTGAGGGGCGACCAGTCAAACTGCGGAGTCAGCCCGGCAGCAAATGTAAAATTAAAACTCTCGGGGACGTATGCGAGCAGTGCGGGATTGATGCTCTTCATCCCTTTGGGTACGACGGTACGCCCCGTGGCCTGTATTATCTCCGACTCGCCCACCAGAGCGTTGTCAGGGCTGACGTTAAGTGCCAGGACATTCCATTCACGCTCCTGAGGAGTGACCGATGTGTCGCCTGCCGGCGCGATCAGCATCGAGCCCGAAGCTACAGCCATATTCACCATATTGTCACGTGCCAGCACTTGCGAGATGCCGTCGAGTCCGTTTATTGACAGCTCTTTAGCACTTTTGAGCATCGTTTCGACACTCTTTATGGCATTGTTGGCCGAGCCGCCCATGATCCAGAGCTGGCCGTCGTTGGCCACGAATGCCGTATTACCGTTCTCAGCGATCGCATAGCTCGACGCATCGTCACTCCACGTGAGATAATCGGCGGTAGCCTCGCGCAACGCCTTGGTGTCGCTGACGGCAAGGGTAATGAACGTTTCATTGTCGGCATTGACACCTACCACAGCATCGCTCAGGTCTACCGCGCCCGAAGCCTTTAGAGCCGATGCGCGGGTCAGAGCCTCGCGGAGATTGCCGGTAACAAGAGCATCGATACGGTCTATGGTCTCTATGCCGCCCTCAGGGGTAAACTTCACGCCTGCGCTCTCGCAGAGGTTCTCGATGTCGACCGTTGCCACCGCTACGACGTCGGCGGGCACGGTGTCGAGTATCTCGCCGCGCTTGGAGCATGACACACTGAGCAGACCGATCAACATGACGGCCAGCAAGGAGAGGGAAGAGAGGGATATGCGATGTAGACTCATTGCGGTATTGTATTGTATTATATTCGTTTATTACAGACTCTTGCGGTATGCGCGGCGACGACGGTGCTGACGGTGCTCGAAGTAGTCCCACTGTGACTGAACATGGATATTCTCCTCAAGCTCAAGATTTGTCTCGGCAAACTTCACACCCTCGCGGATATACACATTGCACAGATCGTAGAAGAAGAGCGAATTTACACCCTTTGACTGATATTCTGGCTTGACGGCGATCAACAGCAGGTCGACGACATCATTGTGTCCGCGCAGCCCCTTGAGCAGAGGCCACCATCCGAAGGGGAACAGTCGTCCGCCCGACTTACGCAGACCTTCCGACATGGAGGGCATGCTGATACCTACGCCGATCAGTTCATCATTCTTGTCGACGACAATGCTCACGTAGTCCAGACGCAACATCCCCAGATACATATCTATATAATAATCTATCTGCCTGTCAGACAATGGCGAATAGCCGTAAAGGTCGGCGTAAGCCTCGTTGATGAGACGGAACAGCGCCTCGCCGTAAGTATCCTTGAGCTTCTTGCGCGAAGTGAATTTGACTATGCGCAGGTCATACTTCTTGAGCACTATCTCAGCAATGCGCACGAATTTATCGGGGAGCTTTTCGGGTATCGTGATGCGAAACTCCACCCAGTCGGTATCCTTACGGTAACCGAGACGTTCGACATGAGCGGGATAATAGGGATAATTATATATCGTAGCCATTGTGCCCATCTCATTAAATCCCTCGATGAGCATACCCTCGTGATCCATGTCGGTAAATCCCATCGGGCCGATTATCTCGGTCATGCCATGCTCGCGGGCCCAGGACTCTACCGCATCAAAGAGCGCTCCGCTCACCTCCTCATCATCAATATAATCCACAAACCCGAAACGTGCCTCTTTGCGGCCCGTCATACCGTTGAGTTTATGATTGATGATGCCGGTGATGCGCCCTACAGGACGGCCGTCACGCGTGGCGATGAACGACTGTGCCTCGCAAAACTCAAATGCCGGATTCTTGGAGGGGAGCAACGTATTGACATCGTCGAAAATCAGCGGTGGCACATAGCAGGGATTGCCTTTATAGAGGTCGATACCTATACGGGTATAGCGTGAGAGTTCTTTCTTGGTAGCGGGGATAGCGCTTACAGTTACTGCGGACATTGTGAGCCGGTATGTATTTTTTTAAGAATATGTGATGATTACGGATTGAGAGGAGCGGGAGCATGGCCTGACGAGAGCCACAGCAGCAGTCCTATCATTGCCACAAGGAATATTATGACGTAGATATACAGCCTGTTACTGCGCGTCTCGGCCAGATCGAGACGCAGGGCCGACAGCGAGGAGTAGCGTTTGGACGGATCCTCGGCTGTACACTTGGCCGCTATCTTGCGCAGACGCGGATGAGGTGTATCGACAGCATCAAGCGCCTGATTCAGCAACACACCGTAATTGTATATATCATCGTTGGTCTCCTCATGCGTGAGAAAATTCTTCTGGTCAAACCCCACGTCTATCAGTTTAAGATTGCCGATATTCTCTGTGAAAAGCACACGCGAGGCATTGAGCGGATGATGTGCAAGATGATTGGTCTGAATATAATCGAGCGCATCCAGCAGCTGATGATGCAGTTTATAGATATGCTCATCCGTGACCTTATGCTCGCGTATGAGTTTCTCAAGCGAGTCTCCGTAGACATCATCGGTGATAATGCACATACCCACACCCGGCACCTCCTCATAATCATTGATCATAATGATATGTGGATGAGCGAGATTGTAGCGCACCTCAAACTCCTTCTCGATCATTTTCTCATACTCCTCCTGACCCTTCAGCTCAGGGCGGAGGGTCTTGAGCATAAGCCATTTGCCATACTTCTTGGCAGTATAGACGTGATAAAATTCCTCGTCCCACTCAGGCAGATGTTCTATCTCGGTCCATTTAGGGGTGGAGCCTTCCATCATTTTGCTTAATTTATTGATGAATAATGCGCAAAAATACTCAAAAAAGATGAAAATTAAAATATCCGTACACAAATTTCACTCAGATGGATACAGATATGTCACACAAGCAGCTAAGGTGACCGACCTTTTCCCGCGCATCTCTCTCACTCGTCAGTAAACTCCCATGCGTTGAGAAAGTAGACGCGGCGGGTGGCGCGTGAGGTGGCCGTATAGAGCCAGCGGTAGAAGTCGAGCCCCTGCGCATCGGATGCGATGCCCCCGAGGTCGACCACCACATTATCCCACTGCGCACCTTGAGCCTTATGGCATGTGACAGCGTAGGCATACTTGACCTGCAGGGCGTTGAAATATTCATCTCTCCGCAGTCGGCTGACACGCGTGTCGTAAGGAGTATCCGGAGCATTGACCTCAGGGTCGGCCATGCGCGCCTCAGCCAGACGGCGCATATCGTTTGGCGAGACGGAAGCGCTCTCATCAGTGAGCGTGGTCAGGAATATGCGGCACTCCACCTCGACATCGCTGTCAGGGAGCCACAGCAGGACACGGGCGAAGTCATAGCCATACTTCTGCTCCGTGGCGATGATGCGACGCACTATGGCCACGTCACCGTTGGCTATGAAGTCCAGCCCCTTGACCCCGGCCGACCACATATAATTATTCTTAGCCACCAGCAGACGCTCACCCTTGACCAGCAACTCGTCATAATCAAGTATGCGTGAACGTATGCCAAGGTTAAATTCGCGGGCACGCATATTGCTGCGTGTCACCAATATAGTGCGGTCTATGCCATCGCGGCGATAGCAGTCACCGATCACGTCAGCCACATCATTTCCGTCAGTCAGGGCCACATCCTCATATCCGTCCACTATCAGCTTCACCTTAGGTAACGGATCGACGAGCATGGCGCGCCTCAGCCACGTAGCGTTGCGCAATATGCCCGAGTCACGCGCCTGACGGGCAGTATCGGTGAGCACGGCCCGGCTGACACGCAGTCCAAGACGCTTGTAGCTGGAAGGGAGCATCGCCGGACTCTCATCCGATCCCACCGGAGGCAGCTGAGCCACATCACCGATGATGATGAGACGGCTGTTATCGCCCGTGAAGACATAATGCACAAGGTCATCGAGCAGTCCCGGCCCACCGTCGGGCGATGTGTCACCTATCATGGACGCCTCATCAACGATATACACCACATCCGACTTATCATTGTAGCGGATGGCACGATATCCCTCGGTCCACCCTCCCCCGCCGTCACCGCGATATATGCGCCTGTGAATGGTATAGGCCGTCACACCCGCGTGGCCCGACAGCACCTTGGCGGCACGGCCGGTGGGGGCGAGAAGCACCACCTCACGACCTGCGGCCCGCAGACTCTTTACCAGCGCACCTGTGAGCGAAGTCTTGCCCGTACCGGCATAACCGTTGAGTATGAACACCCCCTCAAGGCCCGATGTGCCCGAGCAGAAACGCGACAAGGCCCCTATCAGACGGGCCTGCTGTTCGTTAGGTATGTAAGGGAGACGCGATGTGACGTCGGCGGCAAATTCACTTATGGTCATTCTGTTTACGTATGTCGTTGAGTCAGCGTCATGCTGGCTGAAATTGCAATACAAATATACAACGAAATTCGCATCTTTTTTCTTACCTTTGCCCGCAAATTACACTCACTTATTACCAATCATCAAACTTTAATCATGTCTACATACACGGCATCCGACCCGCGCAAGGTGACTACACGCCGCCTCGCGGAAATGAAAGCTAAAGGTGAAAAGATCGCCATGCTCACCGCCTATGACTACTCGATGGCCACCCTCATCGACCAGGCAGGCATGGACGTGATACTCGTAGGCGACTCCGCATCAAACGTCATGGCCGGCAACACCACCACCCTGCCGATGACACTCGATCAGATGATATATCACGCCCAGAGCGTGACCAGAGGAGTGAAACGCGCCCTCGTGGTGTGCGACATGCCCTTCGGCACCTATCAGGGTAACCCCCTTGAGGCACTTGCCTCAGCCGTCCGCATCATGAAGGAGAGCAACGCCGAGGCAGTCAAGATCGAAGGCGGCGAAGAGATACTCGACAGCGTCGAACGCATCCTCTCGGCCGGAATCCCCGTCATGGGTCATCTCGGACTCACACCGCAGTCTATCAACAAATTCGGCACATACAACGTCCGTGCCCGCGAAGAAGAAGAGGCCGCCAAACTCATAGCTGACGCCAAGCGTCTCGAACAGGCCGGATGCTTTGCCATCGTACTTGAAAAGATTCCCGCCACGCTTGCCGCCCGCGTATCGTCCGAGCTCACCATTCCCGTTATCGGCATCGGAGCCGGAGGCGGATGTGACGGACAGGTACTTGTGATGCACGACATGTTAGGCATCAATCAAGGCTTCTCGCCCCGCTTCCTCCGCCGTTACGCCGACCTGGCCACCGTCATCAACGACGCCGTCGGCCAATACATCACCGATGTCAAATCCTCCGACTTCCCCAACGAAAAGGAGCAATACTAACAAGTTATTAAAAACCAATCTCTAAGTAACCCTTAGAAATATTTACAAACGACAATCAACCACTCTGTCAGTAATCGGGTGGCTGATTGTCGTTTAATACTATTACGCATGTCTGTTCTCATCGAGAAGTTTACCGCATGCATAAATCTTAATCATTAATATTCAGCCGATTATTTGGCCACAACGAGTATTTTATGTAAATTTGCAGTGCTACTGAAAATTTGCATAAAATATCACTATATGATTGAAGGATATATACATAGGATTATGTCAGAGGCTATTACCGAAGCCTCAAATTATTTTCCGGTCATCACTCTTACCGGGCCACGACAGTCTGGTAAGTCGACTCTACTGCGCCATATATTTCCTTCATTGCCATATCGATCCATGGAGAATCCGGATATTCGTGCAGTCGCAACTTTTGACCCCAAAGGGTTTCTGACATCATTTTCCGATGGCGTCATTATTGACGAAGTGCAGCACACGCCGGAATTATTATCCTATATTCAGGGGATCGTTGACGATAACCCTAAATGCAGATTTTATCTGACAGGTAGTTCTCAATTTTCTCTTCTGAGGGATGTAACCCAGAGCCTTGCCGGCCGAACGGCAGTGTTTGAATTATTGCCATTGAGCCTTGACGAGATATCCGGTCAGAATAATGATACGGATGTAGATACACTGCTATATAACGGATTTTATCCTGCGATATGGAGTGGTAAAAACCTGCCACGGTTATTGTATCCCAACTATATCAAGACCTATCTGGAAAGAGATGTCCGCGATCTGCTCGCTATAAAAGATCTGGATCTGTTTCAGCGGTTTGTCCGTCTTTGCGCCGCACGTATAGGATCAATATTTAACGCATCCGAGCTGTCCAATGAATTAGGTGTAGCCGTAAACACCATAAACTCATGGATCTCAGTGCTACAGGCATCTTACATTATATATCTGCTACCTCCGTTTTTCACAAATACTCGTAAACGTCTTACTAAAAGTCCCAAAATTTATTTCACTGACAGCGGCGTAGCCTCATATCTGCTTGACATAGACTCGCCTCAGATCATGGCCCGCGATAAAATGCGCGGACATTTATTTGAGAATATGGTGATTATGAATTTTCTTAAAGATCGATATAATCATGGAGTGAATGGCGGGATGTATTTCTATCGCGACTCAAACGGCAATGAGGTAGATTTACTTGTCAAAGACGGATCACAGTATCATTGTTATGAAATTAAATCGTCTGCTACATTTCATACAGACTTCACCAAAGGTCTGAATAATTTCACGAAGAATTATCCGGAACTCATCAAAGAGAAAACCGTCATATATACAGGTGATAGCATGCCCGATCTTGAAGGTACTCGAATACTTAATTTCAGAGACATCTGACCATTCTCTAAGGGCGATAAAGGCTCTTTATAAAATCGGCAACTGGTTCCCATAACCTTACCGAACCGTCAATATACTCATTAAAGACTTTACCATGATTCTTTAGACCAAAGTTCTTCATCTGGTTATAGTTACTTTCAAATCTATCTTTATAGAGAATTTCAAACTGCTCTTTAAACTGATTTCGAGTTACTCTGTCACAACCGTTATTACTAAGTTTCATGTACAGGTTAAGTATACGGCTGTTGATTTGAGTAGAACTACGTATCCATTTAGGCACACGATTTTTTACTTTATCAATTTCTATCGCATCCCGATCTTCCTCGTAATCTAATTCTTGATGATAATCTTTGATTGATGTAAGATTCTCATTGTCCGAAAGATTTGACAAATCCGGCACAACTGTTCCCCAATTCAAAGGGTAATAATCGGGTTTCATCGGTATTTCACTACCCTCCGGGCACCACTTATATAGTTCCCATGCCCGATATTTTAAAACGTTTATAACTTCGGGATAATGATCTGATAACCCGGCTAGAACGCGCGGAATCATTACCAGATTTTGAAGAAGCGTATGATAGCGCTCGTCATAAGTTGTATAGGGCCATATATGGCAGACCTCATAGTTCTCAAACTTCACCGACTTACTGATCGCCTCCTTAAGTGCTCTATTGGCGTAGGTATTATCATCAATACGGATTCCATCAATTATTCGTCCTCTATCCTTTGGCGCACCTCGTTTTACGTTAGGATAGATAGCAGTCGTGGAAACCCTCTCAGGTGACACCCAGATAGAACTTTGGGCAACCAAATCAATAAGAGGATTCTTAATCGTGTTGAATGCATCATGCAACAGAATGGCATTACCGTCAACAGAAATCTTTTTGCGATTCATAAGTTTTTTAATACTCACTACCTTATTTCAGGATACTATAGCCTTTATATTGACTATTACTCCAGCAGGTCGGGGCGGAGGAGGCGGGTGCGGGCGAGGGCCTGTTCGTGCTTCCAGTCATCGATCTTAGCTTTGTGGCCCGAGAGGAGGACGTCGGGCACGCGCCAGCCTTTGTATTCCGCCGGACGGGTGTAGACAGGCGGGGCAAGCAGGTTGTCCTGAAATGAGTCGCTGAGTGCGCTCTGTTCGTCCCCGATGGCTCCGGGTATCAGACGCACGATGGCGTCGGCGATGACTACGGCCGGAATCTCGCCGCCGGTGAGGACGTAGTCGCCTATCGAGATCTCGCGCGTTACCAGATGTTCGCGTATACGGTAGTCAACCCCCTTGTAGTGTCCGCAGAGTATGATGATGTTGTTGCAGAGCGACAGGGTGTTGGCCATCGGCTGATCAAAGGTCTCGCCGTCGGGCGATGTGAAGATAACCTCGTCATACTCGCGCTGCTCCTTGAGATGCGAGATGGCGCGGTCGACCGGCTCGATCTGCATGACCATACCTGCCTCGCCGCCAAACGGGTAGTCGTCGACCTTGCGATGCTTGTTGGTGGTGTATTCGCGTAGATTATGTACGGCTATTTCAACGAGTCCTTTATCCTGCGCCCGCTTGAGTATAGAACAGTTGAGGGGCGAGTCTATCATCTCGGGGAGTACGGTGAGAATGTCAATACGCATTGTTTCGGCAATTATGATTGTGCGGTTCTTAATATCTTGATTTCAGTAAGTTCAGCCCATGCGCAGACGCCACTGCTGCGGATAGAGAGTGTTGGTGCGTGAGCCGAGATTTTTGACGAGTCCGAGCGGCGCGCCGAGGCAGTACAGCACTACCGGCCCACGCGGAGTGTCAGCGGGGAGCACGGGCGACTGCCCGCGCAGATAGGCGAGCGCGGTGGCGGTGTCCAGCTCCACACCGGGGATGGCATCGGTGTCAAATGCCGATGACATCACGAGTCCATGAGCCGGGAGCAGATCGCGGCCACGCAGCGTGGCTACATGTACACCTTCGTGGATGATGTCGGCACCTGAGCGGCGTAAGCGTTCCAGCATAGGCATCCAACGGCGTGGAAAGGCCGTGACACGGTCACCCTCGGTATATATTGTATAATCGGCAGGATTGCGGAGCCATGAGGCGACGATGTCGGTGGATGGAGGCGCGGAGGCGCGCTCCTTCTTGCCTCGTGACTGTTCACGCTGATGCTCCTTGACGCGACGTTTCTCCTTGCCACGGTGCATCACAGCCGGCTCGGGCGGCATCGGCAGGTCACTGTCACCGGCCTTGCGTATCACCGACAGGAAGAGCCCCTCGCCGCGAGTGCGTCCGGGGATGAATCTATAGGCGTGAATCGTCGGATCAGGCGACCCGTTATCGAGCAGCGCAGGGGTGATGTGCCAATCAGGCCCGACAGGGATGTCAACGGATTCTCCTCCGAGTTCGTCAAGTATGCGATGCACCATCAGCTCGTCCTCCTCGCGGTTGAACGTACAGGTGCTGTAGACCATTATGCCACCGGGGGCGAGAGCTGTCCAGAGATTACGCACTATCTCCCACTGACGGTCGGCACATTCGCGTATCAGCGCCCGGCTCCACTGGGCCACGGCATCGTCATCCTTACGCATCATGCCCTCGCCCGAGCAAGGGACGTCAGCTATGACGAGGTCGAATGCCGACGGCATCGAGGCAAACACACGTGTATCGGCACGGGTCACGACGGTCGACGGACCGCCCCACTTGATGATGTTCTCACGCAGCACTGCGGCACGTGCGGGGACATACTCGTTGGCCACGACGAGCGAACCCGACGGGACGGCATCGATGACGGCCGTCGTCTTACCTCCGGGGGCGGCGCAGGCATCGAGCACGGCTATCGGCCGATCCCAGCGCGGACGCAGGGTGCCGATGACATGACTGATAAACATCGAGCCCCCCTCCTGCACGTAGTATCGGCCCTGATGCCACTGGGGATCAAGCGCGAACACCGGGCGCGAAGGCAGATACACTCCACCTTCACACCAGGGCACAGGCGTGAGCGTGCCGGGTGCCACACTTCCGTCCCCATCCTCATCGGCCACAGGGACTGACACGGCAGGCTTGGAACGGTTGAGACGCACCGACACCTCCGGACGCGCCGAGGCTATGGCATCGGCGGCATCGCCGAGTCCAAGACTCGCCAGCATTGATATGAACCCCTCGGGCAACATAAGTCTATAGGACAGTTATATATTTCAGAATTTACGGCCTTCGTACTCCTCAAGTGCCTCGCGCCATTCGTCGGAAATGGGAACAGACGTGAGGGTCTTGGCATTGAAGCCCGACATTATGGTACGGCAACGGCAACGCACACGCTCGTCGGCGGGCGAGTAGACGCGCTGTTCGAGTGTCAGACTCTTCTCGCCTATAGCCACTACAGCGGTCTCGACCTCGATGACATCGTCAAAGAATGTCGGGGCGCAGAAGTCACAGTTGATATTCACGACCACGACACCGATCTCGCCCCAGTTGAGCTTGTCGCCGAGCACGGCCTGAAAATAGCGGGTCTTGGCGAGATCCATGAATGTTATGTAGACACTGTTGTTGAGGTGGCCCAGCATGTCTATGTCATTGAACCGCATCTGTAGCGGTATATGGTGGCGGAAGTGTCGGATACCACCTTCGCAATAATCGCTCATAATATTGTATATATCTTCTGTTCTTGTAATTCTCTGATTAATGAAACACTATCTCGGTGACGGTCTGAGTGCCCACCATCCTGTTGATGGCCTCGATGAGCGATGTGCGGGCAAACGTCAGCTCATTCTTGAGCGAGGCCGAGGTCAGGTAGACGTGCAGCACACCGTGGTCGACATAGCGGCGCGTGGTGTATCGGTTGATGCCGGGCCCGACGATGTCGGCCCACGCAGCCGAGGCACGTTGCTCATTGAGCGAGTCGGTGAGACCGGCCCGGTCCATCGCCTCGTCGATTATGGCGGCTATATGTCTGGGATAAGTACGCTTCATAGCAGTGTGAAACCTCCTGTCTCCACCTCCCACAGGCGGTAATCGCCTCCGGTGCGGTGCATTATCTCGTCAAGGTGCTTGCGGTTAGTGTCGGTGATGAATATCTGCCCGAAACTATCGGACGTGACGAGGCTCATGATACGCTCGACGCGTCCGGCATCGAGCTTGTCGAAAATGTCGTCAAGCAGCAGCAGCGGACGCATCCCTGTGGCCTCGCGCAGAAAGTCATACTGTGCAAGCCTCAGAGCTATGGTATAGGTCTTGCACTGACCCTGCGAGCCGGTGCGCCGCATGGGCATACCGTCCAGCTCCATCTCTATGTCGTCGCGGTGAGGGCCTACCGAAGTGTGGCGCACTATCTCGTCATGACGCCGGGCCTCGTCAAAGAGTGTGGTGAGTGTCACGCCCTGACGTTGCAGATGACTCACGTAGCGCAGTGACGGCATCTCGGCCCCTTCGCCTGCGATGGCCGAATAATATCGGCCGAACAGTCCGGTGAGCATCTCCACCCATCGGTTGCGCGCACGATAGAGGTAGTCGGCGCTCATGTCCATCATCATCTCGACAGCCGTATAGAGTGCCGGGTCGACACATCCGTCGCGCAACAGACGGTTGCGTTGCTCCAGCCCCTTGTTGTAACGTATCAGAGCGTCGAGATACTGCGGATCACTCTGCGATATGACCATATCCATCCATCGGCGTCGCTCCTCACCGCTCTCGCGTATGAGGTCGATGTCCTGCGGGGCCACCATCACGAGCGGGAACGCACCGATATGTGCGCTCAGGCGGGGATACTCCTTGCCCGAGCGTTTCAGAGTCTTGCGTTTGCCCGCAGCAAGGCCGAGGGTCAGCTCCTCGTCCACCCCCTTGCGCTCATAGCGTCCGCGCACCATCGCCCACTCTTCGCCACGGCGTATGATCAGACGGTCATTGACGCCGGTAAAACTCTTGCAGAAACTCAGGAAATAGATGGCATCGAGCAGATTGCTCTTGCCCATGCCGTTGTTGCCGAGAAAGCAGTTGACCTTGCCCGACAGCTCAAGCCGAGCCTCCGAGATATTCTTGAAGTTATTGAGTGACAGTTCGTAAAGATGCATGAATCAGACGCAGAGGGAGTGTTTAAGCATGACGACCGGGCCGTAAACGGCACGGCATCACCCTACCCTTTTGCAAAATTAGCGAAAAAATCGCTGTCACCGATGATTTTGATGCTATTACTTTATCTGGAACGGAAAGATATAGCCGTCAGACCCCCTCTTTTGGCCCCGATATAGGCCGGAAAGCGCCTGTCGCCGCGCTGTATATCGCTCAGATAGATAGGATGGCCCACGCTGAGAGTGTGGAGTGTGAAGGTGTCACCCACCTCCAGCTTGATATTGCATGACTCGATGACCCGAAAGCGCAACGCACCGATATACTCGATCTCGCACGCCTTACCTATTCCCCATGTCAGACTCAGCCTGTCGCCCGGCCTCAGATCATCGGTGCTGACCACCGACTCCCCGAGATAGGACGAATCGATATTGCTCCCGGGGGGACGGCCGCTCATAAACGTCTCCCAATCCTTATAACCGTTATACTGCGCGAGATTGTTGAGCGTGGTCACCGAAGGAAAACCTTCATATCTCACATATCCCCAGATGCGTTTTATCGATGAGAGACTGATGTACCGGCCGGTCTTTTTCGTTATCACACGACACAGGTCGTTGAACTCGGCCGGAGTCGACGGCACATAACCGAGATTGCTGTTGGTGAGGTTAACGAGGGTCTCAAGAGCACGATTCTTGTCCATAGTCAGAAAAGCATATATATGTCAGCCGCAGCAAGAGCCGCGCAGACACAGAGCATTACATAAGTGAGAGTCTTGGATGAAAGGAAGTCGGACACCGACTGCATGGCCGATGGATGGGTGGCGGGCATCCGTATCTGTGACACCGACTGCGGACGCCGCTCGGGATTGCGGGCGGTACACCTGTCGGCCACCTCGGCCAGCTTGTCATCACCCGTGGCCGCAGCCAGCTCGTCAAGTATCACTCCGAACGAATAGATGTCGGATCCGGCCGTAGGGCGCGCCTTGGGATCCATCTGCTCGGGAGCCATATACCTGCGTGACCCGGCCGGATTCTTGAGGATGATAAACTCGTCGCTGTCCGAGAGATTGAAGTCGATGATCTTCACCACATCCCCCTGATGCGACACAAGTATATTGGACGGCTTGAGGTCGCGGTGAAACACCTGCTTGCTGTGGATATACACCAGCGCATCGGCTATCTGCCCGGCTATCATGCGTGCGGTCGCGGTCGTGACGGCACCCGATGAGATATAGTCGGCGAGCGTGATGCCGTCGAAATATTCGAGCACTATAGCCTGCCCTATACCGTCGACAGTCTCAAGGCCGAGCGTGCGCCTGATGTTAGGATGATCAAGTGATATGCCTATCTCAAACTCCTTGGCGAGCGCGAGATTGTGGATGGGATCGTTGCGAAACTGCTCCTTCAGCCCTTTCAGCACATAGCGTTTGCCATAGCGCGTGGCCGTGTACAGTTCCGTAGGACCGTTGGCCGGACTGTAGCGGAGCATTATGTTGGTGAACCGGTTTGAGAAAAGTCCGCCGAAATCCAGCCGTGCCTGTACCTCGTCGCCTTCGAGATATGACGATGTGTCCGTATCGTCAAAAGGTACGGAAGCGGGGGGTGTAGTGATGTCTTTATCGCGTTTTTCCATCTCTGATAACTGCGTCAAAATTCTATAATCCGGCTGAAAGCACTCCACCGGGAGTGGTTGCGGTACAATGCTTTGGAGCCTGCGGGTACGTACAGGACAGCATCACCCGGTAATGGATTGGACCTGTTGGTAAATCCGTCAGCCGCCACATACGGCGGCATCGCGGCCGAGACATAAAGGGTGGTCAGAGCAGTGCCGTCAAACGCATAGTTACCTATATACTCCGTGCCGCTGCCGAGATGCAGGGTGGTGAGAGTGGCACAGTTCTGAAACATCCCTTCAGTGATGTTGGTGATATTGTCGGGAAGGATTATCTCGGTGAGCGCTGTCCCGGCAAATGCTCCGCGGCTTATTGTGGTCACCGATGCGGGTATCTCAAGGCCGGTGATATTCGTACCGGCAAACGCATTCTCACCGATCGACGTTATTGTCGCAGGGAGGGTAAAAGCTCCTGTCTTGCCCGTCGGAAACCATAATATCTCAGTGCCGTCGCGCGTGAACAGCACACCGTCCACCGACGAGTATACCTCATTGGCCTTCGACACAAGGATGTCCCGTAGCGCCGGACAGCCGGCCGAGGGGAGCAAGTCGGTGATTGCAGCGGGTATGGTCAGCTCTTCGAGCGCCGGACAGCGGGCAAATGCATCGCGGGCCATGACCGTAGCCGTTGATGGGAGGACTATGGTGTGGAGCCGCGCGCAGTCGGCGAACAGCCCGGTGGACAGCTCGTCCGTCGCGGTGTAACGTCGTCCGTCAAACGTATCACCACCTGCTCTGATAATCGCATCCGACAGGTCGACCGACGTTACCGCACTTGTTATCGCCGGATCATCGGGCAGCGCAGGCGCACCGAGAAGTGCTCTTAAAAACCTGAAATCATCACCGTCCATCGCACCTGACACCGTCAGCTGACCGAGTTCGACAACCGTGACATTGTCAAACAGATGTGACAGCGACCCGGGCTCGTCGAGTACGATACTGCTTTGTGTGGTATAGTCAACCGGCTCACCCATCGATTCACCGGTGGTGTTGGAGGCAAAGGGGGTAATCGTGTAGGAGGTCTCAAGACTCAGCCCACCGATGTGGAGACGGTGGGTGCCTTCGGTCAGCGACTCGGGCGACAGGTAC
>JAAVDB010000039.1 GCA_014802015.1 Bacteroides sp.
AGTAACTACGCAGGGGCCTACTTCGATAACAGTGCACGGCACGTTCTTGCCGTCGGCACTGAAAACGGATGTCATTCCGATTTTCTTTCCTAATAATCCTGGCATTTCTCTTTGATTTAGAAAATGTGAACTGTTGTTGTTACTTAAATCCTTGTTTTAGTCTTACGTTATGCTTAGACCTTAATTTCCACTTCTACACCTGAAGGGAGTTCGAGCTTCATGAGAGCATCGACAGTCTTGCCGGTGGAATTGTGGATGTCAATCAAGCGCTTGTAGCTCGAAAGCTGGAACTGCTCGCGAGACTTCTTGTTGACGAAGGTAGAGCGATTGACAGTGAACACGCGACGGTGTGTGGGCAGGGGAATAGGTCCGCTGATCACTGCGCCGGTGGCCTTAACGGTCTTCACAATCTTCTCTGCCGACTTGTCAACGAGGTTGTAGTCGTAGGACTTAAGTTTGATTCTGATTGTTTGATCCATATTGTTAGTTGAATGAAAGTGTTACTTGATGAGATCCACACGGCCCTGGCACTCGGTGAGTACGTTCTTGGCAATCGAGCTGCTGACTTCAGCATAGTGGCTGAATGTCATGGTCGAAGTAGCGCGGCCTGAGGTAATGGTACGGAGGGCAGTCACATAACCGAACATCTCGGCAAGAGGAGCCTTAGCCTTAACGACGCGAGCACCTGAACGGCTTGTCTCCATGCCTTCAACCTGACCACGACGCTTGTTAAGGTCAGAGATTACGTCACCCATTGATTCCTCGGGGGTAACGACCTCAATCTTCATGATAGGTTCGAGAAGTACGGGAGCTGCTTTTTCTGAAGCCTTCTTGAATGCCTGGATAGCACAAAGTTCGAATGAAAGCTGGTCAGAGTCAACCGGGTGGAACGAACCGTCGATTACGGTAACCTTGAGCTGTTCTACGGGGAAGCCGGCGAGAACACCGTTCTTCATAGCGGTAGTGAAGCCCTTCTGGATCGAGGGGATAAATTCCTTAGGAATGTTACCACCCTTAACCTCGTCTACAAACTGGAGACCTCCGTCAAAACCTTCATCTACGGGCTCAACGCGTACGATGATATCGGCAAACTTACCGCGACCACCGGTCTGCTTCTTGAATACCTCACGGAGTTCAACAGGCTTGGTGATAGCTTCTTTATAAGTAACCTGAGGACGGCCCTGGTTACATTCTACCTTAAACTCACGACGGAGACGGTCGATAATAATATCGAGGTGAAGCTCACCCATACCTGAGATGACGGTCTGGCCTGTCTCTTCGTTGGTTTCAACGCGGAATGTGGGGTCCTCCTCAGCGAGCTTCTGGAGACCAACACCGAGTTTGTCGAGGTCTTTCTGAGTCTTGGGCTCAACGGCAATACCGATAACGGGATCGGGGAACTCCATAGCCTCAAGTACGATAGGATGATTTTCGTCACACAGTGTATCACCAGTGCGGATATCCTTGAAACCTACGCCGGCACCGATATCACCACAACCGATCATTTCCTTAGCGTTCTGCTTGTTAGAGTGCATCTGGAAGAGACGGCTTACGCGCTCCTTCTTGTTAGAACGGCTGTTGAGTACGTATGAACCTGCAACAACGTCACCTGAATAAACGCGGAAGAATGTGAGACGACCAACATAGGGGTCAGTAGCGATCTTAAATGCGAGAGCACACATGGGAGCATCGCTTGAGGGCTCGCGAACCTCAACCTGATCAGGATCCTCGGGATTTGTACCTTCTACAGCACCTGAATCAACGGGGCTGGGGAGGTAAGCGCAGACGCTGTCAAGCAGGCACTGCACACCCTTGTTCTTGAACGAAGAACCACAGATCATGGGGACAACCTCCATCTTGAGGGTTGCATTGCGGAGAGCACGCTTGATCTCCTCCTCAGTAATAGTGGAGGGATCGTCGAAGTATTTCTCCATGAGAGCATCGTCAAACTCGGCGATCTTCTCAAGCATCTTGTCGCGCCATTCCTCTGCCTCAGCGACGAGACCGGCGGGGATCTCCTCAACGGAGTAGTCAGCACCCATTGACTCGTCATGCCAAAAGATAGCCTTCATCTTGATCAGATCCACAACGCCCTTGAATGTCTCCTCAGCACCGATAGGTATCTGAATGGGACAGGGGTTGGCTCCGAGCACCTCTTTAAGCTGGCGAACCACCTCAAAGAAGTTAGCGCCCGAACGGTCCATTTTGTTTACATAACCGATACGGGGCACATTATATTTATCAGCCTGACGCCATACAGTCTCTGACTGGGGCTCAACGCCACCAACGGCACAGAATGTAGCGACAGCGCCATCGAGGACACGGAGTGAACGCTCTACCTCAACGGTAAAGTCAACGTGTCCCGGAGTGTCAATAAGATTGATCTTGTACTGCTCGCCGAGATACTTCCAGAAAGTAGTGGTAGCGGCAGAGGTAATAGTGATACCACGCTCCTGCTCCTGCTCCATCCAGTCCATGGTGGCAGCGCCGTCATGCACCTCACCGATCTTGTGTGTAAGACCGGTATAGAAGAGGATACGCTCGGAGGTAGTTGTCTTACCGGCATCGATGTGAGCCATAATGCCGATATTACGGGTATATTTTAAAGCTTCGTCTGATTTAGCCATTTTGCGTATGTGTCAAATCGGTTATTAGAAACGGAAGTGAGCGAAAGCACGGTTGGCCTCAGCCATCTTGTGCATATCTTCCTTGCGCTTGTATGCGCCGCCCTGCTCATTGAATGCGTCTACGATCTCGGCAGCGAGCTTTTCAGCCATTGTCTTACCGCCACGCTTACGGGCATAAAGAATAAGGTTTTTCATCGAGATTGACTCCTTACGGTCGGGGCGAATCTCAGTAGGCACCTGGAAGGTTGCGCCACCTACACGACGAGACTTAACCTCAACGGTAGGAGTAACATTTTCAAGGGCTTTTTTCCAGATTTCGAGAACTGTTTTCTCTTCGTTGGGGAGTTTACCCTTGACGAGCTCAAGTGCAGAATAGAAGATTGTATAAGAGGTGTTCTTCTTTCCGTCATACATCAGGTGATTGACGAACTTTGAGACTCTTACGTCATTGAACACGGGATCGGGGAGAATAACCCGCTTTTTAGGTTTAGCTTTACGCATTTTGGGTTGTTGGATTGTTGTTTTTGTTGCTTGGTTGCTGCATCTTCATCTTCAACGGCCTTCTGCCTCACCATAGAGACCCGGCCATTTACTCAACCTTGGATTTAGCCTTCCAATCAAATCAAAAACGAGAGTTTAACGACTCGGTTTTAATTGAATGTTTTTTCAGAAAAGGAGCGTCTGATTTTTATAGCTGATTGCTATTACTTCTTAGCGGCCTTGGGACGCTTTGCACCATACTTGGAGCGACGCTGTGTACGATCCTTAACACCGGAGGTATCGAGTGTACCGCGAACGATGTGATAACGTACACCGGGAAGGTCTTTCACACGACCACCACGAACGAGCACGATTGAGTGTTCCTGAAGGTTGTGACCCTCACCGGGGATGTAGCTGTTAACCTCCTTACCATTTGTGAGGCGCACACGGGCAACCTTACGCATAGCAGAGTTAGGCTTTTTAGGGGTTGTTGTGTAGACACGCACGCACACGCCACGACGCTGGGGGCATGAATCAAGCGCAGGTGACTTGCTCTTATCCTCAAGAGCTACACGTCCTTTTCTTACTAATTGCTGAATAGTAGGCATCTTAGTTTCTTTTGTTTGACTTTATAGTTAGTAGTATTACTGTATTTTCTTTTTCGTTAGCCTTTTGTACACATCTGTCGCCTCGACATCATTAACTATCAGACAGTTAACGTTGTCGTGACGGCACATTTCTCCCAAAGGCGATGCAAAATTACAACTTATTTTGCTAACTACCAAACAATTCCGAAAAATAATTACACAATTATATCCCCGAAATTCGCAACAAACACATCACCCCACCCCACACTCATTATCGCACCGGACTTCGCACTGATTTCCTCAAAACAGTCTCCACTACACCGGAATCCACCCCTACACGATAGAACGGCCACTACCCTACCCCGACCTTTGCCTCAAAATATCAGCAAGCAAAATCCCGTCATGACGATACTGCACCATACTCTTCTCCCCCTTATATCTTATTGCGGCCGAAGGACAGTTATGATAGCAAGCGCCACACGTCATACACCCGGCTTCGATCATGGGACGACCACCGCTCATCACTATATTTGAGACCGGACACAACCTCTCGCACACTCCGCACCCGGTACATTTCAAGGCATCGATATAAAAATTCCGATAGGCCTTTTTCGACAGAGGAAACATCTTCATATACCAACCTGCGATACGACCATAAAATGTCAGCGACTCACGAGCCACACGGCGCGACGCAATATCACCACGCACTCGACTCACATTTTCATCAACCCTTTTAGACGGAAGATCACGAATCTGCCGAGCCACATCAAACATCGGAAAGTAATTATCCACCATCCTCACACTCGCCACATAATCCCAATCCACATCATCATTACACACAGCAAACGCCGGAGTATTACCGCAGGTCAGCACGAGAAACTTATACGGCGCTATCAATACCGCCGATGACAAAAACTCCCATACGGGACGCGGAAGTTTCCCGAAATACACCGGACATACCACCCCAATAGCTTCCGAATCACTCCACTCCTCCAACCCTGACGCAAGAACCTCCATTATCGGAAACAACTCACCCCCTATGGCGCGAGCCACAGCGAGTGAGTTGCCTGTAGTAGTAAAATAAAAGATTTTCATTGCTCCGTACCGGCAAATTCCATAAGATAAGCCTTAATAAACGGATCAAGATCGCCATCCATCACACCACCCACATCAGCAGTCTGATGTCCGGTGCGATGATCCTTGACACGACGGTCGTCGAAAACATAACTGCGGATCTGCGACCCCCACTCTATCTTCATCTTTCCGGCCTCAATCTTAGCTTGTTCCTGAAGGCGATGCTGCAGCTCTTTATCATAAAGTATCGATTTAAGCTGACGCATAGCATTCTCCTTATTCTTAGGCTGGTCGCGGGTCTCAGTATTCTCGATAAGAATCTCTTCATGCTCGCCGGTATAAGGATCGGTAAACTGATAGCGCAAACGCACACCCGACTCGACCTTATTCACATTCTGACCACCGGCGCCTCCTGAACGGAAAGTATCCCACGACAGAAGAGCAGGATCCACCTTGACTTCAATGGTGTCATCAACGAGCGGAGTCACGAACACAGACGCAAACGACGTCATACGCTTACCCTGCGCGTTGTAAGGCGACACTCGCACCAGACGGTGCACTCCGTTCTCACTCTTGAGGTAGCCGTATGCGAAGTCACCTTCCACATTAATGGTACACGACTTGATACCCGCCTCATCGCCCTCAAGCAAGTTCGCGATCGAAGTCTTATATCCGTGATCCTCACACCAGCGGAGATACATGCGCATAAGCATCTGTGCCCAATCTTGACTCTCGGTACCTCCGGCTCCGGAGTTTATCTTCAGCACCACGCCGAGCTTATCCTCCTCGCGGCGGAGCATATTTTTAAGCTCAAGATTCTCGATCAGAGTTATAGCCTGCGCGTACAGCGAATCAAGCTCACTCTCCTCGACAAGACCTTCTTTAAGAAAGTCCCACGCCAGTTCAAGTTCACCGACGGCCTTATCAACCTCTTCATAGCCCTTGATCCAGGACTGAAGATCCTTAATCTTTTTCATCTGCACCTGCGCCTCCTTAGGATGCTCCCAAAAGTCCGGCACATGCGTACGGAGCTCTTCCTCCTCAACTTGTATTATCTTACTGTCGATGTCAAAGATACCTCCTCAACGCGAGCTTGCGTTCAAAAGTCTCTTTTAGCTGTTCCTGTGTTATCATTACTGTTACTACGGGAAAATGATTAATAATAGAAAAACAAAAAACGCCGACTCAATTACGAATCGGCGTTTTAACTCGGGTGGGCGCTGAGGGATTCGAACCCCCGACCCTCTGCTTGTAAGGCAGATGCTCTGAACCAGCTGAGCTAAGCGCCCGAGTGACTTTCGTCTATCAAGCTTAAGCAAGAAAGCGATTTTTGGAGTGGTGGGCGCTGAGGGATTCGAACCCCCGACCCTCTGCTTGTAAGGCAGATGC
>JAAVDB010000040.1 GCA_014802015.1 Bacteroides sp.
AACCTGTTACACCCGACTTAGTGTGAGCGTATGCTGTGCCTTCGCCATACCCGAGTGTAGAGATCTCTGCTGCCTTACCGGTTACGCCGTCTACCGGGATTGTGCCGCTGAATGAAGTATAGTAACAAGTCGTTCCGCTTGTCTGACCGGTGGTCAAAGCATTGCGGGTAGCCCACTTGGACTGACCGTTTTCTTTGTATGGGAACCAACGAACGATGTCTGTCATACCTGTGGTACCAACAGACCACTGGGTGTGAGTATATACCTCTGTACTATGCCAGTCTTCCATGGTGCCATTTTCCAACTGTTTGTCATCCTCTGTAGTGAATGATGCGTCGTCGGTAGACTCGTCATCAAGGATGGCGTGGAACACGTAGTCCGTATTAGGATTGAGGCCGGTGAGCTTGTATACGGCGGTGCGGTATGTTGCGCGGCCCGAGAAGCTGGTCGACTCTACGACCGATTTAACTCGGGTATAAGTGTTGCCTCCGTTGGAGGATACGTCAAATCGTACATTATCCTTGTGAGCCGTGGCCTCCTCGGATGTGAAGAGCACGGTGACGTAGGCATGCTTGGCAAACGCATTGGTCTCGGTGTCGACGAGGCGTATCGGCGGCACATCGAGTGTGAAGTCATAGCTCATGTTTTTGCCGGCAAGAGCGTGGACATTCAGTGAGGTGTTCCATGTGATGAGCGGAGAGGTGACGGTCATGTTGTATGTGCCGGCCACAGTGCCCGGCTTGCATGACGTGATGGTCAGATCCTCCGTTGTGCCACGGTCATTGTGTCCCTGGATCTTGACGTCATCAACTGAATCGCCGTTGTAGCGCAGGATGATTTTAGCCATGCCTTCCTCCAGAATCTCCGATCCGTCCCTGATCTCGATGATGAGTTTGTTGACATTGAGGGTGAAGAGATCGACCGGTTTGCACACCGTACCGTTGGCATCGGTGACGGTGAGGCTGAATGACGACGTATTGTCTTCATCCTCGACATACGGGATATTTGATACGAAGTTGGAGAAGTCGAGTGTGGCGAAAACGTCACGGTTGCCTATGAGTCCGTGCGTCTCAAGTCCGAGCTCGGAGAGTATGGGATTGTCCTCGGTAAGCTCGATGGGCGATGTGAGACCGCGCGATGTGAGATAGGAGGATGTGAATGACAGTTTAGCCGACGCGATAGTGCCGCGGGCCACGATCGTAGACTTGAGCGGTATGGGCGATTTGCAACTGCTCACGATATTGATATTCGCTCCGGGAGTGAATCCTTCACCGGTGAGGATGATAGGCTTGGCAGCGAGCTGGGGCAGGTTGGCATCGGAGATGTCCAGTTCTACCTCGCGGGTGTCAACGGTGTCATCAGTGGTGACGGTCAGCGTCTCGGACTGATAGTCGATGTCAAGCGTCACGTTGTATTTATGCTGTTCCTGAGCCTCGAACGTGTCGAGCTGGACTGTGGCAGTGTTGCCGTTGGGCTTGGTGATGTCGACGGTCAGGAGCACTGTGCCGGGTGACACGTAGAGGTCGTGAGTGATGTCTTCGCCTAACTCGTCATCCCACTCGAAGTCGTTGCCTGTCGAGGATGTGATGGTCACTTTGTAGTCATCCAGATAGGATGTGAAGCCGTCAGAGTAGGTGATGTTGACAATGGCGTTGGCAAGACGTACAGGCAGGCTGACTTCGGTCTCTGTATCCTTGGCCACTGTGAGCTGCTGTGAGCCGTAATAGTAGGGGGAGTCCCAACCCTCGTCCTCGGCGCTGCCGAATGAGGCTTCGAGGGTGTAATCGCCGGTGTAGACGGTCAGTGAACCGTCACTGAAATCGTCGGTGGTAAATTCCAGTACGTTAGAGCCGTCATTGAAGTTGATACCGTCCTCACGTGACAGTGTGAGTGAGAGGTCTGACTCGGTAACCGGGAGATTTTCTTCATTACCGGCTGACTCATCGGCACGTGAGCGTTCGGCACGCGGGCCTTTTACGGGAGAGGGGTTAAAGTCGAGGTTTAGCGATATACGTCCTTCATCGTTTCCTAACAGGACCTTTTCTTCGCTACAGCCTGATGTGACTACGAGGAGTGAGGCACACGCTATACCCGCCCAAATCTTTCTGTTCATAAGGCTATGTGTTCAATAAACGTGATGGTGATTATCGTTTGATTGTGTTTTTTATTTGGTAATTAGGTCGAAAGCCTAAATAGACAAAATCGTTGCAAAATTAGTAAATTAATATAAAAAATGTCAATTTTTATGTGGTTTTTGTGGTGCGCAAATGACACATGTTGACATTTTGACCAACAATCGGATAAAATGGACAAACCGGCTGTCGGAAAGGATATATAACCATAGAGACGTCCATATATAATAATGTGGTGATAGCATTTCCGCTATCACCACATTATTATATATGGACGGTGTTATCTCTGAGTTGAGAATTAGAGATTCTGAGCGATCTCCTTGAACTTGTCGAGTGATACGGTCTCCTTGTCGAGGGTGACGATATTCTCGATCTCAGAGTAGAGCTTGGATGCGAGGATCTGCTGTGCGATCTGGTTGCGGATCTCCTCCTTCTCAAGCTGTTCCTTGGCGTACTTGGTGATGATCTCGTCATCCATGCCTGCGAGTCCGTACTGTGCGAACTGACGTGCGGTGAGCATCTTGGCTGTCTCAAGGATTTCGTTGGGCTCAACCTTGATGTCGAGAGCCTTGAGCAGGTTGTTCTCGATGATCTCGTGCTTGATGGCGTTCTCCTGAGCGGCGTAAGCCTCGTCGGGATTCTCTGCGTCAGCAAAGAAGAGTTTCTTGATGGTGGCTGCGGGGAGTGTCATGTCGCCGTACTTCTCCATCATAGCCTTGTCAACGGTGTTGCGGAAGAGGATGTGGGTGTTCTGAGCGAGCTCGTTGGCGATAAGTTCCTTGATGGCTGCGCGATATTCCTCCTCGTTGTGAACCTTGTCGGGACCGAAGGCGGTGTTGTAATACTCCTCGCCAAGTTCGGCAGGGATGTTGACGATGATCTCGGAGATGTTCATCTCGAAGTCGCTGTGGATGTCGGCTGCGATAGCCTTGTCAACGTGGAGCATTGAAGCGAGCTCGCCTGCGTCGCCACCGGCTGCCTTGTTGGGATTGAACACGACCTTGTCGCCGGGCTTCTTGCCGTCAAACTTGGCAGTCTGCTCCTTGTCCTTGAAGTAGAGGGGGAACACGATGCCGTCGGTAACCTGGATGGCACCTTCGTTGGTGTTGACCTCGCCGTTCTCGTTGAGCTGCATGAGCGAGCCCTTGACAACGCCGTCGACGGTCATCTCCTCGCCGGGCTTCTGTGAGCCGAAACGCTTGCGCATCGCGGTGTCCTGCTCGTTGACCATCTCGTCTGTAACCTCGATCTCATAGAAGGGATAGTGATCATCGGCGGTGGGCTTGATGTCGAGCTGGGGAATGAGGGCGATATCATACTTGAATTCCTGATCGCCTTCCTCGAATGCCTCCTTGACCTCAACGGGCAGGGGATGTCCCATGACGTTGAGCTTGTTCTCGGTGATATAGTCGATAACGGCGCGATAGACGGTGTCGTTGATCACGTCGCTGGTCATCTGCTTGCCGAAACGGCGCTTGAGTTCGCCGAAGGGTACGTGGCCTTTGCGGAATCCGGGGAGTGTGTGGGTGCGGCCGAGTTCCTTAAGTCTCTTGGTTACTTCGTCCTTATAGTCATTCTCTGCGATGGCTACCGTGAGGCGAAGCTCAACGGGAGAAAGCTCTTCCTTTGAAATGTTCATTGTGTAGAAAATTATCTGATGTGTTAATATTTACATGTCTCGTGACAGTCCCGCTCGGTCCCGGAGGAGCGGACGGATACTTTCAGCGCGCAAAATTAACAAAATAATTCAACTTTGTCAAATGTTAAGAGGTTGTTTAATATTTATTAAACGAAACGCGGCGATACGAGACGTGCGCCTCTGAGATAGTCGGCCGTGGCTACGCGGCGCTTGCCGGGTGCCTGGAGCGACAATACCTCGACGGGCGATGTGGCTGTGCCGACAAGGAGGGTGTCGCCCTCGACAGCTATCTCGCCCGGAGCGAGCGGAGTGGTGCCGGCGGCTATACGTGTCTCGAATATCTTGACGGCTCCCTGCTCGGAGTCATCCGAGATCAGCGTGCTCCATGCGCCGGGATAGGGTGAGAGTCCGCGTACCAGATTGTGGATCTTCTCGGCCGGCTCGGTCCAGTGGATCTCGCAGTCCTCCTTGAATATCTTGGGGGCGGGCGTCGGCTCGGTGTCGCCGATGAGCTGATCCTGAGGTATGGGTCGGAGCGTGCCGGCCACGATGTCGGCGATGGTCTTGACGGTGAGTTGTGCGCCGAGGTGCATCAGGCGGTCATGCACGTCGCCGACATTGTCGGTGGGGAGGATGTCGATGCGCTCCTGCGAGATGATGTCGCCGGTGTCGATCTCATGCTTGAGGAAGAATGTGGTGACGCCGGTCTCAGTGTCGCCGTTCATCACGGCACGGTTGATAGGTGCGGCGCCGCGGTAACGCGGCAGTAGCGATGCGTGGAGGTTGAAGGTGCCTAACGGGGGCATGGTCCAGACCACCTCGGGGAGCATGCGGAAGGCTATGACGATGAATAGGTCGGCGTTGAGCGCGCGCAACTCTTCGATAAATTCGGGATCCTTCAGACGGACGGGCTGCATCACTTTGAGTCCGTGATTCATGGCGCACAGTTTGACGGGCGACTGAAACATTTTGTGTCCGCGTCCTGCGGGTTTGTCGGGCATCGTGACGACGCCAACTACATTATAGCCGTGTGCGAGGATGGCTTCGAGGCTCTCGACGGCAAATTCCGGAGTGCCGAGAAATACGATACGTAGATCTTTGTCTGTCATCTTTTTATAATGGTAAACTGTATTTCGGGGGTTGATGAATAGTATGGGCGTGCGTCGATCATCACCGATGCCCTGTAGGAGCCGTCGGGCACGGGTGATCCGTCAGCCGCGGTTAAGTCCCACGTGTATGGGAACGTGACGGTGTCGTCAGACAGGATGGTGCGTCCCTGCATGTCGCGGATCACGAGACGTTCGCTACGTGACGATGTGGCCAATGAGTGCGTCAGCGTGAATGTGATGTCATCGCGCACAATGGATGATGATGCGGTGAGTGAAGCGGAAGTGTCGTGATGGACTACCGAGAAATTCAGTGTCTCGCGTGCCGAGTTGCCGTTCAGGTCTCTGGCCGTCACGGTGACGGAGTGTAGGCCGTCGGCCAGCTCGCCGAGCGAATATTCGGCCGAGACGGTATGTTCGTCCGACGGGTGCATGAGATAGGAGGCCGCAGGGATGGATGTCCCGTCGATAAATACCTTTGGCATCATGCCCGGAGCCGATGACTGGAGGTTGACACCGGTGCCGTCATCAGTGATGTCGATGTGGAGCAGGGGTGCGGCTGACACTTCGTCGCCGTCACACATGTCGGGTGAGTCGAGCCATACATGTATCATAGGTGGCTCGGTGTCGTCAGGGGTCACCATGTCCTCGTCGTCATTGTCGATGATCAACACCGAGTTGCCTCCGCATGCGATGTCGCGTCGGTCGGACACGGCGTTGAGAGTCATGCGGCCGGCTCCGTCGCGCACGGTGACGGGGAGCAGCATGTCGGCTTCCCACAGTCCGTCGGTCACGTTTACGGCCGAGGAGAATATGAGGTTGTCATCGACGGTCAGAACGGAGGATACGTCGCCGCTGAGATGTGCGTATGTGCGGCCTGTGCCGGCGGCCTCGTAGACGCAGATCGTGAGCCGTCCGTTAAACGATGTGTCGACCGAGCCGTCGCCCGATAGGACTGATCCTGACAGATGCACGTGACTGAGCGGTGCCACGGTGATGCGTGTGTCACGGTCAGTCACCTCACTGTCACCTACGTGTGTCAGCACGGCCGTATGTGTTGGTGTGTAGCGCGGCAGGGCCGGGTCGCCGAGAAAGTTGTAACACAGGTTGTTGATGGTCTGGTTTCCCGATGTGTTGGTCGAACTCACGGCGAGCCTGAACACGTCGCCGAGACACTCACCCCCCTGAGGAGTATAGAAGTATTTCAGGAATTGTTCGTGAAACCGTATGTTGTATTTGAGATAGACTTCGTTGCCGGCTCCGATCACGGCTATCGGTCCCGGGTTGTGAATGAGCATCGACTGGCCTATCGAGACCTCGGGACGGTCGATGGGCGAGGTGCTGCATGAGGTCATCACCACGACGGGCATCGAGCGGTAGGAGGTCGTTTTCTCGCGCGCGATGTTAAAGATGTTGTGGGCGATCGCGCTGCGTGAGCTGTGGCCTGTGTAATTGAAGATTCGGGAATCGCCTGCAAACACCAGATCGAGATATTTATTATAGCGCTCAGACTGCATCACGGGCGGTTTGTCGAGCGCGAAGAGCGACAGGTGGGCGCGGTGGATGGTAGGGGCCGGTGTGTAGGTCGAGATTATCGATGCGTGTTCCTCGCTGCAGCTGATGTGCTGACTCGTGTCGCCCGGGCTACCTGACACGATGGCGTGATTGAAGGCTCCGGCACGGGAGGGGTCGGAGAGATAGGTGATGCATTTGTCGACGTACGTTTCGGCCGACATGGCGTCGAGGACCGGGATACGTCCCACGCTGACTATCGGTTTCAGACGCGCCAGCGACAGAGCTGTCGGTATGATGGCTCCGGGCGTGGCAAAGTACAGGTCGGGGGTGTAGAGTTTGCATTCATGCCCCATTTCTGCAAAGTCCTCGGTGCCGTAGCACACGAGATATTCCCTGCCGCTCCTGTCGAATGTGCCCTTTGTGTCCCATGATCCTTGTCCGAACATCAGCAGGTAGCGCAACGGTCGGGTGGTGTCGCCGGCGAGCCGCAGGGTCAGAGCGCGCAGGCCGCCGGGGTGCATGATGCCTGACGAGAAGTCGTTGAACACTTCATCCTGTCCGATCACGGCCACTTTCATTCCCTGCCATTGCTCATGGGCCTCGGCGAGGCGCAGGGCAGCCTGACGGGTGGCCGAGGTGGTGACTATGAGCATGTCGACACCTGACAGGGCATGCAGATCCTGATTGGCCGCTTGGCCAGCGTATGTCGGCACGGGCAGATCGGCTAAGGATGTGCAGGCGAAAATGACCGGTCGCGTGTGGCCGCCGGGTATGGTGGCCGTTGCCTCTCCATCGCCCTGCATGGTCATGTCCAGACGGGCCAGCGTGCGCGGGTCAGAGATGTCCCATAGTGCTGTGGAGGGAGTGACTCCCTTGACGCGCATCCTCGCTCCGGCGGCTGAGGCGGGAAAGTGCATTGTCATCGGCCGGCTGTCCAGTCGGTTGTCACGGTTATATATAAGGGTGGTTGAGACGAGTGCCAATGATGAGAATGCCCCGCCGGGGTTGGAGAATGTGACTGAGAAACGGTCGGTATTCCCGTTGAGTTTAAGTGTAGACAGTGAGTTTTCCTTGACTGAAAACAGTACGTGGCTCTTGACATTATTGACCAGTTTGTCATTGGAAATATCGGCGGCTGTCACATCGGGCGAGAATGCTATGCTTATACTCTGAGACGTTGGGCGGGAGTGCAGCCAGCCGTATGTGTAGTATAGCCGGGCTGATCCGTCATGGCCTGTGACATCGTATACTGATGTGCGCGGAGAGCCTGCTGTGATGTCGTGCGAGAATGCCAGGAGCCCGTGCGGCGCGGGATGAGCCTCACGATAGAGGGTGTGGGTCAGCGATATGTGCGAGTCGATAGTCTGAGTGTCATCATCCCCGCTGTCGGCTATGGACGGGACCTCGGGTGACGACATGCCCGTGCGCTCGCCGATGAAATAGCATGAGCCGGACGAATAGTAATTGTAATGTTTGGCAAACGGCACCGATGATTGATCGGCCCTCAGCGAGACGCGGGTGTCCCCCTCGGCATAGAAGTATATCCCGTCCTCAGCCCGGCTCACAGGGAGCACGGGGAGCATGTCGGGAGCGGTGTTGAGTGTATGAGCGCGCTCCACACTGCCGTATCCCGCTAGGATTACGTTGTCGGGATTGTCAAACCCCCATTCTTTTAATAAGGTGTAAGGGATGCGGTGGACCGATGTGGTGTCCACGTGTATTTTTATCCATCGGCCCTGTGACAGCAGGGATGCACCGGTCGTCTGCGCACCGAGTGTGCCGATCGGTGACAGCAAGGCTATAAGCCGGATAATGTAAAGAGTGATGTTATGGTGGAGAGATTTAAGCGCGGTCACGTCGTGTGAGATGAAATAAAGTGCAGAGCGATCGTATGTTAACAAAAAAATCCCCCGCTTGTCCTTCGGTGATGACGAGGTGGGCGGGGGATGTGTGCTCGAAGCGGGACTCGAACCCGCACGGTCGCAATGACCAAAGGATTTTAAGTCCTTCGTGTCTACCATTCCACCATTCGAGCAGCCTTGGCTTATACCGTTGACTATATGCCGGTGGTAAAAGTAGCGCAAAGATAGAGTATTTTTTCCTGTTTTCCAAAAGATGTGTTGCCTAAAAATTTCGCGCGGCTATACATTGTCATAAAAAAAATAGCTATCTTTGTACGGTAAGTACCATGTCTGACACTACGATTCTCAACATACCGATACGCAACATCACCCGCGATGAATTGCTCGAAGGGCTTAAATCGGGTGGGGTGCTCATCACGCCCAATGTCGACCATCTGGTCAAGTTGCAGCGTGACGAGGCCTTCTACCGATGCTATGGCCAGGCCGAATGGATAGTCTGTGACAGCCGTATACTGTGGCTGTGTTCCAAACTGTTGAGGCGACCGTTGCCCGAGGCCATACCCGGCAGCAGTTTCTTTACGGATTATTATATGTATAATGCCACCGATCCCGAGTGCCGTATATTCCTGCTCGGTGCGATGCCCGGAGTGGGTGAGCAGGCGGCGCGCAACATCAATGCGCGTGTCGGACGCGAGATGGTGGTCGGTACATATTCACCTCCGTACGGTTTTGAGAAGTCAGCCGGCGAGTGTGACCGCATCGTCGATATGATTAATGCCTCGGGGGCAACCACTGTGCTTGTCGGCCTCGGCGCACCCAAGCAGGAGAAATGGATCATGGCTCACCGTCACCGTATGCCGGGAGTGAAAGTGTGGATGGCACTCGGCGCGACGATCGATTTCGAGGCCGGGCACATCAGACGGGCCCCGCTATGGGTGCGTCGTCTGTGCATGGAATGGTTCTATCGATTCCTGATGGAGCCGCGACGGATGTTTCGCCGATATTTTATCGACGGCCCCTCATTCTTCCTTCACTTCGGCGCGCAGCTCGCCGGACTCTACCGCAATCCGTGGCGGGATAGATAATGATTTTATTCCGGTCTTAACATACCGGCTCGAAAATTCGGGGAGGGATTTTAGACGGTTTTTCAGGTTTTTTGTGTAATTTTGTGACTCTCTTTCTACATTAATTTATCAATCAATTTAGACATTTTTTCTACAATGGCATTATGGTTTGAGACCAAGGTTCGTTACGACAAGACTATGGAGAACGGATCGGTAAAGAAAGTCACTGAAGCATATATGGTGGATGCGCTGTCGTTCACCGAGGCCGAGGCCCGTATCTCGGAGGAGATCGCTCACTTCACGTCCGATTATAATGTATCGGCTGTCAAAATCTCCAAGATAGCCGAGATTTTCCGCGATAAGGTCGGCGACAAGTGGTATCTTGTCAAGGCCGCTTTCATAACTCTCGACGAAAAGACTGCTGTCGAGAAGAAAAGCATCACCCAATTTCTCGTGTCGGCCGACTCGTTCAAGGAGGCGTACGATAATTTCATGGAGGGTATGAGCGGTACTATGGCCGATTTTGAGATCAATACCATCCAGGAGACTGCTATCATGGATGTCTATGACGCTGACCTCAGCGGCAAAGGCTCCAAAGAGGGCGAGTGACAACCGATGGGTGTAAGAGACAGGCTAACACGGTTGAACGGCTCGGTGCCTGAGGGTGTCGAGCTCGTGGCCGTGTCAAAATTCCACCCCGTCGAGGCTCTGCGCGAAGCATACGATGCAGGTCAGAGAATATTCGGCGAGAGCCGTGCCAATGAACTGTGCGATAAGGCTAAAGTGATGCCCGAGGATGTGAGGTGGCACTTCATAGGTCATCTTCAGACCAATAAGGTGCGCCAGATATTGCCTCACGTCACATTGATACACAGCGTTGATTCGGAGCGCCTGCTGCGTCTCATCGACAGCGAGGCTTCGCGCCTCGGACGCAAAGTGCAGGTGCTGTTGCAGCTGCATGTCGCACGCGAGGAGACTAAATACGGATTTACCCCCGACGAGTTATTGTCGTTGCTCACACCCGACCTGCTGGCGCATCTCCCCTCGGTAGAGGTGGCCGGAGTCATGGGTATGGCTTCGAATGTCGATGACGAGGAACGCATACGCAGCGATTTCCGAACCATACGTTCGGTCTTCGATATGCTTCGGGACGGTATTATGTCCGATGTGCCCGGATTTAAAATTGTAAGCATGGGCATGAGTCACGACTGGCCTTTGGCAGTGGACGAAGGGGCCAATATGATACGTGTAGGCACTACCATATTCGGCGAACGTGAATATTGAAATGACCAAAGCATTATGAGAAAAATAGCCATAGCGACCGGTACGCGTGCCGACTGGGGACTGCTCAGTGGCATCGCTGTCGCCCTGCGCGAGCGTGGGGACTGTCAGGTGACGGTCCTCGCTACCAATATGCATTTACAGAAACGCTATGGCATGACGGTCAACGAGATAAAAGACAACGGCTTTACCGATGTCATCTGTGTGCCCATGCCCGACACCGGCGATACCCCCGTGGGCACTGCCGATGCGATGGCTGCATGTCTGAGCGGCATGGCCCATGCGTTGCAGCAGGTGGCACCTGACGTGATAGTGATACTCGGCGACCGTTTCGAGATGCTCGCCACGGCCACCGCGGCCCTCATGCTGCGCATCCCTATAGTGCATATCGCGGGGGGTGAGATCTCGGAGGGAGCCATCGATGACTCCATACGCCATGCCATCACCAAGATGTCGGCTCTGCATCTCACATCCACCGAGCCTTACCGTCAGCGTGTAATCGCTATGGGTGAAGCTCCCGAGCGTGTTGTAAATACCGGCTCGATTGGCGTGTATAATCTCATGCACGAACCTCTGATGACACGTGAGCAGCTTGAGAGGTCGATCGACTTCGCATTGCCCGAAGGGTCGATGCTCGTGACCTACCATCCCGCTACTCTCGACACGGGTGATACCGCTGAGAAGTGCCGTAATCTACTCGCCGCGCTCGATCGGTTTCCCGATTCAAACGTGCTCATAACATATCCTAATAATGATGCGCAGGGTAGGGTGATAATCGACTTGATCGAGGATTACGCACTACGTAATCCCGGACGTGTCAGGGTGATACCTTCGCTCGGCAAACTCCGTTATCTCTCGGCGCTGAGATGCGTCAGCGCTGTGGTCGGCAACTCGTCAAGCGGCATTATCGAAGTGCCGTCGATAGGGACACCGACCGTTGACATAGGCATCCGTCAGAAGGGGCGACTCAGTTCTGACAGTGTGATCCATTGCGGGGATTCAGCGGATGAGATCGCGGCGGCAATACGCTTTGCGTTGTCAGACGAAGGTCAGTCAATGGCGCGAAACGCAAGTAATCCCTACGCTCGTCCCGACACGTTGCAACTCTCGGTCAAGGCTATAGCCGAGACCCCGCTTGAGCGGTTACGCACCAAGACGTTTTATGACCTGCCGCATGCGTGAAGAACAACGCACCTCTCTCTATATATAAATAAGGTGGTATCCATCTCCTAATCTTGAAATATCATGGACCGACACATCATATCACACACCGCCACACTGATCGAAGCACTCGGCAAACTCAACAGTCTGTCGGGCGGACAGATGACACTGCTTGTCACCGATGATGACATGCGTATATGCGGCACACTCACCGACGGCGATGTCAGGCGTGCCATCCTGCGTGGCGTGTCACTTGACACAGCAGTCATCGAGGCGATGCACCGCGACTATAGTGCCCTGCGTGAGGGTGATGAGTCGGTGAGCCGTCTGCGCGAGATGCGTCAGCGCGGTGTGCATCTTGTGCCTGTGCTTGACGCCGACGGACGCATACGACGTATAATCGACACATCGGTCACCCGATCGATACTACCTGTCGGAGCCGTACTTATGGCCGGAGGCAAGGGGGAACGTTTGCGCCCGCTCACGCTCACCACACCCAAACCGCTGCTGCCGCTCGGTGACCGACCGGTCATAGATCATAACATCGATGCCCTCGCGAGGGTAGGGGTGAATGACATATCCGTGACGGTAAATTACCTTGCCGAACAGCTTGAAGAGCATTTTTCCACGGCTGTGAGCGGTGTTAAGGTGAAGTGTGTGCGTGAGAATATGCCGATGGGTACCATCGGGGCGGTCGCTCTGTGCGATATACCCGCCGAGGGTGATACGATCGTTATGAATTCCGATCTGCTCACCACTATATCATTCGAGGATATGTATCTGCATCACAAGGCAGAGGAAGCCGATATTACCGTGGCGGCCATCCCATATAACGTCTCCGTGCCATACGCCATACTTGCCACGGACGGATCGCGCGTGACGTCGCTCGAAGAGAAACCATCCTATTCCTACTATGCCAACGCAGGTATCTACATGATCTCCAACCGGCTCCTGCGTTCGCTGCCTGCCGACCGGCGCACCGATGCCACCGATCTTATCGACATGGCACTCTCGGAGGGGCGCAAGGTCACTTATTTCCTCATCAACGGCACCTGGATCGACATAGGTTCGCCCTCCGATTATGCACATGCCCGCGAACTGATGCGTCACGTCGACCTCACCCAGCGCTGATGTGTGAAAAAACCGATGGCCGGATGACCTTTTGGACATCAAGGTTGTTATAATACATAAACACTGAAAATATCATCAATTCTCCAATATGGCAGACTCAAACTTCATAGATTACGTAAAGGTACTCTGCCGCTCGGGTAAGGGCGGTGCCGGCTCACGTCATTTCCATCGCGCAAAGTATGTGCCCAAAGGCGGCCCCGACGGCGGCGACGGCGGACGTGGCGGACATATAATACTGCGTGGCAATTCACACATGTGGACCCTCCTGCCGTTGCGCTACCGCCGTCACATCTTTGCCGGTAACGGTGAGTCAGGTTCAGGCGGCCGTTCCTTCGGTAAGGATGGCGAGGATGTGATCGTTGACGTACCGTGCGGCACAGTGGTGTTCGATGCCGAGACCGGTGAATTTCTCTGTGAAGTAACTGCCGACGGTGAGGAGATCAAACTGTTGCGCGGCGGACGCGGCGGACTCGGCAACTGGCATTTCAAGAGTGCCACCAATCGTACTCCCCGCTATGCCCAGCCCGGTGAACCTGCTATCGAGAAGAGCATCATCATGGAGCTGAAGCTTCTGGCCGATGTCGGACTTGTAGGATTTCCCAATGCCGGTAAATCCACATTGTTGTCAGCCATCTCCGCGGCACGTCCCAAGATTGCCGACTATCCATTTACCACGATGGAGCCGCAGCTCGGCATCGTGTCCTATCGTGGCGACCGCTCGTTTGTCATGGCCGACATTCCTGGCATTATCGAGGGCGCGAGCGAAGGCAAAGGCCTCGGCCTGCGTTTCCTCCGTCACATCGAGCGCAATGCCGTATTGCTCTTCATGGTACCGGCCGATGCCGATGACATCAGAAAGGAGTATGAGATACTCGCCTCCGAGCTTGAGAAGTTCAATCCCCAGCTGGCTGACAAGCCGCGTGTGCTCGCCATCTCCAAGAGCGATATGCTTGACGATGAGCTGCGCGAGGAGATGTCGCATCACCTCCCGGAGGGTGTGCCCCACATATTTATATCTGCCGTGACAGGCCAGGGCATAACCGAACTCAAGGATATGCTGTGGGGTGAGATCACGGACGAACGTAACCGCATAGAGGTCAACCCCATCACCCACCGTCCGCTCGACGGCCATCATCGTGTGCGCGAGGAGGACGAATTCATATTCGAGAATGTCCCCGCCATGCCCGAGGATGATGAGGATATGTATGACGAGGACTTCGAGGGTGAAGACTACGGTTACGACATGCTCGATGAGGATGATCCCATCGACTACGAGGACTTCAAGTAAAAAATACTGTCACAGCCGATGTCGGCACATAACGAACTTGGCAAGTGGGGTGAGGAGGTAGCGCGCGACTATCTCCTCACTCGCGGTTATGCCATTGACGGAGTGAATCAGCGCATAGGGAGGGTCGAGATTGATTTTATAGCACGTAAGGACAACCGTATCTGTTTTGTCGAGGTCAAGACCCGCTCGACCGATATTGTCGACCCGGTCGAAGCGATAGATAAGACGAAACGGCAGCGTATGGTCAGCGCCGCCGACATGTATATGCGGGGCGTCGACATCGCGCTTGAGCCGCAGTTTGATCTGATATTTATCATCGGCGGACCGGACGGTTATGAACTGGAGCATATCGAAGATGCCTTTTATCCGACGTTGTAAATATAAAGCTGGTAAATATAAGTAACTCTTGAAAATTAATTTATATTATATGTGAGCTTTATTTTGAGCAAAAATCAACGAATGAAGAAGGAGTTTATGGATATAAACGACTGATGAATGAGGGGATTTTAGCCAAAATAAAGCCACAGAGAATATAAAAAGTCTTACAAGGGTGACTTATGAAAAACTTAGTGACGTTTAATTTTTAAGAGTTACTTATTGTTGTAAACATAAATATATGATAAAAATTTGTGTTTTACAGCATATTTCCGTATTTTTGCGGATAAATTTTAAATTTTTGTGAGGTTTTAGTTTCACAAAATAGGTATA
Organism: Bacteroides sp.; assembly: GCA_014802015.1. Lineage (GTDB taxonomy): Bacteria > Bacteroidota > Bacteroidia > Bacteroidales > Muribaculaceae > Duncaniella. Next base: position 14,888 of record JAAVDB010000040.1, read on the forward strand.
ATTCACTATATCGCAATAAATATGAAGAATCCGTTGAGAAGCGCCGCAAGTACCGAAGGCCGCCGTATGGCCGGTGCTCGTGCACTCTGGCGTGCCAACGGCATGAAAGAGGAGCAGTTTGGCAAGCCCATCATCGCCGTCGTAAATTCGTTCACACAGTTTGTTCCCGGTCATACACATCTCCACGAGATCGGACAGATAGTCAAGGAGGAGATTGAAAAGCAGGGATGCTTTGCCGCCGAGTTCAACACTATTGCCATCGACGACGGTATCGCCATGGGACATGACGGCATGCTCTACTCGCTCCCCTCGCGCGACATGATCGCTGACTCGATTGAATATATGGTCAACGCGCACAAGGCTGATGCCATGGTGTGCATCTCCAACTGCGATAAAGTGACCCCCGGAATGCTGATGGCAGCCATGCGCCTCAATATCCCCGCGATCTTCGTGTCCGGCGGTCCCATGGAGGCCGGAAACGTCGAAGGCAAGGATGTCGATCTGGTCGACATTATGGTGCAGTCAGCCGACGTCAGCGTATCGGACCATTATGTCAAGCTCCTTGAGGAGAAAGGTTGCCCCACATGCGGATCATGCTCGGGTATGTTCACCGCCAACTCGATGAACTCGCTCAACGAGGCTATCGGTCTTGCGTTGCCCGGCAACGGTACTGTAGTGGCCACACATGTCAACCGTCGCGAACTCTTCAAGAAGGCTGCAAAGCAGATCGTCGAGAACGCATACGCCTATTATCGTGACGGAGACGACAGCGTGCTCCCGCGCAGCATCGCCACACGTCAGGCCATGCTCAATGCCATGACACTCGACATAGCGATGGGTGGCTCGACCAACACCGTGCTTCATCTCCTCGCTGTGGCCAATGAGGCCGGTGCCGACTTCACGATGGCCGACATCGACCGACTGTCGCGTCACACGCCTGTACTCTGCAAGGTCGCTCCCAATTCACACTACCATATTCAGGATGTCAACCGTGCCGGAGGCATTCTCTCGATAATGAAGATTCTCGCCGAGGCCGGACTCATCGATACCGATGTGAAACGTGTCGACCGCACCACGCTCGGTGATGCTATCCGCACATGGGCTGTCGGTGACAAAGCCCCCTCGCTTGAGGCGGATGAACTCTGGAAGAGCGCGCCCGGCATGAAGCGTACCACCGAGCTGGGATGTCAGAGCAGCTACTACTCCGAGCTTGACACCGACCGTGCAGCCGGATGCATCCGTGACATGGAGCATGCCTACGTCAAGGACGGAGGTCTCGCAGTGCTGAAAGGCAATATCGCCCAGGACGGATGTGTGGTCAAGACCGCCGGCGTAGACGAGAGCATATTCCGTTTCAGCGGCCCTGCCAAGGTGTTCACCTCACAGGAGGCAGCCGTCAACGGCATTCTGCGCGATCAGGTCAAGAGCGGTGATGTAGTGGTCATCACATACGAAGGTCCCAAGGGTGGTCCCGGCATGCAGGAAATGCTCTATCCCACCTCATATATAAAGAGCAAGCACCTCGGTAAAGAGTGTGCGCTCATTACTGACGGACGCTTCTCGGGCGGTACGTCAGGCCTGTCCATCGGACACATCTCACCCGAGGCCGCAGCCGGAGGTAATATCGGTCTGGTGCGTGACGGAGATATTATCGAGATCGACATCCCCGCCCGCAGTATCAATGTCCGCCTTACGGACGAAGAACTTGCCGCACGCCGTGCTGAAGAAGAAGCACTCGGCAAGGAGGGTTTCACAGCTCGTGACCGAGATCGTCATGTGAGTCAGGCGCTCCGCGCTTATGCCGCTATGGTGACATCGGCTGACAAGGGTGGTGTACGTGTAATCTGAAAAGTTAAAACCTACTTATGAGTGAAAAGATAAAAGGTTCAGAGGCCATGTGTCGGGCTCTGCTTGCCGAGGGAGTCAATACCATATTCGGTTATCCCGGCGGCCAGATAATAAATTTCTACGACACGCTCTATGGCTTTCAGGACAGACTGCACCACATACTCGTGCGTCACGAGCAGGGTGCGGTGCATGCGGCACAAGGTTACGCCCGTGCCTGCGGCAAGCCGGGTGTGGTGACGGTGACATCAGGTCCCGCCGCTACAAATGTTATTACAGGCATAGCCGATGCGCTGTCTGATTCTACCCCTATCGTGGTCATTACAGGACAGGTGGCAGTCGGTTCGCTCGGCACAGACGCCTTTCAGGAGTCTGACGTGCTCGGCATAACACAGCCTATTACCAAGTGGGCTTACCAGATACGCAGTGCCGAGGAGGTACCCTGGGCTGTGGCCCGTGCATTCTATCTGGCATCGACAGGTCGCCCCGGTCCGGTCGTCCTTGATTTTACCAAGGACGCGCAGGTCGGCGAGATGGATTGGGACGGATACAAGCAGATCAATTATATCCGCAGCTATAATCCTGATCCTGATCCTCAGCCTTCAGCCATAGCAGAGGCCTCGACATTGCTCAACAAGGCCAGTCGTCCCATGATTATCGCCGGACACGGCGTGCTCATATCAGGAGCGGGTGATGATCTTATCGCTCTTGCCGAGAAGGCGGATATCCCTGTAGCCTCGACACTGCTCGGTCTCTCGTCATTCCCCACTGACCATCCTCTGAACAAAGGTATGGTCGGAATGCACGGCAATATCGCCCCCAATGTCAAGACCAACGAGGCTGACGTCATAATGGCGGTCGGTATGCGTTTTGACGACCGTGTGACGGGTGCGCTCAGTTCGTATGCCAAGCAGGCTAAGATAATACACATCGATGTCGATGCGGCCGAGTTCAACAAACTTGTCCATTCGGATGTCCAGATTCATGCTGATGCCGGCCGGGCCATACGTAGTCTGCTCCCGCTCATCAACAAGGCATCGCACACCGAGTGGGTGAAATCGTTCGATGCCCCCCGTGAGGTAGAGGAGGTAGAGGTGATGCAGCGCGAGCTTCATCCCATCGACACCCGCAACGGAGCTATGCGTATGGGCCAGGTGATACGTAAGGTATCGGAAATGAGCGGCAACAACGGCATACTCGTTACCGATGTGGGTCAGAATCAGATGATGGCTGCACGCTACTTCAAGTATACGCTCCCCAAGAGTGTGATAACCTCCGGCGGTCTCGGCACCATGGGCTTCTGTCTGCCCGCAGCCATCGGCGCGGCCATCGGCGCACCTGAGCGTCAGGTGTTCGCATTCATGGGCGACGGCGGATTTCAGATGACCATGCAGGAGCTCGGCACCATCATGGAGTATCATACCCCTGTGAAGATTATCATTCTGAACAATAATTTCCTCGGCAACGTGCGTCAGTGGCAGTCGATGTTCTACAACGATCATTTCATGGGCACCGAGATGCTTAATCCTGACTTTGTAATGATAAGCAAAGCTTATGGCATCCCTGCCGAGAATGTCGAGACAGCCGACCAGCTTGAGGGAGCGATCGAACGTATGATCAACTCCAAGACAGCCTATATGCTTAACGTCAACATCGAGACCGAGGATATGGTCTTCCCGATGGTGGCACCCGGCGCAGCTGTCGATGACATACTTATCAACCGTACCAAGAAATATCAAAAATAAGGGTGATTATGGATAAAAAAATGTTTACCATTTCGGTGTTCACGGAAAATCAGGTAGGACTTCTCAGCCGTGTCGCCATCATCTTCACCCGCAGGGGACTCAACCTTGAGAGTGTATCGTCGAGCCCGAGTGCCGAGCCCGGAGTGCACAAGATGAATTTTCTTGTCGCAGGTGAGCGCGAGGTGCTTGAGAAGGTAGTCAAACAGATCGAGAAGTGTGTCGACGTGCTCCGCGCGTTTCTTTACACCGATGACGAGATCGTCTATCAGGAGGTCGCGCTCTACAAGGTTCCGACCGTGCGTCTGCTTGACGAACCTAATCTCGAACGTATAATCCGTGTTCATAATGCCCGTATCCTTGAGATAACCCGTGACTACACCGTCATTGAGAAGACCGGACATGAGACCGAGACCCAGGCTCTGTATGACCTTCTGACTCAGTACGGCATCCAGCAGTTTATCCGCTCGGGCCGCATCAGCGTCACCAAGTCACCTACAGAACATTTCTCGCGTTATCTTGAGGAGCAGGAGGCGCGTCGCCGTTCCGTTGAGGGATAATAACTATAGGCAAAAGAACGATAATCAGATAAATAACAATAGGTATGAAACTCTTCGTCAATGATTTCTATCTGACAGCCGCCGAGGTCAACGCACAGGAAGAAATGCCCCTGTCGCGTCTCGTGACGCTTATTATCGACACGGCGACAGGTCACGCCAATCTGCTCGGATTCGGCTACGCTCACATGATGGAGAGTAACACCTCATGGGTATTGTCACGACTCAGTATCGACATCATACGTATGCCCGGTGTCAATCAGAGTTACAGACTGCTCACATGGGTCGAGAGTGTCAACCGCATATATTCGGAACGTCTGTTTGAACTCAAGGACACCGAGACCGGCGAGACTGTAGCTTGGGCGCATACCGTATGGATGGCAATCGATATGGACTCGCGCCGACCTACCGATCTCACATGTCACAAGGCTCTTGTGGATGTGATCAATGACAGACCTTTCGGTGGAGTCAAAGGTGGTAAACTTCAGCCTGTACATGATGGGGCCGAGGGTTATGACTACAGATTCAAGGTGAGTGACATCGATGTCAACCGTCACGTCACCACACGCCGTTACATCGACCTCATTACTGACCTCTGGCCCCTTGAAAAGTATATGGCTGACCGTGTGACCCGATTTGAGATCGCGTTCAAGCACGAGGCCCGTTACGGTCAGGAATCGTTGACACTGATGGAGCCGACGGCGGCAGTCGAAGGTGCATACGATGCGGAGATAAGGGTCGGTGACACCTCATGCGCACTCGCACGCATCAGTTTCAGTCATCGCGATATGTCCGGGGAATAATTTTTTTTGACAACAAAACATTTGTAATTTAATAAATTATGGCTAAACTTAACTTTGGCGGCGTAGAAGAGACCGTCATCACTCGTGAAGAGTATCCTCTCAGCAAGGCTCTCGAAACACTCAAGGATGAGACCATCGCAGTAATCGGTTATGGCGTTCAGGGCCCCGGTCAGGGCCTCGACCTCCGCGACAACGGATTTAATGTAATCGTAGGTCAGCGCGAAGGCAAGACTTATGACAAGGCCGTTGCTGACGGTTGGGTACCCGGTGAGACCCTTTTCTCAATCGAGGAGGCTTGCAAGCGCGGTACCATCATCATGTGTCTGCTCAGTGACGCAGCCGTTATCTCACAGTGGCCCACTATCAAGAAGCATCTTACTCCCGGCAAGGCTCTCTATTTCAGCCACGGTTTCGCTATCAACTGGAGCGACCGTACAGGTGTGGTTCCCCCCGCTGATGTTGACGTGATCATGGTTGCGCCCAAGGGTTCGGGCACAATGCTCCGCGTACTCTTCAAGGAGGGTAAGGGCACCAACTCTTCATTTGCAGTATATCAGGATGCTACCGGCCGTGCGCTTGACCGTACCCTCGCACTCGGCATCGGCATCGGTTCAGGCTATCTGTTCGAAACCACATTCCAGCGTGAGGCTGTCAGCGACCTTACCGGCGAGCGCGGTTCACTCATGGGTGCTATCCAGGGTCTCCTCCTCGCCCAGTACGAAGTGCTCCGTGAGAATGGCCACACACCCTCCGAGGCATTCAACGAGACCGTCGAGGAGCTTACACAGTCACTCATGCCCCTCTTCGCAGTCAAGGGTATGGACTGGATGTACGCTAACTGCTCGACTACCGCACAGCGTGGCGCACTTGACTGGATGGGCCCGTTCCACGATGCCATCAAGCCCGTTGTACGTGACCTCTATGAGAGCGTTAAGACCGGTCGTGAGGCACAGCGCAGCATCGACTCTAACACCCAGCCCGACTATCGCGAGAAACTCGAAGAGGAGCTCAAGGCTCTCCGCGAGAGCGAGATGTGGCGCACAGGTGCTGTAGTCCGCACTCTCCGTCCCGAGAACGTTTAATCCGGCGCGATAACACCCGTTAAAATACCATCGCGGGATGTATCTGATGTCATCAGATACATCCCGCGATGTGTGTGATTTATGTTTATGATTAGACTTAGACCCCGTTCGCCAATATTTGTTAATGCTGAGGCGGTCAAGCGTTATGCAGCTGTGTTCGCGCAGTGAGGGAGCGATGGAGTCCCATCGTGACCGAAACAAGCGGACGCAGATGCGTGACGATTGGCCGAGACGAAGGTAATTTATATCACGATAAGTTACCTTACAGGCGCATATCTCCGGTGATTTTTGTGTTGTCACTCGGTCACGATGGAACCCCATCGCTCCTTCGTTCCATCATAAAAATCACTCGGAGATATGCGACCTCAGCGTTAACAAATATTGGGGAACGGGGTCTTACCCTTACCGTCTCGTCATACCCCAGAGCAGTTTGGAACTGAGCGTGTCGACAAAAGTATGGCTTTCGCGGTGTATGACCTTGATGTCAAACGGAGCCTTTTTGATGTGAAGAGCAGTGTCGATAGGGAGTACATGCACCCGGCCGTCAAGAGTGACGCGATATGTATCGGCACGTGAGTCGACCCTCGTCGTGATCAGATGGCTGTCGCTCACCACGAGCGGACGCATCGTCAGAGCGTGAGGAGCGACAGGCGAGAGTGCCCAGCAGGGTGCGGTAGGCTGAATGATCGGTCCGCCTACCGACAGATTGTAAGCCGTAGAACCGGTGGGGGTGGAGATGATCAGACCGTCACCCTGATAAGATGCCACCTCGATGTCATCGAGATATGTGTGAACATTGATCATCGATGCGGAGTCATGGCGCAGGATGGCTACCTCATTGAGCGCATACGGCCAACCCTGTATGGCATGTCTGGAGCCGTCATTTGTCGTGTAAACCTCAAGCAGTGAGCGTGACTCGATGAAATAGTTGCCGGCGAGAAGGTTCTCGACTATCAGCGGGGCTTCATCAAGAGACTCTTCGGCGAGAAATCCGAGGTGGCCGGTATTAAAACCGATGATAGGTGTCTCCTTGGGACCAACCCAGCGGGCTGTACGCAGAAACGTCCCGTCACCACCTATGCTGATGGCGACATCGGCTGAAAAGTCGCTCTCCTCAAACACGTCATCAGCTTCGAGCGGAATGCCGAGCTCGCGCGTCATCGCCTCATAGAAGTGTTGCTGTATGGCAACGAACATCCCCTTGTCGGAGAGTAGTTTGATCAGCGACGCTATGCGGGGCAAATCCTCGACGCTCTGGCGCCGTTTGCCGAAGACAGCTATTTTCATAATATCGGGAATTATTTTTATGTAATGCGATCCGCATTCATCACAGGTCGATGTAATGCAGCAGTTCGTTGAGGCGTTCGTTAGCCATATCGTCATCGGCGAGTGCTTCGTGCTCCACATCCACCACCTCATATCCGTAGCGCTCCAGCGAGCGGGCCACGGCGAGCGGACTGCGATGGCTGACCCTCAGTTCGGCCACGACACGATTGTCCATCCGCTCGCCGTCAGTGGTGACGTTGAGGTTGAGCAGATGTGCGTCGGCATCCTCTACCGCACGGGCTATACGTGATGCACTGTAGTCCGAAGGGATACAGCTCACGAGCAATCGGCTCGACTCGTCACGCGGCGGATAGAGCCGTTCGATCGAGGGTGCCGACGGGAGTGCGGGGAGAAATTCGTTGGGCGATATGATGTCTTTTGAGGTCAAAATTTTTCAGTTTTCAGTTTTTTCTGAGTAAATTTGCATCCGTATTCCGGCTGCGGTGCTACAAAATTAATAATATTATCATATATTTTCAACCGCGGACGAGACAAAAAGATTTAAATGATGACAAATCTAAGCGTAAATATCAATAAAATAGCTACACTGCGCAACGCTCGCGGCGAGAACGTGCCCGACCTCCTGAAGGTGGCCGCCGACTGTGAGGCATTCGGCGCGCAGGGCATCACCGTACATCCGCGACCCGACGAGCGTCACATCCGTCGTGACGATGTGTACAAGTTGCGTCCGCTGGTCAAGACCGAGTTCAACATCGAGGGCTATCCTTCCCCCGAGTTTATGAAACTCGTGCTTCAGGTGCGTCCCACGCAAGTGACACTTGTACCCGATGCTCCCGATGCCATCACCTCAAGCGCCGGGTGGGACGTCGAGGCCAATATGGAGTTTCTGACCTCGGTGGTCGAGCGTCTCCGTGAGGCACATATCCGCTCGTCGATATTTGTAGGCACCGATGTCGACAATATCCGTCTTGCAGCCAAGACAGGAGCTGACAGGGTGGAATTGTACACCAAGCCTTACGCCGATCTGTATCCCACCGATCCCGAACGTGCAGTCGCCCCCTTTGTCGAGGCAGCCAACGCCGCGCTCAAATGCGGACTCGGTGTCAACGCCGGACACGATCTCAGTCTGGTCAATCTCGAATGGTTTCACACCCGCATACCACGTCTGAGCGAGGTGTCGATAGGTCATGCGCTGATATGCGATGCCCTCTATCTCGGCCTCGAAGAGACCATACACCGCTATCTCGCATGCCTCAAGGCATGATCTCCCAAACGTCAAAAACATTAACAGCATCCGGAAAATGATACAGGAACAGTTTGTCGATACACTCAGTACCATCGGTAACGGTACGGTAAGTCACGCCATGCAGGAGCAGGCGGCCCAGATGGTGCAGGAACTTTCTGTGTGGGACCTCACGATGCGTGGCGGTTTCATTATGATACCCCTCGCCATCCTCTCGCTGATAAGCATATATATATTTGTAGAGCGCTACATAGCCATCTCGCGGGCCCGTAAGGAGGACTCGTCATTCATGGAGCGCATCCGCGACTATATACATGACGGCGAGATCGAGAGCGCACGTAATTTGTGCAACCGTACCGACACACCCTATTCACGCCTCATACTCAAGGGCATCTCGCGTATCGGCCGACCCATGAACGATGTGCTTGTAGCCATCGAGAACACTGGCAATATCGAGATCGCCAATCTCGAAAAGGGCCTCTCATGGCTTGCCACCACGGCTGCCGGCGGACCGATGATCGGATTTCTCGGTACGGTAATAGGTATGGTCAACGCATTCTTCAACCTCGCGTCGGCCGGAACCAGCGCCAACATCGCAGTGCTCGCCGACGGCATATATTCCGCACTTGTCACCACGGTGGCCGGTCTGATAGTCGGCATTATCGCACTCTTTGCCTACAACTATCTTGTGGCGCGTATCAATAAGGTGATGAACAATCTGGAGGCCAAGACTATGGAGTTCATGGATCTCCTCAACGAGCCTGCATAAGCGTCATGGCACTGAAACGACAGCACCGCATGATGGAGGTTTTCTCCATGGCGTCGATGACCGATGTTATCTTTCTGCTACTGATATTCTTCATGGTCACATCGACATTCGTCTTCCCGACAGCGCTTGAGGTAAATCTTCCCGAGAGCTCGCATCAGACCGCGCTGAAACCCTCCACACGTGTTTTCATTGACAAGGATTCACACTTTTACGTGTCAATATCAGGCGAGGAGCCTGCGATGATCGAGTTCGAATCACTCGCCGGCGCGCTTCAGGATGCACGTCTCAACATGTCGCCTGACACTGACGACTTCATCGCCGTATATGCTGACGAAGAGGTTACCTACGGCACGCTTGTGCGAGTGCTTGACCTCGGAGCGCAACACAATCTCAAAATGGTGCTCGCCACCAAGCCCGCACCCGCCTCGGCCCGTCCCGAGTGATATTATATCTATTATGACCCCGTCACGCCGCAATCAACTCATAGCCATGCTGGCCACCCTGCTGTTTCATGCATTGGTGGTGGTGATACTCGTCATCCTCTATCTGCGCTACACGCCGGTTGAGGATACTGAGCGTACATGGCCTCCCGTCGATTCGTCCGAGGTACTGTTTGGCGGAGAGTTTGTTATGACCGGCGACTCCCCCGAGTTGACAGAGTCATCCGATCAGCCCGCACCGGCCGAGGTGGCCGATGCCACGCCCCCCGCACCGTTGGCTCAGGCCGTGGAAAATACAGGCACGCCGGCCCCGACACCGGCACCGGTCGTGACCACCGAACGTCCGTCCGAGGCAAAGGTCGTCAAGGAGACTCCCCAGGAACCCACCGGTCCCTCCAAGGCTGAACGTGAGGCTGCCGAGCGAGCCAAGCGTGAGGAGGAGACCCGTCAGAAGATTGCAAATAAGGTACAGTTCGGCAAAGCCGGCTCAGGATCATCAGGCCAGGGCAAAGCCGGAAGTCCGAACGGCAATTCATCGACCGGCGCCCTCAGCGGCACACCCGGATTTAATCTCAAAGGGCGCACCATGGACTCATGGACCAAGCCTCAGCCCGGACCGCTCGGCACGATTACCATACGTGTCAGTGTCAACCGTCAGGGACAGGTGACCGAGGCCGCATATCAGTCCGGCACGGGTGCTGCCGCGGCAAGCGATGCCACCCGCAAGAGCTGTGTCAGTGCAGCGCGCGCCTCCCGATTCTCGATCGACACTGATGCACCCGCCATACAGACGGGCACCATCACATACAGATTCCAGTAAATATATCTTGAATATTGGTAGCATATTCCGCTATTCGGGTCTTTTTCGTCGGCGGAATGTTAGTAAATTTGTAGCGGAATTATTCCGCGCATATACATAGGTTTTACACATAATATTTATATTTTCTGCGTAATTATGGAAATCATCAGTAATAAAGAATTTGGCGGCGAGCGTCCGCTTTTCGCGAATCACAATCTCCAACTCGACAATGTCACCATCCATGCCGGTGAGTCGGCACTGAAATGCTGTAGTGACATCATTGCCCGCAACTGTCGTTTCGAGGGGAAATATCCTTTCTGGCATGTAAAGAAATTCGAGATCTCCGACTGTGAGTTCACACCCGGAGCACGTGCCGCATTATGGTACTCATCCGATCTGCGCATGACCGACACTCAGGTTGATGCGCCCAAAATGTTTCGTGAGATGGACGGAGTCGATCTGGAGCGAGTCAACATCCCCGACGCGCAGGAGACCCTCTGGCACTGCCGTAACGTACGCCTGCGTGACGTCAGCGTAAAGAATGCCGACTACCTCTTCATGCACTCATCCGACATCGACATCGACCGTTATCATCAGGAGGGCAACTATTCGTTCCAGTATTGTAAGAATGTCGTCATCCGCAACGCCGAGATCCACTCCAAGGATGCCTTCTGGGGCACAGAGAATGTCACGGTCTATGACTCATCGCTCACAGGCGAATATCTCGCATGGCACTCCAAAGGGCTGCACCTCGTGCGCTGTCACATCTCGGGCACACAGCCGCTCTGTTACTGCGAAGGCCTTGTGCTCGAAGACTGCACGTTCGATGCTGACGCCGACCTCGCATTCGAGGATTCTTCACTTCAGGCTACGATCCTGTCACCGGTGACAAGCATCAAGAACCCGCGTACAGGCTCAATCACGGTCGAGTCAGTGGGCGAGATTATCATCGACGGGCATGTACTGGCACCGGCCGACTGCAAGATAACTGAGACAAAGAAATAATACATCGATATATGAGCGAGTTTGACACACTCCCTGACCGCGCCGGATCCGGCTCCTACAAGTGGGACGAATATCCCGGCATGATACCCCTCTGGGTCGCCGACATGGATTTCCGTACCGCCCCGTGCGTGATCGAAGCCCTTCGCCGACGTGTCGACCACGGCGTGTTCGGCTACACATTGGTGCGCGACGAGTATTATGACGCGCTCACCCGATGGTTTGCCACCCGCCACGGCTACAGATTCACTCGTGCCGATGTCATCTACACCTCAGGAGTGGTCCCCGCCATTTCTGCCATCATCAAGGCGCTCGTCAGGCCGGGCGACGGCGTCATAGTGATGACGCCGGTCTATAACTGCTTCTTCTCATCGATACGCAACAACGGCTGCCGCATCGTCGAGTCACCGCTCGTAGCCGAGAGGATAGGGGAGGACGAGTTCTCCTACCGCATCGACTTTGACACCCTTGAGCGTGTCGCCTCCGATCCGGCCAATACGATGCTGGTGCTGTGCAATCCTCACAATCCCGGAGGCCGGGTGTGGACTCCGGCCGAACTGACCCGTGTCCGCGACCTGTGCGCGCGTCACGGCGTGCAGGTGGTGAGCGACGAGATCCATTGTGAGCTCACCATGCCCGGTTATGAATACACACCTTACGGTACGATCGACCCTGATGCGATCGTGTGTCTGTCACCCTCCAAGGCATTCAATACAGCCGGACTTCAGATAGCCAACATCATCAGCACATCGGCTGAAAAACGAGCGCTCATCGACCGCGCCATCAATATTAATGAGGTGTGTGATGTCAACCCGTTCGGAGTCGAAGCCCTCATCGCGTCCTATTCACCCGACGGAGAGGCTTGGCTCGGACAGCTCAAAGCCTACCTCGCCGACAATTGGGAGTATACCCGCCGGTGGCTGCACGCCCATCTCCCCGGGTGTCCCGTGGCGCGTCTCGAAGCTACCTACCTGCCGTGGGTGGATGTATCGCCGCTCGGAGTGACCGGCACCGAACTGATGGAGACGATCGAGCGCGAATGTCATGTCAAGCTCAATGACGGCGCCATGTATGGCGACGACCGCTACATACGTCTCAATATTGCCTGCCCGCGCCATCTGCTCCAGGAGGCATACGCGCGGATGGCCGCAGCGCTTGAAAAAATTGTTAAGTAATTAAGATAATCCAGTGCAGATCGAGAGGATACGAACCGGCGAAAAACTGACACTCGGGCAGCAGCTCAAGCTCACCGCTCAGCTGTCATGGCCCGCGATGATGGCCCAGCTGTCGAGCATCATGATGCAGTATATCGACGCATCGATGGTGGGACGGCTCGGAGCCGACGATTCAGCCTCGGTCGGTCTTGTCTCCACCTCCCTATGGCTGTTCTGGGGAGTATGTTCGGCCGTCACCATGGGATTTTCAGTCCAGGTGGCCCACAGCATCGGAGCGGGTGATCATGTCCGGGCGCGTAACATCCTGCGTCAGGGCATCACGGCCTGCCTGCTCATCAGCATCGCCGTCGCGGCCATCGGAGCGGCCATCGCCTCGCCGCTACCTCACTGGCTCGGAGGTGGCGAGGCCGTATGCTCCAAGGCCACGCTCTATTTTCTCGTCTTCGTCCTCGCGCTTCCGCTCCTCACCATGAATTACCTTGGAGGAGGCATGCTGCGATGCGCGGGCAACATGAAGGTGCCCGGCGGACTCAACGTGATGATGTGCGTGCTCGATGTCATCTTCAACTTCATGCTCATCTTCCCCACGCGCCAGCTGTCGCTTGGCTCCCTGAGCGTCACCATGCCCGGCGCCGGACTCGGAGTGCTCGGCGCAGCGCTCGGCACGGTCGGGGCCGAGATAGTCACGGCCGGTGCTATGATGTGGTATCTCTGTTACCGACAGAAAGATATGGCCATCGGACACGAACGGGGCAGTTTCCGCCCCACGCGCGAAGTGCTGCGTAAAGCCATGCGCGTGTCAGCACCCATGACGCTCGAACACGCTGTGATATGCGGTGCGCAGATAGCCGTCACCGTCATCGTCGCACCCCTCGGCGTCATGGCCATCGCAGCAAACGCGTTTGCCGTCACGGCCGAGAGCATCTGTTATATGCCCGGCTACGGCATCGGCGACGCGGCCACTACACTCGTGGGGCAGAGTTATGGAGCCAAACGTCTTGACCTTGCCAAGCGCTTCGGATATATCACCGTCGGACTGGGTATGCTCACGATGACCGTCATGGGACTCGTGATGTACATCTGCGCCCCGTGGGTGATGGAATTGATGTCGCCCGTTGGCGAGATCGTCAACCTCGGCGTGCAGTCGTTGCGCATCGAGGCCTTTGCCGAACCGATGTTTGCCGCCTCGATTGTGGCCTACGGTGTGATGATAGGTGTCGGTGACACCATCATTCCCGCCGCTATGAATTTCGGCAGTATATGGTTGGTGCGACTCCCGTTGGCTGCTCTTCTCGCCCCGCAGATGGGACTCGCCGGCGTATGGCTGGCCATGTGTATCGAGCTGTCGTTCCGCGGTGCCATATTCCTGTGGCGTCTGTTCTCAGGCGCCTGGCTGAAAAAAGGACTTTAAAGTCCCCGTTCGATTACTTTTGCGGATTATAGTCCACAGCGATATCCTCGTAATAGAATGGATTGACGGCATTTCCATTTCTCAGAACGTCAGATCGTTTCCTGCTGAAATAACCTTTATCAGTTATACGCTTTACGATTTCCGGATCATCGGCGAGATAGTTTACGAGCCACTCCCGTGTTACTCCTATGCGAGCTAAATTTGACGGGATATTTAATGCGACAGGGTCGGAAGGTTTACGGAAATAATACGGTGTATGGCGTCCGCCGTCGAATGCCCCTAAGGTGAAAGTAAAGCCTTTTTTCCCTATTTTAACTGTCCTGAACGATACCCAGTATTCCAGATATTTGCCTGCTGATTCAAGCACCTGCCAGTGTTTTACTTTAAAGTCATCAAGTTCGCCCTTTTTGAAATTGTATTTTCCGACAGGATTCCGGCGCAGATATGCCTTTCTTTCGGGGTAATCGGCGTGATACAGCAATATATGGTCAATGCTGTCGGCATGAATCTTATGTTTTTTACCGTCAATGAAATA
>JAAVDB010000041.1 GCA_014802015.1 Bacteroides sp.
GCGAGGGGTGAAATGAGTCGCTGTCGTACAGAATCCGTACAAAATGGTGCATAAAAACGCCTAACACTGACAGTTATCAGCATTAGGCGTTCTTGAATGTATTAAGTTTTATCGCTCAGTAGCAGTCAATTGCTATCAATATAAACCATTTATAATCAACTAATTACTTGCCGATGCAAAAGGAGCTGAATATTGTGTTGAGTATTTCTGTGGTGGGGATTGTGCCGGTTACTGCGGAGAGGGTAGAGAGGGTTTCGCGGAGATGCTGGGCCACAAGGTCGGTCTCAAGTCCTGTTTCAAGGCCGATGATCAATGGATTTATGGCCTCAATGGCCTGACGCAGAGCTTCGGCTTGCCGTAAGTTTGTGATCATTATGTCTGCGTCATTTCCTGATGTAGCATCTTGTCTCTCTGCTATCCGGCTGATACACTCACGGAGCTCTGATATTCCTGACTTATTCTTCACGGACAATGCCAGAATTTCGTATCTGTCGGGCAAATTTCCAGCCAATCGGGGTAGGGTGGCTTCAAGCTTATGGCGGTCGACATCCGACAATATGTCAACTTTATTTAAACCAATGATTATATTCGGAGCCTCCTCTTCATAATGGGCATGAGATAATTCTTCGGGTAATAATGTGCTAATGTTGCCGGACATAACAGCCTCATAACATATCATATCCGTACTGTCAACCATTACCACTACGATTCTGGCTTTGCCTATGGCTTTGCGCGAACGGTCGATACCAATCCGTTCAATAGGATCATTTGTCTCGCGGAGTCCGGCTGTATCAATAAAACGGAATAAGTAGTCTCCAATTTCAAGAGTCTCTTCAATAGTGTCACGAGTAGTGCCATGTATATTACTTACGATAGCTCGATCATCATCAAGCAACGCATTCAACAGAGATGATTTTCCCGCATTCGTGGCACCGATAATTGCTACGGGAATACCCTCCTTAATGGCATTGCCCCGGCTAAATGAGTTATATAGCCGTTGCAGTTCCTCACGGATGTTTTTAGCTATCACAATGAGCCGTTCGCGGTCGGCAAACTCTACATCCTCCTCCGAAAAGTCAAGTTCGAGTTCAAGGAGAACTGATAGCTGTAACAATTGTTCACGCAATTCTGAAAGTTTGTTTGAAATGCCACCTTTCATCTGGCGCATGGCTATACGGTGAGCGGCACGTGAGCTCGACGCGATTACATCGGCTACGCCTTCGGCCTGAGCCAGATCAAGACGTCCGTTCATCACTGCCCTGCGGGTATATTCTCCCGGCTCTGCCATACGGCAACCTGAACGTTGCAATAGGGCAAGCACTTCACGCTGCACCCATCGCGACCCGTGAACAGCCAGCTCGACAGTATCCTCCCCGGTGTAGGATTTCGGTCCTCGGAACACTGTCGCCACGCACTGATCGATTGTTCCCTCAGTGATATTTTTATCAACGATCTCTCCGAGGTGTGCTGTGTGACTTGCCGCATCAGCAAGTCTGCTGCCCACCCACACGCTGTCACATATTTTTATCGCATCGTGACCGCTGACGCGTATTACGGCTATACCGCCTATTCCCGCAGGAGTCGAAACGGCACAAATTGTATCATCTATTGTATAAGACATTTTCTGTTATTTTCTCAATGTGCTCCACTGGTGAAAATTACACTGACTCTCAAGATCTGCCTCCACGTCATCAGGCAGAGATGAGAAGAAGTCATGACCGGTGATTCGTTCAACCTCGTCAATGCTGACAGCGCACGTCTGCATGCCTCCTTCTACCTTACCGTTGGGCATAATGAATCCTATCCCACGAGCCGGATTGGAATAGGGGGCAATGATAACTTTGAAAAATCTTGATGGAACCCACACATGCGAGTCACCGATGGTTTCAATCGGCTTGTCATCTATTATAGGGCCGCATACTATGTATATACGGCCGTCTATCTGAGCCCACTGACGGCATTTTTCCTCCAGATTTTTCCATGAACCGGTGTTAAGTTGTTTGGCTTGTGGACAGATATTAGAGAGAAAAAAAGTCTCTTGCATTGCCTTCTCGCTCCATTTCATATCACCGGCCGGAGCCATGTGCCCGCGATCGTAACCCGAATAAGAATAATCCCACGAGTCAGGACAACCGTCAATATCCGGATCATTATAAAATTTATTGGTACGGCCTACATCTCCTGATGTTTCATCGTCAGTCAGCTCCCATGACACCCAGTTGGGAATATGACAGCGCTCGTTAAACGATAGATCCATACCGGTATAGCTCTTGAACTGCGAGGGTACTCCCGGCTTCGTAATCACCTCCATAAGATTACCGTAGGCACCCGTCGCATGCTGCTCGTCGAGCGGAGGGTTGTCGCATCCTTTCAACGATGTCACCACCCATAGGCAGAGGATGATCACGAGCGGCAGTATCAATGTGCGAACGTCCGGGACCATTCGTCCTCGTCCTTTATTATTCCTTCTATTAGTCATAATCTTATTTTATGCTATTGATTATTTCTCCGATTTCAGCGGCATCTTTTACAGAAGTTCCTGCACCGATCGGCAGGCTGAGCACTTCTGAAGCGAGCAATTCAGTCACGGGCAGACTGACATGTCTCAGTGACTCATAGCATGGTTGCTTATGAGGTGGTACAGCATAATGAATATCCGTACCGACTCCGCGTTGCGCAAGGCGCTCCATCATTTCATCGCGTCGTCCATCAGTTACACGTATCACGTACTGATGCCATACGTTGTCCGTAACTTGAGCGGATAGGAGAGGGGTGATGACCTGTGGATGACGGATGGTGCGTGAATATGCAAGAGCACGGGCAAAACGGTCAGCATTCTCATCCGAAGTGTGCGGCAGTTTCACCATGAGCATGGCCGCCTGTATAGGGTCAAGACGGCAATTGTATCCACAATATATATTATGGTATCGGCGATCACTTCCATAGTTGGCGAGTGCGCGCACAGTTGTGGCAAGCTGTTCATCATCCGTAGTCACCGCACCGGCATCACCGACAGCTCCGATATTCTTGGTCGGATAGAAACTAAACGCACCGGCATCACCGAGGCTACCGGCATATACTCCTCCATTCAGTCCGATGACCGATGCCCGCGCTCCGATTGACTGAGCGCAGTCCTCGATGACCTTGAGGTTATAACGCCGAGCTATTTCAGCCATGCGTTCATCCCACGACACGCGTCCGTACAGATGCACGGTCATAACAGCACGTGTACGAGCCGTGACAGCCGCTTCAATTAATGACGGGTCAATATTCATTGTGGATATATCTGCATCCACCGGCACGGGGACAAGACCGGCATCACTAATAGCGAGAATAGAAGCTATATACGTATTCCCAGGTACAATTACCTCGTCACCGGGATACATTATCCCGAGTGCGACGTATGCACGCATTATCAATCTCAGGGCATCAAGGCCGTTGCTCACTCCGACAGCATACTTTGTGCCGACCATATTGGCCAGATACTTCTCAAACGTATCATTTTCCTCTCCGCCTATATATCGTCCGCTACGAATCACACGGGCGGCCGCAGCGGACATTTCGTCCATATAGGGTTTGTTTGACTCCTTCAGGTCAAGAAACGGGTAACGCATGATATTCAAGCTATTTTTTTCCGGTTGCTACAAGTGCCATGAACTCATCATGGTCGCGCACATAATCAGCCTCGTCGTAAGGCGTAGATGTGAGTACCATGCACACACTTCCTGAAGCGAAATTGTCAAGTGTACGCCAATAACCGGGAGGGACATATAATCCTTCAAACGGACGGTTGAGAGTATAAGTTTTAGTCTCATACCCGTCTGATAGATTGACATTAAAACTGCCTCCGGTCGCAATGATAAGCTCTTCGGACTGATGATGTGAGTGTCCGCCGCGCTCTTCTCCGCCCGGCACGTCATATACCCAATAGGCACGGGCTATATCAAACGGCACATGCCGCCCGTTCTCGACAAAAGTGAGATTACCGCGTGGATCACATATCTTGGGTAATGCGATTATAGTAGGTTTAGTTTTGTCCATACTTGCAAAAGTAATCATTATTGTAAAGGCAATCAATAGCTGTAATTCATTTTTGAAAAATATTTGTAAAATTCGCCCTATATGTTGTAAAACACATTGAAAAGAAGCAGGATTATGAAAAATTATAACTATTTTGCGGACGCTTTAGGGAGCTAAGGCGTCTTCTTACTATTGTTTAATACCAATACCTGTACGGATTATGAAAGTCTATCAAACCAACGAAATTAAAAACATCGCCCTGCTTGGTAGCAAGGGCTCGGGTAAAACCACACTCGCCGAGGCTATGCTTTACGAGTGTGGAGTTATAAAACGCCGTGGCACCGTCGAGGCGGGCAACACAGTTTCCGACTCATTCCCCGTAGAAAAAGAGTATGGCTACTCTGTATTCTCCACTGTATTTTATGCCGAGTTCCTTAATAAAAAACTCAACGTAATCGACTGTCCCGGTGCAGACGATTTTGTAGGCAACGCCATCACCGCCCTTAATGTCACCGACACTGGTGTTATTCTTATCAATACACAGTACGGTGTCGAGGTCGGTACTCAGAATATCTTCCGTACTACCCAAAAGCTCAAGAAACCTGTAATTTTCGCGCTCAATCAGCTGGACGGTGACAAGGCCGATTATGAGAACGTTATCGAGCAGATGCGCGAACATTTCGGCAATAAGGTTGTCATCGTGCAGTATCCTCTCCAATGCGGAGCCGGATTTAATGCGATGATCGATGTATTGCTTATGAAGAAATACTCCTGGGGACCTGACGGCGGAGTTCCCACTATCGAGGAGATTCCCGCCGATCAGCTTGAGCGGGCAAAGGAATTGCATCAGGCTCTCGTCGAGGCTGCCGCCGAGAATGATGAGACTCTTATGGACAAATTCTTTGAGGAGGGTCATCTTACCGAGGATGAGATGCGTGAAGGTATCCGCAAAGGACTCGTCGACCGTTCGATCTATCCTGTATTCTGTGTCAGTGCAGCCAAGGACATGGGCGTGCGCCGTATGATGGAATTCTTAGGCAATGTTGTCCCGTTTGTCGAAGATATGCCCGCACCGGTCAATACCGAAGGTGTAGAAGTTAAACCTGATAGCAACGGTCCCCTTTCACTATATTTCTTCAAGACCACCGTCGAGCCGCATATCGGTGAGGTAAGTTACTTCAAGGTTATGTCCGGCACGCTCACTCCCGGTGTTGATCTTGAAAATGTTACTCGCGGCTCACGCGAGCGTATAGCCCAACTCTACTGTGTGTGCGGTAGTATCAAGACTCCCGTTGACAAACTTTGTGCCGGTGACATCGGTGCCACAGTTAAGCTAAAGGATGTACGTACAGGTAATACACTTGATGCGAAAGATTGTGACTATCGTTTTGACTTCATACGTTATCCCGAGCCCAAGTATCGTCGCGCAGTACGTCCTGTGACAGAGAGTGATGCCGAGAAACTTATGACCATCCTGACCCGTATGCATGAGGAGGATCCCACATGGGTTATCGAGCAAAGTAAGGAACTCAAGCAGGTTATACTCTCGGGACAAGGCGAGTTCCACCTCCGTACACTCAAATGGCGTGTGGAAAACAATGACAAACTACCCATCATCTTTGAGGAGCCGCGTATTCCTTACCGCGAGACTATTACCAAGGCTGCGCGTGCCGACTATCGTCACAAGAAGCAGAGCGGTGGAGCAGGTCAGTTCGGTGAAGTACATTTGATTATCGAACCTTACACCGAAGGAATGCCTCTGCCCGATACCTATAAATTCGGCAATCAGGAATACAAGATGAGCGTTCGTGACACTCAGGAGATACCTCTGTCATGGGGTGGTAAGCTTGTAGTGCATAACTGTATCGTCGGCGGTGCCATTGACGCACGTTTTATTCCTGCCATCGTCAAGGGACTCATGGACCGAATGGAGCAAGGTCCCCTCACCGGTAGCTATGCCCGTGACGTACGTGTCTGCATCTATGACGGCAAAATGCATCCGGTTGATTCGAATGAAATATCATTCCGTCTGGCCGGTCGTAACGCCTTCTCCGAAGCATTCCGCAATGCCGGTCCCAAAGTGCTTGAGCCGGTCTATGATGTAGAGGTAATGGTGCCCGGTGACGTGATGGGTGATGTGATGAGCGACCTGCAGGGACGCCGTGCCATTATCATGGGCATGGAGAGCGACAATGGATTTGAAAAGATTATCGCTAAAGTTCCCTTGAAGGAAATGGGGTCATACTCGACAGCACTCTCATCTATTACAGGTGGTCGTTCCGCTTTCACGATGAAATTCGCTTCATACGAACTCGTACCATCCGATGTTCAGGATAAGTTGCTGAAAGAATATGCCGAAAAGGCCCAGGCTGACGAATAACCATTCCGGCTTGATCTTATAAATAATAGACTTCACACTGAGTGCCTAATCAGTGTGAAGCCTTTTTTTATTTTACATTTCCGCCTGCATCTTTCTGAGCGTCAGACACCACACCGTAGAGTATGACACAACAGAACAGATGGCGACCGGAAACATCATGCCGTAATATCCGGTCATTTCCACCACAATAAACATGGCCATAAGTGGTGCCTTGATAGTTCCTGCCATTGTTCCTGCCATGGCCATAAGCGCGCAGTTACCGAGAGGTAATGACAGACCGAAACATTCGTTGATCAGACCTCCGAAAAAGAATCCTGCCATACATCCGGCAAAAAGAGTAGGGGCGAAATCTCCGGCAACACCTCCGCCGCTGTTGGTGGCCGTGCAAGCCAGTGACTTGACCGCTGCGACACCACCGCAGATCAGTATTATAGTGATGAGAGGTGGCAATCCCTCGATATGCCAGAAGCTGTAATCAGTCATCGCCGCAAAGTTGCCGTCAATCAGTTTTGCCATCGTGCTATAACCCTCTCCGTATAAAGAAGGGAATAAAAATACGAGTACCGATAATATCCCCCCCGAGAGTAATGCCCTGATCCACGGCGAACGGGCATAGCCGAGCAGTTTGTGCATCCACACGCCGAGTTGAGTGTAATACAGTGAGTATAGTCCGCACAACACTCCGATCACTATTACCCAACCGCTAATATGTGGGTCAAAATACTGAGGATGAGTCAGCGGCACATCAAGTTTGAATCCCGTCATGCCGTAGCTTGTCATTCCACCGATGACACATGCTATGGTCAGTGCGATGACAGCCGTAGTGGTCATAGTCATGCCCATAACCTCAAGCGTAAACATTATGCCGCCTACAGGGGCCTTGAATATACCTGCGATACCGGCGCCGGCGCCGCAACCGATGATTATCATCATCAGTCGGGGTGGCAATCCGAACCATCGTCCCATCTGACTCGCGATGGCCGCACCAGTCGACGCAATAGGGCCCTCAGCACCGGCCGAACCTCCGAATCCAAGAGTCAGTGTCGATGCGAGTACAGGACCGTATGTATAAGTCGATGGTATTATATACTGCCCCCTGCGCACCATATCTCCGATTTTGTCAAGGCCATGCTCGATATTTCGTTTCAATCCATAGCGCTGCAATGCTACTGTTAGTAAAATACCCGTTATTGGGATAAACAGTAGGCCCCAGTTGACCCCGTGTTCGTGAAAATGTGACACGAGCAGCAGCGAAGTCCATTTGATTGTCGCTTTAAGGATCGAGGCGCATAGACCTGCCAATAATCCTACGAGCCCTGCAAGGACGTATAACGATACAGATGGAGGTAGCGAACCAAGCCGCCACTCCTGCTCAGATAGTTGCGAATGGTTTGGTGATGAAATATTAGGGGTTGAGTCTGACATTGCGAGGCGGGAATTGTTTAAACATTAAAATATATGTTTTAACAATTCCCGCCTCGTTAGGGTTTAAATATCTTTCGGATTATTTAGTCGTCATAATGTGTAGTACGAGACGGTCAGTCTCATTCATGGCATCGCGACCGATACTTGTGAGGTTGTGTATAGTCTTGTCCACATCATCACTGATGATGCCTTCGGCTGCCGTGACACACTTGCCGTTCATGGCGAGCATAGCTGACATCATCGCGGTTGAGACGCCTGAGGATATTTTCAGTGCACATGAAGGCTTTGCTCCGTCACAGATCATACCGGTCAGGTTGGCCACCATATTTTTGACAGCTGCACAAGTCTCGGCAAACCCTCCGCCCATTAGATATACGAGAGCGGCTGAGGCACCGGTCGATGCCACAACACACCCGCAAAGGGCCGACAGGCGGCCGAGGCTCTGCTTGATATAGATACTTGTCAGATGGCTGAGAGTAAGGGCGCGGGTCGTCTGTTCCTCCGTGGCGTTCACATCTTTGGCAAAGCTTACTACAGGCATAGTGGCAGTAATACCCTGATTGCCACTACCCGAGTTTGACATCACAGCGATAGGAGCACCACCCATACGCGCATCACATGCTGCTGAAGTGTATGAGATCATGTGTTCCACCGGAGTATCACCATAATATTTCATACCGTATTTGCGTATAGTTGCGCCCAACGAATGACCGTACTCACCATCAAGTGCGGTATTGGCCGCCGCAAGGTTCATATCACGTGCCTGAAGGATGTATGTCAGCTCGTCGAGAGGTGACTCAAGTGCATATTCATATACTTTAGCCATATTCAGCACTATGTCGTCATTCGTATCGTCATTTGAATCTGAAGCCTCCTCAAGCAATATTATCTCGCCATTGCGTTCCAGTCGTACGAAGTGGGTATGCTCGCACGATATTACTGCGCGCGCCGAATCATCGCCTGCTGTAGCGGTGACATCAATGTGCAGATTGGATGGCGCGTCAGGTGCGAGGCTTATGCCTATGCGACCCTCTGAGATATATGCACGTCCGCGCTCGACAGCCTCAGGACTAACGTCGCGGAGCACTTCAAGTCCGTATTCCGACTTGCCGATCAGCGAGCCGAGGGCTATTGCTATCGGCAGACCTATCATTCCTGTGCCGGGGATGCCGACACCCATAGCATTCTTAATTATATTACCGCTCAGACGAGCCTCGATGCACTCGGGTGTGCAACCAAGGAGTTCGGTAGCTTTTGCTACAGCCAACGATACGGCTACAGGTTCAGTGCATCCCATCGCGGGGACCACCTCACGCTTAATGAGTCCCGATATTAACTCTCTTTCCGTTTGACTTAACATTGTTTGAGGAAATTATGATTGGTTTTAGATTGTGTAGGTGCTTACCATGAGGCCCGAGCCCGGATAATCCTATTACAAAATTAGGTTATTTAAAATTCATATACAACACCGGGTATTCATTTTTTCTATAAAGTTCAGCCGTTCCGCGCTGACCTGATATATAGGTAGCAACGGAACGGCTGAAAAAACGGTCGGTATATCCGATCTTATTTTATTATAACTTTGGCAGAGGTCTTGTCAGCAAAGCGAACTATATATATGCCCGGGACAAGCTGAGGATCAGGAGTGTCAGCATTCGCATGACCTACTTTGCGTCCTGACAGATCAAAGTATTCCCTATATCCGGAATGGCCGGATGTTTCATCTGGACTGAATGATATTTCATCAAGTGCACTTATGGCCGTAAGTGATTGTATTGCGACTGATTCACACTCGGGAATCTTCAGATTAAGAGTAGGGGTGTCAAACCTGGTGGTTGTCTGCTTTCCGTCCTTAGTTACTGTCACATTCCATCCGGCTACCTGCAAACCTTCCGGGCACACTCCTTCGATGTTAAGATCCTTATCTTCGAAATATGAGCCGTCGAAGTCACGGTATCTTAAAGGGACTCCGTTGATTGTAAGCTTTATATCATCAGATCTTCCTGCATCGATTGTAATACGACGAGGTGTGCCGAGCTCGAAAAACTCGGCGATATGATCGTAAAAGAAAGTACGGCGTCCGTCAAACCACCATTTGACAAACTTAGTATGCTCAGGTCGGTCAAATTCTTCCAGTCCGAGATGCTGGCGGTGGATGATATATTCTTCGGCTATAGCATCGTTCATTTCGTCAATATACTTATAGAAAATTTTTTTGTGCAGAAAATCTCCCATATAGACAGCACACCGGTCGATGAACATCCGGTTGAATTCCGGGATCTCCATAAGATTCAAGAATAGAATGCGCGACTCATCTGTCGCTTTTCCTCCGTCATTATCACCTTCAAATTTTATATGATTTATCCATTTGAATGAAGGAAATTCTCTGGAGTGCCAGAAAAGGCCAAGACCGTAATCAAGATCTTTTGCAATCCATCTCCATTTTCCACCGTCGGCCTGCGGGCGCCACATTATCGTATTACCGGAATAGTCCGTATTATCGAAGAACAACTGCATGATCATATAGTCAGCAAATTCATCAATAACCATCCATTTACTGTATTCTTCGAGGGTATGACCTTTCTGTGTGTAGAATTTTTTGAATTCATTAAAGTTATCCATAGATCCTTCGTTAAGAGAGACATAACTCTCTATGAGATCTACTTCTTCTTCGCCACCATGAAAAGTGTATATATGGTCTTCATTAGAGCGGCTTCGTATGTTCAGTATACCCATATATTGGCCGTTGAGCATAAACACAGCCGGGCGGTAAGGCTGCCAGTCTATGTCAGAGTGTCGGCCCATCATGCGCTGAACGAGAGCGTCACGGAAATAGAGCCAGTTATAATCCTGCCCGGCATCGCGCAATTCTATTGATTTCCAGTCCGTGAGACCGGGTGCATCCTCTGGAAAAAATTCATATTCAAGACGTTTAGTTCCGAAACGCTTGTTTGCATAAATAACCATGCTTTTAAGAGCGTTTCCACGTGCCATTCTTCCTTTTACACGTGTCTCCCCAAGTTGGTTAATCACGCTATTCTTTTCCTCAGGCATGAAGATCTCGATATTCATAGGACGACGCCAGTCCGCTATATCCTGCCATGAGGTGTTGGCAGCAGTGAAAATACCGATTTTGTCTCCATAAAAATACTCATTGTCCGAGACCATCGAGACAATAGGTAGTGTCTGCTCGCGAGGAAAGAATATGTAGCTGTGAGTCGTTGATCGTGGTGAGAGATACCCATCGGCAAAAAGTTTCGCCCTTACGACAGTCGTCTCATTCACATATATCGCCCCGTTGTAAACTGTCGAGCTTTCATTGGGTTCCGTGCCGTCGAGTGTGTAGCGTATGACGGCATTTTCGGGTGCATCAGCACCAGCGGATAGTTCAAGCGAGAATGGTTCAGGCGAAATACTGCCGGGATGGGAGAATATCGGCTCTCCGAGTATCTTACTGCATATCATGCCGGAATTGGCAGTCCCGGGCGTAGCCTGTCTGTGATATCCCCACTCATCAGCACCGTCAGTTATGCGTCCGTAGGCGATGCCTGGTGCCGGCTGTTTTTTCAGCCCTTCGAGTTTGTCGGTGATCTCGCCTCCTTTGAATAGATATACAGCACCATCCTTTCCTGATTCAAGTCTGAAAGATGTATGTAGACCTTTGTTCTGCTTATCACAATAGATAACGACATATTCTCCGGCATTAACGGTCTGCGCCGGAAGGGTGTACGCTTTGGATATTTTATCTTTGATGCCAAGACTGTAATCCGAAAGTTGCTTGGCGTCAGGCCCCGGATTGTAAAGTTCGACCCATGAGTCGGGAAATTCGTTTAAATCATCCATTATCAGATCGATATTGCTTTGCATTATCTCGTTTATAATCAGATTACTGCAATACATATCGGGAGAAATGGAGAAGAGACATGCAAGAATAGATGCGTAGTAATGACACTTCATAGTAAATTGATAATTAATTATCGACAAAGATAAATACTATTTAACAGATTACCCCCCCCGATAGTTAATAATAGTTAATTGAGGACGAGCGGCATAAAGAAATTACTTACGCATCTTCTATTACACTGCGAATGTCAGTGAAATTTGCATAACGCGGGGGAATTTTATAACTTTGTGGGTGTTTTTCGTACGATGGCGCATCGACGGATGATGCGTTGAAAAAGTATTTATGGAAAAGGATATTACAGTCCGCGGTGTGCGTCTGCACTACACTGACAGTCAGGAGGGTGAGCGCACTATCATCCTCATGCACGGGTGGGGGTGCAATCACTCTACGCTCGCATCAGTCGAGCGTGTGGCCCTACAGTGTGGCTATCGGGTAATTAACATTGACTTCCCCGGATTCGGACAGTCGCAGGAACCTCCTGAAGTATGGGGCGTTGAAGAATACACCTCTCAGCTTGAAGATTTCATAACAGCTCTTGACTTAAAGAGTCCTACGCTACTCGGACACTCTTTCGGAGGGCGTGTAGGAATACTCTATGCTTCGCGCCACAGCGATGTCAACGCTCTGATACTTGTCGATGCGGCCGGAATCAAACCGCATCGCTCTCTCGGATATTACCGGAAAGTATATACGTTCAAGGCTATGAAGCGCCTGATGTATCTTGTCTATGGTCGTGAAAATGCTGAAAAACGACTTGATGCACGCAGAGCCAAGGCCGGGTCGAGCGATTATGCCTCGGCATCGCCGATGATGCGCCGTATACTTTCAAGAGTCGTTAACGAGGATCTCACCGACCGGCTGAAACATATCAAGGCTCCGACATTGCTGATATGGGGAGAGAACGATACTGCAACCCCGATTGCCGACGCCCGTAAGATGGAGAGCCTGATACCTGGTGCCGGGCTCGTATCATTCCCCGGATGCGGACATTACAGCTTCCTTGACAATCCGGGACAATTTGCTGCTGTACTCCGTAGCTTCCTTACTGCCACCGCAAAATAAACAATCCAATAACTAATCCGATAATAGATATACAATGCTTGTTTTCAGTATAGTTGCCACGATCATGGCAATATGGTGTTACGTTGTGGAGTTCAGGCGCGATCTGATGATGCTTCAGCAAAATTCTTATCGCAACGAGCGTTATAACCGCTGGCTTAAAACGGCTCAGGACACTACTTCGGTCATGCGACTCGTCAGCGGTGCAGTAGCCCTCGCCGCGATGTCGACACTTTCTGTGCCGGTTGTGTCGATGTCACTTGTGGCATTAGTATCGATATGTAATGCCGTATCGCTCGTGAAGCGCAAGTATAAGAAACCGCTTGTGATGACCCGTCGTGCATGGAGAATATTCGTGACTATGATCGTCCTTTCATTGTTGTTTGTAGTGCCGGCAGTGGTCGTAGGAATGAATTTAGGACACGCATTCGAATATGCCGCCGTCACGGCTCTGTGCGTTTACTGTTTCTCCCATCTCTTCACTCTTGTAGCCAACTTTCTGCTCCGGCCTGTTGAACGGCACATCAACAACGGATTTTACAGCGATGCCGAGCGTATACTCCGCTCAATGCCTGACCTGAAGATTATCGGTGTTACGGGCAGCTATGGCAAGACGAGTACCAAGCATTATCTTAACCGCATCCTTTCCGAGCATTTCGATGTGATGATGACCCCCGGCAGTTTCAATACCACACTCGGTGTCATCCGTACTGTCCGCGAATATCTCAAACCCTATAACGAAGTGTTTATCGTGGAAATGGGTGCAAAGCAGATCGGAGATATAAAAGAGATTTGTGATCTCGTTCATCCCTCAATTGGTATCGTCACTGCTGTCGGTGAACAGCATCTTGAATCGTTTGGTTCAATTGAAAATGTGCAACGTACAAAATTTGAACTCATCGACGCTCTCCCGGCCGATGGCCTCGCCGTCGTGAACAATGATTTCCCCTTTGCGGCCTCCCGTCCTGTCAGCAAGGTGGAGTGTGTGCGTTACGCAGTTTCTTCGCCTGAGAATGCCGATTTTACGGCTACCGATATTACATATTCACCCTCAGGAACACGATTTACAGTCAAGGGCTCTGACGGTGAAAGCTATGAATTTGAAACTCGACTGGTAGGGGAGTGCAATGTTAGCAATCTTCTTGCCGCTATCATCGTCGCACTCCGTCTGGGCGTGCCTGTTGAAAAAATCCGTTATGCCGTTGGTCGAATCGAACAGGTTGAGCATCGCCTGAGTATGAAACGTACACCCGGAGGTGTCACGATTATTGATGATGCGTTCAATTCCAATCCCACCGGCTCGGGCATGGCTCTTGATGTGCTTGCCATGATGACCGGCGGACAGCGCATCGTCGTAACTCCCGGTATGATTGAGTTGGGAGAACGTCAGGAAGAACTCAACCGCAAATTCGGTCGCAAGATCGCTACTTCTGCTGACATTGCCATTATCGTGGGCGAGTATAACCGTCAGGCAATAGTCGAAGGTATAGAGTCTGTCGAACCGCGTACGGCTAAGATACATACCGTAGCATCGTTTGCCGAGTCGCAGACCCTTCTCTCGACCATGCTTAGACCGGGTGATACTATTCTCTACGAAAACGATCTCCCGGACACATTTAAATAGAATTTACAATAAAACAAAATATCTTAGATGAAAACCAATATCGGAGTATTTTTCGGTGGCCGTTCCACCGAGCATGAGATTTCAGTCATCTCCGCCTCTCAGGCTATGCACGCCATTGATCGCTCGAAATATGACGTTACACCTATATATATTACCAAAGAGGGTCGCTATTATACCGGTGATGCCCTCTTTGACGTGGCTAATTACCGTGACATTCCGTCACTGCTTGCCAAATGTACACAGGTGTATATGGAACCTTCTTACGGTGATTACAATCTCTATCGTGTGAAGAAACCTATGTTTGGTTCGCCTGTCCTCACCACCCTTGATGTGGTGATTCCCGTCCTTCATGGTTCTAACGTAGAGGATGGAATCTTTGAGGGTGTGCTTGAGTCGATCGGCATTCCGTATGCCGGTTGCAACACTCTTGCCAGTGCCAACGGTATGGACAAGATCACGATGAAAATGATACTCCGCGAGTGCGGTGTACCTGTAATTGATTACGTATGGTTCACTGACAAGGAATGGTTCAAGAAACGTGAGGAAATCATTGCGAAGATTGAGGACAAGATAGGTTATCCCGTCATCGTCAAGCCTGCCAACCTCGGATCAAGTGTTGGTATAGGCCGCGCCGCCGACCGCGAACAGCTCATTGAGAAAATCGAGACCGCCGAGAAATATTCCTCACGTCTCATAGTCGAGCACATGGTCGATAACCTCAAGGAGATCAACTGCTCGGTGCTCGGTGATTGTGACGAATACCGTATGTCTGTGCTCGAAGAACCCATCAAAAGTGCCGAGATCCTGTCATACGAGGACAAGTACATGGGAGGCACCAAGGGCGCGAAAGGCATGCAGGCTTCACAGAAACGTATTCCCGCCGACCTTCCGGAGGATATGACTGAGAGAATCAAGTACCTCGCCGGCGAGACTTTCCGTGTGCTCGGATGCCACGGTGTGAGCCGTATTGACTTTATCATTGACGACGACACCAAGGAAATTTTCGTGAACGAGATCAACACCATCCCCGGCTCTCTGTCATTCTATCTGTGGGAGGCCACAGGCTTAAAATTTGATCAGCTCATGGATACTCTCGTCAAACTCGCTCTCAAACGCAAGCGCGAGCAGGGACAGAAGACAGTCAGCTACGCACAGAACATCTTCTCTCTCTCAGGCGGAGTCAAAGGTGGAGTCAAAGGCGGCAAACTGAAGTAACAGTGCGACAGGAGGGAGTAATCTCCCTCCGTCCCCCTCAGTCGTGGTGGTAAGGTTCTCCGCGCAATATAGTCATCGCACGATACACCTGCTCGGTAAAAAACAGCCTCACCATCTCGTGAGTGAACGTCATCCGCGACAGTGACAGTTTACTGTCAGCCCGGTCATACATCTCCTGCGAGAATCCATGCGGGCCTCCGATTACAAATACCAGACGTTTGAGTCCCTGATTCATGCGGTTGTCAATCATCGAAGCAAACTCGCGCGAAGTCATCTCGCGTCCCCGTTCATCGAGCAGGCACACATGGTCGCCACCCTGTAGCATTGACAGAATGCCGGCACCTTCGCGTTGCTTCTGCACATCCTCGGTGAGACCGCGTGTCGACTTGATATCGGGAACGGTCAGTATCTCCATCGGAGCGTAACGGTTGATACGCTTCAAAAATTCGCCTATGGCGTCAGCTATATACTTCGTGGATGTCTTACCCACGGTTATTAATACGATTTTCACAACGCAAAGATAATAAAAAAATGAAAACCAAAGATCAGCTTATCGACGACCTGCTCACACTCGCGTTTGCCGAGGATGTGGGCGACGGCGATCACACCACACTCAGTACAATTCCTGACAGTGAGCGCGGCACACAGCGCCTTATCGTCAAGGAGGAGGGTATACTCGCAGGTGTCGAGATAGCCCGCAAGGTGTTTGAGAAATTTGATCCTGAACTCAAGATGACCGTCTATATCAACGACGGCGCTCATGTTAAACCGGGTGACGTGGCGTTTGAGGTAGAGGGTAAAGTGCGCTCATTGCTCCAGACCGAGCGCGTGATGCTCAACATCATGCAGCGTATGAGTGGCATCGCTACCGTTACCGCCAAGTATCAGCAGCGTCTCGATGGACTGAAAACTAAAGTTCTCGACACACGCAAGACCACTCCCGGTATGCGTATGCTCGAAAAGGAAGCAGTGCGCATCGGCGGTGGATGCAATCATCGTATCGGTCTCTTTGACATGATCCTCATCAAGGACAATCACGTAGACTTTGCCGGAGGCATCACTCAGGCGGTGAATGCTGCCAAGGAGTATTGCAAGGCTAACGGAAAGGACCTCAAGATCGAGGTTGAAGTGCGTAATACTGACGAGATCAACGAGGCTCTTGCCGCAGGAGTTGACCGCATCATGCTCGACAACTTTACGCCTGAACGCACTCGCGAGGCCGTAAAGCTCATCAACGGACGCACTGAGGTCGAGTCATCCGGAGGCATCACCCTCGACACTCTTCGCGATTATGGCGAATGTGGAGTTGACTTCATCTCGGTCGGAGCCCTTACACATTCTGTAAAAGGACTCGACATGAGTTTCAAGGCAGTCAAATAAGATATCCTGGAAATAGAATAAGGCTACTTCTTGATACAGATAATTGTATCGGAAGTAGCCTTATTTTTATGTCCTTGATTCAGACAATTGTCAGAATGCCTCTATGGTGAAGAAGTATTCCGAATCGCGGTTGAAATATCCGGCGTGATATTTCGTATCTCTGATCATGACGGAGTGTGAGGGATCGCCCTCCTTAGTGCCCCAACGCAGTATGTAACCGTCAGCATCCTTCACGGGTGCCCATTCGAAATCATACACACGACGGTCTGATTCGTTGCGCACGGCTTTGAATCCTGTTACATCCGCCAGTTTCTCACGGTCATCCTTGCCAAACACCCGCAGATCCATGATCGAGAATTTGCACGGCATATCGGCACTGTTGGTGATACGTACATATCGGGCATTGACAGGTCTATCCGACACAATCAGTTTGTGAGGATTGTCGGCTGTATTGTCACTCATGTCGGCAAATTTTCGCCATGTCTGAGCATCGTCTGACACCTCGATCACATACTTATACGGCAGTGATTCACCGATGAGTGCGGTGGCACCCTCGTCAGCGAAATTAACCTGCACGGCATTGATCTCACTGTTCTTGCCGAGATCGATCTGAAGCCATTCGCCGGCCTTTCCTGTCTCGGCGGTCCACCAGGTCTCAATCAGCTCATCCGTAGCATAACGGGCATAGCCTTTAGCATCCGTGTTACCATGAGTATCAATCTCGGTCTTTGAGCCGGTTGTCCCTAATTCTCCCTCGGAGGAAGCTGTGGCTTGTTTGCCTATCGCAAGCTGACGCCATCCCATTGACAATGTTCGGTCATTGAAATCTCCGTCGGTAACATTTTTATCGGGGATAACGAATGGATAGTCGGCATACGTTGTGTATGCCCGCATATCATTGTCCTTGACAGTCACGGGGAAAAGACCGAGGCGACGTTCAAACCAATGTCGTACGCCAACGAGCATTGATGCCACATGCCAGTAATTGCCGTATTTGTCACGGAAGGTATGGCCGTGTCCTGCGGCGCCAATGAATCCGCCGGGTTTGATCGAGAAAGGATTATCCTCCAAGTATGTAAACGGGCCGAGAGGGGAGTCGCCTACATAAATACCGTCGGCATAGATACGATACTGTGTGCCGGGACCTGCATACTGCAAATAATACTTACCGTCCACCTTGAGCATCGCAGGGCCCTCGTTCCATCCGTTACGAGGTTCTTCATTATCGACTCCGGGCTGTTCCCAGCCATACTTTTCAGTGTTATGCTCGATCAGTACGACAGGTTCGCCTAACGGCTTGAATCCGTCATTCGGGTCAATCTCCATGCCGTAGATAGGCTCCACGTCGTGACATCCCCAGTAGATATACACGCGTCCGTCCTCATCCTGATAGAATGACGGATCATGCTGATGCAGATCACTGAGCTTACACTCGATTTCCTCCCATGAATTACCGTCCTCCGGAGTCTTGGTCTTGAATATTCTTGTCGGATTGCCGTCACTCGAAGCGGTGAAGTACAGAGTGTCACCTATAGGTAATATCGTCGGTGCGTAATCGTTGACTGTAGCGATTGACGGACTCGGGATATACTCCCACTCGGCGAGGTCATCTGACCTCCAGTATCCACCCGACTTTGAGGCAAAAAGCCAGTAGGAGCCGTTGAAATATTCACACGCGGGGTCTGCCGCCTCACGTCGCGACGGATCATTATCCTTAGGCTGGAACTGATAATTCAGATCGATAGGGTTAGTCACGATTTTCATCCCCGATGTCTTCACTTTTGCATCGGTTGCACATCCCGCAAGTCCCATCAGAATCGCAGGTATGCACAGTTTGGTTAAATTAATTTTTGCCATTTAAGTTAATATATAGAATAGGTATTACTTCCTACAGAAATATCTTATAATCATCGCCCCGCCGAGTATCTGGACGAGCATACCGGGAATGCCGATACGGAAGTCCTGACATGCGGCGTACAGGCTGCCTGTCATCACCCATTCACCCAATGTGCCGATAATCTGATACGCAAGCACGACCGCGCTAAGTGTGAGGACATCCGCACGACGGGTGCGTGCGGCAGTGATCCCGGCTATAACAGCGAGAATCGTTGACTTCATCAGTATGGCGGGGAGTACGGCCATTGTCGGCATGGCAAATAACAATGCGTTGATGACAGGTGAGGCCAATGCCGTGAGCAGACCCACGCGCCAGCCGTACATATACGCGCCTATGAGTGTAAAGAAGTATATCGGCAACCATGTCGGGCCTCCCATGCTGAACAGATGGCATAGCTGAGGCAGGAGTATATTGCCGGAGATGAAAAGCAGAGCTTTGATGTATGTGGCGCGGTCACTGAACCGCAATGATTGTATCTGAATAGCTGATTGCATGATTTATTTTGATTTGGTTAATTATTCTGTTGTTTTTGCATCCTTTCCACAAACTGCTCGATCAGAGGCAGACATTCCTGAGGAGTAGCGCATTCCTGACATAGAGTCTCGACTGGACACACGCCTGTACCGCTACGGTTGATTATATGCTCGACCGGCTCGCCATAGCTTACATGAATGCCTGACTCGTCGAGCAGGGCCAGTGCCGGTCGGCTGATCACATCGGCATAGACTTCGCCGACACCGCCGAGAGCCATAAGAGCCGCTGCACCTTTCCCGACCACCTTGTCGGCTATGAAGCTATCTGAAAGCGTCTCGGGAGATGTCTTCAGCAGATGCAGCAGATCGGCGACACCGCGCCGGTGACATCGCGTCACGCTGTCACCCTTGGCTATGACACATGAGCAACCCTCTCGGTGTAATGTGTCGATTATGTCCTGACGATTATCTGCGTTCATGACAGCGTTCCCTGTTTTAGTTTCTCAACGTAGCTGTCGATGCGATGAAGCTCGTGAGGTATATTGATGTTCTGCGGGCAGTGAGGAGCGCATTGATTGCATCCGATGCAGTGACTGGCCTGACGCAGGCGGGGCACCGAGCGGTCATATCCGATAAGGAATGCCCTGCGTTCTTTCTCATATTCCGGGCTGCGCCGTGAGGTCGGCATGTTGCCCTCGTTGATACATTTATTATAATGTAGAAGTATGGCCGGTATGTCAAGACCGTAGGGGCAGGGCATACAGTATTTACAGTCATTGCACGGGATGGTGGGATAACCCATCATCAGATCGGCCGTCTCGTATAGAAACTGCGTCTCCTCCTCACTGAGCGGCTGCAATGGCGAATAAGTGCGCAAGTTATCCTCAAGATGCTCCATATAGGTCATGCCGCTCAACACCGTTAGTACCCCCTCGGGTGTACCGGCATAGCGGAATGCCCACGAAGCGACACTCTGTTCCGGCTCGCGCTGTTTCAGGCGGGCGGCGATATGATCGGGGACGTTTGACAGGCGGCCACCGAGCAGAGGCTCCATAATTACCGCAGGAATGCCGCGCTTCTCCAGTTCCGTATACAGATACTCGGCATCCGTGTTGCGTGAATTGACCTCCTTGGCATGATGCCAGTCGACATAATTCATCTGTATCTGCACAAAGTCCCATTTGTACTTGTCATGTTCGGAAAGCAGACGGTCGAACACGGCTATGTCACCGTGATACGAGAATCCGAGATTGCGTATACGGCCGGCCTCACGCTCGGCGAGAAGATAATCGAGCACACCATTATTTATATATCTGTCCTCGTATGTCTTTATTCCGTCATCACCCATGCCGACACCGTGCAGCAGCAGATAGTCTATATAATCCGTCTGAAGCTCCTTGAATGAGTTATGATACATCTTCAGAGACTCTTCGCGACTCCATGTCGACGGTGAGAAATTTGACAGTTTTGTAGCGATATAATATGAGTTACGCGGATGACGGCTCAGGGCTATACCTGTAGCCTGCTCCGACTTACCGCGGCAGTAGGCAGGCGATGTGTCGAAATAATTCACACCATGCTCCAGAGCCGTATCGACCAGTCGGTTTACCATCTCCTGATCTATTACCTCCTCGCCCTCCTCATTCTTGGTATTGGGCCAACGCATACATCCGTATCCGAGTATCGACACCTTCTCGCCGGTCTTGGGATTGGTGCGGTAAGTCATCTTGTCTGTCGGGATCTCGGACGATGCTTTCAGCGACTCGCCCGCCTTGCGTGAAGCCGAGTCGCATCCTGCGAGGGCGAGACCGGTCACTGATGCTCCGATGCCGAGACGTTTGAGAAATCCGCGTCGGTCAAGTCCCGTGTTCTGATGTTTATTATTATCCATTTTTGGTAGAGTTACTTATTATATAATACGGTGGTTCTCATGCCCCTCGACATATATGGCGCTGAAGGGGCGGGCAGGGCAGAGGTTCTCGCACGCTCCACATCCGATGCATCGCTCGATGTTGACCGCCGGTATCCGGGGCGAATCGGGATTATCTGCTTCGAGCGACACCATTGAGATTGCTCCCACAGGACAGTGACGTGCACAGTTGCCGCACTTCACACCATCGGTGACTGGTATACAGTTTGCCTTGACCCACACGGCATGACCTATCTGGGTCGCTGCCTTGTCATCAGCTGTGATGGGGCGAATAGCACCGGCAGGACACACCTCCGAACACTTAGTACACTCGGGGCGGCAATAACCACGTTCGTATGACGACTCCGGCTGCATGAGAGTCGACAGATCTGACGAAGGACGCAGCACGCCGTTAGGACACACCGACACGCACAGCTGACACGCCGTACAGTGCGACGTAAGATTACGTATGCTCTGAGCGCCGGGAGGCACTATGCGCGTGCGTCGCTCGGGTATCTTCTTGTCAGTGATTGCGGCAAGACCTCCATCTACAGTCTTCTCCTGCGCGCTTGCCGCGATACTTGCTGAAATGGCAGCCGTAGCCGACAGGAATTGACGGCGTGACGCGTCGGTTGCCCCCGGCTTGTTACCCTCAGTCTTACCGGCAGGACGCAGACGAGAGTAGGAGATAGCACCTTTATGACACTTGCCGATACAGTCAAAACATGTCACGCATCGTGAATAATCTATCGCATGATTTTTACTGTCAATACATGCCGACTTGCAGTTGCGCGCGCACAGTCCGCAACCGTTACACTTGGATGTATCGATGACAGGACGTAACAGTGAGAAGCGTGAGAAGAATCCGAGCACAGTACCCACGGGACAGATCGTATTGCAGTAGGTACGGCCGTTACGCCATGCGAGCACGGCAAGGATCACGAGTGTCATGGCGGCCACACAGATAGTGACAGTGCCTGCCGAAATATAATCAACGCGATAGAATGCATACGAATCGTGTGACTCGGCCCAGCCGGCAAGCATATTGTTAGTCCATATCCATACAGGTGACAACATACTGTGTACGATACGTCCGTAGGCACTGTATGGCGCAAGTAATACGACCAACGAGTTAATTCCGGCAATAATTGCAACAGCCATTATTACTAATAATGTGTATCGGAGTATATTCTTGGGCGCCGAGTAACCATATCGGTTACGCTTCGCCTTCTTTCCCAGCCAGGCGAAACCGTCCTGCATAATACCCAACGGACATATTACCGAACAGTACAGACGCCCGAACACGAGTGTCAGAACTATCAGACCGGCTATAACCACAAAATTTAGGGCAAGCAGCGCGGGGAGAAACTGAATCTTGGCCATCCATCCTGCCCAATGGTGCACCGTTCCCGTAAAGTCAAGAAACAGCAGCGTTACAATAATTACACTGATCAGGGCTAATCCCTGTCTTATCCTTTTTAACATAGCTGAAAATTACTTATTCCTTTTGTTTGCTGTCAATATGATTGTATTCTAACGTTATTCTGCAAAGTTAATAAAAATACCATAAAATCCTGTCATCAGATTGATTTTTACATTAGGAGAATGAGTGCTGCGTGCATGTCTGACTTGTATTAACATAAATTAACTATTATAGATTTGCGAGATTTGGGAGTTTTAAGGCCTTTGCGCGTAAGAAAAGTTACGAATTTTCCGAAACAGGGGGGGGTACAAATAGATTGTCGGCAGACGTGTTAAATTTTAAGCAAACTGTAAGTAGTGTTGGTTTTGAATTAACATAATTTTATAAAAATAATTGTGAATAAACCATAATTTGAATCTAATTTTGCACAGAGTTTCTATAGCATCTTTCCAACAGCCGTCGGCTCAGACTCCCGTCCGTAGGGGAGGACCTGATTATAGACGCCTGAAGTCAAAATATTATTACATTATCGTTCTAATTATTTTTCTAATTTTTTCACAGTTCAAGTATGAAAAAGTTATTATTTCTCCTTGTAGCTGTCTTCGCGATCAGCCTCAGTTCTCTGGCTCAGACCAGAAACGTCCGGGGTATTGTATTCGGAGCCTACAATGGTAATGAGCCCCTTGTGGGCGCGACAGTAATGGGCGTAGGCACCACGACGGGTGTCACTACCGACATCAATGGTGTTTTTGATATCGTACTGCCCGAATCTGTCCAGAAGATCAGTGTGTCATACGTGGGTATGCGCACACAGGAGTTTGAAATCACTCCGGGTGAGATGTCAGTGCTCCTTGAGCCTGAGACAGCTCTCGAAGAGGTCGTGGTTACAGCCTTCGGTATGAAGCGTGACCGTAAGGGTCTCGGTTATGCCGTTCAGGACCTTAAGGCTGAAGACCTCAACACATCAGGTACTACATCGCTTTCGAGTGCCATGCAGGGCAAACTCTCAGGTGTAGAGATCCGTCCCTCGTCAGGTGCTCCCGGTGCATCGAGCAACATCACCATCCGTGGTGTCCGTTCCTTCTCCGGCAACAATGCTCCGCTCTACGTTATCGACGGTATGCCTATCGAGTCAACCCCTGATGTGGTACAGACGGCCAACGGTATGGTATCAAATGCAAGTTACGCGGACCGTTCTATCGACATCAATCCCGATGACATCGAGTCTATCAACGTGCTCAAAGGTCAGGCTGCTGCCGCTCTCTACGGTATCCGCGCCACCAACGGTGTCATTGTCATCACCACCAAGCGTGGTTCAGGTGCTCAGAACTCACGTCCTGTAGTGACCGTATCGACCGACCTCTCTACCGAGCGCGTGTCACGTAAATTCAAGCATCAGAGTATTTATGCGCAGGGTGTGGGCGGAAAGTACGATCCCTCATCATCCATGACCTGGGGCCCCAAGATCAGCGAACTTCCCAATGATCCCAACTATGGCGGTAACACTGATAACGTCTACACACAGCGTTACGGCAAGCACGAAGGCATGTACTATAACCCCAAGCGCGCCCAGGCCGGACTCGACGGTTGGACTACTCCCCAGATATATGATAACGTCGGTGATTTCTTCTCCAACGGTTTCACTGAGAACGCCAGCTTCTCGATTTCTCAGCGTGTTGACCGCACGTCTTACACTTTCGGCCTCAATAACTCACATCAGGATGGTGTGGTCAGGAACACTGGCCTCAACCGTTGGAGTGCCCGCGGTGCGCTCGACTGGTATATCAACGACCAGTGGAAACTCGGCTTTACCGGCAACTATGTTCACACCAATATCCGCACAGCCCCTCAGGCTAACTCGGGTATAACCAACGTGGTGTATTCAGCCCCTGCCGAATATGATCTCAAGGGCATCCCTTCACATGCAGCCGATGATCCTTCTACCCAGGTACTGTTCCGTTCCACATCGTTCAACAACCCCTACTGGTGGGCCGACAATAACGCGTACACACAGTCCACACAGCGCTTCTTCGGTAATGCCTACGTCGAGTATCGTCCCAAGATCAACTGGGGCGACCGTTTCGATCTCGTTATCAAGGAGCAGCTCGGCATCGACGCATACACTTCACGTTACGGCAACATCCAGGAGTTAGGCTCGGCAGGAAACTCATCCGGCTACATCGAGAATGAAAGCTACACACGCAGCGTGTTCAACAACCTTCTCACAGCTAATTTCACAGCCGAACTCGGCGACTCTCGTGAATGGAATCTCGGCCTTATGATAGGTAACGAGGTCAACAATGACAAACTCATCGCCAGCGACTACATCGGCTCCGGTCTCGCATACTACGGCCAGCCCACCATCAGCAACTGTGCTACGCTTACATACGGTTACGAGGCGCCTGCTCAGGATCGTACTGTCGGCATCTTCTTCAACGCCTCGGCATCATGGCGTGACATGCTCTTCCTTAACGTCACCGGCCGTAATGACTGGGTGTCATCGATGCCCCGCAACAATCGCTCCTTCTTCTATCCCTCGGTTTCGCTCTCATGGGTATTCACCGAGCTTGAGTCACTCAAGGGCAATCCCTATTTTACATTCGGTAAAGTACGTGCCTCATACGCCGAGGTCGGACAGGCAGGAACCTATTCCAAGAACTTTGCATATACCCCTACCTATGGCGGAGGCTTCTATGGATTCTATCCTGTTAACTACCCTGTGGCGGGTGTCACGACTTACACTCCCTACTATAATGAGTATGATCCCAACCTCAAGCCTCAGACCACCAAGAACTATGAGCTCGGTGTGGATCTTCGTTTCTGGAACGATCGCGTGAAATTCGATTACACCTATTCATATCAGGACGTCCGCGACCAGATTTTCGAGATACCTATGGACGGTTCTACCGGCTACCAGAATCTCATAGCCAATGGTGGACGCATCACTACCAACACTCACGAGTTCAATGCTTCGATAACTGCATATACCAACAAGGACATCAGCATCGACCTCGGTCTTAACTGGACCAAGTACGAATCGATGGTCAAGGAACTCGCACCGGGCGTTGACAACATCATGCTTGGCGGTTTTGTTGAGCCTCAGGTTCGCGCATACACCGGTTACAGCTATCCCGTCATCTTCGGTAACTCGTTCATGCGTGACGAGGCCACCGGCATGATGCTTCTCGATGCCGACGGTATGCCTGTTGTATCGGGAGAATCCACCGTTATCGGCAAATGTACTCCTGACTTCAACATGGGATGGAGCACTAACTTCCGTTACAAGCGATTCAATCTCTCTACGACATGGAGCTGGCAGAAGGGCGGACAGATGTATCACGGCACCAACGGTGTGATGCAGATGTTCGGTGCTACAACTCAGTCGACCGACCGTGAGGCTCCGCTCACAGTCACCGGCATCGATTACGAGACAGGCGAGCAGGTGACACATCAGGTGTCAAGATACGACTGGAATCAGGCGTATTACGAAGTGTCTGAAGGCCTCATCGTTGACACCGATTACGTCAAACTGCGTGACATCACCCTTACTTATAATCTCCCCCGCATCGGCGGATTTGACATCAGTGTCTACGGATTCGGCCGCAACATCCTCGTGTGGGCCAAGATGGATAACTTTGACCCCGAGTCATCGGTCGGCAATAACAAT
This sequence comes from Bacteroides sp., assembly GCA_014802015.1. GTDB lineage: Bacteria > Bacteroidota > Bacteroidia > Bacteroidales > Muribaculaceae > Duncaniella. The sequence goes on from JAAVDB010000041.1 coordinate 26,377, forward strand.
GCCGGCGGTTACTTCGAGCGTTTCTCACTCCCCAACACTGCATCGTTCGGTGGCGGTCTGAAGGTCACTTTCTAATTTTTCCAACATCAAGATTAACAGTATTACAATTATGAAACTTTATAAATTCATCCCCGCCGTCGCGCTGCTGTTCGCTTCATGCTCGGAGGACGAGATGGACCGCATCAATACTGATTACGCCAATCCCCCCGTCGAGATTCTCAACGGTCGTCTCATGATCACCGATGCTATCATGGCCACAGGCTATTCCGCTTCAAGTGGCGATTACAGCTTCTATACCTCGATATATAATGAGCAGATCTTCGGTACCGGCAACAATCAGTTCAAGAATGCCGAGCTCCGCCAGTTGGCCGAGATCGCAGGATCATCCACATTCAACAATGTCTGGAACTCTGTATATGCCAATCTCCTGAATCTCAAAACTATCATCGGCAAATGTGAACCCGGGGGCCTCAACGACGGAAATAAAGACCTCCTTGGTATGGCTCAGGTGCTCATGGCTGTCAATTGGGGCATACTTACCGATATGCACGGTGACATTCCCTGCTCAGAGGCACTGCAGGGCATCGTTAACATGCAGCCCAAACTGGACAAGCAGGAGGACATCTACGCATACATCTTCACACTGCTTGATGATGCTATTGACAATCTCACCGAGGCCGGTGCATCCGGCATGAAGAATGTCAAGGATCAGGACATCCTTTACGGCAATAACAATGCAGCGTGGCTTGCAGCAGCTCATGCTGTCAAGGCTCGTTACAAGCTCCACATGATCAAGCGTGATGCCAATGCCGCCGCCGAAGCTCTTGCCGAGGCAAAGGCCGCTCTTGCCGGAGGTTTTGACGGCATGGCTCTCAATGTCTATGACGGAACGGAATCACTTATGAGCCCTTGGCCGGCATTCCAGTTCAGCCGTGACTATGCCGCATGCTCGACAACAGTCGAGAATCTTCTTGACGAGCGCAATGACCCCCGTAAGAATATATACATATATTATTATTGCGAGGATGAGGAACTTGATCCTGCCGATCCTGAATATTATGCCCCGCTCTGTGGCACACCCGGTGATCAGGATGAGGCCACGTTGTCAGGCGCATGGGATCTCAGCGCTCCCAAATGGATCACATACGATGATTCATGGTCTTATCCCGCTTATCCTGCCGCTACAACCCACATCCTCTCGCTTGCCGAGGTCAACTTCATCATCGCCGAACTTGAGGCCCGTGCCGGTGAAGACTGCACACAGTCACTCACCGATGCTATCGAAGCTTCATTCGATGACAGTAGTGCCTTTGGTGTGATAGGGCAGAGTGCCGATGACTATGTAGCCTCCCTTTCAAGCCGACTGTCAGCCAACGCACTCAAGGAGGTTATGGTGCAGAAATATCTTTCTCAGTGTCGTGATGAGCAGGTTGAGACCTACAATGACCTGCGTCGTTGCAAGGCTATGGGCGAGGAGTTCGTGGTGATGACCAATCCCCGCAACGTAAATGGCAGCTCCAACCGTCTCCCGCTCCGTATGCCTTACGGCAACTCGGGCGTGTCATCCAACAGTCATGTGCGTGAAGCCTACGGTGACGGTATGTATGTATTCACCGAACCAATCTGGATTTTCGGCGGCACACGATAATGCTTGACTCATAAGCCGGATTTCAATATCTGAATGATAGGGCGGGCCCTCTGCAGTCGCAGTGAGGCCCGCCCAAATTTTTCTTTAGAGGGAAGAAAAATAATTTTGAGAGATTTTGACGGGGCATTTTGATGTGTAGTAAAAATTGCTTAACTTTGCACAAAATTTATAAACATTTTTAAGACCTAATGATTAAAGATGGAGATGCTATTTTTTAATCTGTAAAATCTTATGATGAAGATACGATTATTATTGCTTTCTCTTTTTTGCGTAGCGGCTTATTCCGGCAAGGCTCAGGACGTCGCCGTAAAAACGAATCTTGTTGACGACGCACTTCTCGACGTTAATCTCGGTGTCGAGGTCGGAGTTGCACCCAAGTGGACAGTTGAATTGCCTGTGAGCTTCAACGCCTGGAACATGAGTCATGGCCGCAGATGGAAACATTGGTTGGCCCAACCTGCAGTGAGATACTGGTTCTGCGATCGCTTCGCCGGACATTTCGTAGGTGCACAGCTGCACGGTGGCCAATATAATATAGGTGGCTTCGACGGCAAGTGGAATCTGTTTGGCACAGATGCCCGTAAACTCAAGGACAACCGTTATCAGGGTTGGTTCATCGGCGCAGGTGTAAACTATGGTTACGCCTGGATTCTCAATCGCCACTGGAACATCGAGGCTGAGATCGGTCTCGGATACTCGTTCACACGTTTCGACCAGTTCAAATGTGCTACTTGCGGACGTAAGATCAACTCTAAGAAACCGCACAATTACGTTGGTCCCACCAAGGCTGCCGTTAACATCGTTTACTTATTCTAAACCGCCCGGACAATGAAAAAATTACTTCTCACATCAATGATTATGGTGGCGGGCGTTGTCGCGGGCCACTCGGAAAATGTAGTGGACAATGTGAGCGTCCGCGATTTCTCGGCTGAACGTGAAGGCCGTTTCCTCTCGCTTGACATGACGCTCGGTCTGTCCGACCTCAAGGTGTCATCCAACCAGTGTGTACTCATCGTGCCCCGCATCGTCAATGGCAATGATTCGGTTTCACTCCCTGCCGTGGCCGTGTATGGTCGTACACGTTACTACTACTACCAGCGCAACAACGGCGACAATATGCTTGGCGGACCGGATGAAATCTCATTCATGGCCAAAAACAAACCGGCTGAAGTGACATACCATCAGCTGCTCCCTTACAGCGAGTGGATGGATGGGGCGCATATAGCCCTTGAACGTATCGACCGCGGATGTTGTCAGAACTTGCTCCTCGACCGTTACGGTATTCTCGGACGTTATAGCGAAGCATTCTTCCCCGAACTCCTGTATATCTGTCCTACGGGTGAGCGCGAGAAACGCCGCACACTCGAAGGTAGTTCCTACATCGACTTCCCCGTTGATCGCACCGAGATCTATCCTGAGTATCGTCGCAACCCGATCGAACTCGACTCTATCCGCCGCACCATCGACGTCGTGCGCAATGACAAGGATGCAAGCATCGACAGCCTCTGGCTGAAAGGTTTTGCTTCACCTGAGTCACCCTACAGTCACAATACCGATCTGGCCAAGGGCCGTACCGAATCGCTCAAGCAATACATCAATAATCTGTATGCTTTCGGTGACGACGTGAAGATACTCACGGATTATGAGCCGGAGGACTGGGCCGGACTCCGTCGCTTTGTGGTCAACTCCAATCTTGCCAACCGTGATGCCATCATCGAGCTTATTGACACGGACATGGACCCCGATGCCAAGGAGTATAAGATCAAGAAGCTCTATCCTGCTGACTATAAATTCATGCTCGATAATTTCTATCCTGCATTGCGTCACACGGACTATCGCGTATCATACGTCATCCGTTCATACAGCGAGCCTAAGGAGATTCTCGAAGTGATGAAGACACAGCCCGGCAAGCTTGACCTTAATGAGTTCTACGTGGCTGCAAGTGAGTTTGAACCGGGCACCGACGAGTTTGCCGAGGTGTTCGAGACAGCGGCAAGAATGTTCCCCAATGATGAGATTGCCAATCTCAACGCGGCTAATGCCGCCATGCGCCGTGGTGACCTTGCAGGAGCCGACCGCTACATAGCCAAGGCGGGTAACACACCTGAGGCTATTTACTCACGCGGAGCCATCGCTATCCGCAAGAAAGATTATGATACAGCTCGTAAGTATCTGCGGGAAGCGGCGGCGGCCGGTCTCGATCAGGCTAAGGTAACGCTTGACGAACTCAACGACCGTACAAACTATAAAGATTAATTGGTATACTCCGATATATATAGGAAAGCTCGGCTCAAAGCCGGGCTTTTTCTATATATCGGCACGTTTTTGGGCGAAATCCTTGCACAACCCGAGGATTCTGACGAAATTTGTTCTGTAGTTATGACAGCTCATGGTACCGTTAGAAACTGCAATATCTGAAAATCAATGAGGAAATATATAATCAATGTTATGCTGCTGACAGTATTGGCTGTCGCTGCCGAGGCTCCGCAATCAGAATATCTTGACCGAGGAGTGGTTGCCGTAAAGACCGACGGGGGTGTATTTGTGTCCTGGCGCAGTCTGGCCGGTGACGGCGAAACGGCGTTTGATGTCTATCGTGATTCCAAGAAGATCAATAAAGTTCCTGTTACAGCTGTGACCTCATTTATGGACACCGAAGGCCAGCCCGGAGACATCTATGAAGTCAGGGCCATAGGAGCGCAAGGACCGGCATCATCCGGCTCATGCGTGGCGTGGGCTACGCCATATAAAAAGATTCACCTCAATCGCCCCGAAGGCGGTAAGATCGGAGCTGTCGGCGAAGAGCCGCATGAATACACATACTCGCCCAACGACATGTCGGTAGGAGATGTTGACGGAGACGGTGTCTATGAACTGTTTGTGAAATGGGATCCGTCCGATGCACATGACAGCTCACATACCGGCTTCACGGGGCCGACCATCATTGATTGCTATAAACTTGATGGCACACAGCTGTGGCGTATCAATCTGGGACATAACATCCGTTCAGGCGCCCATTACACACAGTATATGGTATATGACTTTGACGGAGACGGCTCGGCCGAACTTATCTGCAAGACAGCTCCAGGCACGAAGGACGGCAAAGGCAACTGGGTATTGATGGGAGATGACAGACCTACGGATGATTACCGCATGCACACCGACGAGCCACGCAAGATTTTCGGACACGTGCTCGGTGGCTCGGAGTATCTGACCTGCTTCTCCGGCCGTACGGGCGAAGCTCTGTCGACCATCGCCTATAAACCGGGCTATCACCATGTGCCTGACTCTATCTGGGGTGACAACTATTGTAACCGCTCTGACCGCTATCTTGCTGGAGTAGCATATCTTGACGGCAAGCACCCCTCAGCCATAATGTGTCGCGGCTACTATCGCTGTGCGTTTGTATGGGCTGTAGATTACAGAGACGGTAAATTACAGGAGGTATGGTTTCACGAATCCAAGGAGCGCGACAAGGACCTTTGGGGCGAAGGCGCACACTCTCTGACGGTCGGTGACGTGGATCTGGACGGAAAGGATGAGATTATATACGGTGGTGGCGCACTTGACCATGACGGCACACTGCTGTATCGCACTAATCCCGGAGACCATGAGGGACACGGCGACGCATTGCATCTGGCCAAAATGCTTCCCGATCGCGAGGGATTGCAGGTGTTTATGCCACACGAGAGTGAAAAACCGACCTATCCGTTCGATACAGAACTGCGCGATGCCCGCACGGGCGAGATCATCTTCATGCGGCCGCAGACGGGGACAGATGTAGGCCGAGGACTCGCGGCAAATGTCTCCTCATATTATCCGGGTTATGAATACTGGTCGTCGGCCGACAGGAATGTCTACAGTTATGGCCGGCCTGTAGCATCGGCGCGGATGCCGATTAATTTCAGGATATATTGGGACGGAGATCTGCTTGATGAATTGCTTGACGGGACAAGAATTTCCAAGCCTGAGCCGGATTTCTCGCAGGTCAACACCCTTGTTGATTTCCGTGATTACGGCAATGTCGCATCATGCAACTGGACCAAGGCCACACCTAATCTGTCAGCCGATATTTTAGGCGACTGGCGTGAAGAGGTCATACTGCACGACGGACAGACCAAGAGCGACCTGTACATATTCACAACGACCATTCCCACGGCCTACAAATTACCTTGTCTTATGCAGGATCGACAGTATCGTGTCGCGATCGCCCGACAGAACTCGGCATACAATCAGCCTCCTCACCTGAGCTATTCACCCGAGGATACCTACGAGACAAATCCCCGTATCATTATACGCCAAGGATCAGCTAATCAGATTGTCAAGCCCGGCACTCCGATCTCACCGGTTGTACTTAGTCCTGTTCGTGCAACAGGGCTGAAGGCATCGCAGTTACCAGATTGGATGGTATTTGAATTCGATCCTGACACTCAGACCGGTACGCTTACAGGCACATCGGCCGAAGAGGGCGATTACCGAATCTTACTTACAACGACCAATCCTGAAGATGCTGAGGCAAAACTGGACATAACGGTTAAGGTCAGAAAGAACATCGCACCTGAGCGCCGTAATCGTAAACGTGGTGAAGGATGGCCGCGAGACCGCCGCCAAAGAAGGGGAGAGGCCAGGCGGTAACATAAGAGCTACATTTAAGAACTACATTGATTCGGCGATATATACTGATATATGATGTCAGTATATATCGCCGAATCTGCTGTTATATCAGTCAGTTGAACATTTCTCAATGATGTGATGTTTAGTAAGTAAAGGTACACCACCGACCCCTTGACGAGCCGGCGATGACAAATTAATTCATTCATCAGAAAATAGACAATATGGATATTGCCGGACTCACGAAACACTACTTTTCCATAGCAGCCGCATTCTTGGCCATCACTTCTGCATGGACATGCGCCTCAGCCCGTGAGGTTAGCGACTCGGCAACGATTCATTTTAAGGTGTCGGACAGTCGTCTTAATCTTAATCTTGACAATAATCGTGCCGAACTCGACAGTCTTGTGCAGTTCATGTCACGTTACGGCAAGTCGGATTCAACCTACACTTTACGGTCGGTTCGTGTTATAGGCGGAGCATCCCCTGAGGGAAGCATTCGTTTTAACGAGACACTTTCCCGCCGGCGAGCAGCAAGCATCTTCAATTACATTTCAGCCCGTGAAGCGCTGCCTGATTCAGTGACATCCTTTGAATATCTCGGCCGCGATTGGGCCGGACTCCGTAGTGCTGTCGAGTTTGACACGCGTGTGCCTTATCGTAGAGAGGTTCTGTCACTGCTTGATGAGCTATTATCCTCGCAGCCACTTTCCGATGCAGCGTCCGACCGCACTCTTGCGTCGCTACGCGCAATGCATGACGGAGTGCCTTATCAATATCTTCTCACTCACGACTTTCCCGCTCTCCGAGCTTCGGCAATCTATGTAGAATACATCGGTCATCCTTTTATGCCTGTCTGCAATATGTATACATTGCCTCCTATGTCGGTCATGACGGTTCTCCCTGAGAGATTACAGTACGACCTTCCATTAGAAACGAGGTCGCGGAAACCCTTCTACATGGCATTGAAGACCAATCTGCTGTATGATGCTCTTGCGTTGCCATCGATCGGTGCCGAGTTCTATGTCGGTAAAAATTGGTCCGTCGGAGCCAACTGGACATACGGTTGGTGGGATAAAGACAACCGTCACCGCTACTGGCGAGCCTATGGCGGCGACATCTATGCACGACGCTGGTTTGGCAAGCGGGCTGAGGAAAAACCGCTGACAGGACACCATGTAGGGATATACGCCGGTGTCGTCACTTATGATTTTGAATTTGGCGGTAAAGGTTATATGGGCGGTCTGCCTCACCGTTCGCTCTGGAGTCGCTGTAATTATCTCGGAGGTATAGAGTACGGTTACTCGCTACCTGTTGGCCGCAGGATAAATCTTGACTTTACCATCGGAGTAGGATATATGTGTGGTGACTATCTCGAATACGTGCCCGAGGGAAGACGTTACGTATGGCAAGCCACCAAGCGGCACAGTTGGGTCGGACCTACAAAAGCTGAAATATCATTAGTATGGCTCATCGGCCGCGGAAATTATAATGACAGAAAAGGAGGTGACAGATGAAAGCATGTAAATTAATGATGCCCCTGTTTGCAGTCGTATCGTTGTCACTGACATCATGTCTGCATAAAGATTTGAGCTACGACGACAGTCGCAGGGCCGATATTTATGTTGATTTTGACTGGAGCAATGCTCAGGATGCGGCTCCGACATCTATGCTGACCTATTTCTTTCCGGCTGGAGGCGATGTACTCGAATATACCTTTGCAGGACGTGACGGAGGTCAGATCGCACTCCCTGTCGGCACTACATATTGTGCCATCTCTATCAACGGTGATAACACCTATTGGGCGGGAATGCGCCACACTGATGATCCTGACCGGTTTGAGATATACACCAAGGATGCCGATGAGCTTGAATCATACGGATTGAAAACCCGTTCACTCCCCCGCGCTGTCGGCACGACCGAAGAACGCATTGCCAAGACTCCCGGCATGGTCTGGAGCGATCGGCAGGATGAAATAGCGCTCCCGGAAGATATTGACGGAGAAAAACATATAATTTTTTATCCTGCTGAGGCTGTCTGTCATTACACCGTCGATATATATGGAGTCAGGAATATGAGCTATCTGCACGGTACATCCGTCGATGCTACCATCTCCGGCATGGCCGAAGGTTATCTCCACGGTAAACATACTGCTACGGACGTTACGGTGACCATGCCGTTTACGCTTAAACCATCCGACAATGACACTTCTCTCCATGCAGAGTTCCTGACATTCGGAGAGTGCAATACCGTCCGGGCACAGCACCAATTGACAGTATATATATATACGACTGACGGATCCAAATGGTATCACACGTTTGACGTAACGTCACAGGTGACAGATGCACCCGACCCGTCACATGTACACATTGTAATAACAGGTCTTGACCTGCCGCAGCCCATTACGGATGGAGGCGGATTCAAGCCTGATGTGGAGGAGTGGCAGGACATCGACATACCTCTTAGCATGTAAAATAAGTAAAAAGAATATACAAACTCAACATTTAATGTTATGAAACGAACACACACATCACTGATCGCATTAGGATTAGGCCTCGCGGCCATAACGCTCGTGTCATGCGCTGAGGATGAGCAACTGGACGTAAATCACGGCCAAGCTATCGACTTTCGTACCTCGATGAGCTCAAGAGCTACGGAAATAACTAACGCAAATATTTCCGAAATAAACGTTGCCGCCTTTATGGGCAATCAGTTGTTCTTTCCCGATATGAAGTTCAGCAAGGGGAGCGACGATTTCTTTACATCTGCCACCGAGTATTATTGGCCCGGTGATGACACTCCTCTGACATTCTACGCATACGCTCCTGATGCCCCCGGAGGTCAGATCAGCATAACCTCCGACTCAAAAACTATGACCGATTTCTCTCCGGCATCATCAATGGCCGGACAGATAGATTTTGTTACGGCTCAGGCTACAGGTACCAAGAGAGCCAACGAAGTGTCGGGAGTGCCTCTGGTATTCAATCACAGATTGTCACAGATTGAAGTCCTCGCCAAGACCGATAATGAAGTATATACATTCAAGGTAAGCGGCATACGTATTGGTGAACCGTTGGACAAAGGCTCATTCGATTTTGAGACTTCCGCATGGACACTTGATACCGGTAAGAGCATCTATACCGACACATACGACAACGCCAAGACCTTGACTTCCGATCCTGTTTCAGTGATGGGAGAGGGGGGTAATGCAATGCTTCTTCCCCAGAAACTTGTACCCTGGGATCCCAAGACTGATGCGTCAAATGTTGCCGGAGGAGCATATCTGTCTGTAAGATTGCAGATCAGTACAACTGACACGGGTGTTCAGGTCTATCCATTCCCGTCTGATGCGCAGTGTCAGTGGGCCGCGATTCCTATCGATACCGATTGGGAGGCAGGTAAGAAATATATTTATACGCTCGATCTCACGCACGGTGCAGGATATGTGGATCCCCATGATCCTAATCCCGGAGACCCTGTACTCGGAGGCCCCATCAAATTTACTGTCAATGTGGTCGATTGGATTGACACCCCCGAAGAATTATCTATGACGACCAAATAGATCAATGGAATAAATCAGGTTGTAAGGGGTTGAATGTTCCCCTTACAATCACCAGAAACCGACTCAACAAATAAAGGAGAAGATGCAAGATTTACGTTTCAATTCAGCGATTACAAGGATATTCGGAATAAGTATGCTCATATTGTCGATATCATGCAGCGACGATGTCATGGATTCAGTCGGCAATACGGGGCGGAGTATTGCATTTGAGGTGAATGCCGTAGATCTGCGCAGTCGTAATGTCGGGTCGGAAGGTTCGCTCCCTACAGTCACGCTTCACTCTGATGCAGGCCCGCTCTATCTTATCCCCGAAGTAAGCAGAACGGCAGGAGATGTCTCGCGTGCTGCGGCCGTCACTACGTCTGACATTGAGTCATTCGGAGTCTATGCATCGGTCAATTCACAGTCGTCGGAAGCATTTTATATGGATAATGTAGAGGTGACCCGCGATAACTCATGGGCCCCCGTTAAAGAGTATCTTTGGCCCGGTAGCGGTACGCTTCATATAAACGCTTACGCTCCTTATACAGATACTCCAACCGTAGGAGAGGGGATTACGGCACTCCCGGTGTACGGCACTCCCGTATTGGATTATGTGGTACCCGCTGATGTGACACGACAGCAGGATCTGATGTGGGCCACGCCTAAAGATGCCTCCGCGTCACCATGCCTTATGTCGTTTAACCACGCACTTGCATCGATACGTTTCGTTGCCGGTGCGGAGATGTCTCCATGCACTGTAAAAAGTATCACTATATCCGGTATCGCCGGAGCCGGTTCACTTGATATTGATACGGGAGAATGGACTGACATACAAGGCAGCACAGACTACACCGTTGATCTTGATGTCAAGCTCGTTGCATCCGATGGTCAGCACTATGCCGATGAAGGGACAGCCATTACGGATGCCTCACATACATTCATGTTGCTTCCGCAGACACTCGGCGACAACGCTGTGGTGACGCTTGATATTAGTATTGATGGCGTTGATTATGAGTTCTCTGCTTTACTCGACGGGCAGACATGGACTGCGGGGTATACGTATACCTACCATCTGTCAGCCAATCCCGTCACTGATAGATTTATCCTTACGGTTGATTCTCCTCTGAAGTTCAATTACACAGGTGGGACAAAGACCATCAGTGTCACAAGTCAGCATGAGAAAATGGATAACGGATCACTCGTGACGGAAGAAGTGCCTTGGGTTGCAGAATTTGTAGATGCAAACGGCAATGTCATCGACACTCCTTCATGGATAACCTCTATGCCGATGGCCGGTAACGGCAGTGTTGACAGCGAGGCTATCACAAAAATGGTCGAACCTGACTTTGTTCAGATGAGCGAGCATACACGCATGCTGCGGACCAAAAGTGCGGTAGGATCAGAGACTGCGCCCTATAATCTCTCAAATTCAACAGGTGGCACAGCCGTGGAGAATACGGCCAACTGCTACGTCATAAACGCTCCCGGCAGTTACAGCATACCGTTGGTTTACGGAAATGCTATAAAAAATGGCGCAGACAACACTGCTGCATACGCACCGACGCGCTCGCAGGCACCCTTTGTCAATCATCTCGCCAATCGCATTAAGCATCCGTATATCTATGATAACGATGGTTGTGCAGACATAAAGGATGCAGTGCTTGTGTGGGAGGGCC
>JAAVDB010000042.1 GCA_014802015.1 Bacteroides sp.
CGTTCCAACCGCTATCGCACGGTTTCCGAAAGATATTTTGCCTGTACCTAAGCCGTGGATTGAGCGCAATTACCCCCTTGTCCAGTTCTCGGAAATGCCCTACGGCGGACATTTCACCGCCATGGAAGCTCCAGAACCATTCACTGAAGCACTGATAAGTTTTATTGGCAAAATATATTGAAAGCACGCTACAAATGTGTCAGCTCGCATAGTTTTCGTTTGCAGGCAAGTTTTCAGATGATAAGGCAATGACGCGAAAAGACTTTGAAGAGAAGCCACAGGCGCAATCTCAAAGGCTTATGGCGTTATTGCTGTCATAGGCGTAGCCGTCTATGTTGCCAATGATAGACGGTATAACATACTCGGTGTAGGGGGCATGGAGTATGTTGGCCGACTCAGTTTTCAAAGATAGCACTTCCCAATATTCATATCACGCGGTTTTGCTGAGTGTGCGAGGCAAAACCGCCCCGATTTTTTGTCGGAGCGGTTGATGTGAGATTGTGGATTGTATAACCATTACATGACAGTCCATAACGTCTGATGCCATTCCAAAAGCCGGATAATGGGTGAAATACGGATGGCTGTTGCCTTCTTCATCGGAAGCCGGACTTGACCGTCACTACATTGTTTTGTTCCCACCATTCATCTACGTGATATAACGACCGGATCAGTAATTTCTCCCGTCTTTGTTATGTGAGCTGCATCAACAATCTTGTTTGTCTTGATGTAGCTGGGCTTCCAGTGTACAACTCGGATGTACACTGGAAAAAAGCCATCTGACCGGGCCTTTCTCACGACTGCCGAGAATTAGTGTCGTACTCACCACTATACGCACGCTGTATGCACCCCTGCCAAATGTGTACAACATTCTGTACACATTTTCGCGCATTTGTACACACAAAGTGACGCCAAATGAACGAACCCCCTAAGAATACCAAAGGCTGTAACGGCCCTTTATGTCAGAGCGTTACAGCCTAAGTATCGGTAAATGTTAGACTAAGTCTTAATCTTCAATGGCAGCCTGCGCCGCAGCTACGCGGGCGATGGGCACGCGGAAAGGTGAGCATGATACGTAGTTCATGCCGAGTTTTGCACAGAACTTAACCGATGAGGGTTCGCCTCCGTGCTCGCCACAAATGCCGACCTTGAGATCGGGGTTGGTGGCGCGTCCTTTCTCTACTCCCATCTTCACGAGCTGACCTACACCTTCCTGATCAAGGACTTCGAAGGGATCGGTCTTGATGATACCGTGCTCTTTGTAGAACTTGAGGAACTTGGGTGCGTCATCGCGTGAGAATCCGAAGGTCATCTGAGTGAGGTCATTGGTACCGAACGAGAAGAATTCGGCAACCTCTGCGATCTGGTTGGCGCAGAGAGCTGCACGGGGTACCTCAATCATTGTACCTACCTTATATGCTACATTCTGACCCTGCTCTTCAAATACCTTGGTCGCAGTAGCGTGGATGATATTTGCCTGATTCTCGATCTCTTTGAGTGAGCCTACGAGAGGTATCATAATCTCGGGATGTACATCAATACCACGAGCCTTGACAGCAAGTGCGGCCTCGATGATGGCGCGAGCCTGCATCTCAGTGATTTCGGGGTAAGTGATGCCAAGACGGCAACCACGGTGGCCGAGCATAGGATTGAATTCTTCAAGAGAATCTACTTTTGCCTTTACCTCTTCGAGTGTGATACCCATCTCTTCGGCAAGTTCTTTCTGAGTTGCAGTCTGATGAGGTACAAACTCGTGCAGCGGGGGATCGAGAAGGCGGATCGTCACGCCGAATCCATCCATAGCCTCGAAGATACCCTCGAAGTCTCCGCGCTGCATGGGAAGGAGCTTTGCGAGTGCATGACGACGGCCCTCAACATCGCTTGCGAGAATCATCTCACGTACGGCCTTGATACGGTCACCTTCGAAGAACATGTGCTCGGTACGGCAGAGACCGATACCCTGTGCTCCGAATGCTCGTGCCTGCTTGGCGTCGCGAGGAGTATCTGCGTTGGTTCGAACGAGAGTTTTGGTATACTTTGCAGCAAAGTTCATTACCTGACCGAAGTCACCACCAAGTTCGGGCATAACGGTGGGAACCTGACCGTCATAAACCTCACCGGTAGAACCGTTGAGAGAAATCCAGTCACCTTCGTTATATACTTTACCGCCCATCTCGACTGTCTTGGCCTTGTAATCAACACGTATTTCACCGGCACCTGACACGCAGCACTTACCCATACCACGTGCCACTACAGCAGCGTGAGATGTCATACCGCCACGCATGGTAAGGATACCCTGAGCGACTGCCATACCACGAAGGTCCTCGGGAGAAGTCTCGATACGTACGAGAACGACTTTACGCTTCTTCTCTGACCAAGCCTCGGCATCCTCAGCTGAGAATACAACCTGACCGGTTGCCGCTCCGGGTGATGCGGGAAGGCCCTTAGCCATCACATTTGCACGCTTGAGGGCAGCCTTGTCAAATACGGGGTGGAGGAGCTCGTCAAGTTTCTGGGGTTCCATGCGCATGAGAACGGTCTTCTCGTCGATCTCACCTTCGCGGAAGAGATCCATAGCGATCTTGACCATAGCAGCACCTGTGCGCTTGCCATTACGGGTCTGGAGCATCCAGAGCTTACCGTCCTGGATAGTGAACTCCATATCCTGCATATCCTTGTAGTAATCCTCAAGTTTGTGAGCGATTGCGATAAGTTCGGCGGCACATACAGGCATTGATTCCTCAAGAGAGGGATATTTATTCTTGCGCTCATCCTCGCTGATGCCCTGAAGAGCAGCCCAGCGACGTGAGCCTTCGATGGTGATCTGCTGAGGTGTGCGGATACCGGCTACGACATCCTCGCCCTGAGCGTTGATCAGATACTCACCATTAAAGATATTCTCGCCTGTAGCAGCGTCGCGGCTGAATGCAACACCTGTAGCAGAGTTTTCGCCCATGTTACCGTAAACCATAGCCTGTACGTTAACGGCAGTACCCCATTCTTCAGGGATCTGGTTCATGCGACGGTAGATGATAGCACGCTCGTTCATCCAGCTGTCAAATACGGCACAGATGCCACCCCAGAGCTGTTCCCATGCACTGTCGGGGAAGTCCTTGCCGGTAAATTCCTTAACAGCTGCCTTGAACTGTTTAACGAGTTCCTTGAGGTCCTCGACATCAAGTTCTGTATCAAGTTTAACACCCTTGGCCTCCTTCATCTTATCCATGATTTCCTCAAACGGATCGATGTCGGTCTTTGATTTGGGCTTCATGCCAAGCACCACGTCGCCATACATCTGTACGAAACGACGATAGCTATCCCATGCGAAACGGGGATTGCCGCTCTTCTCAGCAAGAGATGCTACAGTTGCATCGTTCATACCGAGATTAAGCACTGTATCCATCATGCCGGGCATAGAAGCACGGGCACCGGAGCGAACTGATACAAGGAGGGGATTAGCGGGGTCATTAAACTTCTTACCTGTGAGCTGCTCAACATGAGCGATAGCAGTCTCCACGTCCTTGGTGAGGCGCTTGACCACTTCGTCACGACCATACTGAGTGTATTCTGTACATACTTCGGTGGTGATGGTGAAACCAGGAGGTACAGGCATACCAAGCAGGTTCATCTCGGCAAGGTTGGCACCCTTACCGCCAAGGAGATTACGCATTGAGGCATTACCCTCGGCTTTTCCATCTCCAAATGTATAAACTCTTTTCATTTTGGTGGTTAGATAATTTATTAGGAATTGATATTATATTTCTATGACAAGTATTGTCGGCAAGTTTTTTGGTTTAGTATCGCAAAGTTAATATTTTTTTACCACATACCAAGTATTTGGCCCTGTTTTGCTGTATTTATAGTTCCTTTTTCAATTATTCGGACTCCCGGTCAGCGGTATGGTATTGTACGAGACCATGAATAGGAGCCGATGTAACCATACCTAAATGGCCACCATAACGTCCGAGAGCACGTGTGATATAATCCTTGAAATTCAATGCTATCGAACCGACAAAGTGGACCGGTAGCCGGTCAAATCCATCATAATGCAACAGATTATGGCTCACGTAGCGACAGAACTCGTTATAAAGAAATTCTTCAACTTCAGGATAACGGACGGCACGAGAAGCGATAAAAGGAGCGAACGATGCGAGAAATCTATTGGCACCCGGCTGACGATAAACCCTTGTTATGATGTCGCCGACTGCAAGGTTGAACTCTGCGTCAAATTCTTCCCGTAAAGTTTGAGGAAATCGGCCCTTGAAAAGTTGACCGATAAAAAGCCGACCAATTACCGCACCACTACCTTCGTCACCGAGTATATATCCGAGAGGGGAGACATTATCAACGACATTTCGGCCATCATATAAGCAGGAATTGGACCCTGTGCCGAGTATACCTACAATTCCCGAATTATCGCCACATACCGCACGTGCTGCGCCCAGCATATCGGAGTGGACATTGATCCGAGCGTTCGGGAAAATAGATTGTAATTCCATGACAACTCTATCACAAGCTTCGCTGGTGGCGCATCCTGCACCATAGTAATATATGAAACTTACGTCAGACGAAACATCTGCTAATGATGCAACCGCACCCACAAGTGATGAAAGATCGCCATCACAACCGGACATAGCGTTATATCCATTAGGGATCTCAACAATTTCTGAGCGTTCGGATCGTGAGTCGATAACAGCCGCGGCTATCTTTGTGCTCCCGCTATCAAATACTATCTTAATCATATAGATAATATTTCGAAGTTTCAGCCTTAAATTCCTTTGCCTCGTTCATCCAGAGATCATATATGTCATCGACCATATACGAACGTGTAAACTGCTGTCGAATCTTGGCAGAACCACACACCATATCAAACATCTTTAATACAGACTGCGTACCCGAAGCAAATGCTTTATGGGTAGGGTAGAGCGATGCGAGTTCCTGCATTATATAAAACTGGACAAGTGACAGAGGCGTAGCGGCCCAATCCTGAGCATAAATCTGAACTCCACCAAGCTTCTCGCCTTTATACATCGCATAATAAGGTTTGTAATACATCGGTCGAAACTCTATCCCGTCCAATGACAGAGCATTCAGGCGGTCGGCGAGTTTCTGTGCGTCAATCCATGGAGCACCGGTAAGGCTGAACGGCAATGTGTAACCTACACCTATCGATACATAATTAAGCTCACCCATAATTCCTGTCGCGGGATACATGAGCGCAGCCTCGGGGGTAGGGATATGAGGCGAGGGGAGTACCCATGGCATACCCGTCTCGGCAAACGTCATGTCGCGATGCCACCCTTCCATAGGAATTACCGTAAGGCGTACTTTCTTACCCGCAGCCGCGACAATGCCTTTCTCATTAAGATATGTAGCAAGTTCACCCGGAGTCAGACCATATATATAAGGTATTGGAAACTGTCCTACGAATGACTCCCGACCCCTCTCTACAAGATTTCCTTCCACGCGCTCTCCCCCCAACGGATCAGGACGATCAAGCACCATGAAATCCTTACCGTCACGTGCGGCTGCCTCCATGGCAAGTCCCATAGTGGATATAAATGTATAACTACGGCAACCTATATCCTGTATGTCATATACAAGGACATCTATATCTTTGAGCATTTCAGGCGTGGGCTTACGTGTACGACCATGCAGGGAGTAGACAGGAACACCGGTTTTCCGATCCACCTCGTTCATAACAGTTTCGCCCGCTGTATAATCACCTCTCACGCCATGTTCGGGAGCGAATAGAGCTGTGAGATTCACGTTTTCGGCCTCAGCGAGTATATCAATAGTCGAACGCAAATTGTTGTCAATACCGGTAGGATTTGTTATCAGGCCCACACGTTTACCCGATAATGCAGCAAATCCGGATGCGCGAAGCACTTCGATACCGGGTTTCACGGTTACGGTTTCCGCGTCCGAATCGGCGGAAGAGACGGCGGTGTTTGCCTCAGGCGGGCAACAAGAAGAGGCCGAAAGTATTGTTGATAATCCGAATATGAGAGTTAAAAGTTTCATACGTATTAAGAAATTTTATCAATGTTTACGTCCGAAAGCCGGCGATATTCTTAGTGTATAAGTTACTGCAATCGTGGCCACACAGCAAATCATAGTCCAAATAAAGAAATTCTGATAGCCGATGGTTTCCTGAATCCATCCGGCCGCCATGCCCGGCAGCATCATACCAAGCGCCATGAAACCGGTGCATATACTGTAATGAGCGGTAGCATATTCACCTTCTGAAAAATAAATCAGATATAACATATATGCTGTAAAACCGAACCCATATCCGAATTGTTCAATGAAGACACACACATTAATCGTCAACAGTCCGGGATCAACTGCATAGCTAAGATATAGAAATGTGAGACATGTGAGTGACATACTCCATGCCATCGGTTTGAGCCAGAATTTAAGACCTTGACGAGCGGCTACAAGTCCGCCTATAATGCCTCCGAGCGTAAGACCGATAATACCTACTGTCCCGTATACGATACCCACCTCTGATGTGGAAAGGCCGAGTCCTCCGGCTGAGACAGGATCGAGTAGAAATGGATTTATGAGTTTTACCAGCTGTGCCTCCGGCAGGCGATAAAGCAGCATAAACAGTATGGCAATACCAACCTGTTTTTTCTTGAAAAAAGCGACAAAAACGCGAATAAATTCTCTCAGAACATCCTTAATATCCACCTTCGTTTTATCCTCGGTTGTCTTCTCGACTTTAGGCAGAGACCACGAATGATACAGTGCGAATACAAGAAATAGCGCCGAGAGGATAAAGAATACGACGCTCCATGCGAATGGCACGTTTCCGGTGTTCGTCTCAAGGCAACCGGCTATCACAACCAATGCTCCCTGTCCAGCCACTGACGCTATACGATACGCGGTGGAGCGAATACCTACATAAAACGACTGTTCGTGCGGGTTGAGAGCCAGCATATAATATCCGTCAGCCGCAATGTCATGCGTAGCTGAGACAAATGCCACGAGCCAGAATACAGCAAGTGTCAGGCTGAAAAAGGATGCAACGGGAAGCGCGAACGCTATACCGGCAAAAGCTATGGCTACGAGCCACTGCATAACAATCACCCAACGTCTTTTGGTCGAGAAAATATCTACAATCGGGCTCCAGAACGGCTTTATGACCCAAGGCAGATATAGCCAACCTGTGTACAGAGCGATGTCGGTATTGGATATGCCAAGCCGCTTATACATGATGACCGATATTGTCATCACGGCTATGTAGGGTAGACCTTGGGCGAAATACAGGGTCGGAACCCATGCCCACGGTGAACGAGAAGAACCGTTATGTTTACAGACTGTCTTATCCATTCTAATACAATTTATCAATTGATGCGCCGGGGTAATAATGGCGTAATATCTCGTCGTATGTGTATCCACGTTCACCCATCACGGCTGCGCCGATCTGACATAGGCCTACACCATGACCCCATCCCGCACCGCGTAATGTAAACAAATTTGGGATAGTATCACCCGGAGCTATATGACGTTCGACTGTAAATGCAGAACTCAACAGATGTGATTCAGATAACGTGCGCCTTATCATTAACTCCTTGCCGATTACAGACTCACCTTTCGTCCCTGTTATTTTCAGACGGATGATGCGACCTGAAGAGCCTCGCTCCAACGGTTCGAGTGAGATGATGTCACCAAGTTCCAATCCACTACGCTCGCGGATAAGAGAAGAGAGTCGTTCTTGTGTATAATGTTCTGTCCAACGATAGAAGTCACGCCGTTCGAGATCATAGCGATTTAGAACCTGTGATAAGATGCGGTCATCAGAAGTATTGCAGAATGCGGGAGGATTGCCTTCAATCCATTTCTCTGCTTCTGATTCAATAGACAGATCAGGAAACACTCCTGAATCGACATTATCACGACGAGGAGCAAGATAAGGATGATCGATGTCATCCCAGCATGATTCAAACCGTTCGAATATCCCGCCACAGCATTTGGAGAACCGGGCATCACACAGTTTGCCATCATACATAAGCACCCGGCCTTTGGTATCAGCTACCGCTCCGGCTGCAACAGGGCTCGACACTCTGGCTATCCCCTGATAGCGCTGGCAGTGATCATCAGCACATACATCAAACAGGGCATGATCCTCACGATCCCACCATTTTATGATTTCTCCCGGATATTTTTCATGAGGTTTGTTGTATGATTTCTTTACTGTCATGGAGCGGTTTTGCATCTGTTTGAGCAACCAGGAACGAGATATTACAGCGTGGGCCCGTAACAATTGCAGCGATGACGTAGCAGCCATCTCGCTAGATATTACCGAGACGAGATAATCCTCGACCTTAACATCATTTATGGCAATGATTTTACCATCATCCACTACTAATCGTAACGCGCCTCGGAATCGTTGATTTTCCTTACGTTGCCAATGGAAATCTACGCCGATAGTTACCCCTTCCAGCTCAAACGAATCTCCGTCATAAGTCGTAGGCTCAAATAGGAGAGAGGTATATTTACTACCGTTCCAATCAAATGACAGTCCCGAATCTGACAACGTCGCCGTGTGTCGACCTGTGACTACGCTGTCAGACTGTGTGGAGAAAATACCTGTCAGATCAAAGGTGATTGATTTGCCGGAAAGTATTCCGACTGATACGTATGGCTCATTCATTGCGACAAACGTTTTGCAAATTCAATAAACTCCGTCGTGGTGTATGCCACATCGTTATATATCTCCTGCATCGCACCCTCATCAAGACGGTCATAGTCCTCACGACGGGAAGTTATAAACTTACCCATCATCTCTATGGATGCCGGACTGACGAGCATCTGATCATTTCCAGTCCCATAACACTCAGGGCGATGGTTCTTGCGTGGTATTATGACAATCCTCGTCGCTCCAGATACTCTGAACGCCACGACATTCATCATAGGTTCGTCATCGCAATCGGGGAATGTTCCAAGGATCCGTTCAAACATGGGCTGAGTGTCGGCATAAGTCTTGATATCCATTATGAAATATCCGAACGGAGTCATATTCGGACGCGGAAGATATATCCTGCTCTTTCCAACCTTCGGACCTTCAATAAGATACTCACGTTTGATATTGAAATTAGCAACATCCACTAAGTTCACCGCTTGAAAATGCATGTGATCCGGGGCAGACGCACCACATTTCGGACCATTATAAAAGATGGCATATTCAGGCAACATACGGGCCAGTTCAGCCATATCGGTTATTCTATTTACAATGCGTTGTGGTGTATGTTCCTTGCACACGATAGTCAGATGTAAGTCCGATGCAGGATATGGATTGGCTAAAATCTCATAATCTTTCCATTCTACTGACCTCTGTTCGGCAGGTCGTGCGGACCGGCACAGGAAACATGGTCGCTCACCGTTTTCGATAGCCGAAAGATTTGCCGAAAGGGATGCCTTTCGATAAGAAAGCAAGATTTTTCCTGCGCTCCAGAAACACTTTTCAAACAATATTTCATCGGAAAGGGCTTCGTCAAAAATTTCGTAATTATTCTTTAACAGCTCCCACTCTTCGACCTGAGAGGAAAATGTGTTTTCAACTATATCATGCACTACACTTACATGAGTAGACTGTTTCATTTCATTCTTGATTTTAGTTCAAGCGTGCGCAACGTATCTTTATAATAATTGTTAGCATTAATCCGATCGCGTGACAGGGCATGGTCTGAATTATCCTCCCATCGACGGCACAGATACAATGATTCATAAATGCGTCCGATGTAATACTGTCGGCTGATAGCAAGTCCAACGGCATAATCCTCTCCATAACATACGTCCGGGAATCCGATTGATCTCACAACAGGCGTATAGAATGCTCTCGGCGCTCCGAGTCCGTTAATGCGTAATGCATTGTTCGGGCCATTTTCATCAGTCCACTCCGAATGATCAATCAGTCCGGGGGGCAGAACATTCCTGTCAAAATCAGTGAGGGTATACGAACCTATGACCATAGCACAGTTTTCGCTCCGAAACTTATCTACGATCTTCTGTAATGTATTATCTGAAGAATATACGTCATCGCTGTCAAGCTGTATGGCAAACCGTCCACACGAGTCCGAGTTTACCGCAAGATTCCAACATCCGCCGATACCGATGTAAGAGTAGGGGACGACATCAGTATTGATCACGATTAGCTGTGGGTAGCGGAGCGACAACTCGGCAAGTAGTTCGGCAGTGCCGTCATCACTTCGGTTGTCAACGACTATCACATTATATGGAAAATCCGTTTTCTGCGTGCATGCAGATTCGACAGCATTCGCAATGGTACGACGGCGGTTTCTTACCGGGATCACCACACTTGCCTCTACCGGGAATACTCCATCAGAAACACATATATCTTTTCGTTCGGCAGGCGTGACAAGTGCACCGATTGATTTCAGATAGTCAGTAACCACCTTTTCCATCTCAATCTGTGATGAGCGGTTACGCGGGTCGACGTATGCGAAATGCACCGCTTCGCCATCCTCCTCTCGTGTTGGCTGTACACAATAAATCGGTTCAGGACAATAGGCCGGTAATCCATTTCTGATCAGCCGCAAACGCAGGTCATACCACCCAGCCGCCAAATAATCACATGAAGTATCTGCCAACGCCTCACGAACAGCCGACGTACGGGCGACAACCAACTTGCCAAAATCGAAATCATCACGCAGAGAACCCTCCTGATAGGGAATATGCCTTTTAATCTCACCGTTCTCGACATAATCACAATACACAAACGGTGCGCCTGACATCTCAAGGACCTGTTCAAGGCGTTCAAGCCCGAGATAATTAAACTCCGTATGACAATCAGACAGAGATATTATCGTATATTCGCTATCTGTTTCAGCGAGTTGCCGCATCCGTCGCGTAGAGAGTAGCGGGTATGTGGTATTATCTTTTTTCATTGCAGAAATGCTTATAAATCATGGTTTGATAGATGTGGCGAAGAGAGAGATTATTATGATCTTCTGCGTCGTGGACGCCGTGGCTCATTGGCGCTTAGTTCAGCCGGATCTCTCAAAAACGGGAACATACCGTCTCCACTATATGCATCCGGCAAAAGTGAATCCTCTTCAGGGGGTAAAAATGCACCTGCCGGCAACTTTACAGCAACATATTGAGGCTTGACAGACAGATATGCCAGGATCTGGGACATCAGTTTGTTGCGGGCATCGGCCCGATCTATAGTCTCAAACGGGAAACCGATAACGACAGCTCTGTGCGATGGTGTTGTTATTGCCGTACCGGCGGGATAATCATTCTCACAATATCTCAGGACCACCGAACCACTACCTTTTATCGGCATAAATGATTCCGGTGATTCTACAGCATAGCATTCGGATGACAATTGCTGGTTGAAGCAGAACTTCAATCCTCCGTCAAACTGTTTTATACCGGATTTTACCTCACGTACCTCACCGGTTATGGTTGCCTTTGCCTGCCGCCAGTCAACACCGAGGACAGAGTGAGCAAACTCGCGATCAGCCTGTGCGACAGATGGCATACTATACTTATTCTCAAATAGATCAGCACCGATATAACTGCCACTCACCATCAGTGCCGTTCCGGCATCTGTAAGTTCCGTGAGGCGCTGTTTTAATTCAGCAGTGAAAGGTTTGAATTTTGTCGCAGAGGTTACGCCTACCGTGATCTCTTTCTGTTTACCGAGAATCAGATCTACGATAGCTGGATTTGAGCCGGATTTGACAAACGCATCCACTCCTGAGGATATAAACGAATGTCCCGCAGCCTTGACCGACAATCCATGAGTATAAACAAAGTCGAACGTATTTCCGACAATTATCCGAGTCTCGTGTGTAGCCCTGCTCGCACCGTGGCCCGGAGCATCGTTAGAAACCCACGGTTGACCGGGGCGAAACTCCGTCTGTGCTCCCGTGAAAAGCAAATCGTTCACATAAGGCACTCCATGATCTTCCTCATAGTCAAAACCTATATGTCCATCCCGATACACTTCAGCAGGACCCGACACGCGGGTAAACCCGTTTACGATAGTCACCTGAGGTGCATCTCCTGGCATATAACACAATGCAAGCGTTTCAGATGGGAAACTACGTCCGCCGTCATTAGCTGCAACTATTCTGTAACTGTAAATCCGGCTGTCCTCAGGCGTGACATTCAGATATGGATCATCCGTGATGGCGAGTTCTGTAAATGCGCCGTCATCAACACGTTCATATACTATGTAATACTTTGCTTTCGCTGTAGTTTCGAGAGGGTCGGGGACAGGAGTCCATCTAAGGGTATAATTCCCATTATCGCCCGTAATCTCGAAATTCTTGACAGGAAGCGGAGCCACTACATAAGGTGTCCCGCTTGTCTGATGCAAGTATTTCAGAATACCTTTATATATAGCTCGACTTACATGAAACCGAAATTCCGGGTCGAGACCGTAACGCATATCCGCAAAATTCTGATGACTCAGCAATTCAAGCAACATGGCGGGCACTTGAGGTTCGCGAGCTTCATGATATTGCTTATTCCTAAGTTTTCTTCGGGTCCATTGCGGGTCATATAGTTGCCAAATATCGTCAATGATCTGACTGGTGACGATATTGGCATAGGTCTCCGATGTCTTACGGCTACGGCCGTCACCAAGGGTCCCTCCGGCTGTAGATATGATCGGAAGAGTTCCTATTGTTGTCACATCATCACCAGTGGTTCCGGCATCGGTGTGGAGAGCGAATGACAGATCGACAGGTATGCCGAGGCCTTTCTGACCCGGCAATGACTTCGATCCACCGGCCAGATAATTGACCCATAAGCCACGTGACTTATAATCATCTTCATAATCGTTTGAGCCATCGGTAATAGAGTATACGCTTGATGGCATTCCCGCCCACTGCAACCAGTAGCGCGCACCCTCCATAAATCTTGGATAGCCGCTGGTGGCAGCAGTCTCGCTATATCCTCGTTTAACGTTACCGGTCCCACCACCAATCTTTACAGCATCGGCAGTGATAACCTTGCCCTCATCATCCGAAACATTGGTAAGCGTAACGACGGGACTCGAACCCTTCTCAAACGGAAATGTTCCGAGATACACCCATGTACCTCCACCCATCGTCTGATTGACCTGAAATTCTTCTATGCCACGCATTGACCTTACTGCATATCGGGCATCGCGGGCACTTTCAGGCAAGGATGCATAACTAACATATAGTGCATATTCACCGGTCTCGGGTATATCTGCCGTCCATGTGGCCGACGAAGCCTTACCGGCATCTTTTACAGTCGAGATCTTACGTAATGAACCCTGTTTGAATGGATTCAGAGTCCCGGACAGGACCTCGGATTTGTGAGCGAAACCTGAGACACCGGATGCTGATTCCCAATGCTTGCTACCATTTTGTTCAGCATAACCGTTTTGAGCGAGCCCTCCGTCACCGTCGACTATAACCTCGACAGACGATGTGTCACGTTCGCGAGGCATCATCACGTATGCACCCGCATTCTCAAGCATGGGCACAAGAAATGGGTATATATAGCTTGCGGAATAAAGATCCTCAACCGTACCGAGCAGTCGTCCGCGTTGCCACTGCCAGCGATCTTCAGCCGAATCATAGTAACGGCCATGACTCGCCCATAGAGCAATATTTCTGCCATCAAGCCCGGATGGCGCTTCGGGAGCATCAAGCCTTACTACAAACGGTCCTGATGTTCTCGGTTCAGCCTTGACCGTATTGACGGCGACGGCACGACGCCCGGATGATTTCTTTTTGGATTTACGGGTGGCACCATCACAGGTCAACGCCGAGAGTACGACTAATAATATAAGTGTAAAATATTTATTCATAAGAGTAATGATACCGCTGATATAAGTTATAACATTTCAAGATCGGATACGGTCTCCTGTTGACTTTTTTTAGACAATCAGCGGTTGCAACGTCAAAAGTAGTAAATAAATATAAACAGACAAAAATATCCGTCATAAAATAGGATAATTGAACGCCTGATTTCAGGACGAAAAACGACATTACCTGAAGCCGGATTGTCATAATCACTCAAAAAGCATTCAGATTCCATATTGCAGGATTTAATGGAAATGATTATCTTTGCATATTAATAACCGGCTGTTGTCAGCCCGCACGTTACGCAATATAATTAAAAACTATATGAAATTTACAGTACCCAGTAAGACGCTCCACTCTTTCGCGTCAGCAGTGAGCAAGGTAATTAATGCCAAGAATGCCATCACGATTCTCAACAATTTCCTTTTTTCCATTAAGGGGAATGTTCTCACAATCACTGCATGTGACGGAGAGAACACACTTTGCGCCCGCATTCCCATCATGGATGTAGACGGAGAGGGTGACTTCTGCATTGATGCCCGTCGTGTCGTGGAGCTGCTGCGCGTTATGCCCGAGCAGGAACTCAATTTCACTGTCGATGATGCTACTCTTGCTGTCGAGATGACACATCCCAATGGTTCATATAAGTTTATGGGACTTCCCGGTCGTGATTATCCCATTCTTAAAAAAGAGACCGCCGATGGTGCCAAATCGTTCAAAGCTCCCGGCTCGTCACTGTTGCGGGGTCTGGAGTACACATCGTTCGCCGCCGGTACAGACATGCTTCGCCCCCAGATGACAGGCGTATATTGGGATATTAAATCCGACCGCCTGATATTTGTGGCGACAGATACTCATAAACTTGTGAAATTCGAGGACGACAGTATCAGTTCAGGCATCGAAGGCTCATTCATCCTTCCTAATAAATCTACCAATGTATTCCGTTCCGTATTCAATAAGGAGGAGGAAGTGACCGTCACCATTGATCCTGAACGCGGTGTAACATTTGAGACAGATACATTCACGTTCGACAGCCGTGTAATCAAGGGCCGTTTCCCGGATTATACCCGGGTTATCCCCGAGAATAATCCTTATACTCTGACCATTAACCGCCATCAGTTTACGACAGCCGTACGTCGTGTCAGCCTGTTTGTCGATGAGGGCCATGGTCTGATCAAATTCCGTGTCGTGCCTGACAAACTTACTATCAAGGCCTCAGACAATGAATACAACACTTCGGGTGTCGAGACGCTTTCGTCTGATTTTACAGGCTCGGAAATGATCATCGGCTTCAGTTCGAGCTATCTTACCGAGCTGGCATCTGTGCTTTGGACTGACGATATTGTGTTCCATCTCGCCGATCCTTCTCGTCCGGCAGTAATTGTTCCTACCGAGGACAAAGCCGACACGAAACTGACTATGCTCCTCATGCCGATGAATGTTCAGGATTTTTAATCTCATCCCATGCAGCTCAATCTAAAAAAACCAATCGTTTTCTTTGATCTCGAAACCACCGGTGTAGACATCACCCATGACCGTATCGTCGAGATCTCACTAATAAAGGTAATGCCATCAGGCGAAGAGATCGAGAAAACGCGACGTGTAAATCCCGGTATACCTATCCCGCCCGAGGCTACAGCAGTACATCATATAACGGACGAGGATGTGGCTAATGAGCCGACATTCCGTCAGATAGCCAAGTCGCTTGCCAACGAGCTGGTAGGGTGTGACATAGCCGGATATAACTCCAACCGATTCGATATACCGATGCTCGATCAGGAGTTTCAACGCGCTGGAGTGAAGTTCGATTTCTCCAAAGCCCGATTTGTGGATGTTCAGACCATTTTCCACAAAAAGGAACAGCGTACGCTTGTCGCCGCTTATCGTTTCTACTGTGGTAAGGAACTTGACGGTGCACACTCGGCCAACGCTGATACTCGCGCGACACTTGAAGTTTTGAAATCTCAGCTTGATCGCTATGAGGACTTACCGAACGACATCGAGGAACTTAGCAAATTCTCACAGATCAACCGCAATGTCGACTTCATGGGGCGTCTTATCTATAACGATGCTGATAAAGAGGTCATAAACTTCGGCAAATACAAGGGTAAAATCGCTGAGGACATATTGCGTAAGGAGCCGAGTTACTACGACTGGATCATGAAGAGTGACTTTGCTCAGAATACTAAAGACTGTTTCACACGAATTAGACTCAGAATTAAATGAGCATTCTCAACGGCAAACATATTGTCTTAGGTATATGTGGCGGAATCGCCGCATATAAAAGTGTCAGTCTGTTACGGCTTTTAATTAAAGCCGGAGCAGAAGTGCAGGTCGTCATTACACCGGCAGGTAAGGAATTTATAACTCCCGTGACCCTCTCTGCTCTGAGCCAGAAACCTGTAGTGAGTGAATTTTTCACTGCCAATACCGGTGAATGGCATTCACATGTCGATTTGGGATTATGGGCCGACTGTATGGTCATCGCACCGGCTACAGCCTCGACACTTGGCAAAATGGCTCACGGCATTGCCGACAATATGCTCGTCACAACCTATCTATCGGCAAAGAGTCCTGTATTCATCGCTCCGGCAATGGATCTTGACATGATGCGACATCCATCGACACAAACCAATCTTGCTCTGCTCGCGTCTTACGGCAACCACATAATCGAGCCGGGCAGCGGATTCCTTGCAAGCGGACTGGAAGGGAAGGGGCGTATGGAAGAGCCTGAGAATATCGTAAAGTATCTCGAAGATTTTTTCTCAAAGGCTCAGGATCTTGCCGGTCATCATGTACTCATTACCGCCGGCCCTACGTATGAGAAAATTGATCCCGTCAGATTTATCGGAAACTATTCATCAGGCAAAATGGGCTATGCGTTAGCTGAAGAGTGTGCATCGCGCGGAGCCAAAGTTACCCTTGTTTCAGGCCCGGTAAGTATCAAGGCCGTTAATCCTGCTATTACGACCGTACATGTAGAATCCGCTCGCGAAATGCTTGAAGAATGCCGAAAAGTATTCCCTGAAACTGATATAGCCATAATGTGTGCCGCTGTGGCTGATTATGCTCCCGCTACTTGCTCGGACCGTAAAATCAAGCGTGAACATGATGACGTCCCGGTCATCACACTGGTGAAGAATCCTGACATCGCCGCTACACTTGGCGCTGAGAAAAATGATTCACAGATACTCGTGGGATTCGCGCTTGAGACAGATAACGAGACAGTCAATGCCGAGCAAAAGCTTTACAAAAAGAACCTTGACATGATTGTTCTCAACTCCATGCGCGACAATGGAGCCGGTTTCGGAGTGGATACGAATAAAGTTAGTATCTTCAAACGTGATTCCGATCCTATGGATTTCCCTCTGAAAACTAAAGCACAGGTCGCTACAGACATTATTGATGAAATCGTAAAGTCATTATAAATCAACAACAATCTCTCCCAATCTTGAGAAGAATCTTCATAAATATCATACCGCTGTTCTATGTGCTGCTATCGCCCTTGATTTCACGGGCACAGGAGCTGAACTGTCGTGTAGAAATAAATACATCTCAGCTCGAAGGCACGAACAAGAATATATTCGAGACCCTGCAGAACGCTATAAATGAGTATGTAAACAGCACAAAATGGACTGATGCACAGTTCTCGGCCAACGAACGCATCGAGTGCACCATGTTTTTTAATATTACAGAATATGATGCATCTGACGGCCACATGGTCGGGACGCTACAAGTCCAGTCAATCCGTCCGGTTTATAATTCGTCATATACAACGACTCTATTAAACTTCAGAGATTCCAAAATAGACTTCACCTATATTGAAAATGAACCGTTGGTATATAACGAAACAAACATGGAGAGTCAGCTGACACAGATTCTTAACTTCTATGTATACCTCATTCTCGCGACTGATTTTGACAGTTTTTCATCGCATGGTGGAGATCCGTATTTTGAGAAACTTGCCACAATTGTCCAGCAGGCACAGTCATCGGGAGAAAGCGGGTGGAAGGCTTTTGAAGACACAAAGAATCGTGCGGCCGTACTTAGTGCATTTACCGATCCGTCGACACGAAGTCTACGTGACCTGACATACACCTATAATCTTCAGGGGCTCGACCAGATGTCTGTAAGCCCGGACAAGGGCCGTAAAACGATTGACCAGAGTCTCGAAATTCTGTCTGCCATATATAAAGTCGCACCAATGTCGGTAGGACTATCCCTATTCAGGGATGCCAAGCTCGACGAGCTGGTAAATATATACTCAAAGGCAACACCTGAAGAACGTGAGCATGCCTATAAACTGCTCTCGTCACTATATCCGACAGATCAGGACAGATTAAAGAAGATAAAGGAACAACAATAATCAACATTCAACTCAACCGATCGTGCTTGAATCACTCCACATATCCAACTACGCTCTCATCGATAGGATTGACATAGCGTTTCATCCGGGTTTCAATGTAATAACAGGCGAGACAGGAGCCGGCAAATCAATCATTCTCGGAGCGCTCTCACTCATACTCGGTGGTAGGGCAGACACCCGCGTTGTCTCAGATCCTACACGCAGGAGTGTCATTGAGGCTGTATTTACAGTTGACGGTTATGACGAACTGAAAGCCTACTGCCGCGATGCGGATATAGAGTGGGACGATGAACGTTGCATACTGCGCCGTGAGATTGCTCCGGCCGGACGGTCACGTGCTTTCATTAATGATTCGCCGGTACCCTTATCAAAACTTCAGGGTGTGGCTATGCGGTTGATCGATATTCATTCTCAGCATCAGAATCAGCTACTGTCTACAGCTGAATTTCAGCTGATGGTAATTGACACTCTCGCCGGGAATAAGGATAAACTGGCCGTATACACAACCCGCTACAACGCGCTGCGTGATGCCATACGTAGGCTCAAGGCGGCAAGGATACGGGTAGAGAAAAACCGTGAGGACGAAGAATTTACCAGATACCAGCTTGAACAGCTCGAAGATCTGGCTCTTCAGCCTGGAGAACAGGAAGAGTTGGAGAATGAAAAAGAAATTCTCAACAACCTTTCATCTATAAAGGAGTCACTTGGCCGTGCGATCTCGGCGTTATCGTATGACGACACAAACGCCGTCGACCTGTTAGGAATAGCCTCGGACGCATGTGACAGCCTTGAAGATGTTTTGCCAAAGGATGATGATATTCCGGGACGTCTTGAATCAGCCCGGATTGACATTGCCGATATTGCATCGACACTTGAAGACATTGACGGACAGTTAGCCGCAGATCCAAGCCGGCTTGATGCTATCGATGACCGTCTCAATACCATATATACACTCTGCCACAAACATCATCTCGAAAATGGAGATGAACTTATAGCCCTGCGTGAGACCCTCAGTAAGAAACTCGAAGATCTCGACAACAGTGGTGAAATTCTGGCTGATCTTGAAAAAGAAGCCCGGAGAGCGAAAGCACTTGCCCGGGAGACAGCTCTTGAAATATCAGAGTCACGCAAGAAAGAGGCAACCATCTTTGCCGAAAATCTGCGCAAGGCCGCGACACCGCTCGGCATGAAGAACCTGCGGGTCGAGGTCGAAGTGGCACCGGCCGACATGAATCCGACAGGCATAGATGCTGTACGGTTCATGGTGGCATTCAACAAAAACCAGCCACTTATGCCGGTCGGAGACACTGCATCAGGTGGTGAGATTTCGCGTCTGATGCTGTCGATTAAGACGATTATAGCATCGCGGATGTCTCTGCCCAGCATCATATTTGACGAAATTGATACAGGTGTATCGGGAGATGTGGCTAACCGTATGGCACTCATGATGCGCGAGATCGCAAAATCCATACAGGTCACCACAATTACCCATTTGCCACAAGTGGCATCAAAGGGTGATACACAATATAAGGTATACAAAGAAGATGACGATCAGGCCACTCATACGCGTATCCGTCAACTCACTCCTGAAGAACGCATAGACGCTGTCGCAGAAATGCTTGGAGGATCAGAAGTCGATGAAGCTGCGCGTCAGGCCGCAATATCACTGTTAAAAAACAAATAATTATAATAACGTATGGAGAAAAGCGACTACATATATGGCATCCGTGCCGTGATGGAGGCGATTGAAGCCGGAAGAGAGATCGACAAGATTTTTATTGCCAAGGATCTTCAGGGCGACCTTGCATCACAACTCATAAGTCTGGCGAGACAGAAGCACGTAGTGACTCAGCGAGTACCGGTAGAACGAATCAACCGCATCACTCGTAAAAATCATCAGGGCGTGCTGGCAATGATGTCTGCCGTGACTTATCACCGTCTTGACCATCTCGTACCTGAGCTTTATGAAGCAGGGATATTACCGTTTATAGTAGTTCTTGACGGCATTACAGATGTCCGGAATTTCGGAGCCATCGCCCGTACGTGCGAATGCGCCGGAGTGGATGCCATAGTGATCCCTGAACATGGCAGCGTGTCAGTCGGGGCTGATGCTGTCAAGACATCTGCCGGAGCATTGCATCACATACCGGTGTGTCGTGTCGGTTCGACAGCTTGGGCCGTAAAATTCCTGAAAGAGAACGGTTATAATGTCGTAGGTGTTACTGAGAAATCCGACATAAGCTATGTTGAAGGCAATTATACTGACCCTGTCGCTCTTGTCATGGGCGCGGAGGATACAGGCATATCTCCTGCCACTCTCGCGCAGTGCGAGACCAAGGTCGGTATACCGATGTTCGGTAATATCGGATCGCTCAATGTGTCGGTCGCAGCAGGTGTAATGATATATGAAGTTGTACGTCAGAGACTCCAGGCTAATCTTGAGATTATCTGACAGACAGATTTATAATCCATCTTCCGCCGATCGTATTTCCCGACCTGTGACAATCATTACTTTGGAGCCATCCTGGAGGGTGGCTCCAAACAGTATATTGTCACCACCTTCCGATATTTTTAATTTTTTGATAAGCTCGGGGGCGGAGAGGGGAAAATTTCGGGTTGCGACGTTGATCTGAGGATAGGATTCACGGATAAACTTAATCCCGTTTTTATTGAACGGCACAACCTCAATCACCAGATAGTTCCAACCGGGAAAATCGGGACGAGGATGTTCACTGACATAAAGATGCGTGGCCGGATGCAACTTTACATAACCGCATATTCTCCCACCGGTGCCCTTCATTACAGCAGGATATGGCTGCATCAGATACATATTTTTCTCAGGCACACCGTATTCTACAGCCGGACATAACGACTCAATATATTCACCACCTCCGACAGTTATACATTTTGTTATCCGTCCATTATAGCCATTATTCATTGCTCCCGAATAGAGTGTGAATACGACCTCCTTGCATTCACGGGTCGTACCGATCACCGTAACCTCACAATCAGATATGCCAAGTTCCTTAATTGCAGCTGAAATATCGACCATTGGCGAGGCCTTGATAATCAACCTGTCACATCGCGACAGGAGTAACGGCAACGAGACGGTAACGTCAGGGGTGCATTTGCTTAACGCGAAATGTCTTCCGGATTCGTCACGTCTGGCCGGATCAATAAATATCACATCATAATGACGATCATGCTCTGCAAGCCACGCGATAGAATCGCCCTCTATAATTTCGATTCTATCATTTAACCCGAGAGCGACAGCATTTGTGCGCAAGCAGCGCACAGCTTCATCCGACATCTCTACAGCCGTAACCTGACAGTCATTTTTTGCAAAATGGAATGTATCGATACCCAATCCGGCAGTCATGTCGAGAACCGACATCCCACCTCCGACCATATCAGCATGGATTGCAGCAACATCATCGGATGTAGACATCTCGGCAAGTGCTATCGACGGGAAGACAAAATCATCGCATTGTAGTGTCTCCGCCAGTTTTTTGACACATTTATGCCTACATTCCATCTGAAGTATCTCATTGAGTTTGCCGGTGTCTCCATGATACTTCAGCCTGAGCCGATTGAAGTCTATACCCATTCGCAACTATATAGTAAACTCAAGCATAGTAAACTCAAGCATTCTGCCCGTCTAATTTATTCTTGGGCTTTGTAGCCTGAAAATCCTTTATATAATATGGTGTACAATAAGCCGTATCCAGAAACTCTCGACGTGAATAGGCCTGTTCGCTCAGTGCTATCATATCAACGGCCAACGGCACAATATCCGGAATAAATTCTGCATTAACCGACTTGATAACCTCCATAGCCTTTGCACTTCCATCTCCAAAAAACAATGTCCGCCGACCTTCGGCAAGAATATCGGCATAACTTGTCTCATCGAGAATGAGAGGTTGTTTCTCCATCATAGGAGATAATGAAAAATCATACGCACATGTGTATATCTCCATTCGTCTCGCATCTACCATAGGGACAAATATCTCATCTCCGACAAGTCCGTCATGCGTAAACATGACCTGACAGCACATGAGTTTAAGCGTATCTATACCAATCAAGGGCACATCGAGCGCATAGGCGAGACCTTTGGCCTCGGACAGACCTATACGAAGTCCGGTATAACTGCCGGGGCCCATCGATACAGCCACCGCTTCTATTTTCAGTTCCTTTTCAGCGGCAAAGTCAAGACAATATTTTATATAATCACTCAGCAGCGCTGCCTGATTACGGCCATCCATGTCTTCCTGATGGGCAAGCACCATTCCTTCAGCGGTGAGAGCAACTGACGTGGCAGCTGCCGATGTCTCAATATTAATTATTACTGCCATAATTATTCATCTTGAAATGCACCGTTCGCCAGAAGCTCACGATAACCTATATTAAAATAATATCTTTCAAAGTCTTTGGGCCGAAGGATACGCGAATCAAAAATAACGAGGTCAAGATCTATTGTAACAACCCCTTTAGAATATGGTTCGGCTGTACGTCCGTGTGACGACTCCCATTCTTTCAGAAAACGTTTAAGAGCCACACTTCCCACCGGTGAAATGCCGTGAATGACGGCATTCATATATGGAGCATCAGTTCCGTTTATGGCCTCGGTTTCATATATGGACGATACGACACACTTGTTTAAGAATCCGGATATATGTTCAATCGCCATATTGATCTGCTGCTCACGGTCATCGCTGTTACTTCCGAGGCTTATGGTACATGTTGAGTGATCCATAATCATACATTTGCTAAAATTGCTGTTATTGCTGTATACCTTTCATTGTCAGCGCTATTCGTCCTCGCTGCACGTCTACGTCAATGACTTTGACATTAACACGCTGACCGATTGACACAATATCTGACGGTGAAGAGATGAATTTATCACTCAACTGTGATATATGCACCAGACCGTTCTCTTTCATGCCAAGGTCTACAAATACACCGAAAGCGGTGATATTGTTCACCTTTCCTGTAAGCTCCTGTCCTATATGCAGATCATCAATTTTCCTAACCGCATCGTCATACACAGGCTCCTCGACAGTATCGCGTGGATCTCGCCCCGGTTTTTCAAGCTCGATAATAATATCCGTCAGGGTAGGGAGGCCGACCTCTTTAGTCACATAATTATCCAGTTCGATCTTATGTAGCAGATTCTTGTCTCGGGTCAGACGGGCCACATCTGCATTGACATCAGCGGCCATCTTTTCGACGAGGGCGTAACGTTCCGGATGCACGGCTGTGTTGTCAAGGGGATTGGCCGAATCCGGAATACGAAGAAATCCTGCACATTGCTGGAAGGCTTTTTCACCCATACGTGACACCTTCATAAGATCTGTACGGGTAGCAAACGGACCATTTTCAGTACGGTACTTTACAATATTTGCCGCCAACGCAGGACCAATACCGGACACATAACTCAGCAGCTGGCGAGAAGCTGTATTGACATTTATTCCTACGGCATTAACGCATGTTTCTACCACATGGTCAAGCGATTCCTTTAGTCTTGTCTGATTCACATCGTGCTGATACTGTCCGACACCTATGCTTTTGGGATCGATCTTTACCAGCTCGGCCAACGGATCAAGCAGACGACGACCGATTGATACAGCGCCACGCACGGTCACATCTTCATTAGGAAATTCCTCCCTTGCCACCTCCGATGCCGAATATATCGAAGCCCCCTGCTCATTTACCATGAACACCTGAACTCGCCGGGGGAAAACGACATCACGAAGGAAACGCTCTGTCTCCCGTCCGCCAGTACCCGTACCAACAGCTATAGCATCAATACGATAGCGGTCCACCATATAGCATAGAGTATCACCGGCTCCGACATAATCATTAGCCGGTGGAGTAGGATAGACCACCGCGCGATCAAGCAGATTGCCTTGTTCATCAAGAGCCACCACCTTACAACCGGTGCGGTATCCGGGGTCTATGGCAAGGATCCTCTTTCGTCCGAGGGGTGGTGACATCAACAGTTGACGCACATTGTCCGAGAACATCTGAATAGCACTCGTGTCACTCTTCTCTTTCGTAACTCCAGCTATTTCATTCTCGATAGACGGACGCATCAGCCGACGGTAACCATCCTTGACAGCTCCTTTAACGAAAGAGGCAACTGAAGATGAAGCGGACGGGCGCACGAACATCCGGTTAAGACGGTCCATCATATCTTCGTCATCAATCGTGACCGAGACTTTAAGTATACCATCCTCCTCGGCACGTCTTATCGCCAGGTAACGATGAGAATTGCATGTGCGCAAAGGTTCGGAAAAATTAAAATAGTTCTGATATTTATTTCCTTCCTCCTCTTTACCGGGGATTACCTTGGACGAAATCAATGCCGAGCGCTGATAACGCGAACGCACTATATTACGGGCTTTCTCGCTCTCGCTGACCCATTCGGCTATTATATCTGATGCTCCACCAAGAGCTTCTTCGGCAGATTTCACCTCTTTGCCCACAAATTTTGAGGCCATCGCCTCGGGAGAGGACGACGATGTCTGTGCCATCAGCATCTTGGCAAGAGGTTCCAGCCCGAGAGCTCTCGCAGCCTGAGCACGGGTATTACGTTTTGGCTTATAGGGAAGATATATGTCTTCGAGTACAGTCGGATCAAATATTTCTTCGATTCTCGCCTCAAGTTCCGGAGTGAGAGCTCCGTTATCACGAATGGTCTGAAGAATATACTCTTTTCTTTTCTCAAGTTCAAACAGAGCATCGTGACGAGTTTTGATGTTATATACCGTCACTTCATCCATTCCACCGGTAGCTTCCTTGCGATAACGTGCGATGAATGGTACAGTCGCCCCCTCATCAAGCAGGCGGAGGCATGCCGCGACATGTTTACGAAGATAGTTTCCGAGTTCTTTTGTAATTATATTGGCGTGTACGTTGACCATTTATGATTGATAATTAAATCAATTATTTTTTACGTAAAGTTAAAACAGTTATTTCCGGTGTCGCACCTATACGGGCCGGAAATCCTACAGTCCCGGCTCCAATATTTACATACAAGTGATGTATCGAATCACTGTCAGCATACAGTCCACCCCATGTCCTGTAACGGAATACGGCAGGGGAGTGGCCGGCAATCTCCATCTGCATCGCGTGTGTATGCCCCGAGAGGGTCAGTGCCACATTAATGTCATGTCCTGATATAGAGTCGGTCCAATGAGCCGGATTATGAGTCAAAAGGATTTTAAAAACTGAGTCATTCAGCGCAGGATAAGCCTCCACCAGCGATCCGTAGACCGGGAAAGGATAGTCACCGATATTTTCAACTCCGATCAGAGCCAGTGAGTCAGAACCATTATGCAATGTCACATACTCATTATTGAGCATACGCCAGCCCATATCTTTCTGAGTCTGTTTGAGATAAATCACACTACTGTCTTTCACTTCCAGACTTGACCATGATGCATAGTCACCATAATCATGGTTTCCCATGATTGAATAGACTCCGTGACGAGCTCTCAACCTACTGAGTGGTCGGATGTGCGGTGTAATTTCATTTGTTCGAGAGTTGACTATGTCACCCGTAAACACCACGATGTCCGGTGACAAGCCGTTGATCCTATCCACCAGACGACTTACAAAAGCAGTGTCATTTCCAAATGTGCCGGTGTGAAGGTCCGAAAACTGCACGATACGATATCCGTCAAAATCTTCCGGAATATCAGTCCGGGCTATCTCTACTTCCTTGACATCAATATTAAACCGCTCAATAAGCGCACTCCACCACATTACTACCGATGACATCACTGCTACGAATACTCCAATCCATGTTATCAGCCTGATTCTCGGCATATTAAACAATGTCGGGATAGATGCTGCCAGATCAAGGATAACAAACAGATATTTACCCACATACACCGATAAAAATGCGTAAAGCATCCACATTACGCTCAACAGCACGTCATTGTCTCCCGAGCGTCTGGGCAAACATACAGCCACGATTAGCAGCACGTACATAAGTACAGCGCTCCATAACTGTATGCGGCTCCACAACCTATTCTTAAACCTCCTTGTCAGACATCTGTAAATATAGAAATCTGATAAGACACTGACTATTAAGAAAAGGATTAATGGGAGGATATGTAAACGCATAAAATATTGAGCTGAGCGGGTAGGGGAGCTATCGTATTAACAATATCCGGCTGCTATAAGTTTATTTCGGAGCGGATTGGCATACATGGTATACATATATGTCCGTAAGAAATTTCGTTCTTGCACCGTAATGTCAGGCACATCGATTTTATCTAACTGCCCTTCGATATAAGAGGTAACTTTATCGGCCTCATCCTGAGTATAGCGTTCGCTATACATATCACTGTCAAAGGCTCTGTCATACGACACATAGTTAATTGGGAATATCTTATAACCGCCATGTATTCCGCAATCTATGCTGTGACAAGCCCGATGATAAACCTCCTGCTTATCACAATCCGCAGGCAATGCATTGATATGATCAGTAATACATGATGCAAAAGCCACGTTGACTCGTCCCTTATATCCGAGAAGACCAGTCTCCATTGAGAACAGATCGTCATGCTGAGACTTCTTGAACTCAGGGTCTCTGTGTTTAAGAAGGTATTCGCGAGCTTTCAGATAGTCATTAGGATCAAATTCGTATGAGATTGACACCGGGAATATATTAAGGGACGCAAGATTTTCACGCACATTTCCAGGGCCTCCGAGTGCAAGCATCTTTATAACACTCTCCTGAGTGTGATCACTTGAATCTTTAGCCCGGCCCTGGCGCTGGGCGATCCATATACTTTCATTCTTATGCGTAAGCGCATGATGAATGTATGAGGACAACTGCTTTGCCGCCTCAAGTGCTTGACGTGCAGGAAGATTACGTTTGACTATAAAGCTTCCGTTCAGCTTAACGAGATGTGTTATCCAGTCATATATCAGCAAGTTATCGCCAATAGCGACCTCTGATGTTTTCATTCCTTTACGGAGAAAACACAGATTAATGAAGGATGCATCCAATACTATATCCCTATGATTGGATATAAACGTATATGACTTATCGGGCTCGACATTACCGATGCCAGAGGTAGTAATACCTGTAGTAGTGTGTGCTTCAAGTTCCTCCAGGAACTTCTGCATGATATTTACCTGAAAATCGTGTTTGTTCTTACTTGCACTGAGAAGATTAACAAACTCTTGGTATTCAACATCGGGCAACACCCAACGTACAGCATGTTCAAAAGCGGGCTCCTTTACCAAATCGGCAATCCGAGAGGCAAACTGAGATTCATCATACGGAGCTATATCTGTATAGTCAAATTCCTGTGCGTCCATTACACGCTTACAATTATTATATATAAAATATAATGTATAGTCGAAACAATAGTTGGGTCAAAGGTAGACTTTTTTGTCAAGATATACAACACAGCACGTCTAAATTAAGTCTTTTTAAGAGCACACGCACAAATCACAGGGGTAGGGATAATCCGATAAAAGTTGCGAAACCGATTCAAATCAAGAAATGATATTTAACATAATACTGATTATGTGAATCACAATCATATTAAGTAGTATTGTCTTGCTATGCGGGCCAATTGCGTTCGGATTAAGTGTGTATAGCTTTTTAATCTAAAAGAATAAGAAATTCTTATCGTCTGCTATAAAAAATTTGCGGGAGAATCTTTTTTACAATATTTTTGCATTAGATATTCAATACATTATAATTATTATCTTTCTTAGCAGCTACACTTCTAATGCATCCTCTTTTTTCTATAATTACGGTTACGTTCAATGCGTCCCAGACGTTGCCTGCCACTCTGAAAAGCGTAAAGGAACAAACTTGTCGTCTTTTTGAATATTTAGTTATCGATGGTGCTTCGACTGACAATACCGTACAATTGGCTCAGGATTCAGGAATTGAGAATATTGAGATTCATTCCGAACCTGATCGTGGCCTTTATGATGCTATGAATAAAGGACTTGGCTTCGCTAAAGGTGACTACGTTATATTTCTAAATGCCGGAGATTCATTTCATTCGCCTGACACTCTGCAACATATCGCAGATGCGATATTCCTAAATGATTATCCAGGCATAGTATATGGTCAGACAGATATAGTTGACCGAGATCGTAAAAGACTGAGACCTCGGCATTTTAAGGCTCCGGAGGTGCTTACGTTGGAAAGCTTTAGCGAAGGTATGGTGGTGTGCCATCAGGCATTTGTCGTGCTACGTAAACTCACAAGCATATACGATACACGTATCAGATTTTCAGCCGATTACGAATGGTGCATACGCTGTTTGCAGCGCTCACACAGGAACTGTTATGTCGATGAAGTCCTGATTGACTACCTATCTGAAGGTATAACCACACGAAACCGATGGAAATCGCTCATCGAACGATTTTCTATTATGTCTAAATATTACGGCATATTCCCTACCCTATGGCTACACGGTAAAAAGGTATGCAACGCAGTGGTAAAAATTTTCGTTAAAGCCTGATAATCAGCTTAGAGCTTAACCTTATCAGGATTTTTAGCTATAAATTCTTTCCATGATTTCGGTCCGTTTGCTATGGCCGGACGTGAAGATTCATAGAAATGGCATAATGCGGCAGCGAGTCCATCGGTCGCATCAAGTTCCAGATCATCAAGTCGTTCTGCCGGAATCGATAGCATACGTTTTAGCAATTCTCTCACCTGCTCCTTCGATGCCGCGCCATTACCGGTAATAGCCATCTTGATTTTACGAGGTTCATATTCTGTAATCGGCACGTCGCGCGACAATGCCGCAGCCATTGCTACACCCTGAGCACGCCCAAGTTTAAGCATTGACTGCACATTCTTACCAAAAAACGGGGCCTCAATGGCCATCTCGTCCGGCAGATATTGCTCTACGAGTCCAAGGACCCGCTCGAAGATTCGGCTGAGGCGAAGATAATGACTCTCGAATTTATTGAGCTTGACAACTCCAAGAGCTATAAGTGAAGGCCTCTTCCCATTGACCCCAATCACTCCATATCCCATTACATTAGTGCCTGGGTCAATGCCGATGATCACCTTATCATAATCCTTTATATCTGTCATGGCCAAATCCGCTCCATATATGTGGTAAAAAACAGAACTTTCTGCCCGAATTTAGCTGATAGCGCTCCACGCAGGTCGGCTGCATGCGAGTCATGCCAAGACTGAGCTTTGGCTATATCCGGTGCCAGACATTGCACGGCATATCCGTTCATACCCTCCTGAGGCTCCATTAATATTTTTGCCATTACAGGCTGTTCAAGGCCGCCATGAGCACTTGCTGACGGGAAATATTCATGCTCGATCCACCGACGGAACTCTCCGTCGATGGATTCGTGAACATAGAATGTCGTATTAAGTATTATCATGCTTTTTCTATTTCAGGCTTAACGTGTCGTGAGGCTCTGATATACACAGCGACAAAAATAATTATTGTAACAGCCACACCGAGAGAAGCAGCAATCATACGATTGGTTATATCAAGGAATTGAGGAGACATAAACACGAAATAGGTCACAATAAACGTCATTACCAATGCGGGGATGAGTGCCACCCAGTAGTTTTTGCGTGACTGGACAAGCCATACATATATAGTCCAAAGTGTAGCCACGGCAAGTGTCTGGTTAGCCCATGCAAAGTAGCGCCAAACAACGCCAAAGTTAAGAAGTGTTATGCCAAATCCAATGACAAACAGCGGGATACATACTACCAGACGTTTGGCTATAGGCTTCTGGTCGTAATTGAATATATCCGCGACAATCAAACGAGCACTGCGGAATGCCGTATCGCCCGAAGTGATCGGAGCGGCCACGACTCCGAGCAACGCGAGGAGTCCGCCAATCTGACCGAGTGTCGAATGAGAGATGACGTCAACTGCCCATGCCGCGTTATTACCATGCTCGGCAAGCTGTTGGCCGAGAGAAGTAGGCCCATGGAAGAAAGCCATAGCGATGGCAGCCCAAATAAGAGCGATAATGCCCTCTGATATCATTGAACCGTAAAATACCGACCGGCATTTCTTTTCACTTGT
Source organism: Bacteroides sp. (assembly GCA_014802015.1). Classification (GTDB taxonomy): domain Bacteria; phylum Bacteroidota; class Bacteroidia; order Bacteroidales; family Muribaculaceae; genus Duncaniella. The sequence continues at coordinate 30,237 of JAAVDB010000042.1, forward strand.
CACGCAACGTGCCATAAGAGGTGACTGTGTAGCATGAAATCCTGAAATAGCGCCACAAGCTATCGTAATGAACAGTGTCGGGATTATCGGTAACGCTTCGGAATCAAGCTGAAAATTATGTAGAGTGGTAAGTTCGGGAATTTCGTATGTCCCGGACAACAATACTCCGAGCAGACCTACAGCCATCGCGACCAGGGCCACTCCGAATATAGGGTAAATCTTTCCAATAACTTTATCGACAGGCAGGAGAGTTGCCACAACATAATATGCAAGTATGATATAAACCCATATTTCTGTGGGCATAGCCGGCACCATCGAGCCAAGCAACTGGGCAGGGCTGAGAATAAAAACAGCACCAACGAGTACCATCAGCGCAATAGAGAACACTCGCACTACCATACGTGTACGGTTACCGAGATATATGCCTATGATTTCAGGCAGACTCTTTCCGTCATTACGAAGTATCAGCATTCCTGAAAGATAGTCATGCATAGCCCCAAAGAAGATGCACCCTAATGTAATCCAAAGGAAAGCGACCGGGCCAAAACATGCGCCAAGTATAGCTCCGAATATCGGGCCGGTTCCGGCGATATTAAGCAACTGTATCAGAAAGACTCTCCAACGAGGGAGTTTCATATAATCGACGCCGTCTTCCATTCGCATTACCGGTGTCGGCTTGGCATCATCGGCATCTGCAAGACGTTCAAGATACGAGCCGTATGTAAAATATGCCAGTACCAGCAGAGAAAAGCAGACAATAAAAGTAATCATATTAAATATGTGATAGATGTTTGGTTAGTATCTGTTAAAAGAACCACGGATGGTTTATCACCTTTGTTATTCCGTCTGTATCGAGCATACCATCGATACGTGATGCTCCGCGATAGACACGAGCAGAGAAATCCGGGTCTGAAGCCTCCATCCGATTGACTTTAACCCGGCCGGATGAGTGAATATAAGTTCCGGCATTGTCATAAACAGCCACGTGTGATATTCGGCCGTCAGGCGTCTGGCTGAAGAACAACAGATCGCCGGGCCTAAGACCTGCTGTATTCTCCGGCTCAATTCTTTGGCCTATTGCTACCTGTTCACGAGCATCCCGTCGGGTAAGAATACCGTTTGCATAATACGCTACTCTCACAAGGCCTGAACAATCAACAGATTTTGTGGAACAGGCACCCCATAAATACGGAGTACCCATGAGATAGTAACAGCGGTCGAGAATTGCATCCGCATCAAACGGCTGATCTGCCCACTTGTCTGTACTCATCATATCTTCAGTTCTTACCCAACCATTACGTCCGTCAGGCAGCGTGATATGTGAATAAACTCCCGTCCCCAGAGCTCCTTCTACGATCGATCCGTTGACAAGTTCTGTAACGACGTTTCCACGGATCATTCCATTAAGAGTATCAGACAGCACTTTCACCTCCGGCATTGACACGACAGTCAGACGTTGCGAGGCGCGCCATGCGGCCATATCCGATTCACACTTGCGAACGACACTCGACACATTCACGTATCCGCGATATCCGTCGGGAGCCTCAAGCATGAGCCATTCGCCACCATCATCTTCAAGTATACGCATAGGCATACCCATGACTGCCTGTGAGGTCATTTCTGTCGAATGGCCTCGTCCGTCACGGATACACGCAACAGGGATATTTATCTGTACCCATTCCGCATTATTCTCACTTAGAGCAAATAACGGCACCAGGATCAGAAGTAACAAAATGAATGATTTCATAATATATGAACGAAAAGACATCTAATTTATTCCCTTATTACAAATAAATTCTCTGCATTTTTCGTCGTAATATCTGCAACTTCGTCAACTTCTGTTGATAAGGACAAAGCTACGGTTTGAGCTGTGTTAACGATATAAGCGCTCTCATTACGTTTACCCCTGTAAGGCACCGGAGCAAGATACGGAGCGTCCGTTTCAAGCAATATACGTGACACACCTATCTCCGGCAATACATCTTTGAGCCCGGAGTTTTTGAATGTGACAATTCCATTGATGCCGAAATAGAAATCGCCACAGCGCCGAATCTGTTCAACATCAGCGACAGTGCCGCCGAAACTATGGAACACACCACGCACCTTGCCTCCGAAATCGGCAAGGACATCAAGAGTTTCAGTCAACCCTTCTCTGCAATGGATTATTACCGGCATTTGCCGACTTACAGCCCAGTCCAGCTGACAGGCCAGAGCCTCCATCTGCTCCTTTCGGTATGTCTTATCCCAATACAGATCTATGCCGATCTCCCCCACCGCGACATAATCGTCACGGTCAAGTTCATCTTGAATCACTGCAAGGTCATCACGCCATCGCTCACTAATTTCTGTGGGATGTAATCCCATAGCCATTAGCGTTATATCCGGATATTCACTGCGAAGGGATTTCATCGGAGCTATTGTACCGAGATCAACATTAGAAAAGAGCATACGCCCTACTCCAGCGCTTACAGCCCGATCCATCACATCACGTCTGTCGCTGTCAAACTCAGGGAGATAGAGATGAGTATGAGTATCGAACAACATCATTACTTGTTCCTTGTAGCAGATTTAAGTGCCACATCCATAAAGAATGCGCGCGCCTCCGGGCCGAGTTCAAGATGATCAAGATTCTTGATCGCGGAATCAATATATGCACTTATCAGCTCATGGATACGTTCAGGCAGATTCAATCTGTCATATACGGCACGAACTCGTTCGATTTTTTCCTGAGGATTATCGGTATGACCGAGCAGAGATGCAATCTCACCACTCTCATCCTCCTTCATCGCCATTATCAGCAACCAAGTTTTTTTATCATTGAGGATGTCTCCGCCTATGGCCTTACCGAATGTAGCCGGATCACCGTACGTATCAAGATAATCATCCTGAAGCTGGAACGCGAGACCGAGGTTGACTCCAAAATCAAAGAATCGCACCTGGGTCTCAAACGGCGAGCCGGCCATAAGTGCACCCATCGCACAGGCACAACCGAGCAGGACTGATGTCTTTAGCCTGATCATCTCCATATACTCCTCTACCGTAACATCTGTGCGTTGCTCAAAGTCCATGTCATATTGCTGGCCCTCATATATATTCATAGCCGTGCCATTGAACAATTCAAGGGCCTGAGCAAGATGCTCGCCGGCCTTAACCGCCAGGAGCATCGTAGATGTTGTGAGCATAGCATCGCCGGAAAGGATAGCCGTCTCCTGATTCCATTTGACATGCACGGTGGGACGTCCGCGACGGACGTCGGCATTATCCATCACATCATCGTGCAGCAATGTGAAATTATGGAACATCTCAATTGCTATAGCCTGATGTATCGCCGTCATCGGCTCCTTGCCCATAGCCTGACATGCAGCGAGCGTGAGTACGGGGCGAAGACGTTTGCCTCCGCAGTCGAGTGTATATCTTATAGGGTCGTACAACCCTGCCGGCTGCTGCGGCAGTCTTATATTGGATATTGCATCCTTTACAAGTTGCAGATATTCGTTATATTCTTTCATCGAGTGATATATTGATTGGTAAACACGTTGAATACAGACATCATCACATTATTTGCGACGACGTTTCTTCTTACCGTGTGACTTTTCGCTCAAGACTTCTTTGACGGAGGCTTTCTTGCCCATATAATCCTCGCCTTTTATAGCCATGCCCTTGTCATCGAGCAGGACAAAATCAAGCTGTTTCTTCTCAAGATCAGCACGGGCCACCTTAATATCTACGTTGTCACCGAGGCGATAACGATGATTATGCTGGCGGCCTACAAGACAATGATTCTTTTCGTCAAAATCATAGAAGTCGTCAGCAAGATCGCGCATCGGTACAAGACCTTCGCAAAGATTATCGTTAAGTTCGACATACAGGCCCCACTCAGTAACACCGGAAATTATACCCGAATAATTCTCACCGAGATGCGACTGCATATACTCAACCTGCTTGTACTTTATCGAAGCACGTTCAGCATTAGCGGCCAATTGTTCCATCTCGCTGGAATGCTTGCACTGCTCTTCGAGTTTCTGTACCTGCACACTACGACCTCCCGAAAGATAACGTTCAAGAAGCCTGTGTACCAACATGTCAGGATAACGACGGATAGGCGAAGTAAAATGTGTGTAGTAATCGAATCCCAGTCCATAATGGCCGATATTCTCAGTGGTATATATAGCCTTTGCCATAGAACGGATGGCAAGTGTGGCAAGATAGTTTTCTTCGCCTCGTCCTTTTACCTCTGCAAGCATTTTGTTTATTGAGCGGTTGATCTCGCGGGGTGTTCCAGATGATTTAACCTTGTATCCGAAACTACGTGCGATGGCGGCAAGGTCGGCCAGACGCTGAGGATCAGGCGCATCATGCACTCGATAGACAAAAGCTTTGGGCTTCTTCTTATCTTTCGGTTTACCGACATAGGTAGCAACGGTCCTATTGGCAAGAAGCATAAACTCCTCGATAAGTTTGTTTGCATCCTTCGACACTTTGAAATAGACACCGAGTGGAGTGCCGTCAGGAGAAATATCAAATTTGACTTCTGCACGGTCAAAGTCTACCGATCCCTCCTCGTAGCGTTCCTTTCTCAACACCTTTGCCATTGCGTCAAGAGCAAGGATGGCCTCAACACAATCGCCCATGCCGGTCTCGATAACACTCTGAGCCTCTTCGTACGTAAAGCGTCGGTTTGATTTGATTACCGTACGAGCGATCGTTGAATTATATATCTTAGCCTGAGCATCCATCTCGAAGATTACGGAGAATGCAAGCTTCTCTTCATCCGGGCGGAGTGAGCAGATACCGTTACATAAATGTTCGGGGAGCATGGGCACGACTCTATCAACAAGATAGACGGATGTCGCACGTTTCTGAGCCTCCTTGTCAATTATACTGTCAGGCGTCACGTAATGTGTAACATCGGCAATATGGACACCCACCTCAAAATGACCATTCGGAAGAACACGGTATGACAGCGCGTCATCGAAGTCCTTTGCATCAACAGGGTCAATGGTGAATGTGAGCACATCGCGCATATCTATACGCTGTGCCACTACTTCGTCAGTGATTCCGGCCTCGATTTTGTCCGCAGCCTTTTCTACTGCCTGAGGATATTTGTACGGCAATCCGAATTCTGCAAGTATGGCATGAATCTCAGCAGTATTTTCTCCTGTAATGCCAAGAATATCAATAACCTCGCCGGTCGGATTTTTGAAATCCTGTTTCCATTCCGTAATCCTGACCACGGCCTTATCGCCGGTCTTACCACCTTTTAATTTAGCTTTGGGGATGAAGATGTCTGTAGCAAGGTATTTTGAGTCAGTAAGAAGATAGCCGAAATGGCGGTCAACTTTAAGCGTTCCGATAAATACCTGCTCTTTCTTCTCTATAATTTCGACAACTTCAGCCTCCGGCTCAGCGCCACGACGGTAAGCAGCGATATTTACACGTACACGGTCACCGTTGAGTGCGTGCATCGAATTACGCTCTGCAATCAGCAGTGTCTCGCCGTCAGTATCAGTGACAACCGAATTCTTGCCATTGCTACGACGTATAAATGTTCCGATAGCCTCATTACCACGCTGGGGAGACTTATACTTACCCGGTGAGACTTCAATTATCTCTCCATTAAATGCCATCTCCACAAGCATCAGGGCTATGTTGCGCTGCTGCGCCGACGTAGATGCGCCAATCGCATGAGAGACCTGACGATAATTGTACGTATTGTTTTTCTGCTGTCTCACAAATTCTTCGACCTGAGTCTTTAACGCCGAAGCTTTGCTCCCTGATTTATTGCTTGATGATTTTGACATAGTGGATGATTTCTGATGTTAATGGAGCGGGGAGCCGATGTGACTCCCCTACTCATATATAATAACTAAACCGGCGGAATAGTTCACCCGCCGTATGTATCAGGCATCGATGTTGGCATAGTTGGCATTAGCCTCGATGAAATCCTTTCGAGGTGCAACATCCTCACCCATCAGCATTGAGAATATGCGGTCAGCCTCGGCGGCATCTGAGATATTCACCTGCTTGAGCAGACGCTGATTCGGATCCATTGTTGTGTCTCGAAGTTCTTCGGCCGACATCTCACCAAGACCTTTGTAACGTTGCACCTTAGTCTTGTTTCCGTGAACCGATATGAATTGCTGCACCTGAGCATCTGTCCAGCAATACTCTTCATTCTTACCAAGCTTACACTTATAGAGCGGCGGAGTAGCGAGATACAGATAACCGTTCTCGATGATGGGTCGCATACGGCGGAAGAAGAACGTCATAAGCAACGTTGCAATGTGGCTACCGTCGACATCGGCATCAGTCATAATGATAATCTTATGATATGCGAGACGCGAGATGTTTATTTCCATCGGATCCTCCGGTGTACCGATCGTCACACGCATCGCCTTGTAGAGACTCTCGATTTCCTTATTATCGAGGATTTTGTGATCCATTGCCTTTTCAACGTTAAGGATCTTACCGCGAAGAGGAAGAATAGCCTGGAATGTACGGTCGCGGCCCTGCTTGGCTGTACCGCCTGCCGAATCACCCTCGACCAGGAACAACTCGCAATCCTCGGCATGACGCGATGAACAATCCGCAAGTTTGCCGGGAAGGCCGCCGCCCGACAGCGGAGACTTGCGAAGGATCTTGTTACGTGCATTATAAGCAGCCTGACGAGCTTTTGCAGCAAGTGCGACCTTTTCAACAATAGTCTTAGCCTGCTTTGGATGCTCCTCAAGATAATTGCGCAGAGCTTCGCTTACAGCAGATGATACAGCGCCGGTGACTTCGCTGTTGCCGAGCTTGGTCTTAGTCTGTCCCTCAAACTGAGGTTCGAGCACCTTGACTGAAATTACGGCTGTGAGACCTTCGCGGAAGTCATCGCCTGAAACCTCTACCTTCTCTTTTTCAAGCAGCTTATTATCTTCGGCATACTTTTTGAGCGTAGTTGTAAGGCCTCTGCGGAAACCGCTCAGATGGGTACCACCCTCAATCGTGTTGATATTGTTTACAAACGAGTGGACATTCTCGTTATACGAATTATTATATGTGAGTGCCACCTCCACGGGAATACCTTGACGCTCGGTATTGAGATGTATCACATCATTGATGAGTGATTCCTTGTTTGAATCAATATACTCAACAAATTCTCTGAGTCCGTCCTTGGAATAAAACACCTCACGGCGGGGATTTCCTTCGTCGTCAAGATGACGCATATCCGTAAGGGTAAGAGAGATGCCTGCATTCAAGAACGCAAGATCGCGAAGACGCACTGCCAAAGTATTATAATCATACTCGGTCACAGTAAATATCGATCCGTCAGGCTTGAATGTAATGGTGGTACCTGTAGTATCGCTCTCGCCTATGACCTTCAATTCCGAGGTAGGCTTACCGCACGAATACTCCTGCATATATATTTTGCCGGAACGGCGCACCTCGGCACGCAGATAGGTAGAAAGAGCATTTACACAGCTCACACCGACACCATGAAGACCGCCGGACACTTTGTAGCTGCCCTTATCAAACTTACCACCGGCATGAAGGACGGTGAGCACGACCTCAAGCGCGCTTTTGTGCTCCTTCTCATGCATATCTACCGGTATACCACGGCCATTATCGACAACCGTTATCGAATTATCCTCATTGATTGTAACCTCAATATGCGAAGCATAACCGGCAAGCGCCTCGTCGATCGAGTTATCCACCACCTCATACACCAGGTGATGCAGACCTTTGGCACTGATGTCACCGATGTACATAGCAGGACGCTTTCTTACAGCCTCAAGGCCTTCAAGCACCTGAATATTGCTTGCACTATATTGTTCTTCTCTTACTTTTTCTTCTTCTGACATATCTGATGTTATTATTTTTCTTTACTTTTCAGCACTCATTTTATGCATACAAAGGTACACAAAAAACTTCATATAGCAAAACACAAAAACGCACTAAAAGCGCATTTAAAACGCATCAAAACTGCACCTGAAGCGCATCCGCATCAGCTATTGGCCATTATTTGCGAAAGACGATGCTCAAGATCTGTAGAACTCAATCGCGTATGAAGCACCCCTTTGAACGCCACAGATATATAGCCCGTCTCCTCCGACACAACAATAGCAAACGCGTCTGTCGCCTGCGAAATGCCGAGCGCAGAGCGATGACGCAGGCCGAGGGCTCTGGGGACATTCCTATCATGACTTACAGGCAGGATGCATCCCGCGCTACAGATTCTGTCGTGATCTATTATCATCGCTCCGTCATGAAGCGGCGAGTTCTTAAAAAAGATATTTTCAATAAGTCTGGAATTAATATCGGCATCAATTATATCGCCACTCTTTTCATAGGACTCAAGTGACATCTCCTGTCTTATCACTATCAAAGCTCCGGTCTTGGTCTTAGCCATATTCATGCAGGCGTACACTATCGGCAACACATACCTGCGTCTGTCGGAATCAGCCCCGGTCTTTTCATGCCGAAACATATTTTTCAAGAAGCGCCATCGCTTATGGTCGCCCAACTCGACAAGAAACCGCTTTATCTGATCCTGAAACAGTATCACGAGCACAAGCAGACCTATGCCCATGAACTGATCAAGAATCATCCCGATCAGTTTCAGGTTAAGTATCTGTGATGTAAGAACCCAAACAACGATAAAAGCAAGTACGCCAAAAAATATATTTATTGTACCGCTCTCCTTCATTATCCTATATAAGTAGAACAGAAGAAGAGCAACTATCGCAATATCAAATGCGTCTCTTATACCGAACTGATCCAATTTTTGTCGAATTTATTAGTTAGACAGACTGTGTACATCTTAACAGCAGACACCGCTTCAGGCACATCGTGAACCCTTATTATAGATGCACCCCGCATCAATGCGATCGTATTCAATGCAATCGTACCGGCAAGAGCATCCTCGGCCGCTATGCCAAGACTCTTTGTGATCATAGATTTTCGTGATATACCCACCAGCACCGGAGCGTCCAGAGCCTGCGAAAACAATTCAAGATTCTTCATCATTTCAAAATTCTGCTCAAGAGTCTTGCTAAATCCAAATCCGGGGTCGATTATCACGTCCGCCACACCTCGCAATCTCAATTCACGCAATTTTACGGACAAATCTTTAATCACATCGGCTGTAACATCGTCATATTCCGTCAGCGACTGCATTGTCGCAGGAGTGCCACGCATGTGCATCAATATATACGGCACTTTCAGATCAGCTACAACCGACCACATATCACCGTCAAGATCGCCACCGGAAATATCATTAATTATGTCAGCACCTAATTCACATACCGCCGTCCTTGCCACTTCAGACCGAAAAGTATCGATTGATACAAGAATATCAGGCGAAACTGAACGAATCGCCTCCATGCCCGTTCGCAGGCGTGCCACTTCTTCCTCAGCATTCACATCATCTGCACCTGGACGCGATGAATACGCTCCGAGGTCTATCATGTCCACACCTGCAGCAATCATACCCTCAACCCTATCAACGATAGCGTCTTTTTCGGTCACTCGCGAACCCGCATAAAAAGAGTCCGGAGTAACATTAACGATACCCATAACAAGCGGCCGGTTATACACACGCAACTCGCCATGGATATTAAGAGTAAACGGTACAAAGTCCATAGATTCGACAATTAATAATTACCCTGCGAAATTAGTCAAAAAACTCCGTTTCACAAAATAGTCAACATCTAATTCGCACGCCGGTTTATATGATGTCTAACATTCATTGCCAAGCCGGCCCGAACTCTATCCCCGGACCCAATTGTATTAAATAACAAGGGAGTTTCTCCTCACGGAGCCACTCCCTTGTCGTCTTAGCAATAAGACTCTACAAACCTAACATAAAAACACATTTACTATTATGCAATTCGGTTACGGTTTTCTATGCATCAAAATATACGAAAAGAGGTTAATCCATGACGTATAATTTCAATTTATAATTGATATAAAGCGATCTTCTTCAATTTTCATCGCAAAATTACACACTTTAGAGGCACAAGTCAAGGAATTAAAACCACAATTTAGACATGCAACACTAAATCAATAAATAATAACTTATAAATCAATAATATACAACAAAAGCACAACATTGATAGCTATTGTTGAAATTTAGATTCATGATCTGCATATTTAACAAACAACACATGTATCATTCGTTAAATACATACACTATTATATGCATTATACCCTTCGACCTATAGAAATTCAAGCCGGTCGAAGGGTATGATAATCGTTTTCAAAAGAATAGAAACTAAAGGCAGTATCAGAATACGTTAACCTTGAGTTTTTCATAAGCGCGTTCAGCCTTAGCCCGCGCAGCCTCGACTGAGTCATCCGTAGCAAGAATAACACCCATTCGACGATGACCGTTAATCTCAGGCTTGCCAAATATGCGCATCTGCACACCGGGTTCCTCAAGAACTTTTTCAAGATCACACATTTCTATACACTTGGTATTCCCTTCTACAACCACTGCACGTGATGCCGAAGGTCCATAGAAACGAATCGACGGAACAGGGAGTCCGAGCAGAGCACGGGCATGAAGAGCAAATTCACTCAGATCCTGTGAGATCATTGTCACCATGCCGGTGTCATGCGGACGGGGAGACACCTCACTGAATATTACGTCGTCACCTTTGACAAAAAGTTCGACACCAAATATGCCGTATCCACCAAGCGCATCAGTTATTTTCTTTGCTATTTCCTGAGCTTTTGCTATGGCCTCGGGAGTCATGGCTTGAGGCTGCCAGGAATAACGGTAGTCGCCATCAATCTGAATATGACCGACGGGTTCACAATATGTAGTACCTGCCACCGAACGAACAGTCAGAAGAGTAATCTCGTAGTCGAAATCCACGAATCCCTCGACAATAACACGTCCTGCCCCGGCACGACCACCCTCCTGTGCTATACGCCATGAGTTCTCAATGTCAGCCTCGCTTTTTATGACGCTCTGACCATGGCCGCTTGACGACATGATAGGCTTGACAACACAAGGTATTCCGACAGCCTTTACTGCCGCCACAAATTCATCGTAATCAGATGCGAAGCGGTAAGGCGAAGTAGTAAGTCCAAGCTCCTCAGCAGCAAGACGGCGTATACCCTCACGGTTCATCGTCAGGAATGCTGCATTTGCGGTCGGAGTCACATTATATCCCTCCTTCTCAAGCTCGACCAACACCGGAGTAGCGATAGCCTCCACCTCAGGGATGATATGATCCGGTTTCTCACGCTTGATATTCTCCCTTAATGCATCGGCATCGAGCATATTGAACACCAAAGCCTTGTCTGCAACCTGCATGGCCGGAGCATCTGCATATTTGTCACAGGCTACGACTTCAACACCCATGCGCTGCAATTCGAGCGCAACCTCCTTACCCAGCTCTCCACTGCCGAGGAGCATAGCCTTTCGGCCGCGCGGAGTCCACTTGCTTCCTATATTTGACATAGATAGATGTAATTATTATATGTATACTTAATTATAGTTTAACGCGAACAAAAACATTGATTGTTTCTTGCTGCAAAATTACACATTTTTTTCGAGAGATGTGAAAATATTTTGTTCGGGTGACAAATAATTATTACCTTTGCGGGCAAATAGACACTCAGATGCAAAATCATCCGATAAAAAATTTCAAGTATATTATATAAATGTATATGCGTTACCCACTCGCAGGGTAACGCATTTTTTCTTAATAACACCTTCACCAACCACTATCACAATTATGGAAAAGAAGATTAAGAAAGTGCTTGTGCTGGGATCCGGCGCACTGAAGATCGGCCAGGCAGGCGAATTTGACTACTCAGGTTCGCAGGCGCTGAAGGCTCTGCGCGAAGAGGGCATCAGCTCTGTGCTAATGAATCCCAACATCGCTACCATTCAGACCTCAGATGGTATTGCCGACAAGGTATACTTCCTGCCGTTAACCCCCTACTTCGTTGAGGAAGTCATCAAGAAAGAACAGCCCGATGGCCTGCTGCTGGCTTTCGGTGGTCAGACTGCGCTCAACTGCGGCACAGAACTGTATCTTAACGGTGTGCTTGACAAGTACGGTGTGAAGGTGCTCGGCACATCGGTTGAAGCCATTATGTACACCGAGGATCGCGACCTCTTCGTCAAGAAACTTGATGAAATCCCCATGAAGACTCCCAAGAGCCATGCCGTTGAGAGTATGGAGGACGCACTTAAAGCAGCTCACGAGATCGGATTTCCCGTGATGGTCCGTTCAGCATACGCACTCGGCGGACAGGGCAGCGGCATCTGCGCTAATGAAGAGGAGTTTATCAAACTGGCCGAGAGCGCATTCACTTTCTCCAATCAAATCCTTGTCGAAGAATCACTCAAAGGCTGGAAGGAAATCGAGTTTGAGGTGATTCGTGATGCCAACGACCACTGCTTCACAGTGGCAAGCATGGAAAACTTCGACCCCTTAGGCATCCACACAGGTGAATCAATCGTTGTAGCCCCCACCTGCTCGCTCTCCGACGAACAGGTAGAAATGCTTCAGGAACTGTCACGCAAATGTATCCGTCACCTCGGCATCGTCGGCGAGTGTAACATACAGTATGCTTTCAACGCCGAGACCAATGACTATCGTGTTATCGAGGTTAATGCACGCCTGTCACGTTCATCAGCCCTGGCTTCCAAAGCTACCGGCTATCCCCTTGCTTTCGTTGCAGCAAAAATCGCTCTCGGTTACACCCTTGACCAGATCGGCGAAATGGGCACGCCCAATTCGGCATACGTAGCTCCGTCTCTTGACTATCTCATCTGTAAAATTCCCCGCTGGGACCTCACAAAGTTCGTAGGAGTAAGCCGCGAGATCGGTTCAAGCATGAAGTCAGTCGGAGAAATCATGTCAATCGGCCGTTCGTTTGAAGAAATCATACAGAAAGGTCTCCGCATGATCGGCCAGGGCATGCACGGTTTCGTAGGCAACGACGGTCTGAAATTTGAGAACCTTGATCATGAACTATCCCACCCGACCGACCTGCGCATCTTCGCCATCGCACAGGCTCTTGAAGAAGGATATACAATAGACCGAATCTATGAGCTCACCAAGATCGACCCCTGGTTTATCGGCAAGCTCAAGAATATCGTTGACTTCAAGAATAAGCTATGTACATACAATAGCATCGACGAAATTCCCGCTGATGTACTCCGCGAAGCCAAAGTGCTCGGATTCTCCGACTTCCAGATAGCCCGTTTCGTTCTCAACCCTGAGGGCAATATGGAGAAAGAGAATCTTCAGGTGCGTGCTCGCCGCAAGAGCCTCGGTATCGTTCCCGCCGTTAAGCGCATCAATACAGTTGCCAGCGAACACCCCGAGCTGACCAACTACCTGTACATGACATACGCCGTAGAGGGATATGACGTAAATTATTATAAGAACGAGAAGTCAGTCATCGTTCTCGGTTCAGGTGCATACCGCATCGGTTCATCGGTAGAATTTGACTGGTGTTCGGTAAACGCTATCCAGACAGCGCGCAAACTCGGTTATAAGTCAATTATGATCAACTACAACCCCGAGACTGTGTCTACTGACTATGACATGTGCGACCGCCTGTATTTCGACGAACTCTCATTCGAGCGTGTTCTTGATGTAATCGATCTCGAGCAGCCTCGTGGTGTTATCGTTTCCGTAGGTGGACAGATACCCAATAACCTTGCGATGAAACTCTACCGCCAGTCTGTTCCCGTCCTGGGCACATCACCCATCTCTATCGACCGCGCCGAGAACCGCAACAAGTTCTCAGCTATGCTCGACCAGCTCGGCATCGATCAGCCCGCATGGCAGGAACTCACAAGTCTTGACGATGTAAAAACATTTGTCGACAAGGTCGGTTATCCCGTACTCGTACGTCCATCTTACGTACTCTCGGGCGCAGCGATGAACGTATGCTACAACGAAGAGGAGCTCGCAAACTTCCTCAAGATGGCCGCCGAGGTATCAAAAGAATACCCCGTAGTAGTGTCACAGTTCCTCCAGAACACAAAGGAAATCGAATTTGATGCCGTAGCTCAGAACGGCGAGATCGTAGAGTATGCCATCTCCGAGCACGTAGAGTTTGCCGGCGTTCACTCAGGTGACGCGACTCTCGTCTTCCCCGCTCAGAAGATATACTTCGCCACTGCACGTCGCATTAAGAAGATAAGCCGTCAGATAGCCAAAGAACTAAACATCTCCGGCCCGTTCAACATCCAGTTCCTTGCCCGCAACAACGAGGTCAAGGTAATCGAATGCAACCTGCGCGCATCGCGTTCGTTCCCATTCGTATCCAAGGTGCTCAAGCGCAACTTTATCGAGACTGCGACACGCATCATGCTCGATGCGCCTTACACCCGTCCCGACAAGTCAGCGTTTGACATCGACCGTATCGGCGTCAAGGCATCACAGTTCTCATTCTCACGTCTGCACAAGGCCGACCCCGTACTCGGTGTCGACATGTCATCGACCGGCGAAGTCGGATGTATCGGTGATGACTTTGACGAGGCCCTCCTCAACGCCATGCTTGCCACAGGATTTGACATACCCAGCAAGGGCATCATGCTCTCGTCAGGCGCGGCCAAGAGCAAGGTCGACCTCCTCGAACCGAGCCGTCTGCTTGCGGCCAAGGGTTATGACATCTATGCCACCGCAGGCACAGCCGCATTCCTCAACGAGCATGGCATTCCTGCCAAACCCGTTCACTGGCCCGATGAATGTGCCGACTCAGAGGACAATGTAATGACAATGATCGCCGATCACAAATTTGATCTTATTGTCAACATACCCAAGAACCACACCAAACGCGAGCTCACCAACGGTTATCGCATACGTCGTGGCGCTATCGACCATAATATACCCCTGATCACCAACGCCCGACTTGCAAGTGCGTTCATCGAGGCATTCTGCAACATGAAGCCTGAGGACATCAGCATCAAGTCATGGCAGGAGTATAATTGATCCGTAACTGAACAGTCATAAATCCGAGCCGGTATCGAGACCCTATCCGATACCGGCTCTATATATCATAAATATGAGCCTGAGATATACCCCTGAAAATATCACAGAACTTGGCGAGGATGAAATCTTCGTATTCGGCAGCAACCTGTTAGGAGCACACAATGGTGGAGCAGCCCGCACTGCAGTTAAACTTTTTGGAGCAAAGCATGGACAAGGTGTCGGACTGCAGGGTCGGTCATACGCCATCCCTACAATGCAAGGTGGCGTAGAGACTATCAAGCCATACGTCGACGAATTCTTCAACCTTGCCCGCGAGTGGGATCAGACGACATTTCTCGTCACACGTATCGGTTGTGGAATAGCAGGATTTACCGACGAGGAAATCGCTCCGCTGTTTGCCGAAGCATTGGATCTTTACAATGTAGTCCTACCTAAATCGTTTGTCGACATAATCCGCAGAAACCGAGGTGAAACGGTTATGGATGACTAACATACAAAAAAATACTCCTATCCGTAATGACAGGAGTATTTTTTATATGATTAATTGTAGAATATTATTCTTCCACTTTAGCAAACTGATCCTTACCTACTCCACAGAGAGGGCAAACCCAATCATCAGGAATATCCTCAAATGCTGTGCCTGGAGCAATACCACCTTCGGGATCACCAACTTCGGGATCATATACCCAATCGCATACTTCACATACGTACTTATCCATAATCAATAGAATTTTTATAGTTTCTTAATAGTTAATTATCTCTGATAATCTGATAACGCGAGTATGTAAAGAAGTGTTCATGCGACATGCAAAAATCCACTATCTTACCATTCCCGTTTAGGGTAAATGAAACGGGCAAGACCGTAGATATATCGACGGAAACCGGGACGATAATCCAGCAAACGATCAAACCATCCAAGATGAGGATTAACCAGTTTGACTACATATCCCACATAGAACATGGCAAAAAGCGTACCTGGACCGACAACCGTCCATGGCCATGCCCCAAAGAAATAAAAACCTGAAATAACAGCCAGTACGACCAATGTAGTGTCCACAATAATTTTCACGAACGGGAATGGCCTACCCGCTACTCGTGCAATAGCAACCTGAATACCCTCACCGGGCATGGTTATTGATCCGCATCGGATCTCTATGGCTACGGCACATCCAAGAATCGTCGCACCCATAAATTGAGCGATTATCTGGGCGCATAGCGCCTGATAGGTCGAAAAGTATGATGTGAGCCACATATTAATATCCAACAGACATCCGAACACGAATCCGATTAATAATTGAAATAGCTGAATCGGTTCAAATCTGCGTCGAAGGACAAGAATCTGAGCTATCACAAGAATTACATTCATTATATTAGTATATCCACCGATAGTCAGACCCGGAGCAAGTCCCGCCTCTCCGGCAAGACTGAACGACATCGGGATTGAAGAGATCACACCACTGCCGAGATTGGAGCGCACACACAGTGCAACACCGAAAGTCATGAAAAACATTGAGAGCAACAAGAGAAAATGTTGCCAGACAAATCCGATGACCCTTTCTTTATCAATTCTCATCTTAAATATTATTTAATTCTCAATACTTATAGTCTCTCCTTACATGGTATTGTTCACCTCTATATCTATAGCATAAATCAATATCGGTTCATGCCATTCATAAAATAAATCAAATCCACTGTAGCCATCTAAGCTACAGTGGATTATCAGCGGAGAGACAGGGATTCGAACCCTGGGTACCCGTAAGGGCACAACGGTTTTCGAGACCGCCCCGATCGACCGCTCCGGCATCTCTCCTCGGGAATTGTTTGCTAAAACTTGAGGGCATTCATGCGCTCTCGCACACCCTTTCTGTTATTTGCGGTGCAAAGTTAGGAATTTATTTTTTAATATCCATTCATTTTTTCTTAAAAATTTCAGAATTTTTTCTCTAAATTTGTGCCTATGATTACCACTCGTCAAAACTTCGACCTTGCTCAGGTGACCACGTTTGCCATTCCGGCGAAGTGTAGTCGCTATATCGAGTATGATCAACCGGAAGATATACCTCTTATAATCTCAGAATTGCAGGATGTAGACCGGCTGTATCATATCGGAGGCGGGAGCAATCTCCTCTTCACCCATGATTATGACGGAGTCGTTGCTCATAGCGCGATCAAAGGGATTGACGTCGTTGATGAGACTACCGACGGTGTGACTGTACGTGTCGGGGCAGGTGTCGTGATGGACGACTTCATCAGCTGGGCCTGTGACCGTGGACTGTGGGGCGTGGAAAATCTGTCAGGCATCCCCGGCGAAGCAGGAGCATCGGCCGTACAGAATGTAGGTGCATACGGTGCCGAAGCTGCTGACACGATTGTTGAGGTCCACGCATACGACAGCCATAAGAATGAGTTCGTGACATTCACAAACGAAGACTGCCACTACGGCTATCGTGATTCGATATTCAAGCGCTCCGATATTCGAGGACGTTACATAATCCACTCTGTTGTATATAGACTGTCCTCAGTTCCCAAACCCAATATCTGCTATCCTGCTCTGAAAGATCAGTTCGACACGCCACCTGATGATCCGCATCTGATAAGACGGGCCGTGATCGCAATCCGTGACAGCAAACTGCCGGATCCGTCCAAAGTGCCGAGCGCTGGAAGTTTTTTCAAGAATCCCGTCATCAATGATGATCAGCTGGCAAAGATCATCAGCATCGAAGGTACGGATACATTCCCCCACTATCGGACAGACAACGGGTGGAAGATTCCGGCCGCATGGCTGATTGACAGATGCGGATGGAAAGGCCATCACGATAACAATGCGGCTGTATGGCATCTGCAACCGCTGGTAATAACCAATCCCGGCCGCAAGGCATCTGCCGCAGATATATTAGACCTTGAGGATCGTATCAAGCAATCTGTACGGGAACGCTACGGTGTGAATCTTGAACCCGAGGTGGAACACATCTGAGCAGCCTGAAATATCAAAGAATAAATCGTTCACCAATAAAGTTATCAGTCAAATATCTAAATGAGCAAATACATCATCGAAGGGGGACACCGCCTGTGTGGCAGCATCAAGCCCCAGGGAGCCAAAAACGAAGCACTGCAGGTAATCAGCGCAGTGCTCCTGACCTCCGAGCCTGTGATAATACATAACATACCCAATATCCTCGATGTCAAAAATCTCATTGATCTGCTTAGGGCAATGAATGTCAAGGTCGAGAAAATTGGCGAACACAGTTATCGCTTTCAGGCCGATGATCTGGACGAAGAGTATATATCAAGTGCCGATTTCGTGGCTCGCTGTGCCGGGCTACGCGGTTCGGTCCTCGTAGTCGGACCGTTGCTCGCAAGATTGGGCCAAGCGTATTTCGCCAAGCCGGGTGGTGACAAGATCGGCCGACGCAAGGTTGATACACATATCTCCGGACTGTCCAAACTTGGTGCAATGATCGCATATAACGAGGAACGTCAAGCCTACTATCTTGTCACGGTCAACGGCCTGAAAGGCTGCTATATGTTGCTTGACGAGGCATCTGTAACCGGCACGGCCAACATAGTCATGGCCGCCGCACTTGCCGAAGGTGTTACCACCATCTATAATGCAGCCTGCGAGCCTTACATCCAGCAACTGTGCCGTATGCTCACAAGCATGGGAGTCAAAATCGAAGGCTTAGGTTCAAATCTCCTGACCATTACCGGCACCGAACGGCTGGGAGGAGCCGTACACACCATACTACCCGACATGATCGAAGTCGGAAGTTTTATAGGTATGGCCGCCCTGACACAGAGCGAACTTACCATCAAGGATGTCTCATACGACAATCTCGGCATTATCCCCGATGCATTCCGTCGTCTCGGCATCAATCTCGAACGTCGCGGCGATGATATATATATCCCCGCACAGGAAGTGTATGAGATCGAGAATAATCTTGACGGATCCATACCCACTATTGCCGACGCACCATGGCCCGGACTGACACCGGACCTTCTGTCGGTAATGCTTGTCACAGCCACCCAATGCCGGGGTTCAGTGCTGATACATCAGAAGATGTTCGAGAGCCGACTGTTTTTTGTCGACCGTCTTATCGACATGGGCGCACAGATTATGCTCTGTGACCCGCATCGAGCCGTCGTCATTGGCCTTGATCACAAAGTGCCGTTGCGCGCCAATAACATGCACTCGCCCGACATCCGCGCCGGTATCGCCATGCTCATCGCTGCACTCAGCGCCAAAGGCATGTCTACGATAGACAATATCGACCAGATTGACCGCGGATATGAGGCTATCGATACACGTCTCGCTTCAGCCGGAGCATGCATTTCCCGACGTGAATGATTTTGATTCAACCCAGACTTCACCATTCCTTTAATGGAAGAGAATAATATACAATCCAACGATCTTCGTCAGCTTGTCAGACGCCTGAGCAACGATGCCGCCACCGTAAGCGAACCGACTGACTATGCGACTCTGCGTCGTGTATACAAAGAGGCTGTAGAAGCAGGTTATGCACCGGCGCACACTCACGGCATTGATCCGACGACCCGTGCGATAGAGACGTGTATAGCGTTATGCGAGATGGTATCCCCCGACCGCAACATGATTATTGCGACTATGGTCTATAATCTATGTGCAGCCGGTGTCCTTGACATCGAACGAGTCGGACAACTATGGGATGCCGATGTGGCACGTCTGGTCAATGGACTCATGAAGGTGTCGACCCTTTACGGCAAACAGACCGTTGTCAAGACCGATAACTTCCGTCGGCTGCTCATGGCTCTTGCCGATGACATCAGGGTTATAATCATAATGATCGTTGACCGACTGGTGCTCATGCGGGCCATCAACCATCATCCTGACGAAAAGTTTGTCATTGACACTGCATTCGAGGCCAACTACCTGTATGCACCACTCGCACACCGTCTCGGTCTGTACAAAATCAAGAGCGAACTCGAAGATATGTCGCTCAAATACACCGCACGTGAGACGTACACTAAAATCGCCCGCGAGCTTAACGAGACCAAGACTGCCCGTGACGCATACATAGCATCCTTTATCGCGCCGGTCAAGGAGAAGCTTGACAAAACCGGGTTGAAATATGAGATAAAGGGTCGTACAAAAAGTATTTTTTCCATCTGGAACAAACTGCGCAAACAGCAGGTAGAACTGTCCGGAATATATGATCTTTTCGCCATACGCATAATTCTTGACGTGCCCCTTGAGGATGAGAAGGCCGAATGCTGGAGAGTATTCTCCATCATAACTGACATGTACACCCCCAACCCCAAACGCCTCAAGGACTGGCTGTCGATACCGAAAGGTAACGGTTACGAATCGCTGCACACCACAGTGATGGGTCCTGACAATAAATGGGTGGAAGTACAGATACGCACCCGAAGAATGGATCTTGTGGCCGAGAAAGGACTCGCAGCCCACTGGAAATACAAAGGCATAAAGAGTGAAGGACAGTTGGACTCATGGATGAATAATGTCCGCGACATTCTTGAGACAGCAGACGGTCCTCTTGAACTCATGAAGAATTTCAAGATGGATCTTTATGACAAAGAAGTATTCGTCTTCACTCCGATGGGCGACCTGTACCGTCTGCCTATGGGCGCATCAGTCCTTGACTTTGCGTTTGCGATCCATTCCAAACTCGGATGCTCGTGCACCGGAGGCAAAGTCAACGGACGCAATCGCAAACTCAACCATAAACTATCGTCAGGAGACACTGTCGAGATCCTCACCTCTCCCTCTCAGCAGCCTAAACTCGACTGGCTGAACTTTGTAGTCACGAACAAGGCCCGCAATAAGATAAAGCAGACCATTAACGAACGGGCCAACCGCTCATCCGAATACGGTCGCGAATTGTTGCAACGCAGATGCAAGAACCGCAAGATTGATCTTGACGAAGGTACGCTCATGCGCACCATCAAAAAGATGGGTTATCGCACCGTGACCGACTTTTACAAAGCTATTGCTGAGGAAAACATTGATGTCAACGATATCATAACCACCTACGAGCTCATTGAATCAGCTGACAACCGCGCCGAGATCGAACGCCGTAGCGCCGAAGAGTTCGAGCTTATGGATCCCAACGAGCGCATTTCGGAATCATCAGCTGACGACATACTTGTGATCGGTGACAATATCAAAGGGGTCAATTACAAGTTGTCAAAATGCTGTAATCCCATCTATGGAGACGACGTATTCGGATTCGTCTCAGCCGAAGGAGTCATCAAGATCCACCGTAATGACTGCCCCAACGCCCGGCACATTCGCGAACGCTATCCCTACCGCGTCATCCGCACAAGGTGGTCAGGCAAAGCCGGCAACCAGTTTGCCGCGACCGTACGTATCGTAGGCATCGATGATATAAGCATTGTCACCAACATATCATCAATAATAAACAAAGAGAAAGACGTAGCCCTTCGCAACATCTCCATCGAGTCACACGACGGAATGTTCTCGGGATTTCTCGTACTCGGCATTACGGACACAGCCGCACTTGATAATATCATCAAAAAGATCAAAACAGTCAAAGGTATTAAAGATGTTCAACGCAGCAACTAAATCACGACTCAATATACTTCTCGCCTCAATCGCATCGCTCGGTCTCTACACCTCATGTGCGGGTTCCGGTGACAAAGCCAAGGCTCAAGCCCTGCTCGATGAAGCTACCGCAGCATTCGACGCCGGAAATTATGCAGGATCACTCACACTCACCGACTCCATCAAGGCGGCCTATCCTGCCGAAATAGAGGTAAGGCGCGAGGCACTGCATCTTGCCACCCGGGCGACGGAAGGCCTCACCGTACAGCGTCTGCAATCAGCCGACTCACTCGTAGCTGTTCTCGGTGTAAGAGGCGACTCCCTGCAGCGACTTGTAAAATTCGTGAATAACCCCATTGAAGGATATTATGTCGGTATCAACTCTCCGTCAGGTGGCATCGTAGGATCAAACGGTATTCAGGCTCGCATCAGCCCCGATGGAGATTTCTATATAATCTCATCGCTCAAGGCCCGACAGGTCAAAAGCACATCCGTGACCGTAAGTTGTGACGGGGCAAGTGCATCGACATCGGTTGTTGAGCATGACGGCGAGCGTAATGATCGCTCGATGGGAGCCGAAGTCATAACATTCATGGGCGTGGAATGCGACTCATTAGGACGATTCATCGAACAGCACCGCGGAATGCCGATGACACTTACATTCAACGGAGCATCTACCTACTCGATGCCATTGCCCGAAGCACAGGCCTCCGAGATCGCCACTCTTTACGACTATGCCACGACTCTGCGTCGAGCCAAAGTCGCATCAATTGAGAAGGAAAAACTCACCCGCGCTCTCGACATCGCCCGCATGCAGGCCGCTAAAACTTATGTAGAGAAATCCGACAATGAAGAGTGACGGACAGAAACAGGGACGCATCTCACGCCTATATGACCGTGCGAGTAAAAAGGCCATGGATTTGTGGTCATACTGTTCGGAAGGCGTATGGGAGGACCATCGTGACTCACTGAAGGTCAAACTCATCAAGACGGCCAATCTGACCGTCAGGACTTTTATGAGTTCCGATCTGCAGAGCAAAGCGTGTGCGATGACCTACCGCACTATGCTTGCCGTTGTCCCTGCTCTCGCACTCGTCTTTGCTA
Source organism: Bacteroides sp. (assembly GCA_014802015.1). GTDB lineage: Bacteria > Bacteroidota > Bacteroidia > Bacteroidales > Muribaculaceae > Duncaniella. The sequence goes on from JAAVDB010000042.1 coordinate 52,851, forward strand.
TCGGACGTGGATTCGGATTCCAGAACCTCCTGCAAAACCAACTGTACAATTATCTGCCGTCCCAGCGCAAAGCTCTTGAGATGGCATTTTCATTCGTCGATTCATGCCTCGCACAGGCATCCGAGGGCATATTTGTCGGTGTCGGCATCGTATTCCTGCTATGGACAATCCTATCACTGCTTGACAGTGTCGAAGAGACGTTCAATCAAGTGTGGGGCGTAACGGTCGACCGCTCATTTTTCCGCAAAGTCACCGACTATCTTGCCATCTGCATCATTCTTCCCATCCTTATGATATGTTCGGGAGGATTACAGATATTCATGTCGACAGCCATACAGAAACTTCTGCCTTTCGACTTTCTGTCACCGGTGCTCGAAGCAATGCTTGATTTGGCAAGCTACGTCCTTGCTTGGCTTTTCTTTGTCGGGGCGTATATGCTCATACCTAACGCGAAGGTCAGGCTCAGCAGCGCCTTACCTGCAGGAATACTTGCCGGCACAGCATTCCAGATCCTACAGTGGCTCTTTGTCTCAGGACAGTTATATGTAGCGAAATACAACGCCATCTACGGCTCATTTTCATTCCTGCCGTTAATGTTGATATGGATGCAGCTGTCATGGCTCATCACGCTTGCCGGAGCCCTTGTGTGCAGTTCCGCTCAGAATATTTCGATGTTCACCTACCGCCGCCAGACGCAAAACATATCTGACAATTATCGTCTCAAAGTGACTCTTGCCGTACTTTCAGTCATCATAAAACGATTTGAGTCGGCCGGTAAACCAATTACTCCACATGAGACGGCAGACACATACGGTATTCCCTCTCCGCTGGTATCAGCCATATTTACCAGGCTTATGGCATGTGGGCTGATCGTACGAGTAGTCCCTGACGGCACAGCCGAGATGTCCGATAATCTCCCGGTCCAACCTGCCATGAGCATCAACCACTATACCATAACATTCGTTATCGAACGACTGAGAAACCATGGCGACACCGACTTCATTCCGGACTTCAGCTCACAGTTTCCGGGGGTCATAGCGATATGCGATGACATCGACAGCAGACTCACCACTATGGACGGACATAAACTGCTGACTGAACTTTGAAACAGTACCCTCAAAATATCAATGTTAAACATTTAATCAAAATGAAAGAAGTAATTTCCACCACAGCTGCTCCCGCAGCAATCGGCCCCTACAGCCAGGCTATCAAATGCGGTTCTCTCCTGTTCTGCTCAGGTCAGATCCCCGTCAATCCCGCTACCGGCGAAGTTCCCGAAGGCATCGTAGCTCAGACCGAACAGTCTCTCGCCAACGTCAAAGCCCTTCTCGCAGCTGCCGGCACAAGCATAGATCGCGTTGTGAAGACTACAGTATTCCTTGCTGATATGAGCCTTTTCGGCCCGATGAACGAAGTGTATGCACGCACATTTGCCGAGCCATTTCCCGCACGTTCAGCCGTAGCCGTACGTGAGCTTCCCAAGCAGGTACTCGTCGAGATTGAGGTTATCGCAGAAGTATAATCTGTCAACTTCAATCAAAGGCTATTTGTCAATAGTCTCCCTTACCAAATAAGTTGTCCCCGATGCGTTAATTAAAATTTTCGCACCGGGGGCAATCTTTTACCAATATCTTTATCTATTCGAGTTATTCGGTCAGGTCGCGCGTATCAAGAGCGGGGACCGATTTCAACGACGTAGTCTGCGGAGTTAAATATCCGGCCGAAGAGTCGGTCACTATCAATACTCCGTCCGCATCTCCCTCGGGAGTATAGCGTATATCCTTACCCGCCTCACCTATATAGCTGATGTCACCTGTGGAGGCATCCATCCACCATGCGTTGTGTTTACGCCCGGTGATTTTGCTCAGGTCTATATCCATCGGCCGGCCGGTATGATTATACACCATAACATAATCGTTGCCACGAGTCGCGATCAGACGCTCGTAGCGCTCGCCGTTGTCACGGATCACGGACTGATCCGGCACACGCTCAAAATACGGGAACGCGAGCATCAGCCTCTTCAGATGTTGCATCTGATTGAATCCCTCGTCATCGAGAGCCTTATACCAAGGCTTGGTCACACCGTCTGCAAAATAGGCTCCGGGCACCCCGGGGCGAACAAATTGCATTATGGAATTATGCCCGTACGTGTGTCCGCACGAACCTCCGAACACCGACCAGTAAGCATACCTTCTGACATCTTTGGGCGACCATCGCGGCTCATCAGCGCCATGCAGTCCCTGAGGTATATCCTCATAGCTCGGCTCTCCGTCCAGCACAGGACGCACGGGATCATACACTCTTGTCGAGTCAACGTACATCCACGAATCCTCCTCGGTTCCCTCCTGTATGGGATAATCCTTATTACCCATACGTTGATTATATCTTCGGTGTCCGCTCTGGAACATGTGAAAATCGAGCCATTCCCTATCGGCAAACCATTGAGCCGACGTATGTCGTCCACGAGGATGATAGGTCATAACGTGATTCTTGTCTATACTGCGGATAGTTCGTGCGAGTGAATCCCACACCTCAGGATGGATGTTTCCCTGCACGTCACCACCCATTATCCACACTATGTTGGGACGATCCTTATATCTGTTGGCGAGAAAAGTACCGTAGGCCACCGCCTGCTCTTCGTCCATCATTCCGGCCTTGACCATTCCGCCCCAGATACACACCATTCCTATATAGATACCATTTCTTTCAGCAATATCGATTATATAGTCAAGGTGATCCCAATAGCCATACTCTCCATGACGATCTATATTGGAGAAATCAAATCCGTCAGGCATCGACATCTTTCCGTAGGCATTAAAGGCCGGTATACCGTTGATAACTTGTATCTGAACGACATTATATCCCGCCTCTCCACATCTTTTTAGATAATAAGCTGCCTCGTCTCGATCAAGACGTTCCGGTAAAAGCCAGCCCGTATCTCCGAGCCAGAAGAATGGAGTGCCGTCTTTGTGACACAAATAAGGTGAATTTTCAGCCTGTTTCAGGCCTCCGTGCGACCAGGGCTTCTCTGCAGCACAGAGACTACCGCCTGACAATACTGCGCATAATAACGCTGTTACAAGTTTTTTCATGGCAATTGTTATTTACTCTGCAAAGATAATAATTATCCTCCAATACTACTGATGATATTCGATAGGAAAAGTATGCAATTGCATTAAGAGCCGGTTCAAATCTTTGTAAAATATTGAAGAGTAGAGAAATCTTTTTTTACATTTCTATTGTTATAATAACAAAAGTTCATAGAAATATCGGTTTTCATTTTTGAATTTAAAATTACATATTGCTATTGTGATTTTACGATTTAAAATTTAGAAAATCAAAAGAGGGATTGTATTTGCAAATAGAAATAACCAAAATGTAAATCTAAATTTCAATTCGGCAACTCACTACTATTGTAAATAACTCAATTTTGAGAGGTTTGATATTATGAATTTGCATCGCACCCCTATTGCCCGAGAATTGCAAATAGCCTAAATTTCAAATATCAACTCGTTCACATTTCTAAATTCGGTGCAAAATCAACTCATTTACACTAATTAACAATTATCACAACACGTTGATTTACATGTTAGTAAAAATTATATCCGCAGCACAGCTTTAAATATAAGACCTCTATCCCGAGATTCACCACTCACACAGCTATCCACGCGGCTACATATCCATATATCACCAATTTATATATGTCATATTACAGCGCAACTTTAACAAGGTATTTACACCCCACCACCCATCAGTATACATAATCAAATAAGTATCGACCATCTTGTTTACAAACACAACCCATTCAACAAATTTACAAATACAATCCGCAAACTGCGATTTATAAAAATAAATTTTGCTATTTCAAAAATAATAATTACATTTGCATACCGATTAGTAAGCTAAATTTTATCAAGTTTGCAATATGGACCTCGTTTCAAGACTCAAACAGTACCTCTCTTCACAGGGAATCACTATCACTCAGTTTGCAGATGAGTGCGACATTCCGCGCCCCACGGCTTCACAACTACTCGCAGGTCGTAACAAGAAAGTGAGTGATGAAATTATTGGCAAGATACATTACACTTACCCCGCCCTTTCAGTAACGTGGCTGATGTTTGGCGAGGGAGATATGCTGACAGAGTCATACAGCGAAACCTCAGAGCGTCAAAACGCACCTCAGAAGGCCGGTTTTCAAACACAAACGCCTGAAAAACAAAGTATTTCACCTGGCACGACGAATATTTTTTCTATCCACGAATCCGAGTCAGAAAAATCAGAACTCACCCCACAGCATCCGGACCAGACACAGGCACCTGCAAGTAGTGCTGATGAGTTCTCATTTCAGGACAAAAACACCTTCGCCTTTACCAGCCCGTCCGCCAAACCTCAAAACGAAACACCGGCGACGAATCCTCACCCCATAACCGTAACCCCCGACAAAGGAAAATGCGTCACCGGAATCGTCGTCTACTACAGCGATTCAACATACGAGTCATTCGTCCCCGACCCGGAGGGCAAACATCCGTTTATGCGTTAAGAACCGGCTCTTAAATTATCTCGACACGAAACACCACCGGCCTCGTGCCATCAGGGCATGCCACGATAAACACATCACGCACCCCCTCCACGCATGACGACTGCGCATTTACAGCAGCGGCCACCGAGCGCCAGGCTCGCAAGCAAAACCCCTTGGGACAGCACTCCCCTTTTTCCAACACCCATTCATCGCCTGTAGCGAATGTGTCGCATGGCCCCGTCTCAGGATCATCGAGATACAGAGCCTGTATATCCTCGTAACACTCACGGCGCATCACCGTCAAACGGCAGGCTCGCGTCAACACCGTGTCGTCATCATTCGATGCCACGCACACATTAGCCATACCCTTGAGACTCCCTGCCCCAAGTGCTCCAAGTGCAAGTGCTCCTATTTTACAAAATTGACGTCTATCCATCGAGCGTTCATATATTACAGATACAAATATACGAAATTCACATAATAAAACCACATTCTAACTTTGACATTTCAAAAAAAATACTTACTTTTGCACACGTCTGACCGAAGCACCCCCTCTCTCATCTCAGGTAGCCTCGGGCATCGGACTATTACAAACTTAACATTTTTACTGCGGTAATAGCTCAGTTGGTAGAGCATCAGCTTCCCAAGCTGAGGGTCGCGAGTTCGAGCCTCGTTTACCGCTCTGACAGAAAAGGCCCTTACAAAAGGGCCTTTTTCTTTATATCTCACGGCACTTATATCACACGCCACTAATCCTTCAACTTATTTCTGAAATGCACGACATCTGGAATCCCTGGCACGGCTGTACAAAAATCAGCGAAGGTTGCCATAACTGTTACATGTACTTTCTTGACCGCAAGCGTGGCATGGATGCAAGTCGTGTATTCCGCACTCAGACCGGATTCAACTATCCGTTGCAAAGAAAGCGCAACGGCTCGTATCGAATCTGTAGTGGTGAACTGATACGCGTATGCATGTCATCCGACTTCTTCCTTCCCGAGGCCGATCAGTGGCGCAGCGATGCGTGGAGGATTATAAAGGAGCGTAGCGACGTGAAATTCTTTCTCCTGACCAAGCGCCCCGACCGCGTACTCCAATCCCTCCCTCCCGACTGGGGCAACGGGTGGGATAATGTGTTTTTCAACGTTACTTGCGAAAATCAGCGACGCGCTGACGAGCGTATTCCAATCCTACTCGAACTTCCATTCCGCCACAAAGGCATAATGACAGCCCCGCTGATCGGGCCTGTCAATATTGAGCCATATCTTGCCACCGGACAGATCGAACAGGTTATAGCCGGAGGTGAAAATTATGATGGCTCACGTCCATGCGACTTTGATTGGGTCAAATCACTCTCAGCTCAATGCCGCGTGCATGACGTGACATTCTGCTTCATTGAGACCGGCACAGAATTTATCAAGGACGGCAGACGTTATCACCTTCAGGGCAAACAGCTACAGAGCCGCATGGCACACAAGGCCGGAGTTAACCACATCGGTCGGCCAATACACTTCATATTGCGTGACGGATTCGGCGAAATTATCCCTCCAGAACAGCTTTACAAACCCATCTATCGCTCCAACTGCGATGAATGCGGCAGCAGACCTATCTGCAACGGATGCAGCAATTGCGGCCGCTGTCGTTGACCGATTTAGATTTTATCCATCTCCATCCGTATAATCAATTCCTCAAGCGAATACTTGGGGACGTGGTGAGATACAGCGGAAGATGTCAAACAGACATCAAAACAGACCAAATCTATTTTCAGTCTACTCTATATCAATCTATTTTCATGTGCTACATATCAATTGAAAAAAGTATTTTATCAAAAGCCCCCGATAATAACTTTTTTTAATTATCTTTGCGGTGAATTAATCTACCGATACGAAGAGTCGTCATATGATTAGTTCATCATATTTAATTAAAAAGGTGTTATTGAAATTTTATCTTCGTCATTCAAACTTGGCGGTTTATAATGCAGTGAAGATGAGATTGGCAATAGCACCTACATCGATTGCTTGTACCCTGCCGTGAAAGGCAGATTATATAGCAATATCGGTGTGGGGCTATTGTTTTATCTACTGCAAAGGTACGCCAAGACCTGAATGACAGATAAAACAAGATACATTCCTCACACCTTTTTTATGTCTATTTATATAACGTCTCAATGGAGGATGAGAGATATGATACAAATATATGGATGCTGCATTGAAATCACAATTTCTCAGTCTGTATTGTATGGTTCTTGCGGATGGCATTATTGATGCAAAAGAACTGGAAACCCTCTATAAAATAGGCATTGAACAATATGGATTATCACAATCTATAGTCGCGCAAACGAAACGTACAATTTAGAAAACGAAACGTACCGAATTTGTACCGCCCTAAAATCTTTATAAGTAACTAATATCAAATTATTTACAAGTAAAATGAACAAATTTTGTTAAAATATTAACGGTACACCCCCTAAAAATTTTGTACACCCTTACATGTTTGATTATCAACAAATTGCAAAAAAGTTGTACACCCCCTAAAAAACGAAAAGTGCAATTTTGACTTTTGGGACGATTTCGCGGTAAAATTATGTTTAAGTCTTGATTAAACAATGAGTTACGATTTTTCAATGGGGTGTTATTGTTGATTTTATTAATATTCGTTTACAAAATGTTCCACGGCGATTTTTAGGCCTAAATCCGGCAAAAAAGCGCGGCGACAATCGGGTAAAATTGTCGCCGCTTTCGCGTTATGGTTACCGCTTTGGAATTGTATGTGATAGGCGTTTTATTAGACCTTGAGATAACTCAGATATGTCCTATAACAGATGCCGAATATAGGGAAAATATGCCTGCGCCAAATATTTTTATGACACTTTGCCAGATTGCCCGGCTCATAATGTTTCGCGGAGATCTTTTTTACCGCCTCAATTCTTGATCTGGTACTCTCTGTCATTTTATATCGGTTTAATCGGTTAACGCGCTTACGATTGCACCCACGCCCTTACCACGGATAGGCAGAGCGACAAAACGTTTGTCAAAACCCACGATCGTGGCACGTTCCCCGGGATCGTCCTCCTTGGAATACATATAAATCTC
>JAAVDB010000043.1 GCA_014802015.1 Bacteroides sp.
ACTTTGGCAAATGCCTGTAGCTGTTTTGCCTCATTCTTGTCAAGATTCTGGGCCATTGCGGTCATACCTCCGAGGATGACTGCCATGATAAATAATACCTTTTTCATAAAACAATAGTTATTTAGTTGTGATTTTACTTTAATAACATTAATAATCTGAAAAAGGTTTTACAGACAGATAAAAAAATTTGTTTTTTTGAAAAATATTTTAAAATAAAATCCTCCGTGCCAGTCAATATTACGCATATCAACCTAAGGCACAGAGGATTAATGATTCAATCCTTAAACTTATGATCAGAATGGTGCGGCCTCGTCAGACGATGTCGACAGGATGTCAGCCGTGCCGCCGGTGAATGCCGCAGGTCCGCCAAGCGTACCGGCAGGCATCTCGCCTCCTCCGGCATTGAGGCGCGACTCGCGCTGACCGCTGCCCATGGGTGTCTCCTCCTCCCAGTTCTCGAATCGTGCATATTTGGACTTGAAACGCATCTTCACGTCGTCCACACGACCCGAACGGTGTTTTGCTACGATAAACTCGGCCAGACCTACTATATTATTACCGGCTCCGTCCACGCCTGAGCGCAGGTAGTATTCGGGACGGTGGATGAAACATACGATGTCGGCATCCTGCTCGATGGCACCCGACTCACGGAGGTCACTGAGCTGCGGACGCTTGCCGTCCTTCGAATCGGCTCCTCGCGATTCGACCGAACGGTTGAGCTGCGAGAGCGCCACGATGGGGATATTCAGTTCCTTGGAAAGCTGTTTGAGCGAGCGCGAGATCATGGAGACCTCCTGCTCACGCGATCCGAACTTCATGCCCGAGGCATTCATCAGCTGGAGGTAGTCGATGATGATGAACGACACATTGTGCTCCCTGACCAGACGGCGGGCCTTGGTACGGAGCTCGAAGATGGACAGCGAGGCCGTATCGTCGATAAACAGCGGCGCGCTGTAGAGGTTCTTGACGCGCGACATGAGCTGGTCCCACTCCATCTGTGACAGCTGACCGCTCTTGATCTTCTCACCCTCGATCTCGCACGTGTTCTGTATCAGACGGTTGACGAGCTGGAGGTTGGACATCTCAAGCGAGAATATCGCTACGGGGATATTATAGTTCACGGCCATATTCTTGGCCATAGACAACACGAACGCGGTCTTACCCATCGCAGGACGGGCGGCGATGATGATGAGGTCGCTGCGCTGCCATCCCGAGGTGAGTTTGTCAAGCTCATGAAATCCTGACTCCAGACCTGACAGACCCGAGGCGCGGTTGGCGGCGACCTGTATCTGCTCTATGGCCGTGTTGATGACCGGGTCGATCTGTGTCACATCCTTCTTGACATTGCGCTGCGATATTTCGAAGAGCTTGCCCTCGGCCTCCTGCAGGAGATCGTCGACATCATAACTCTCGTCAAAGGCCTGTGCCTCGATCTGTGAGGCGAATCGTATCAGCTCGCGCGCCAGATACTTCTGAGCCACGATGCGTGCATGAAACTCGATGTGCGCACCCGATGCCACACGCGATGTCAGCTCGGATATGCGCAGCGCTCCACCCGCCGCCTCGAGGTCGCCGTTGAGACGCAGACGCTCGGTGACAGTGAGCATATCTATACTCTGCTGGGCCGCACCGAGGGCTTGGATGGCCGCATAAATCTTCTGATTGGCCGGGTCATAGAACGACTCGGGCTTGAGGATGTCACACACCACGGTGTAGGCATCCTTCTCAAGCATGAGGGCACCGAGCACCGCCTCCTCAAGGTCGTTGTCACGGGGCGGGATACGTCCCCCGTGATCAAACTGCGACACGTGCTGAGGCTTGGAGTTGCGGTTGCCGTTATATCTGTTGTTATTATTGTCCTGTGGCATTATATAATATAGGTATATTGTGAGAGATGTTTCAGTCCCCGGTGATGTCGACATCGCCCTGCACGAGTGCGACATCGGGATGATCGGTAATGAATCGTTTAGGCAGTTTATGTGCCACCTCCGTGTAACTGTGTCGTATGAGCGCACGGATCATATCGTCGCTCAGTGCGCCGGACTGCACGGGCATCTGATTCCAGTATTTTTTATTCCAATGATAGGCCGGCTCGATGGCTTGATACCGTTCACGCAGCCGGACGGCATAAGCTGCATCGCTCTTCAAGGCGATGCGGTCGTTACCGTCAAGCGAAAGACATGCGAAGATCTTGCCTGACAGCCTGAACAGCAGGTGATCATCGCCAAAAGCTGAGTCCTCACTGACCAGCGGCAACGACAGACAGTATTCACGTACGGATTCGACATTCATAAGTACAAAGATAATAAATTTTCACGATATTACGTCACACATCCCCAAAAAAGGCTACCTTTGTAGGTATAATAGATTTGACTCATACCCCTCACGATGATACTGTTTCCGAATGCTAAGATTAATCTCGGGCTGGACATTCTGCGCAGGCGCGCGGACGGTTACCATGATATAGAGACTGTGATGGTGCCCGTGCCGTGGCGCGATGTGCTTGAGATAGTGCCGGGACGCGGTGAGCACACCACTCTGAGAGTGACCGGGCGGACGGTAGATTGTCCGCCTGAAAAGAATCTGGTGATGAAGGCTTACCGTGCTCTGGACCAAGAGGTGTCACTACCACCTGTCGACATATATCTGCGCAAGATTATTCCCGACGGAGCGGGGCTGGGCGGAGGTTCGGCCGACGCGGCATTCACTCTGCGCGGTCTCAATGAACTGTTCGCGCTCGGTTACAGCGATGATGACCTGGCCCGTATAGCCGCCGGCATCGGAGCCGACTGTCCGTTCTTCATACACAACCGTCCGATGCTGTGCACAGGCACAGGTACTGACATGGAGCCTGTCGACCTCGACCTCATGGGGATGAAGATACTTATAGCCAAGCCTCAGGTGAGCGTGCCCACCGCCGCGGCATACGCACATACGACACCCGCCATTCCTGTCGAGAGTGTCAGCCGTATCGTAGCCACAGATCCGGCCCAATGGCAGGGAAGGCTCAAGAATGACTTTGAGGCCTCGGTGTTTCCTGCCTATCCGGCCATCGCGGCGCTCAAACAGCGCATCATGGAGCTTGAGCCGGTCTATGCGGCCATGTCAGGCTCGGGCGCATCGGTGTTCGGACTGTTTGCCGGTGACAAATTGTCACCCGAGGTGGCCGACAGGTTCGCAGACTGTGACACGCTTGTCGCAACGCTCTGACAGGCAATATTTTCAACTGTGACAGTGAACGTTATCACGTGTGCGTTGTTGTACATTTACATAACGGTCACACGCGCAGGTCCACTTTTATAGCGGACGCTGTGAGTTTGGCAATATTTTTGCATAGTTAATTAGTTAAAAAAAGATATAAGTCATGTCAAACGATTCAGACAACAATAAGGCATACGGCCGTCCCGAAGAGGAGAAGATTCACATCGAGGATCCCGACACCGTCGCATTTGACGACGTGCAGGAGGCCTCGGACGAGGCAGAGTCGCAGGTAGACGAAGCCAACGATATGATCAACAACGAGCTGGCCGACATCGACGCGCTCAACAAGCAGCTGAGTGACGCTCAGGCTCAGGTCGAGAAGGAAAAGAAAGAGTATCTGTTCCTGATGGCCGAGTTCGACAACTTCCGCAAACGCACGTTCAAGGAGAAGAGCGACATTATCAAGAACGCCGCCGGAAGCGTGCTCAAAGGGTTGCTCCCCATCGTCGACGACTTCGAGCGCGGCCTTGAGGCAAGCGCCAAGGTCGAGGATGCCGCCGAGGTGCGCAAGGGTATGGAACTGATCTATCAGAAGTTTGTAAAGTACCTCGAACAGAACGGTGTCAAGGCCATCGACTCGACCGGCAAGCCCTTTGACTCCGAGCTCCATGAGGCTATAGCCATGGTGCCCGCCGCCGACGAGTCACAGAAAGGCATCGTGATCGACACCCCCACCAAGGGATATACACTCAATGATAAAGTGCTCCGCCACGCCAAAGTGGTAGTGGGTCAATAATACCAATACCGCACCCTCATGGCAACTAAACGAGATTATTACGAGGTGCTCGGCGTCGACAAAAACGCTGACGAGAAAGCAATCAAGAGCGCCTACAGAAAGAAGGCCATCCAGTATCACCCCGACAAGAATCCGGGTGACAAGGAGGCCGAAGAGAAATTCAAGGAAGCAGCCGAGGCATACGATGTGCTCTCAAATCCCGAGAAGAGAGCCAAGTATGACCAGTTCGGTCACGATATGGGCCCGCAGGGATTCCCTGGCGGAGGCGGAGGATTCCATGCAGGAGGATTCAGCATGGAGGACATCTTCTCGCAGTTCGGCGACATCTTCGGCGGAGGATTCGGCAACATGGGCGGATTCGAGAGCGCCGGCGGACGTACACGACGTCGTCAGCGCCGGGGTACCGACCTGCGCATCAAGATCAAGATGACCCTTGCCGAGATCGCTACAGGTGTCACCAAGACCCTCAAGATCCCTACCCTCGTGCCCGACACCCACTGTCACGGCACCGGCGCCAAGGATGGCACCGCATTTCACACCTGTCCCACCTGTAACGGTCAGGGCACGGTGATACGCCAGCAGCAGACCATGTTTGGCATGGCACAGTCGGCCGTAGAGTGTCCGCAGTGTCACGGTGAGGGTAAGATCATCACCGAGAAATGTACATTCTGTAGCGGCGAAGGCGTTGTGCGCAAGGATGAGACCGTATCGTTCTCCATCCCCGCCGGCGTGCAGGATGGCCAGACACTTACACTTCGCGGCAAGGGTAACGCCGCCCCTCACGGAGGAGCCAACGGCGACCTGCTCATCGTCATCGAGGAGGTCAAGCACCCCGAGCTGATACGTGACGGCAATGACATCGTCTACAATCTGATGCTCGACCTGCCCACCGCCACACTCGGCGGATCAGTAGAGGTGCCCACCATCACAGGTCGCGCACGTCTGAAGATACCCGCAGGCACCCAGCCCGGCAAGGTGCTGCGTCTGCGTGGTAAAGGTCTGCCCTCGGCTGACGGTTACGGCACCGGCGACGAGCTGATCAACGTGATGGTCTACATCCCCGAGAATCTAGGCGAGCAGGAGAAGGCCGCTATCGAGAGTCTGCGTGACAAACCCGGTGTCACACCCGATGAGTCGACCAAACACCGCATCTTCTCCAAGCTGCGCCACATATTTGAATAATCACCTGCCGACATAACGTCAGTTACATAAAGAGTGCCCCGTGAGTCACACGATTCACGGGGCACTCTCCGCATTTCCTGATTTTGTAGGGTCGGGTGAGCGGATAATTGCGGAAAAATTGTTAATTTCGCAATGAAAAAATTACAATCAGATGAAAAGTTTCAAGCCAAATGCATGGGTGCTACCCCAGCCCGTACTGATTATCGGCACATACAATGCCGACGGGACACCCGATGCGATGAATGCCGCCTGGGGCGGACAGTGGGACGGTAAGGAGATATTCATCTCGCTCGGCTCACACGCCACGACTGACAACCTTGCTCGCTGCCCGGAGTTTACCGTAGCATTCGCCACAGCCGACACACTCGTGGCATCCGACTACGTAGGTATGGTCAGCGCACGCAAGCAGTCCGACAAGATAGCCCGCACGGGATGGCAGCACGACAAGGCTACGGAGGTCAACGCTCCCGTATTCGGCTGTTTCCCCATGACGCTCGAATGCCGCGTTAAGGAGAAACTCTATGAGTCACCCACAGGCTGCTATCTGATCGGTGAGATTGTCAACATACTCTGTCGTGAAGACATGCTCGCCGAGGACGGCAAGCCGGATGTCGAGAAAATGGAGCTGATAACATTCGATCCCGTCCATCACGGATATATCACACTCGGCAAGCGTGCCGGTGACGCTTTTGCAGCCGGAAACGCGCTGAAATAAGCCGAAGCGCCGCCACTTCTTCACACGAAATTATCAATACAGAATACTTAAATCTAAAATTACAATGGTTAAAATGAAGAACTTAGCATTGGCTACAGCTCTGACCCTCTTTGCCGGCGGGTCAGCGTATGCGGCCGGGTTCACCACATTTCCCGACGGCAGCAAGGTGTCGGACTGGTTTAACGAGGCCAAGCCTGTAAATGTCGACAAGCTCGGCAAGAAATATGTCGTGACCGACTACGGTGTGGTCAATGACTCGACCCTGCTTCAGACCAAGGCTATCCAGGCCGTCATCGACAAGGCCGCCGAGGCCGGAGGTGGCGTCATCGTCATACCCGAAGGTGTCTATCTCAGCGGCTCGCTCTTCTTCAAGCCCGGCACCCACCTCAACGTAGCCAAGGGCGGCAGACTCAAAGGCAGCGACTCGATCACCAATTATGAGATCATCGACACCCGTCTTGAGGGTCAGACCATCAAATACTTCGCCGCCCTCGTCAACGCCGAGGGAGTGGACGGATTCACTATCAGCGGCCCCGGCACCATCGACGGCAACGGTCACCGTTTCTATGACGAGTTCTGGCTCCGCCGTAAGGTCAATCCCAAGTGCACCAATCTCGAAGCGCTGCGTCCGCGCATGTTCTATGCCGCTCACTCCAAGGATGTGACCGTAAGCGGTGTCAATATGGTCAACTCAGGTTTCTGGACCAATCATCTGTATGACTGCGAGCGCGTGAAGTATGTCGGCGTGACGATTTTAGCTCCCACCGACGGTTATCCCAAAGGCCCGAGTACCGATGCCATCGACCTCGACGCATGCTCGGATGTGCTCATCAGCGGATGCTACATGAATGTCAACGATGACGGTGTGTGCCTCAAAGGCGGCAAGGGAACATGGGTTGACACCATCCCCGGCAACGGTCCCGTGCGCCGTGTGATTGTCGACAAGTGTACATTCGGCAAGACCAATGCCGGCGTTACATTCGGCAGCGAGGCCTGGGACTGCTCGAACGTCATACTGAGCAACTGTAAGTTTGAGGACACTTTCCATGTGCTGCTCTTCAAGATGCGCCCCGACACCCCGCAGAAGTATATGAACGTGCTGGTGGACGGTGCCCGCGGACGCGTGCGTAACGGTGTGGAGGTCCAGACATGGCGTCAGTTCTTCAACAAGACCGACCGCGACGACATGCCCAAGTCACTGGTTGAAAACGTGACGGTCAAGAATGTCACTCTCGACTGCACACGCGAGTTCTACCGTGACCGCAAGACCGACGACTATACTCTCAGAAATTTCACATTCGAGAACATTTCCGTCACCGATCCCAGCGACACATTTGACACATCCAACATCCAGAACTGTAAGATAATCAACGTTGAGGTCAACGGCGTACCCGTCGAATAACAACACATATCATAAATCTCAATCTGCCCAGTGCGTCCACTCGAACTACTTGCCCCCGCCCGTAATGCCGACATCGCCGTCAGCGCCATCCTTGCCGGTGCTGATGCCGTATATATGGGTGCATCGAGCCACGGTGCCCGTAAGGAGGCTGCAAATGCACTCGATGACATACGCCGTGTCGTCGATACAGCCCACCCGTTCGGTGCCAAGGTCTATGCTACCGTCAACACCATAATTTATGACCGCGAGCTCGGCGAAGTAGAACGTCTGATCCACGGACTCTATAATGCCGGTGTGGATGCACTGATCGTGCAGGATATGGGCATCCTACGCCTTGACATCCCCCCTATCGACCTCCATGCGAGCACACAGTGCGACATACGTACACCCGAGAAGGCGCGATTTCTCGCCGAGGCGGGTTTCAGTCGCCTGGTGCTCGCACGCGAGCTGTCGCTGAGTGAGATCGAAGAGATACATCGCGCGGTGCCGTCGACCGAGCTCGAAGCATTCATCCACGGCGCCCTGTGCGTGAGTTACAGCGGTGACTGCCGAGCCAGCTGCATGACGGGCGGACGCAGTGCCAACCGCGGCGAGTGCGCGCAGATATGCCGTCTCCCCTACACTCTCACCGACGCTCACGGACGCGTACTTGTCGAGAATAAGCATCTGCTCTCGCTCCGCGACCTCAACCGCTCCGACTCAATCGGGGCGATGGCCGATGCAGGTGTCGACTCGTTTAAAATAGAGGGACGTCTCAAGGAGGAAGGCTATGTCAAGAACACAGTGGCATGGTATTCACGCATTCTCGACCGAGTGGTCGAGCAGAGCGACGGACGCTACCGCCGTCTGTCGTACGGTCGATCAAATGCCGGATTCAACCCTTCGCCTGACAAGTCTTTCAACCGAGGCTTCACGACCTACTTCCTGTCAGGCAAAGCTCCCGTCAAAGGGATCGCTTCACTCGACACCCCCAAGGCCGTAGGCACTCCTGTCGGAAAGGTCAGGAAGTGTGACGGCAAGATAATTATCGCCGATCTCACCGCCCCGCTCGCCAATGGCGACGGACTGGCATATTTCGATGCGGCAGGCCGGTTTCAGGGGTTCAGGCTCAACCGGGCCGACGGCTCACGGCTCTATCCGGCCTCACCGCGATTCATCCCGGCCGGTACAGTCCTGTATCGCAACCGTGACAAGGAGTGGGACGATGCCATATCGTCCGCTAAAACCACACGCACCATCACTGTAGATATGGTGCTCGCAAAGGTTGGTAATGACCGTGTGTCACTCGAACTCACCGACGAACGCGGCAATCGGGTGACTAAGTGTGCAGTAACAGGTGAACTGTCACAGGCTGTCACACCTCAGGAGGGTCCGCGCCGTCAGATACTCGGCAAGCTCGGCGGCACCATCTATCGTGCGGGAAACATCATCGACCTCGCAGGCCGATACTTCATCCCCGCATCACAGCTTACGGCTCTGCGCCGTGAGGCCGTCGAACTGCTCGACAAGGCACAGCGCATGACCTACCGTTACAGGTATCGCCAGAACGAGAATCACGATTACCCCTGTCCCGTCACCTCACTCACCATCCATGACAATGTGGCCAACGCAAAAGCTGAGGACTTTTACCGCTCACACGGAGTCACCGACATCGTCCCGGCAGTAGAGGTGCATCGCCCCGACGGCGATACGACTGTAATGACCACCCGTTACTGTCTGCGACGCGAACTTGGCAAATGCCTCAAGACACCGCAGGGACGCAACTGGCCCGACGGACCGCTTTACCTCAACAACGACACCGTACGTATGCGTGTCGACTTCGACTGCACCCGTTGCGGCATGACCCTCAGCATCGAAGAATAGCCGTTCACAGAACGTCAAAAGAAAAAATAATAAGAGCCGGTTGGACATTCATTGTCGAACCGGCTCTTATATTAAATATTCCATTAAATCATCACCCGGGTATCAATCATTGAGGTCGTATTTGCTGGTGAGGGATGTGTAGGCTGGGGTGTGACGGAAGCGTTCGATCTGGGCGTCGATGGTGTCGGCGAGCGTGGTGCTGTTCTTATTCATTATCCATGACTGGAACTGACTGAACGAGATCTGTGCCGAGATATTTATCGCGGGACATTCGGGCCGGAGTTTCTGCGCAACTTCCTGATTGACCACAGCCCGCTCGATCTCGCCTGCATTGACGAGCATTACGAGCTGTTCGGCCGTATATGTGTGCGTATCCTGAATGTGGATGCTGTCACCTATCTCTCTTGACAGATTGGCAAGTCGCTCGGCTGCAGGGGATCCTGCCACGGCCCATACCTGCTGACCGGCCAACGCGAGCGGGGTCGTAGCGGTGGTGTCACGACTCACGAGCACGAGTCTGTCGGTATAGACCGGGACGCTGAAACGGAATCGCTCCTTGAGCGATGCTGTAGCTGCGATGTCGGCCACAAGTATGTCGTAATCGCCCTGTTCGAGCCGGTCAAGCGATTCGCTGACCGAGGTCACGGGAAAGAATTTGAATTTATCGCCGTACATGGATGCCATGTCACGCATCATCTCGTAGTTGAATCCTCCGATCGTGTCGCCGTATCTGTAGAGAGACATCGGCGAATAGGCTATAGCTACATTTATCGTGTCGCCACGGCCCGGTGCGTAAGCGTATCCCGCGCCGCTGTCAGGGTGTGACATGCCACGCCATGACACGATTATCCCTAACGCGAGTACGGCGAGTGCCATTACCATCACTCGTCGCGGAGTGAGTATTCGCGATTGTCCTTTTCCAAATATATTCATAGGTCATATTTTTATATTAAATATAACGTTTCGGAACGGGAATTGGTTAGATGTGTAAAAATTCACTAATTTTAAGCATTTATAATCGTTGCAGAATCAGTCATAAATCTTATCTTTGCATGTGGGAATGGAAATGCGCCTTTCGAGGCACTTTTTTCGTATATTCGCTCGCTTTAAATCTATTTATAATGGGTAAAAAATTTTGCTTTATGATGATGGCCGCGGCAATGGCATCGATGCCGCTGTCGGCCAAGGATGGGAATGACAAGGAATACAAAACCTATCTCATATCCACCGCACATTTCGACACTCAGTGGAACTGGGACGTTCAGGAATCGATCGAGGACTATCTGCACCGCACGATGGTACAGAACTTCTGGCTGTTCGAACGTTTTCCCGACTATGTTTTCAACTTCGAGAGCGCTCAGAAATATGCCTGGATGAAGGAGTATTATCCGCAGGAATACGAAAAGGTAAAGAAATACATCAACGACGGACGCTGGAATGTAGTGGGGAGCGCATGGGAGGCCAATGACCCCAACGTACCCACGGCCGAGGCGTTCATCCGTAACATACTGTACGGGCAGGAGTTCTATAAAAACGAGTTCGGGAAGAAGAGCAACGACATATATCTGCCCGACTGTTTCGGCTTCGGCTACACACTGCCCACCCTTGCCGCTCATTGCGGACTGAAAGGATTTTCGACTCAGAAACTTCAGTGGCGTAAAGCAGATTTCTACGGCGAGAAGAAAAAGATGCCCTTCCCTATCGGTAAATGGCAGGGAATAGACGGCTCGCAGATACTCGGTGTGCTTGACGCCGGAGGTTACGGCACGTCATACTTCTATGACGACATCAGCACCAACGACCGCATCATCAAGCGCTCGCAGCAGGATCCCAACAATACGTCATTCACCTATTACGGCGTCGGTGACCGCGGCGGCTCACCCACCCTGCCTTCAGTCTACTCGATGCAGGAGACCCTGCGCTCGGGCAAAGGTCCGGTGGAACTTATCGTCACTTCGCCCAATCAGATATATGAGGACTTCTATCCTCTGAGCGATCATCCCGAACTCCCGCTGTGGGACGGCGAACTGCTCATGGATGTGCACGGTGTGGGTTGCTACACCTCACAGGCGGGCATGAAGAAACTCAACCGTAAAAACGAATCGCTCGGCACGGCGGCGGAGAAGGCGGCCGTGGCGGCCGAACTGCTCGGCGGAAATCCTTATCCCGAGGAGGCCATGCGCGAGAACTGGCAGAGATTCATCTGGCACGGATTTCATGACGATATAACCGGCACGAGCATCCCGCGCAGCTATACGTTCTCATGGAATGACGAGCTGATAGCCCAGACACGCTTCGCCGATGCCATCACCAACAGTGTCGGCAATGTGGCTCGCGCCCTGGACACACGCGTCAACGGCGATCCGCTCGTAGTGTACAATCCGCTCGGCACAGCACGTAAGGACATCGTATACGCATCCGTACCCCTCGCGGCCTCGGCCAAGAGCGTGACCGTCACCGACAACAAGGGCAAGCGTGTCCCGGCTCAGATACTGTCACGTGACGGCGGGATGGCTCAGATAGCGTTCGTCGCCGATGTGGCTCCGGTCAGTTTCACCGTCTACGGTGTCAAAGGCTCGTCAGCCGCACAGAAACAGGGCGCTCTGAAAGTCACCGATAATTCTATCGAAAACTCAGTGTACCGTCTGAAGATCGACGGCGACGGCAACATCTCGTCAATCTATGACAAGCGTCTTGGCAAGGAGCTGGTCAATCCCGAGCGCCCCGTAAGCCTCGTGGTGCTTACCGAGAATGAGTCACACGATTATCCCGCCTGGGAGATATACAAGAAAACCCTCGACGGCGCACGCGAGACCGTGAGGGACAGCGTGAAGGTGTCGATAGCCGACAATGGCCCGCTGAAGGGCTCGCTCAAGATCGAGAGACGCTGGAAGGGTTCGAACTTCGTGCAGTACGTGAGTCTGACCGAAGGGGCCGCTGACGACATCATCGTCATCGACAACGACTTTGACTGGTACGGCAAGAAAGCGCTGCTCAAAGCAGAATTTCCCACCACCGTCGACAATGAGACCGCATCATACGACCTCGGACTCGGATACGTAAAGCGCGGGAACAACGAGGATAAATCATTTGAGGTGCTCGGACACAGATGGGCCGACCTCTCGTCAGCCGACGGTGAATACGGCATTGCCATCCTCAACGACTGCAAATACGGGTGGGACAAGCCTGACAACAGCACTATACGCCTGACTCTGCTCCACGCCCCCGAACCGGGCCAGCATTACCGCTATCAGGATCATCAGGATTACGGCAAGAACACGTTCAGCTATGCCATCATGGGTCACAAGGGGGATGTCAACGGTGCGGATGTGGCCGCCAAGGGGGATGCGTTCAACGAGCCACTGACCGCATTCTCGGTGCCCCGCCACGCCGGCCGACTCGGCAAGGAGTGGTCACTGCTGTCGATCGACTCACCCAACATCGAGCTCAAGGCCCTCAAGAAAGCCGAGGACGGCAACGGTTACATACTGCGCGTGGCCGAACGTCACGGCAAGGAGTATGACAACGCGACGGTGAAATTCGCCATGCCGATACTGTCGGCCGAGGAGGTCAACGGCATCGAAGAGCCTTACGCCGACGCCACACATACGGGCAACACACTGTCATTCTCAGGCAAGGGGTTCGCACCGCGTTCATTCCGTATACGCCTGCAGGAGACTCCGATGATGTCACCGGCCCGTAACATTCATGTCAATATGCCCTACAATGCCGTTGGCGTGACGGTCGATGAGTTCAACCGTGCGGGTGTATTCGACCGCAACGGAAACTCATTTGCTGCAGAGCTGCTGCCCGAGGAGATCGTGTCAAACGGTGTGTCGTTCAAGATACAGAATGACCCGGCTATATTTAACTTCGTACGTGCCGACGGTGACACCATCTCTCTGCCCGAACATAAGGGGAAGACCAAGCTGTTCCTGCTCGCCACATCGGCCGACCGCGACCGCATGGCTACATTCACGGTCGATGGCAAGGAGCACACATTTGAGGTGCCCTATTTCTCAGGCTTCTACGGACAGTGGGGATGGCCGGGCGAGTCGGACAGCTACATGAAGCATGCCCCCATAGCGTATGTGGCCAATCACAAGCACAGCGCCGCAAAGGGTAACGATGCATACAGTTTCGCTTACCTTTACCGTCTCGGCATCGACATCGACGAGAATGCCCGTGAGCTTGTGCTCCCCAAGGATGCCGGCATAGCGGTCTTCGCGGCCACCATCAGTGACGCACCGTCATACGAGGCCGAGAGCGTGACCGAGATGCGCACGCTGCCTCCCGTCGAGAGCAAACCGGTGGATTATACGTCCGAACCGGTTAAATTCTGGAATGAACGCAGTCTGTGGTAACCGATAAAACTATGCAGGACATGAAAGGCAAATTAACCGCTCTTATCGCCATACTTTTTTCACTTGGCCTGTCATCGGCCAAGGCTGAGGTAAGCCCGTATCATTTCGATGAAAACGGCATCACACGCGAGGTGCTCGAACGCTATCTTGACCGCTCGGCCACACTCGTATATCTGCTCATTCCCGACAAGCCCGAGGGGCGGCATGAGTTCCCCTATCATTCCGACGATGTCAGGATGGCCAAGAATATAGGGGCGAAATTCATGGGCCGGGCCATGTATCGCTGGGGAGGCGAGAGCCGTCTGAATGACCCGCAGTTCTGGGCATCGGCACGCGCCATCGCCGACGACCTGCACGCGTACGACCCGGAGATTATCATTCAGGGATGTCTGTTCGAGGTCATCACCCCCGAGGTAAACAGTGTGCCCATACCGGCTGACGTGTTCGAGGCATTCGGACAGCCTGACGGCAAGCGCAACTTCTCATACGATGCCATGCTGGCCGAGAATGGCCGGCTGGTCAATCACTGGGGGTCGTCAAGCGTGCCTGACATCAGCCGCCCCGAGACAAAAATGTGGTTCTACTATCTCGCATCGCGCTACATGGAGACCGGTTGCGAGGCGTTTCATCTCGGCCAGATCGAGCTGATAGGCATGAACGATCCCGACCGCGAGCACTGGGCCGAGATAATAGGCAGGATACGCGAGTGTGCCAAGACCAGATCACGCCGCGGCTGGGTGCTGCTTGACGCTCATACCCCCTACGGCGGTATGGTCAAGGATGGAGTGAGCCTGCTTGACTTCAATTCATTCCCCCTGCGCATCAAGGAGACACCAGACAGCCCAATGGGCGGATGTCTCGAATCGGGTCATCTCGACGCGCTCTACGGCAAAAGCGAAGGGTGCAAGTCTCCCTCGGGATGGGAATGTGAACACCTGCCCTACCTCGTGGAGTTTGACAACTATGGCCGCGGTCCCGAACCGGGCAAGGCCGACCTCGACTCACATTTCGTATGGGGGTATGACGAGATCTCATGGCTGTCGCTTCAGGACGAGGATTACCGCAACAAGTGGCTGGAGTATGCCTTCGGATGGCTGCGCGACAATGATCAGTACGGACATCTGGAGATGCCCTGCTCGCGCATGATCACGTGCCCGAACGAGAGTGCCGGCAGCTATCGCGCCAACATGAGGAGCGCGAGCTGTCCCATCGGCTACTCGCAGGAGGAGACCATCAGGAATATATGGAATAACAATCTCAAATATTAACAAATAAAAAACGATGAACAAACTATTAGCCGCAGCAGTGCTGTGTCTCGCAGCATCAACCTCAATCGCGGGGACCAAGCACTCGACTGAGACAAAGTATCCGTCATACGAAGGCCTCGTTATGGCCGGATACCAGGGATGGTTTCACAAGCCCTACAAAGGGGGCAAGATGTATGCCAACGAGAAGGATGTCAGAATCGACATGTGGCCTGATGTCAGCGAGTACGAACAGACCTACGAGACGGGTCTGAAACACGCCGACGGCAGCACGGCCCGATTCTTCTGCTCGGACGATCCCTCGACCATCGACACACACTTCAGGTGGATGAAGGAGTATGGACTGGACGGAGTGTTCATGCAACGGTTCTGGCACACGGCCCAGCCCCGGGCCCGCCGGAGAAGCGGTGCTCTCAGCCATGCTTTCGAGGCCGCACGCGACAATGGCCGTGCCATCGGCATAATGTATGACCTGTCAGGTCTGGATCCGCGCACTGACGACTGCTCGTCGCTGGTGGAGGACTGGAAATTTCTCGTGGACTCGCTCAAGGTGACTAACCCGGGCAAGGATAATACATATATATTCTATAATGGCAAACCGTTGGTGACGATATGGGGCGTGGGATTTCCCGACCGTCCGTATGACATCCGCAACATCGGTCTTGAGAACTTCATAAACTTTCTGAAAAACGATCCTGAATACGGCGGATGCAGCGTGATGCTGGGCGTGCCGACCTATTGGCGCGATCTGGCCTACGACTGTGTGGGCGATCCCTATCTGCACGACCTGATCAGACAGGCCGATGTAGTGCTGCCGTGGACCGTACAGCGTTACTCGCCGCTGCTGCATAACGATATGGACCGTCTGCGCGACATGACGGCCAGAGATATGCGCTGGTGCGAGGAGAACGGTGTGGGTTATGTACCGGTGGTCTATCCCGGATTCAGCTGGCACAATCTGAGCCGCTATGAGTTTCCGGATGACATCAAACCCTCCGGCTCGATACCGCGTCAGGGGGGACGATTCTACTGGCAGCAGATCTATACCAATCTGCGCGGGGGTGCCAAGATGCTGTACGTGGCGATGTTTGACGAGGTCAACGAGGGAACGGCCATATTCAAGTGCACGGACAATCCACCGGTAGGCAAGGAGATAGAGTTCACAGGTATGGACGGTAAGCCGAGCGACCACTATCTGTGGCTGACAGGCGAGGCCGCCCGAATGCTCCGTCACGAAAAGCCTCTGACCAAGAATATGCCTGAAAGAGAATAGAACCGATTCGACATTATAAAGTGAAATCAGTCATCCGATACATGGACCGGGTGACTGATTTTCTTTATATATTATATATTGTGTAGTGAGCCGGAGTTATTTCTTACGGTATCCGCACTTGGGGCATACACCTTCATCGTTGAGCGCTATGCCGCAGAGGGGACAGCGGTCTATATCATTGTGGGTGTCAAAATCCATTGATGCGGCATTCACTCCGCTTGTAAATTTGATTTTGGCGATGTTGAGCTTGTCCTTGAGAAGGTCGTAGACAATCTTAATCATTCCCTCGACGGTCATTGTCTCCTTGGTGACCACAAGACGTGCGTCAGGATAGGCGGTAGCCAATTCGGTCTTGAATGCAGGTCCCTTCATCGTGTTCTGCGGAGAGCCGTTGAGTATGCCCTGACGCTCATACACGCCGAGAATGGCGGGGAGCAGGGGGTCATCTTCGCGCAGTATGAGCGCGTGGTCAAAGTTCTGTAATACATCCCAGGCGGTCTTTCGGATCTCGTTGCAGGGGAATACCATGTTTACACCCTCATTTACGGTATCTTCCACCTCGATGGTCATAATGCCAGTGTGGCCGTGAAGGTACTGAGCCTCGCCCTTGAATCCGTAGAAACGGTGGGCATACTGAATGTCGAATGTTGTAATGCTTCTCATACGTTAATACTTATGTGTGTGTTGAAATGTAATGTGAGTTGCCTCGTTTACAATTCAACACGCGAAATGTCCGTATGGTTCACACTACTCTTAAAAAAATCAGTTGAGGAAGTTGACCGACACACCCATCAGGAAGCGACGGGGATTGAGCGGATAGTGGGGTATCGAGAAGTAATCCTGACCGCCGAATGAGCCTTGGTTGACGTGCGAGAAGAGGACAAAGAATCGTGCGCGCGACAACTGCATGTTGACGTATGCGTTCATGTACGGATAATTTCCGCACTTTATCTCATGCTGGTTGCAGAAGGTCATCGTCGACGGCTGATAGGAGGGCGCATAATAGCTCGTGTAATAATCCATATCCACGCCCATCTGCACGTCGAGCACTTTGGCCACCTTGAATTGCAGATACAGGTTGGAGTACACGGCCAGCTGCGGGAGGGGCAGTACGGATGTGTCGGAGGATTTCTGATAGGTCACGGTATTGTTCCAGTGCAATGCGCGCCATCCCAAATCCTGATGCAGACGCAGACTCAGCACCTGGACACTGCCTCCGTTCTGGGCGGGCAGGCATCGGTCGTTGAAATATATCATGTTCTGAATATTCTCGACACAGACATTGGCCCGGGTCGATGTCTGCGGGATGTCAAGAATGCCTCCGAACCGCACCCGGCGTATCTTGCCGAAATCATTCTCCCATATAAAGTGATTGGAGACGTAGTGATTCATCAGATAGGGCGCGGCGGTGTTGCTGAAGTGTCCGTAGCCCTGCACGGTCACAGTGTCGCCGAGCAGACGTATGTGGGTCGAGATGTTGCCGTCGGCCTGAATCTCGCCCGCGGCGGCTCCGGCTATGCCGAGTTTTACAGTACCCTCGTAATTGAGCAGCGAGCCATGACGCTTGGTGAGCTGGGCGCCTACGTATACATAATTTTCAGTAGCTTTAGGGGCCACCTTGTCAGCGTATGGATAGGGAGTGAGCCCCTCGGGGCGCGCATCTCCGACAATCGGTATGGAGTCGATCGTCTGGGTGTATTTGCGCAGGTCGTGTGTGATGAACGCGGCCAGGCCAGCCTTGGCATATTTGTTGAATCCCTCAAGCAGAGCCACTCCGAGAGTGTTGCGGATGGATGAGTAGGATGTGTTGTCACCTGTGCTGTTGGCCGTGATGTAATGGTTTTCCCAGAAATTTTCATCACTCGACGAGGTATTATAGAAACGATGCCGGTCCTCGCTGTAGGACAATGTCCAGATAAAGCTTGACACGGGTACGTATTCGCGGGCTATGATCGAGTCCTCGTAGACGGAGTCGTAGGTCTCCTTCCAGAATCCGACCTTGTAACGGTTATTTACGTAAATCTGCTTGCCGTTAAGACGGTTGCGTGACGCGGTCAGGTTAGTGGGTATGTTCTTGGGATTGATCTTCGAGAGTCCGCCCTGTATCTCGGCGGGGTCGAGGATGTAGAGGTCGTCGGTGATGCCGCCGTTCTCCTGATTGAGAGCGTTGTAGCTGTTGATATAGCCCTGAAATTCGTAACGATCACCCATATATGAGCCGAAGAGGTTCCAGTTGAAAGCCTTGGCGGCCTGATTGGCGTACGAGCCTTTTGAGTAAGGATAGTCGATCTTGAGTCCGATCTGCCCTTTGGGACTGAAGTTGCCCGAGAAGAGAAAGCGGAAATAATCCTGAGCTATGTCACGTCCGCCACCTGTGTTGTAGCCGACCAACGACATCGGTATGCGGGTGTTGTAGAAACGCTGTTGGCTCTCGGAGGGCAGCCAGTAACGCTTGGCATCCTTGAGAAAGAACGGGCTTATAGGCTCCTGCTCCATGAATATCATGTTCTTGCCGGCCGAAGCCTGATTGCCTGTAGTGGCGAAGGCATTGGATACGGCCGTGGGTATAGCCGTGCGATAATAGTTGTACAACAACGTATCAATCGGGGCCGGATAATGCAGTCCGAGCGGTTGAAGTATGCCCCATGCGTAACTCGGCTCGACCACCGGCTCAACGGCCGAAGCACGGTGAACGCATACGACTGACAGTATAAGGACGATTAAGATCGATAATCTCTGTTTCATGTGTGCAAATTTAGCACAATTCGGCCGTAACGCCATATCCGAACTCAAATAATATGTGAAAATCAGGCACAAAAAAAATTATCCGTCATCCCGACGAATAATCTTCTTACCTTAAATCTAATACCATGAAAAACTGATGCAAAGTTATAGAGAATTGATAACACTGCAAATTTTTATGTTATAAAACACACTCTCGTTAACACGATTTAACTACCGAGAGCTATAATGCTAAAATTTGAATACAAAAAAGTAGGATGTTTGCTAAAATTTCCTTATATTTGCAAAAAATTTACAATAGCTCGTACGTCTTTAAGGTAACTTGTTCTCCCGACGGACTCCGGTTAATATCCATTAGGCAACACAATATAGATGAAATCACATAATTATATAATATATATACTCATGGTCTGCTCTCTGACGGCGGCCTGGATCGCCACCGGATGCGGTGCCGCTCCGAGCGAACGCCCCATCGTCACCGTCAGCATCGAGCCTCAGCGCTACATTCTGGAACAGATCACCGGCGACCGCGTGCAGGTGAGGAGTCTGCTCACCGAGGGGGCCAACCCCGAGACGTACGACCCGTCGGTGACCCACATGCACAATCTGGGCAAATCACTCGGGTATCTGCGCATGGGCAATATAGGTTTCGAGGCCGCCCTCATCGATAAAATCAGCGAGGCTAATCCCGACCTGAAGATATTTGACACCTCGGCCGGCGTGACTCCGATACTCGGCACACACTCACACGGCCACGAGGAGCACTCAACCGTTGACCCGCACACATGGACCTCGGTAAAAAATGCTAAAATCATAGCCCGCAACATGCTTCAGGCGATGGAGCAGATCGACTCGGCCAACAAGGAATATTATTCGGCCAATTACGAGCGGTTCATAACCCATCTCGATTCGCTGGACAATGCTATAACCGTCAGTCTGACTCCGCACCGAGGCGAGTCGTTCATGGTGTGGCACCCGTCACTGAGCTACTTCGCACGTGATTACGGACTCAATCAGGTGGTGGTGGGCAATGCCGAGCATAAGGATAATTCGGTCAACGACCTGCGCGGCGCCATTGACCACGCACGTGAGACGGGCGCCCGAATATTCTTCTTTCAGAAAGACATCGACAGCCGTCAGGTGTCGGCCATCAACTCCGAGCTGCAGTCGGACGAAGTTAACATCAATCCCCTGTCATACCAGTGGGAAGAGGAGATAATCAGGATAGCCGACGCACTGGCCGGACGGACATTATGACCAATTCAGAGCAGGACATCATCATATCGCTGCGCGACATAGCACGGCGATGGGAAGGACGCACAGTGCTGTCCGACATAAATTTTGACGTACGTCTCGGCGATTTCATCGCCATCACCGGGCCTAACGGCGGGGGCAAGACCACACTGCTGCGTATAATACTGCGCCTGCTCAAACCATCGACAGGCTCAGTGACATACCTGAGCGGAGGGATGCCTACGGACAGTCTGTCCATCGGCTATCTACCGCAGAAGAATATGATCGACTCACACTTTCCGATCACCGTCGAGGAGGTCGTGGCCTCAGGACTGCTCGGCAGCAGCACAGACCGGCAGGAGATCCGCAGACTTACAGCCGAGACACTGAAGCTCATAGGGCTTGAACAGCATTCGACCAAAAGCATCGGCGCACTGTCGGGCGGACAGTTGCAGCGCGCATTGCTGGGCCGTGCCGTCATCTCTCATCCGAGCGTGCTGGTGCTTGACGAGCCGTTGAGCTATGTCGACAAGCAGTTTGAACATTATATATATGACCTTGTGGCCGATCTGTCGCACGACACGACGATACTGCTGGTGTCACACGAGATGTCGACCATAGCCGATATGGCCAACAGGCATCTCATCATCGACCATACGCTCAGAGAGTGCCACTCGGCCCATCATCATGTCCACTATGATTGTGACAACGGCTGATAAGGCCCGATAAACCATAACGACCGAGGGGTTGACGACAATCATGTCATCAACCCCTCGGTCATTATTTATTTCAGTTATGTTATTACTTTACGAGACGCAGAGTATAGTTGAGACCGCTCGGCGGCATCTCAAAATCAGCGTTAGTCATCGTGACGGCCGAGTCAGAGTCGACGATAAAATACATGGTGTCGCCCTGCTTGCCCTTAGGTGCATCCTCGACAAGTTTGAGGAATGTCTTTCCGGCATTGGCTCCCTCACCCTTGATAACGGTGAAGTCACCCTTGCTCTTGAAGGAAGAAATATCCTTATAACCGGTCATTGATGTCGAGTCAGAACCGATGTATGTCTGCACGAGATCATAATCACCGTCGGTATAGTTGTTGTCATCGTCATAATCGAGTTTCAGAGTGTAACGGATGCCGTCACAGTCAGCTGCGGGGAGCACACCTGTGTACACCTTATCGTCCGAACGATCGACCTTGCAGCCCTTTGAGTCACATGTGTTGCCTGTACATGCCGACAGTCCCAACATGGCGACTGCGGCCGCAGCATAAATTGCCTTTTTCATATAAATTTCTTTTTATAATTTTCTGATTTATAAAGGTAACAATCCGGAGGCACGTTTAGTTCAGGCCGTCAGAACGAGAACTCGCACATGGCTCCTATGCGACGTCCCCAGGCGTGGTTGCCATCATAGTTCTCACGACGTCCCACGTTGGCCTCGGCACCCACGGTGATGCGCGGAGTGATCTTGTAGAAGAAGTTGCAGGCGGCGTAGAGTCCCGAACGGTATCCGTTGCCTTCACGCGGAGCCGACATCATATTGCGGGCCTGACCTGCGGTCATCGACACCGACATGCGGTGTGAGAAATGATAGCCGAGTCCTAAGAAATAGCTCCAGGAGGGGACGGTGCGCAGACGTCCGGGGGCGTCGGGATTGACCTCAAGGTCATACTGTCCCATGAGGAAGTCGCCACCAACGTTAGAGTATGAACGACCTATGTTACCGATGCCGTACACGGTGAGCGCACGTGTGGGATTGAACACAGTCGAGAGCTGGAATCCGTAGCCGAGCGGCGAGTGATTACGACCGTTGACCAGATCGCGGTAAGGGAGCACTCGCGTGATGGCCGACAGGCGCACATGCTGGTCGGAAGCCCACTGATACTGAACCATCGCCGCGAAGTTGGGCACCGTATATGAGCGTACACCAACACTCTCATCATCACCCGGGAGGTTCATCGAGGGGGTCTCGACCGATGCCGCAACACTGATGCCATGCTTGAACTCATGAGTCCAGCGCACGAGCAGCGATGTGAAGTCCATGCTCATCGTCGAGCTGTTGGCATCGACGGTCGGCGCGACGGCCTGTCCGTCCGAGAATGTCGAGGTGGCGTAACCCACGGTCCAGTCGTTGACAGTAGCGTATGCCTTGTTGAGCTTGAAGTCCTGCCCGTTGTATCCGTCAAACTTGGCAAGAATATACAGCTGATAGGAACCTATGCGCGTATTGCGCCCGATCATACGCAGGAACAGCGCCGTACCCGACGGTGTGGTGCCGAATTTATTGCGGTTGAGAGGTGTATCACCGATAGGCACATTGTAAGGGGTGAATGCCGAGCCGGGCATGGAGTTACCCGGGTCATAGAAGGCGCGCATCTTGACTTCACCACCCACACCCATAGCCATGTTGCCGGTCTGGCTCATAAACATGAAGTAGGGAGCTGCCGGATCCTGATAGTTGCGGAACTGATCGAGATAGAAGGTCTCGATGAGCGAGCGGATGGAGTCCTTGCTTAGATGTTCGTTCTTTCCTATCACCATTATATGATGGTTGTCGATAAGAGAATCCTGAGCCTCCTGACGGATGGTAGGAGATACGGCCGACGCGCTTACGGCGGTCAGACCTAATGCAAGCCCTAACAGGCGGTGTGAAGCGTGAGTCATAATGCAATGAGTATTTATATCTTTATACCCACATAACACTCAAATACTAAAAATTGTTTCAAAACATAAAAAAAGTTGTGAACCGCGTGTAACATTCGCCTACCTGATACGTCTATAAGATAGAATGGACCGCAAAGAGTTTGAAACCATAGTCCCGGCCCTGCGTGACCGCATAGTCAGTCTCGTCGGACGTATGGTGTCCCCGGGCTCCGGCTCAGACATGGCCGAAGATGTGGCGCAGGACACCCTCCTGCGTCTGTGGTCCCGTCGTGACACTCTCGATTCGTACCGCAGTGTCGAAGCGCTGGCCATGGTGATGGCCCGCAACCGCACTATCGATCTGCTCAGGTCGGAACAACCGGGACGCTGCACGAGCATCGACGGTATCGATTCGCCCGACTCGGGACCTGACCCGCACCAGTCGCTTGAGGCCGGCGAGGCCGAGACCCGTATGCGCGACATTCTCGACTCACTCCCGTCAGCCCAGCAGGCCCTCATCAGGATGCGACACGCCGAGGGGATGGAGATAGACGAGATCGCAGCGCTCACGGGCTCGTCACCCGGCTCGATACGCACCGCCCTGTCGAGGGCACGACGACACATCAAAGAACTCTTTCTTCAACAATAATTAAACACAAAAATGGACCATATAAACGACAATAACTACACGCAATGGGTCGAACGTTTTCTTGACGCGGAGACCACTCTCGATCAGGAGCGTGAACTCTATGCCTACTTCGCACGTCCCGACCTGCCCGAGCATGCCCGCCGATACCGCGCGATGTTCGGATGGTATGAGGGATTGGAGAGCTCCGGCCGTGACTCCGACACGCCGGCAACGTCGCCCGTGCGCCTGCTCCCCCTGCGCCTGTGGCAGTGGGCCGGAATTGCTGCGGTGATACTGCTGCTGTTCGCAGCCGGATTCATGCTCAGACCCTCGGTGACCGATCAAGGATATGTCACGGAGGACGGCACCATCTATAGCGGCTATATGATACGCGACGGAAAGAAAATCACCGACATGGCGCTCATCTCGGCCGAGATGGACCGCATAAACAGTGAGATAGACAGCCATCTGGTAGACATAGACAGCTATATGGACGACTATACATCACAGTTGCACGACGAGATCATGTCGTCATACGACATGGACAATCCTGATGTGCGTGACATAGTGGAGACGGCCTTCACCTTCTGAATCCATTCACGCGCGTACATATTATATAGTATATTACCAATATCAAACATTTCATTGCGATGAATAGCTACATCCGCCACTTTATCCTGACCGTCGTAATGGCATTGTGTGCCACGGCAGCAGCATATTCACAAAACAACATCGACCGTGTCATCGAGAAGCTTGAGAGCGACCCTAAGTGCAAGACGACTTTTTATCTTGAGAGCCGCGATACGAAGACACACAAGGTGCTGTCGCTCGACATGACGATGGAGATCACCGACCAGGCCATTGCCAAACGCATCACCGAAGCGTTTCAGAAGGACAGGCCAAGCTCGTTCAGCTACAGCAAGCAGTCAGGTCTGGGCCGCAATAAAAACAAGTATAGTTCTACCATCAAGTTCTACAGTGAGAACGACACTAAGTATTCGACTTACATACTCACCTATAATGGCAATAACAACTGGGTGCTCGTAGTCAAGAAATCAATGGTCGAGAAAGCCAAGACGAACACTACGGGAACACGAAACAGACATAATAAAAAGGTCAGCTCATACGAGCTTCCTCCCTACGATATTGAGTATCAGGTAATAGAAATTTAATATCCAATCATCAAATTTAATATCCTATCATCATTAGTTAATCAATCGATAATCATTTAAGGAAAGATGACTTCTTGAGCCGCTGCATCGGTGTTTGAACTGAGGCAGCGGTTTTGTTGTATATAATATATGGATAAGGTGTGAAGATGATAAGGCCAACCGGACGAAAAAATATGTTTAAAAACATTGTTTATAAAACGCCTTTTTAAACATTCGCAATTTTTCGGTTTTTCCTTTGTTTTTATCATCAAAAAGGCCTAAATTCGTGAATTTAATTGACGTTAACACACTCTCCTTACGCTGAGGACTCTTCTCAAACTTAATCATCATTCTATTCGGAATTAATTATAAAACACTATATATCAATGAGCTATCTAAAATTTGATAAGAATCTCATGATTAATCTGGAGCAGTCGCTGCCTAAAGAGATGCTCCGCACTAATCAGTCGGGAGCCTATCACTGTACGACGATAGTAGACTGCAACACACGCAAGCAGCACGGCCTGCTCGTGGTGCCGATACCTGAGCTTGGCAATTCGTGGCACGTCATGCTGTCATCGCTCGATGAGACCGTCTACCAGCACGGAGCACCGTTCAATCTGGGCCTGCACCGTTACAGCGGTGGCGTGATGAATCCCAACGGACATAAATATATCCGTGAATTTGACTGCGAGAGCGTGCCCCGCACCACCTATCGTGTGGGCGGCGTCATTCTCACCAAGGAGAAGATCTTTATCTCCAACGAAAACCGCATCCTTATCCGCTACACCCTCGTCGAGGCCCACTCGCCGACCTCTCTGCGTTTCCGCCCCGTGCTCGCATTCCGTGACGCAAACGAGCTGTGTGTGGCCAATGATGTCATCAACACCGAGATACCTGAGATCAACAACGGCGTGTCGGCCTGTCTGTACAACGGCTATCCCCGTCTGTTCATGCAGTTCTCGCACAAACCTACCTGGACATACGATCCTCACTGGTATAACGGATTCGAGTATGTCAAGGATATGGAGCGCGGTGTGCCCTACACCGAGGATCTCTGGGTGCCCGGCTATTTCGACGTGCCCATCAAGAAGGGCGAGAGCATAATCTTCTCAGCGGGTCTCAGCGAGGTGTCGCCACGCTCACTGGCCAAGATGTACGAGAAAGAGATAGCTCAGCGCACATGCCGCACATCATTTTTCAACTGTCTGAAGAACGCTGTCAAGCAGTGTTATCTCCGCGACGGCGACAATATGTATCTGCTCTCGGGCTATCCCTGGGGCAAGGTCATAGCCCGCAATACATTCATGGCCGTCCCGGGTGCCACCATCGCCATCAATCACCGCGAGGACTTCGAGCGCATCACCGACACGGCACTGCGCTCGCTGCACAGGTTCATGGCCACCGGCGAGCTGGACAAAAAGATACTCGGTATCGACCTGCCTGACATCCCTCTGTGGGCCATCTGGGCCATCCAGCAGTATGCCAAGGCCTATTCACGTGAAGAAGCCGCTGCGAAATATCTCGGCGAGATACGTGATATGCTCAATTATATCCTCTCAGGCAAACACCCCTATCTCCATGTCGACTCCGAGACAGGCCTCGTGAGCACAGACGGCACCGGCAAACCGATGTCATGGATGAACGCCTCGCTCGGCGGACGTCCCATAGTGCCCCGCACGGGTTATCTCATCGAGTTTAACGCGCTGTGGTATAACGCACTCGTCTTTGCCACCCGCCTCACCACCGGTGATGAGCAGGCACGCTATCAGGAACTGGCCGACAAGATGGCCGAACCGTTCGTACGTACATTCCTCAACGATTACGGTTATCTTTACGATTACGTCAACGGCACATACGCCGACCCGTCGGTGCGTCCCAACATGGCCATCGCCATCGGACTCGACTACTCGCCGCTGGATCGCCGTCAGCGTAAACGCGTGCTCGACATCGTCACCCGCGAGTTGCTCACGCCCAAGGGTCTGCGCACACTCTCGCCCAAGAGTTTCGGTTATCGTCCCAACTACCTGGGTTCGCCCGAGGACCGCGAGATGGCTCTGCACAACGGCCCCGCACGTCCGTGGCTCATGGGCTTCTACTCCGACGCTTATCTCAAGGTGTTCGGCATGAGCGGAGTCAACTATATCGACCGTATGCTCATCGGTTTCGAGGACGAGATGACACAGGGCTGCATCGGCTCGCTGTCACAGCTCTACGATGCCAATCCCCCCTACGTGGGCCGCGGAGCCATCAGCCACGTCACCAATGTGGCGGAAGTGCTGCGCACACTTACTACACTGAAAAAATTCGTAATGGACTAATCCCCCTCTCACACCCAATGAAAGCTTTAATGTTCGGGTGGGAATTTCCACCTCATATCCTCGGCGGTCTCGGTACCGCCAGCTACGGTCTCACTAAGGGTATGTGGGAGTGTGGCGACATGGACATCACCTTTGTAATACCCAAACCCTACGGCGACGAGGAGCATCACTTCGCTCACATCGTCGGCATGTCACAGGTGCCCGTGTGCTGGCGTGACGTAACACGCGAGTATGTGGAGGAGCGCATAGGCAATGTCATGAGCCCCGACCTTTACTTCCGTCTGCGTGACCATATCTATGCTGATTTCAACTACATCCGCACCAATGACCTGGGTTGTATCGAGTTTTCGGGCCGTTATCCCGACAACCTCGTGGAGGAGATCAACAACTACTCCATCTGCGCAGGAGTCGTAGCACGTACGCTCGAATTTGACATCATCCACTCGCACGACTGGCTCACCTATCCCGCCGGCATACATGCCAAGCAGGTGTCGGGCAAACCGCTCGTAATCCACGTGCACGCCACCGAGTTTGACCGTTCGCGCGGCAAACCCAATCCTGTCGTATTCGGCATCGAGAAGGACGGCATGACCCACGCCGACCACATCATCTGTGTCAGCAACCTCACACGCGAGACCGTCATACATAACTATGGCATCGATCCCGCCAAGGTGACCACCGTACACAACGCCGTGACCCCGCTCACCCCCGAGCAGCTCAATGTGCCCGAGCATAAGTCAAAGGACAAGATCGTGACCTTCCTGGGTCGTATCACCATGCAGAAGGGTCCGGAGTATTTCGTCGAGGCAGCAGCCAAGGTGCTCAAGAACAATCCCAACGTGCGTTTCGTCATGGCAGGCAGCGGCGATATGATGGACAAGATGATACTCCTGGCCGCCGAGCGAGGCATCTCGGACCGATTCCACTTCCCGGGATTCCAGAAGGGCAACCAAGTGTATGAGATGCTCAAGGCATCGGACGTGTACATCATGCCGTCAGTGTCAGAGCCGTTCGGCATCTCGCCCCTCGAAGCCATGCAGATGGGAGTGCCCTCCATCATCTCCAAGCAGAGCGGATGTGCCGAGATCCTCAACAATGTGATCAAGACCGACTATTGGGACATCGACGCCATGGCTGACGCCATCAACTCGATCGTCACCTATCCCGCGATGTACAATCAGCTGCGCGAAGATGGTCTGGCCGAAGTAAACCAGATAACCTGGGACAAGGCAGGACGCAAAGTCATCGACATATATAATAAGGTGCTCGGCAGATAACCGCACGCACCGCAACGCGAATCATCAATACAAAAATAAATTCACCCCGTGTCAGACCGCGAGGCTGACACACAACGAAGATACAATATGAAAGCAATCTGCTTCTACTTTCAGATTCACCAGCCGTTCCGTCTGAAAAGATACCGTTTCTTTGATATAGGCAACGACCACTACTACTATGATGACTTTGCCAACGACGATATCATTACCCGTATCGCCGAGCGCAGTTACATACCCGCAGCTCAGAGCCTGCTCAAGATGATCGAGGACTCAAAGGGCGCGTTCAAATGTGCTATCTCGGTCACCGGCACCGCCCTCGAACAATTCGAGATGTATGTGCCCGAATTTATCGATCTGCTTAAACAGCTTGCCGACACAGGCTGTGTGGAATTTCTTTCAGAGACCAATTCACACTCGCTCGCATCCCTCGTCGATCCTGAGGAATTTGCCTTACAGGTACACAATCACGATGCCAAAATCATGCGTCTCTTCGGTCAGAAACCCAATGTGTTCCGCAACACCGAGCTGATCTACTGTGACGAGATGGCACCGCAGATTCTTGAAATGGGCTACAAAGGTGTTATCACCGAGGGTGCCAAGCATATCCTCGGATGGAAATCGCCTAACTATGTATACTCGGCCGCATCCGCACCCAAACTTAAGATTCTGCTCAAGAACGACAAGTTCTCGGACGACATCTCGGAACGTTTCTCCAACACATCCTGGGACGAGTATCCCCTCACCGCCGACAAGTATATCAACTGGATCGCATCCACTCCCGCCGAGGAGCAGATCATCAATCTGTTCATGAACCTTGAGGTGTTCGGAGACTTCCAGCCCCGCGAGTCAGGCATCTTCCAGTTCCTTGAGGCCCTTCCCCGCTTTGCAGCCGAGAAAGGTATTGAGTTCTGGACACCCACGACTGTTGTAAGCAAACTCAAGGCTGTAGATACCCTTTCGGTCAACCATCCTATCAGTTGGGCTGACGAGGCACGCGACACATCGGCATGGCTCGGTAACAAGTTGCAGAACGAGGCATTCAACAAACTTTACAGCGTAAGCGAGCGTGTACGTCTGTGCGAGGACCGTCGCCTCAAACTCGATTGGGAACGTCTGCAAGGTGCCGACCACTTCTATTACATGTCGACCAAGAATATGCGCGACGGTTCGGTGCACTCTCAGTTCTCACCCTACGACACTCCGTTTGATGCGTTCACCAACTACATGAATGTACTGGCCGACTTCATCGTGCGTGTCGAGGAGCAGTATCCTATGAGCATCGACAACGAAGAGCTGTCATCACTCCTGACCACTATCCGTAATCAGGAGCGCGAGATCGAAGCGCTCAACAAGGAGGCTGAATCCATGCGCAAGAATATCGAGCACTTCAACGAAGAGCATCTGCTGCGCGAACAGAGTGCCACGAAGGATGAGCCTGAGAAAAAGCCTGCCAAGAAAGCAGAGAAAAAGAAGGCTGAAAAGGCTGCGAAACCTAAGGCTAAAAAAGCTGCGAAAGCCGAGAAACCTGCTAAGGAAGTA
Organism: Bacteroides sp.; assembly: GCA_014802015.1. Taxonomy (GTDB): domain Bacteria; phylum Bacteroidota; class Bacteroidia; order Bacteroidales; family Muribaculaceae; genus Duncaniella. Next base: position 29,598 of record JAAVDB010000043.1, read on the forward strand.
CCCGCTGAAAAGCCTGCTGGAAAGCCTGCTGAATAATCCTATCTGAATCTATATAGAATGGAAAACGGTGTCGGAACGGTCAATCAATCCGTCTCACCGTTTTCCATTCTGTTTTTTAAGAGTTACTTACCAATACATTCCTGCAATTGCGTCCGACATTAGAGTACATACGTGAACGATTTGACCATTTCAACCGTCAGATGTTCGGTGGCAGATTACCGTCCATACCCATACGCCTGAGTAACGCAGCCAGCTATCTCGGACAGTGCGTGTCGCACGTCACGACGGATACTGACGGTGTGCGCCGTCATTCGGGATTCGAACTGCGCATCAGCACGCGGCTTGACCTGCCGCAGGCCACAGTCGATGACACGGTGATACACGAGATGATACACTATTTCATCAACTACAACGGTCTGCATGACACATCGGCACACGGCCCGATATTCCGCTCGATAATGCAGAGCATCAATGTCACATACGGACGCAACCTGACCATCAGCCACAAGAGTACGCCCGAAGAACACGCATCGGCCCATCGCGGCGGACGTCCTGCATGGCATGTGATAGCGGTAATATATTTTAATGATACGGATAAGGACGGCAAGGTCGGCATCAAGGTACTCCCCCGCACGGCCGAACGTATAGCCATGTACTATCACCGTGTTTCCTCGGCCCCGCAAGTGAGGCGTGTCGAGCTGTATCTGCACAATGATCCGTTCTTCGACACCTATCCTACATCGGCGGCACTGCGTTACCACAGTATCGTGCTCGCCGACCTTTTGCCCCATCTCTCGACAGCACGACCTGTCACCGTCGACGGCGACAAGCTGAGATATTGACCTGTCTCATATCAACCGCCTTACCACTCTGTTGCCGGGACGGTTGGAGAGTGTGAGCGAGGTGGTGAGCGAGGTGGACGCGTCCGTGAGATCGGATGTGTAGGAGATAAAATAGTGCTCACGCGCCATGAAGTCAAGTATGAACGATGCCGTATCGATCGGCTCGCTGTCAGGACGACCGGCCACCGAGCGCTCACGTATTTTCAATTCAAAGCCTTTAAGCTCCATCGCAAGGCTTACAGCACCCGAGGCGGTAACACCTCTGATGCCGTGACGGCGCAGTATCACCGACCCGTCCTCAAGACAGATAAACTCTATCTCAGGCCTGTGTCCATCACCCTGTTCGGCATCACCGTCACTCTCACGTGTGATCACTCCGGCGGCAAGTATCTCCCTGACAGGTCCGCGGCTGTCGCCGCGCGCACACAATGCGACTGTCATCGCGGCGAGCAACGTAGCGATGATGTAAAACTCCACACTCTGGAATATACCTGCAAGTATAATTAGCATCATATATACAAATGTACGCATTTTCCAGAACACTCCTGCCACTTCGGGTGTTAAAATAATACACGTTTTAACATCATCCGTTATGATTCTATCCGAAGTAATCCCCTCGCACAAGGTAGCCCAGTGGCTATTGAGCCATATACACGCATTGCTCGACTGCATCGGTCTTGAGAAAGATAAAATGACCGAAGAGGTCATATACGTCGCCATCATCGTATGCGCTGCGATATTCATAGGCTCAATAGTGAGTTACGGAGTCAGAATGCTCCTCCGCAAGATAATCAAGGTACGTTCGCCTCAGCTCGCCTCAGATCTGGAGTCAAAAAACGTGCTCACCAGATGTTGCCGCATCATCCCGCCGCTCGTCATTCTGGCATTGCTCCCGTTCGCGTTCACAGGCACATCTGTCATCAACACCATCGTACTGCGCGGACTGCTCGTCTACACAACATTAATCATTTGCATGGCCATCTGTTCGGTCATGTCGTTCGTGTGGCTGAGGTTTGACAAGGAGCGAAATACCAAGAATCTGCCTATCCGCGGTATCCTCGATACACTTATCGGTGTCGTATGGGTAATCTCGATAATCATCTGCGTAGCCATCATCGTTGACAAATCGCCCGTAGCGTTGCTCACCGGTCTCGGTGCATTCGCGGCAGTGCTGATGCTGGTGTTCAAGGACAGCATACTCGGACTCGTGGCCGGACTGCAATTGTCGCAGAATGACATGCTGCACGTGGGTGACTGGATCGTGGTGCCCTCGACTATAGCCAACGGTATAGTCATCGACGTATCACTCACGGCCGTCAAGGTACAGAACTGGGACAATACGATCGTGACACTCCCACCCTACACCCTCGTCTCAGGCTCGTTCCAGAACTGGCGCGGCATGAGTGACAGCGGCGTGCGCCAGATAGCACGCGCGGTCATAATAGATATATATTCCGTCACCAAGGCTACACCGGAATTTGTCGACAAAATGGTAGCCCAATTCCCCGAACTGAAGTCATACGTGTCAAAACTCCGTTCGGCCGAACATCCCATATTCGATCCCGGACTCGCCACTGTCAACGGCACTATCGACACCAACCTCGGCCTCTATCGCGCATATCTGTGCGAATGGCTGCTCAACCATCCGTCGATCTCATCCGACAATCAGATACTCGTCCGTCTGATGGAGCCGAACTCCTACGGTATCCCCCTTCAGATATGGTGCTTCACGTCAACGAATGCATGGACCGCTTACGAGGCCATTCAGAGCGCACTGTTCGAGCATATCGCAGTGACCGCACCCTTATTCGGACTGAATGTCTACAACTACTCGTCCGGTGCCGATGTGCTGTCAGTCGAAACAGTCCAGCCCAAAAAGCTTGAAAATCCCGCAGCCTCCGTACCCGCTCCCGACACAGCAGCCGATACCACCTCGGCCCCCGGTCCCAAGGCTTAAAAATAAACAATCTCAATACCAATCCGACGGCATCGACCCCTATCCGGGCCGGTGCCGTCAACTGTCATATCCCCATCAGGTCGAGCAGCGGACCGGCGAGGATGGAGGTAAGGACTCCGTTGATAATCAGCCCCACCGTGGCGTAGGCTCCGTAACGCTCCGACAGTTGCGTGACACGGCTCGTGCCGATGACGTGGGCTGCCGTGCCCATACTTATACCCTGTGCCACAGGACTGTATATATTACCTAAGCTCAACACTTTGAGTCCTGCGACTGCGCCGAGCAGGCCGACCAATACCACTATCGAGGCTGTGAGCGAGGGGATGCCACCTAACTGGCCCGTGATCTCTATGGCGATGGCATTGGTGACCGATTTGGGCGCGAGCGATATTATCACTTCGCGTGACGCTCCCATACATTTGGCTATGAGTACGACAGATATTATACCGACAATGCATCCGGCCAATTCGCACACCAATATCGGCACGAACTGACGGCGGATAGCCTTTAGCTGAGTGTACAGCGGCAGACCGAGCGCCACGATAGCCGGTTTGAGCCAGAACTCTATCATCCTGCCCGGGCGCGAGTAGGTCTCGTAACTGATGCCTGTCAGTCTGAGTATTACGATAAGCACCGCTACAGTCACCAGCACGGGATGGAGCGCGCTGATCCGCGTAATGTCACGCAGACGTATGGCCGCGAAATATACCCCGAAAGTCAGGGCTACGAGAAATATATCACTTTCTATGAAATCCATGACGGCGAAACAGTTGATGGACACGCCCGGTGACAACAAGCACCAGTGCCGTGCTGACGAGAGTGGCTACAGTGATCGCGGCCCACGACTCGGCTATGACATCGAAATACAGCATCAGCGCCACGCCCGGCGGCACGAAAAAGAATCCCATGTTCGAGACCAGAAACCGGCACATCGGCGCTACGTCATCGACCTTCAGGGCCTTTTTCTCAAGCAGGGCCGTAAGCAATAACATTCCGAGTATGCTGCCCGGGACACTTATGCCCGTGAGCCGGACTATCAGCTCACCGACGGCCAGGCAACCGAAAATTATGAAACACTGCTTTACCATTCTTAAAAGGTTTTGTGACAAGCACTATAACCGCCAACAGTATCAACACCACTCCTATACCGGCCTTGACGGTCAGAATCTCGCCAAACAGAAGCACACCAATGAGCAGTCCGGTGACAGGTTCGAGCGCACCGAGTATCGACACCGATACCGAGCCGACAAGCTGTACGGCCACCGCGACCGTGAGAATAGATATTATCGTCGGGAACAGCGACAGACCTACCGCACTCGCTATGCCCAAAGGTGTCATCGGCACAGGCTGCAATTGTGTCAGGAAGTCGACCTTGACGATCATTACCGACAGTCCGAACAGCAACGAATAGAACGTAAGCGTAGTGCCTCCAAGCCGCTGCAGTGACGTCTTGTTGATGAGCACCATATAGATGGCATAGACAAGCGCGGCAAACATCACGTAAGCCACACCTGTGGCCGAGACGTTGGCCCCATGCCCCGGATTGGCGATGAGCACGATTCCTGAGAAGGATATGACGATGGCGCATAACACCGACAGCGAGATTTTATCCCTGTAGAATATCCACAGCAGCAACGCCACCATCACAGGCTCGACGAACAGCATCGTTGACGCCAACCCGACATCCATGTATTTGTAGGCCTCGAACAGACCGACCGACGAGAGTGCGAACAGCACACCTTGCAATATCATCAATGGTATCTGACGGCCTGTGAGACGAAAACTGTTGCCACGGCACCACATCACCAGTCCGAGCAGCAGCGTAGCCAACAGGTAGCGGTAAAACAATACCGACCCGACACTGAGTCCCAACCCGTAGAGCGGGACCGCAAAAAGAGGATTGGTGCCGTAGCTGACCGCAGCTATGGCACCAAGTATGTAACCTTTGGTTGTATTTTTCATCACTTTGCCGGCATTATTGAGCCATAAACGGTTTCATAAGAGCGTTGAGTTGTAAATATTCCACAAGAAATCCGTCATGTCCGAACGGTGAATGTATCTCGGCATACTTGGCTCGTGGTATGCGTGCCGCCAGCGCTATCATGTCGGAGGGCGGGAACACGATGTCAGTGGTCAGACCGATGACGAGAGTCTTGGCCTTGATGGTCGAGAGCGCGGCATACATGCCACCGCGTCCGCGTCCCACATCATGTGAGTCAAACGCATCCAGAATCGCGTGATAGGAATAGGCATCGAAACGCTTGACGAGTTTCTCACCCTGATAACGTTGATAGGACATGGCACGGCGCGGAGCCGGATACTCGTCGACATCGCGCTGAGTCAGATTATAACCCGAGGGGCCGCGGTAACTGAGCAGACCGATGGCTCGTGCGGCCGCAAGACCGGCGGCTCCGGCATCGGGACGCGGCTCGCCATAGGTGGAATCGGCCTCGATACACATGCGCTGGCTCTCGTCGATAGCGATAGTCCACGGTGTAGCCACACCGTCGGTGGCCATCAGGGCCAACCGCTCGAAACGGTCAGGCTCCATAACGGCCCACTCCACAGCCTGAAATCCGCCCACCGAGCATCCTACGAGCGTGTGTATACGCCCGATGCCGAGTGCATCGGCCAGCACCCTATGGGCATTGACCATGTCGCGGATGGTATATTTAGGGAAATCGGCATAATACGGCTGTCCTGTAGCAGGATTCTCATGCAGCGGACAAGTCGTGCCGTAAGGCGAGCCGATGATATTGGCACACACGATGAAATAGCGTGTCGGATCAAGAAACATCCCCTCCTCGACCGTATGAGGCCACCAGTCTGCCACATCGCTGTTAGCCGTAAGCGCGTGACACACCCACACCACATTGTCGCGGTCGGGATTAAGCGTGCCGTATGTATGGTAGGCTATGCGCAGGTGGTCGAGCCGGCCGCCGAACTCAAGCTGAAACGGGGAGTGATGATCGTAATACTGTTTCATTATTCGCGTGATGTTGTCGTTAAAAGTGTATCGATTCAGACCGCAAAGGTACACAAAATTTAAATGTTTAAGTAAGTCGTAAAAAATAATTTATACTAAACCGCATGGACAAAATTGATATTGAGTTCAGATCCAATAGCTGCCAAGGCACGATTGGTTGCGTAAAGCAAGGAATCTGTGGAAAAATAATCCACAGGTCTGAGCCATTTCCCCTTGAGGATTCGCCACAGAATCTCTGCGATATTCAGGAATGTGTTCTTACCGATACGCATCGACACTCTGTCAAGAAAGTCAGCGATTCTTTCAGCCGTCATATTCTCAGTTGTGGAGAAGCCCTCATAACGGTTGTTGCGGTCAATCATGCCGAAGATATTGAGCCGGATGCCTCTTTCGCTTTCATCTCGCTCTGTCTGTCGTTCTCGATAGCAATGCGTACGGCATCCTCGTTTGAACAGTCCATGATTGGTTTGCGTCCCCGTCCGTGGCGTGTCTCCAGACCTTTTATGCCCTCGTCTTCGAACTGCCTCACCCAGGAGTTGACCGATATGTGTGTCATTTCTGTCTGCTCTCCAACCTCTTGGGATGTCAGACCGTTGGCTTTCAGTAATATTGCGCGACAGCGCATACGGAATGCGTATCTCTTGCCTTGGTGTAAGTGTTTATGCTTATAACACACAAATACTCGCAAAAATGTTGATATAAACTAATTTTCAACATCTACTTATAAGATTTATTACTATCTTTGCATAAAAAAAATGACCACATATTTCAACTGTGATTATATGGCGGGGGCGCATCCCGATGTGCTCAAATCTTTATGCGATACTAATCTTGTGAAGAGTGTAGGATATGGTTTTGACTCCTACACGACTCAAGCCCGTGAGGTTCTCCTAAAAGCCTGTGGACTCGAAGATGGAGCTGTGTTTTTTCTTCAGGGAGGTACACAAGCTAATAAAATTGTTATAGACCGGCTGCTTTCCCGCAATGACGGTGTGATGTGTTGCGAAACCGGGCATATTAACGTCCACGAAGCAGGAGCA
>JAAVDB010000044.1 GCA_014802015.1 Bacteroides sp.
ACTGCATAAAGATCCTGCATTGTCTTGATAGCGTAACGGTCGCTCTGTATCTGGTTCGCCCGGAGCATTTGCCCGGTCAGCTCTGCGGTGTGCTTGGCTGCGTTCCTCAAAGCCTCTTTTATCAGTGCCGGGCTCTCATGTGTGCCGATGGCGTAGCCGATCGGGTAATTGTTGAACACGTCCAGAACCACAACCAGCGTCAGGCGGTTGGTGTAGGTCGTTACGTTATGCCCCTTTTTGTCCTGCTTGGTTGACTGATACAGTAGCTCCACAGTCCAGCCGTCAAGCGACCACATCAGCATCGGTGTACTCGGTCGGCTGCGCTTCACCTGCATTGTCACATTATTGCGGAAGTTCGTAACTCCTAAGCGTCCGGCACGTATCACTGTGCCTAACTTCTCACGCCATACGGCAACTGTACCTGCTTTGATCTTTGGCCACTCTTTGACTGTCGCAAAATTATTGTAATAAGTTGCGATTAAGGTGTCAGGGAGGTTGTTATGGTGCGCCAGCAGTGCGGTTAACACCTGTTCGCGGTCCTCGTCAGCGACTTTCGCAGCATTCCCGTTCAGATACTTGCCTGATATGAAGCAGGCGTAACCTTGCTCCACATACTCCGCCATCTTCATTTGCAGACGGCGCGCACTGCCTGGCAGTGAGTGGGGCCAGCGGTCAGCCAGTCGCGGAAGCGAGCCAGCCGCACGCGCCCAAAATTCTTTTGCTGCCAGTGCCTTTTTACCACTGCGTTGCCGCTTGCTCACATGAGCATCCCAGCACGCCCGGAAAGCGTTCATAATTGCTGCGTTTGCCGAATACTCCATCACCTTGTCTGCTGGTAGGTTCCGGCCGTCGGTCAGGGTGTAGTTCTCGAAAAAGTTAAGAGCCGCACCGTCCGGTTGCACTGTGTCTAAAAAATCTTTACTCTCGGCTTGCTCCTGCAAGTCCGGGTAACGGCGGTAAACCTCCGTGCGCCACTTCATCGGCAGGCTCTCAACGGCAAACAGTGCCTCACGCCCGTTGCCGCCCTTTTGCACCTGCTTGACCTGGCCTTTTCTTACCAGGGCTTTCAGGTTGGCCGTGGTAATAATACACCCGGTGAACTCCGCATGGCTTATACATATTTCACCATTGATTACTTCCATTCCTTTTACTATTTTTGTGGATCATTTAAATGGTAACTTTATGAAACATACCGCAACCATTATTTTTTACGACACCGTTTCACAGGGAGAGGATTCAAAGCGTTTAAAGCGCATAGCTCGTATGATTCGCCGCGAAAATCTCCCGTTATTAGCAGAGCGTTACGAACACATTCCATGCAAATTTGATGACCTCTTAAAAGCTCACTCAACTTCATCCGGTTCGTTCGTTGAGATACCCGGTGCGGTAGAGGTGCGTTACCGCGTGTGTGTTGAATCATCTGACCAGAAAAAATTGTTTGCGCTAATCGCAATGCTGCGAGCCTTTGGCGATTATTGCGGCATTGGCAACCGCCTATTTTCTCTGTCAAGTCAATAACCGTTGTCCCAATACGCAACTCTCTTGTATTTCTTGTAATTACTTCCATACTCTTACAAATTTTCTGCGATTCCCTGAATCTCTGACAACTGGGGAATGCTTACGCACTGCTTATTAACCACAGTTTCACCTCTGCGGTTAGTAATCCATGTTTCCCCTGTTTTCTTATCCACGCGCAGAGTTGCACCATTCTTGAACACCTGACGCATTATCTGCCGCCCATCCTCGGTTGTGTCGTGTATCGTCTCGCATTCCGGGCTTACGACCTTTACAATACCACCACAGTTAAGAGCCATTTTACGGATTTTTCGCTCCGTATCAGTACCCTTATTTATGTCCTCGAAATGAAGTGCACGCCAAAGTGTCTGACGTGAGATCCCACTAAAAGCCTTTGTTATTAGCTCCCGGGTCTCCTTTGTTGCAGTAATAAATTTTTCCATATCCTTTTACAGAATTTATAATTTGACCATTTGTGTATATTGCTAACACGGCTAAATTTTAGTAAATTTGGGGCATCGTTACCAGTAACACGGTGCAAAGATAAGGGATAATTTTCAACTTATCAAAATATTTGAATGTAAATTTTCAACCATGTGTAAAATATTACCCAGAATAAAAGAACTGGCAGATCAGGAAGGCATTACAATCGGTGCTCTTGAGCGCAGCATAGGTGCAAGTAAGGGCGTATTATCAAGAGCGATAAACAACGGCACAGACATTCAATCAAAATGGCTCCAAGCAATAGTTGAAAATTATCCCCGCTATTCAGCGCAATGGCTTTTAAGTGGAGAAGGTGAAATGATACTAAATGAAAATTCGCAATCTTCTGTAAAGGCTGGAGATAATAATTTTTCTAGATTATCACAGTATCAAAGAGCCTCTGACTCTTTTATAGGAGCGATCCCGCTAGTCTCTGAAAAAGCCGTAGGAGGTATAAGTAATGAATACTTTTCGATAAAGAAAGATGATGTCTTAGGATATTACATCATTCCCAAATTTCGCAACTTAGGAGTGGATTTTCTTATCGAGGTCACAGGAGATTCTATGATGCCACATCTCAGCCCTGGTGACATTATTGCATGCTCTATAATCCGCAACTCAAAATTTATACAGTGGAACAAGTGTCATCTTATAGCAACACGTGAACAAGGCCTTATCATTAAACGAATCATGCCGGCTGAATCAAATGATAATTTAAAGGCTGTCTCCGACAATAAGGATTATCCTCCATTTGATATACCCAAAGACGAGATAATTAGCATGGCACGTGTAGTAGGATCCATTCATCTTGAGTAATACGCTGTACCTCCCCCCCGATACCCCCTAAAGGATCAAAATAAGTGATTTTCACCTTTTTTCTGCTATAATTCGAGTTATTTATTAGACTATCTCCAATAAATCAGAATGTTACATGATATTAAAACCATTCATTTAATAGCTTATTTATGACATTAAAGGGGTGTTAATCGCTTCAAAACTGCCGTTTTTTGTCGTTTTTTTGTCCCTATGGGGGCACGAACCATACCGCGAAAGTACCCCCAACTGTATCCCCAACTGTATCCCCAACCCCATTTTGAAAACGAAACGTACACAATTTTGACCACTCCGACAACCTCATTTTGACCCTCTGAAAGCCTGTCGAAGCCACTACCATTTAACAGCCGTTCAAAAGCCCTTAAACACTTCCTCGCCCGAACCCTCCTTCGCGTGCGCATAGGCGTGTAATGTCTCGCTCTGCCGACAATTCCACCAAAGCAGCACAACGCCCCACAAAAGCCGTAAACGCTTGAATTTCGCGCCCTCTGCCTCGTTCTGGCTCATTCTACCACCCACACAACAAAAGCGGCCACATAGCCGGCGAAAACCAGCCATGCAGCCGCGCGAAATTAAAGCCAATTCAACAGGAATTAAAGCCGCATTAAACGCTCGTTAAACGGATCGGTCCTGAAATTCAACCCCGATTAAAGCAAATTCAAGTAAATGCACGCTTCGTTTTCATCTCACCCGACCACGAACAACCCTACATTCTCAATCATATCAGCAAGTTACACACATTTCAAACGCTCAACACAATGCTCGCTTCGTTTTCATGCCCATAAAACGATGTTACGACAAATATGAGTCTCGGCCGACAATCGCATGATTGCCGGCCGAGTTTTTTAGAGTTGTTTCGACTATGAATGTTAAATGCAGGGACGCATATCATGGACACTTTTTGTGCTGTCGCTCAGTCACAATGCCATCGCATTGCTTCTTAACTCCACTCCAAGAATCACTCCATGATATGCGTCCCTCCATTTAACACTCATCATAGTCGAACCGTCACTTAGGTACCAGGTGTTGAGGACGAGCTATTTAACTCTTTAGGATAAGATATTATGAGTACCTCATTTGATGTTGTGTCACTCAGAACATATTTAATATTGCGAGAAAAGCGAAGTTCGCTATGTCTCTCATGTTTTGCCAGTAATTCGATTAAAGTGTTAATCGAAGGTATACCATTTGAACGATAAGAAAATACCAATATACAGTTCTTAAACTGTTCGATTAATTGATTAAATCCGGATGTGATATTATTCTTGTCTGTCCAGATATTGTATTGACGCTTTAATCTATGATGCTTGCTTTTAAAATCAATTAGATTAATCCAATCGTCGTAATATACAAGGCCATTGAGAAAATGATAAAAATCGGCATAGTCTACACCAACCCCCTTTTCACTAATATAGGGAGTATCAATATATACTAAATCATATTCATTTTCAATACTCAATGCATCCTTATTTAGTACATGGCAATTCGTTCCATTATCAAAAACTGCATTATTCGCTTCTCTCACAAAAGCCTTGAAGTGAATCTCAAACGGGGTATCCCATGTCTTCTTATTCCCAAAGGACCGCTTGACATCCATCTGGCGCACATATAAGTTTTTACGATGAAACAGATTGTAAGGTCTCTTTATTATACATGACTGAAAAAGAGCGAACCAGGCAATAGCTCTTTTATACTCGTTCTCAATAGTGGAAATATTATACCTTACAACATCTAGCCAATGATTTTCTTCATCAGTATAATAGATGTCCTTGAAATTATCCGCTATAAATGTAGGATAATCAATATTAGGATGTTCGGCTAATATAAAGTCTACATCAGATGCACTTAATAATGTAGAACTATTCTCGATTAATGCTTTACCTATAATAGAATTGAAAGGTAATATGTCATTGTATGTTACAGACTTGCCATTGTCCTTTAGCTTGTAGGCTACGGACCCTGTCCCGCCAAATGCATCTAAAGCCGTATGGAACGGAATGTCTGAAATTTCACGCCATATCCAATCTACAAATTTAGCTTTGCTGCCCTGATATCTTGTAGATGGGAATTTATTTTTGACTTGTATTTCTGATTCAGAAAATAATGATAGCTGCTGCATATTATTTTATATTTCTGAATTTTTTATAACTTGCCAAATTATTATAATATGGTTCTGCAAGTTCGGCCTTTTTTGCCATATCAGGGGTAAGATAATTAGTCCAATAATCGTCAAAAACATCTTCACCCAGCTCGGCAAAGGTACCGTTTCCGTTGATTAAGTCTTTAATCAACGATACTGAGCCTATATTTTTTGTATTTCCGCTACCAGGTCTGTCTACCGCTATTCTCCATTTTTCCTGAACAAAGAATGTGATATCTTTTACTACAGATATAATTTCGTCAAGATTTTCTATCTGATACATTTTACGCTCATCAATAGCCTCGTCATTCTCACTATAGATGATACCTAATACAATATGAGCTTTGTACGATGAATACGGGTATGTTATATTTTTACTGCTTTTGCGATTGCGGAAATATCCGGTGAATGCACCTAAGGTCATTCCATTAATTTTTGTTGAGGATTTTCGATAGCTGCTTTTAAGATCTACCGCAAACAGATTGCCTTCACAGTCAATGAACGTAACATCAGGATAAAAGTTTTGTTCCTTTGTGAGTTCTAAACGGAGTCTGTTGTCTTGAGCAAATTTATACAAAAGAGGGAAGATATACAGCTCTATGATTTTTGATACAACTTTTGTATCGGTAGAGATAGTATAGATGTGCTTATACACATCTATGAAACCTTTTACAACCCATTGTCCATCTTTAGTAGAGACAAATGGCGTAAAAGATTGTACTGCGTTTCGTAATTTTGAGATAAATTCGTCCTTAGTCATAAAGCAAAGTTACAAATATTATTTGATAAGCACAAACTCAGAACCAACTTTTACAACAAAGAACTTAAACTTATCTGCGGGTATACCAATGAGTTAAGGGATGTGTGGAAAAGAAAAGAGGACTCTCAAATCGAGAATCCTCTGTGTTGTACCCGGACCCGGGCTCGAACCGGGATGGGTTGCCCCAACGGTGTTTGAGACCGTCGCGTCTACCGATTCCGCCATCCGGGCGATGGTGCGTTGCGGACCTGATGTCCGTTGCCGCTTCGGTTTTGCTTGGGCAAAGTTAGTGAGTTTTTTCCGTTCGCGCAAATGATTTTGCGTAATTTAATGAAGTGTTATACTTGTTACAATATAATACGTCTGTCAAAGCGTGGCGGATGTGGCATACAATCCGATGGTCGATCCTGTGAATCCTCCTCGCTGTGTGGCGATGTGTTCCGCGGGAACATCCTCGGCCAGGATGCGCCAGTCACCACCGGGCAGAAGGTAGGAGAAGTCGTACGTTTTGCCTTTAGATTCAACCTTGAGTCCTATCGGTCCGGATACTTTCCCTATCTCGTCAGATGCAATCAGTTGGTTATCTTTCTTTTTGCCAAGACGATATAATACCACTCTGTCACCCTCTACGGCCAGAAACATCTGACGTTGTTCGTTTTTGACCATCAATAATCCGGCTGAACCGGCGGATTGAGCAGCGGGTTCGACCTCGGTCTCTGCAATAAACTTGTGGTGCTGCATGCGTCGCAACACACATGCCGGAGTCCGGCCCGACTTACTGTCAAGGTCGGCATATTTCAGCCGCAGACCGTCACCACACCTGTACCATTTGGCCGGATCGCCCCACAATGACATCCATTCCGGTGACAGGGTCGAAGCGTTGAAATCGTCTCTCCATGTGAAGTTGCCTGCCTGATCGGAGTTCTGAATGCCGGTAAGTGACGGTATATTACCCTTGATCGACACGGTGTCGAGACATTGGGTTATGTATGGAAATCCGTCGGCGCTCCATTTCACCGGCATAAGATATGTCTCGCGTCCCAGATGATCCTCTCCTTCATTCCACGGACGGCAACCGAGAAATACGGCATACCATTCGCCTGTCGGAGTCTGTACGATGTCCGCATGACCTGCACATGTCACGGGCAGATTACGGTTGGTCTTGAGCAGACGTTGTGTCAACATCGGGTTACGGCTCCAACGTCGGTATGGACCGAATACGCTGTCGGCACGATAGCACACCTCTGAGTGTACCCAGTTGGTGCCACCTTCGGCCGCCAGAAGATAATATTTCCCATTGATCTTGTAGATATGAGGGCCCTCGTTGCGTTCGAGTCGTTCCTCCGGGCCGACTCCTTCCTCCCTGAACCGTACCGGCTCGCCGACGGTCTTGCCCGTCTGAGGGTCAAACTCGATTATCGACAGTGCGCGGTAATTACTCCATTTCACCGGGCTGTGCTCGTCACTCTTATGTACGATGTATGCCTTCCCGTCTTCGTCGAAGAAGAATGACGGGTCTATACCCTCCACATCAGGCAGCATAACGGGATCGCTCCACTCGCCGCGTGGATCCTTAGCCGTGACATAGAAGTTTTTTGATCCACCCTCTCCGCCATTCATCACACAGGTTGTAATCATGTAATAGGTCTGATTGTGTGGATTGTAGCTGAGAGCCGGCGCATAGATTCCCCCCTTGTCGATCGACAGCCCTTCGAGCCATGGCAGCTGTGAAGGGCGTGACAATACATTGCCTACATGCTCCCATGACACGAGGTCGCGCGAATGATACAGCGGAACGCCGGGGAAATATCCGAACGTTGATGTGACCAGCCAGTAATCGTCGCCCACACGGCATATCGACGGGTCTGAAGCCCATCCGCCTATTACGGGATTAAAGTAATCACCCGCCGCGGTGAGCGGATTTTCTTTGTAATAATCATCATTTCCCTGATAGGAAAAGTAGTTGAATTTTGCTTCGGATTGAGCGTTACAGGTCAGTATGCCACCTAACATGCACAAGCCGATAAGATAGTTTTTCATGGTTAAGTAACTTATTCTTCAGGATTTGTATACCAGCGAGAGTACATGAGATAGTTGCGTGCTATCTTAGTGTTGAGTTCGCGTGAAGTCTCAGGATCGACCATCTTGATGAATTTGGCCGGAGCGCCGCCCCACAGCTCATTGGGTCCGATCTTGGTGCGTGACAGTACGACCGAACCGGCAGCTACGAGTGCGCCTTCGCCTACTTCGGCATCATCCATCACTACGGCACCCATACCGATGAGTGCGAGGTTATGGATCTTTGCACCATGAATGGTGACATTATGGCCGATCGACACGTCATCACCGATCTCGATTGTCGATTTCTGATAGAGGGTGTGGAGGACAGATCCGTCCTGGATATTTACACGATTGCCGATACGTATAGAGTTGACATCGCCGCGCAGCACGGTGTTAAACCACACGCTGCACTCTTCGCCCATCTCAACATCTCCGATGATGGTGCTGTTTTCTGCAAGGAATGTATCGCGGCCGATTTTGGGTGTGAAACCGCGTACCGGAATTATAAGAGCCATAGGTCGTATATTATTGGGAATGGATGACTATTGCGTGTCATCCATTCCCGGGTTTTATCGTTGTCGTTAATTATTTCTCAAGCGGAGCTGTCGCATCAGCGAGCCATGCGCGCTCGTCCTCAGTGAGTGACGGGGCGAGGCGGTCGTAGACTGTGCGGTGATAATTGTTGATCCACTCGATCTCTTCGTGGCTCATGATCGAGGTGTCGAAGAGTGCGCGGTCAAACGGACACATAGTAACGGTCTCGAATGCGAAGAATCGTCCGAACTCGGTAGTCTCGTAGGGGACGGTGAGCACGAGATTCTCACAGCGTATACCATAGCGGCCTTCGAGATACACGCCGGGCTCGTTAGATGTGAGCATGCCGGGCATGAGCGGAGCCATCGTGTCGTTGAGGCGGATGCTCTGCGGGCCTTCGTGAACGTTGAGGAAGTGACCTACGCCGTGGCCGGTGCCATGGAGATAACTCTTGCCCTCTTTCCAGAGCGGCATGCGGGCCATCGCGTCGAGCTGGTGACCGCGTGTACCTTCGGGGAATACTGATGTAGCTATGGCGATATGACCCTTCATCACGAGGGTGAAGTCATGGCGCATATCGGCCGTCGGGGTGCCGAGAGCGATGGTACGGGTGATGTCGGTAGTGGCATCGAGATAGTTGGCGCCCGAGTCGATGAGCAGGAGATTGTCAGTGGCGAGCGCGGTGTCTGATTCGGGAGTGGCCGAATAGTGTACGATGGCTCCGTTGGCTCCGAAACCGCAGATGCTGTCGAAACTCAGGTCGAAGAACAGTGAGTCGGTACGGCGGTTGCGTTCGAGGATGTCGGCGACACCGATCTCGGTGAGCGGACGTCCTGACTCGACGATCTCCTTGATTTCCTTGATGGAACGCACCATATATACGCCGTCACGGACATGTGCGTCACGGATGCCCTGCATCTGTATCGCGTTCTTGATAGCCTTAGGGAGGGCAAGGGGCGAGTCGCCGAATACGCAGTGACCTTCCAGAGCCGAAGCCACGGCTCCCGATGCACGTGAACCACTGAGCAGGACGGTGACTGACTGAGGCAGTGAAGCGAGAAACTCAAGGGCCGATCCGTATGATGCGGTCTGAACGCCGGTCTCTGTAAGATACTTCTCAACCTCGGGAGTGAGTTTGGCGCTGTCGATGAACAGTCGGGCTTCGTCCGGACCGACGTAAAGGAATGATGTCGCCACCGGATTGTAAGGCACGTCGGTCGAGCGGATATTCAGAATCCAAGCTATCTCGTCAAGTGCAGAAGTAAAGTAGGCTGACGCTCCGGCCTCGGCAGTGTCCTTGCGCAGAGTGGCGAGTTTGTCCGCCGCACTCTCACCGGCATATTTTACCTCGTGAACGAACACGGGGCCGTCGGGCAGGGCGGGGCGGTCGGCCCAAACATTATCGATAGGATCAAAGTTTACATTGAGGTTGATGCCGTGACGATCGAGGAGCGAACGGATCTTGGCAGTATCATCGGCGGACATAAGCATACCGTTGATGCCTACGGTGTCACCCTTGGCGAGAGTGTCACAGAGGAATTGATTGATGGTCGGAACTCCGGGCAGACCCTCTTTCATCAGCTCGATACCTGCGCCGCGAGTCTGAGTCTCGCCCTGAAGGAAATATCGGCTGTCCACCCAGAGGTATGCGCCACGGTCGGTGATTACCAGCGTGCCGGCCGAGCCGGTGAAACCTGTGAGATAGCGCACGATGTGCCAGTGGTCAGAGATATATTCGCTCAGATGGGGGTCGGTACGAGGGATTATGGTAGCTTTGATTCCGGCTTTCGCCATCAGATCGCGGAAAGCGGATATCCGTTGGATGCTTGTTTCGGTAGACATGATATATTATTTAAGTGTTACTTCTGCAAATGTAATGATTAATATGATAATACACAAACGTGTCCGCACAGCTTTAGGTATAGCCGGAACGGACACGTCGGTATAAGATATAAAATATGTGGTAAAGATAGACTAATCCGGTTGGCGGAGGAGGATTGAGCGCAGGGCGCGGCGTGACCGGACACGGATCTCGTTGGGGCTGTAGTCGAGGATGCCGCGTTCATGCAATGAGTCAAGTGCGGCTATGAATGACGATCGCTGCACACCGAACAGTGAGTAGAGATCGCGTTGCTTGGCGGTGAGGACGATATTGTCCGAATCCATCTGCGTGAGGGCTATTATCCAGAATGCAATGCGTTCTTCGAGCGATCCCGATGTGATGGCAAGCACACCGTCAACGGCCTTCTGTGCGTTGGTCGACAGGATGTTGAGGTAATTATACAGAAATATTTCGTCACTCTGTAACAGCACTATCAGATCGTTCTTTTCGATCTGCATCACCGATACGGTGTCGATGGCCGTAGCCGAGGCCGGATAGATAGTGTTGCGTCCGAACAGGAAATCCGGCGATATGACTGCGGGTGCTGTAAGGGTTTGACTCACACGCACACGATCGCTTTCGTTGCGGATGGTCATACGTACATTTCCCGAGATTATAAATTTAATGTGGGTGCAAGGTTCGCCGGCTGTAATCATCGGTTCGCCTGGAAGATATTTGAGAAACGCGAGTCGGGTGTTGCCCACGATTTCCGACAGACGTGCGTAGCTGATACCCTTGAATAGAGGGAGTGTCATCAGATTCTCATACATACTGTTGGGTGTCATGACTTATTGCGGGCTGATAGTTGAAACTGTATACTTAATTAACGTCGGTATGTATTATTTGGTTTTACCGATGTCGCGTTTGGTCTTGAAATATAACTGGGCCGAATTGATGGTATTCTGCCACGCCACGTATGCGGCCGGGGCTACGGATGTGATAGGGTGCAGATAGGTAAGCGCCATCCAGATGGCCAGTACGGTGTTTTTCTGACCGAGGCCCTGGGCTCCGGCTATCTTATCGCCACACCGGCGTCCGATGCGGCGACCGATATAGAACTGGCCGCAGCAGACGATGAGTGACAGTCCGGCGAGCCACAGCATCTCAGGTATCATCTCGGGCGGCTCGGACATGATGAAACTGACGGCACGACCCACGACGATAAACAGCGACACTGCCCAGATGTAGAATGACAGTGACTGATGTGATGAGATAGCTGCATGTAGCTTGGGGGTGAACCGTAGCAGTGCCAGTGCCGTGAACAGCGGGAGGATTATCAGCGGTACCACCCGTGTGGCGATGAGCATGACCGAGTCGATGAACGTGATGTCGGCCTCTGATCCCATCATCGTGAACAGCAGGGGTGCAAGGACGGCAACGCAGACATTCGATACGATCGAGAATGTAGCCAGTCGCGGGATGCTGCCGCCGAGCATTCCGGTGATGACCGGAGCGGCTGTGGCTGTGGGGCAGAATACACATATAAATGTGCCCTCGGCAAGTTCTCGGCTTATTGGCAGCAGTACGAAATACAGAGCGATGGCGCCGAATATCTGTACTGCAATCAGTCCGCCTGACAGCCGTGTGATGCGAAACTCGCTCGGCCGTACGCGACAGAAGGTGATGAGGAGCATCACGAATATGAGATAGGGTGCGAGAAAGGCTATAGCGTCGATGAAATTGTGAAATAAAATTCCGCAGACCATCGCTATAGGCAGCATCCACGGTTTGAGACGTTGTCGAAACAGTGTGAGATTCATTTTTTTTATCCAAATAAACGGCGCAAAATTAGTGAAAAATTCTTAAGTTTGTTCTCTCTAATCAGTTCGTAAGTTATAAATGGCTGACAATTACCTTGAAAATCGAATGGAGGCGTACCGTTCAGGGCGTCTTGCTACACATAACCGCACCTCGGCATCCATGCGTGCGCCGCGAAGATCCAATCAGCTCACCATTACTTATCCACCTATGACTGTGCTGATCGTCGCAGATGAGTCAGGGGGGCTTGTGGCCGACACACTATCGGCATTTACCTCTACAGGGTGTCGTGTTGCATTTACGTCACCTGATGTAAAGGTGTCGACATCATTGGCACAGCGCACGGGGGCCAGATATTATCCGGCAGGTATGACGTTTGACGGTATAATGAATGATATTACGGGTCATTGGGGTGTGCCGGATGTGATACTGCTGTTTGACCCGGATAGTGATTCTATCGGTAAACTGCCTGAATCGGTGCGCATGATCAATGCCCGTAGGATATGTGAGAACAATAGAGGGACAGCCACGGCCGTGCTCGCCCGTCATCTGCTCTATCTCTCTCATCCTGACAATGCATTTCTTCTTGATTCATCCGGGGATTTTGCGTAACTTTGCACAATTGTTCAACGAAAATTTAAACTAACGATTATAAATGGCACTCCAGTGTGGCATCGTCGGACTCCCCAACGTGGGCAAGTCCACGCTTTTTAACTGTCTTTCCAATGCAAAGGCCCAGTCGGCCAACTTCCCGTTCTGTACCATCGAGCCCAATGTGGGTGTGATCACTGTCCCCGATGACCGTCTCAACACACTCGTCGAGATGTGCAATCCCCGTTCGGTAGTCCCCGCGACGGTCGAGATTGTCGACATTGCCGGACTCGTGCAGGGCGCGAGCAAGGGTGAGGGGCTTGGCAACAAGTTTCTTGCGAATATCCGTGAGACCGATGCCATACTCCACGTCCTCCGCTGTTTTGACGATGACAATGTGACACATGTCCACAACAACGTAGATCCTGTACGCGACAAGGAAATCATTGACTATGAGCTTCAGCTCAAAGACCTTGAGACTGTCGAGAGCCGTATCGCAAAGACTCAGAAGCAGGCTCAGACCGGCGGTGACAAAGTGGCCAAGATGCAGTATGAGGTACTGAAGAAATATCAGGAAGCCCTTCAGCAGGGTAAGCCCGCCCGTACGGTCACGCTTGAGACTCCCGACGAGCAGCGGTTTGCGCGTGACCTATTCCTGCTCACATCCAAGCCCGTCATGTACGTATGCAACGTTGACGACGCGTCAGCCGTAGATGGTAATAAATATGTCGAGGCAGTCCGCGAAGCCATAAAGGATGAGGATGCCCAGTTGCTCATAGTCGCAGCCCAGACCGAGAGTGAGATAGCCGAACTTGACACATACGAAGAGCGTCAGGAATTTCTTGCCGAGATAGGTCTTCAGGAGTCAGGAGTGGCCCGACTCATACGCGCCGCCTACGCATTGCTCAACTTACAGACATTCTTCACCGCCGGTTCGGATGAGGTGCGTGCATGGACATTCATGCGCGGCAGCAAGGCTCCGCAGTGTGCTGGCATCATCCACACTGATTTTGAGAAAGGCTTTATCCGTGCGGAGGTTATAAAGTATGACGATTACGTCACGCTCGGATCAGAGTCGGCAGTGCGCGACGCCGGCAAGATGGCGATAGAAGGTAAGAACTACATCGTGCAGGACGGCGACATCATGCACTTCCTCTTCAACGTCTGATCACACATCCGTGGGCGAATCATAATCTCCCCCTCTCAAAAAAGAACTGCACCCTGAATGTATAACGTTCAGGGTGCAATTCATTTTATGTATTGTCTATTTTATTAGATCTATTATCCGGCGGTTAAATTCGTCTGTGGGAAGGTCATGGTCGAGCCAATGGACGGGGATGTCGGGCAGGCGACGTTCCATGCCTCTGAACCATGTCATCTGTCGTTTGGCAAACTGATGTATGGCTATCTCAAGCTGTGACACCATCTCTTCATAGCTTAGTACGCCTGTGAGATGCAGGGTGAGATATTTGTATTCGAGTCCGTAGTATATCAGGTCGTCAGGCTCTATGCCGCTGTCAAGCAGACGGCGCATCTCGTCAAGCATTCCTGCATCGAGGCGTGCGCGCAGACGTTTGCTGATGCGTCGGCGGCGTGTGTCGCGGTCCACGGATACTCCTATCACCAAGGCGTCCTTGACGGGATGAGGTTCGGCCTGCGAGGCGGCTTCGGGGTGTTCGGCATAATAGCTCTGTATCTCGATTGCCCGGATCGCACGCTGACAGCTGTCAACATCGGTAGTGTTGTGGAGCGATTTCATGGACGCGAGTATTCCGGTCAGTTCTTCAAGTGTCTTGCCACGGAGACTGTCGCGCAGAGGTCGGTTCTCAGGCACTTCGGGCAGAGCGAGCCCTTTGAGTACGCTCTCGACATAAAGACCGGTCCCGCCGCACAGTATCGGCATACGTCCGCGTCCGACGATGTCGGCGTAAGCGGTGCGGTAATCGCGTAGAAATTCGTATAGATTGTATTTGTATCCGGCAGGGCAGATGTCGATGAGGTGAACAGGTACGTCGCCGTATTCCTCTATGTCCTTGCCGGTCCCGAGATCCATACCACGGTATATCTGACGGGAATCGGCACTTATGATCTCGCCGTCAAGCTCGCGTGCCAGTTCTACCGCTCGCCGGGTCTTGCCCGACGCGGTGGGGCCGGTGATGACGATGAGTGACGGATGTGTGCCTGCGTTGCCTGACGCGCTCATTTTTTTATCGCGTAAAGGTTACGCCAGAATTTACGCAGTCTGAAGAACGGTTTGTCCTCGTTGAGATTGTGCACCTTCAGCCACACAGGTGAGTTGAAGTCCACATCCCAATCGCAGATGCCGTCGAGACGGAATATCGGATGATAATTCTTGACTTTATACAGGCGTTTGCCCTCGGCATCATAGGTCTTCCAGGCCATTGTCACGGTGTAGAGGCGATGGATCTCGGATGCGAGCAGAGGTGTCAGCTCGCGGTTGTGCAGCAGACGTTCCACTTGCGAGAGGTTATACCATTCGCCTTTGAATCGTGAATCCTTGAGCACATCGGCCGACTTGGGACAGCAGATGTAGTGATACGTATTGCGGTTGCCTGTCGCTTCCTGCGACATGTACATGAAGCGCAGAGTGAAGTCCTCGTCCTTTATCAGCGATATGTCGCGAAACAGCTGGCGTGCCCTGTCGAGTGTCATCTCATCCATGTGGCGGACGGTAATGGAGGCCGGCGTGTCATAGAGGTATCCGTCAGGCAGATCGTTGTACTCCTGATCGTCGCTTGACAGGAAGAACTTGTCGCCTGATATAATCAGCACCCTCAGGCTCGAAGAAGAGCCGTGGCGTATGTCACTGCCGTCGTAATCCTGACAGTAATATGCCCAGAGTGTGAAGCAACGTGCCCCGATATAGAACACGGATATTACATAAAGTATGATCGGGAGCCATCCGAAGAACACTCGGTCAGGCTCATTGATGTTGACATTGATGTAGAAATACAGATAGTATCCCCATCCTACCAGAGTCATCGTGCCTGAGATGCCCATCAGGAACATGCGCTGATAACGGCTCTCCTGCGAGTAGATCTTGCCGAGAAATCCGCGTTCCGACTCCGAACCGAGCAGCAATGTGCAACGCTGACAGGCTGCATATCTTTTGCCTCGGATGAATGACCATACGGTGGTAAGGAATGTCACGGGAGCCTTAATCAGGACAGTCACGTAAGGAATGGCCGGATTGATCGAGCTCGGTTCGTAGAAGTAATTGATGTATCCGCGTTTGTATATGATACTGATGATGATCATAATTATCGCCGAGTAGAATAGCGATCGCAGTGCTATTGTGGGTATGAGCGAGCATACGGAGGTGCCTGACCGCATTGACGAACGTTCATAGATAATGAGCACTCCGACCATCAGCAGCGATACGATGGGGGTGTACATTGCGGGCAGGTACACACTGAGGAGTACGGGCAGATATGTAGCGGTTCCGGCTATGACCCAGTTGAGCCACAGACTGAAGATTGCGTTTTCGTGTGATTTTATCCTATTGGGCATAGGGATGGATTTATTTCAATATAACTGAAATGAGACGGTATGATGTATGAGTACGTGTCTTGGTTATGAGCCGGGAGAGGGGGGCGTCGTTATCTTGTTCAGAGATTCTTGTTGAAGTAGTCAAGCATCTTTGAGTAGACGTTCAGACGGGAATTGCAACCGTTGATCGAGTGATTCATGTTGGGATATAGCCATAAGTCACAGAATCGTCCGAGCGACTGCATAACGGATACATACTGCATAGTGTTCATCAGATGCACATTGTCATCGGCTGTGCCGTGCATCATCAGCATGGGGATATTCACATCGGCTACGTGATTGAGCGGGGCCGACTCCATATATCCCTGAGCATTCTGCTGAGGTGTGAGCATGTAGCGCTCGGAGTATATAGTGTCGTAAAAGCGCCAGTCTGTCACTGGGGCGATAGCCACGGCGCAAGCGAATGGTGATGATTTGTCCGACACGGACATGAGTGTCTGATAGCCTCCATAGCTCCATCCGGCGATGCCGATACGGTCAGGATCGACATACGGGAGTGTGGCAGCCCAGCGGGCGGCTCCGCGCAGGTCGATCGCCTCATAGTGGCCGAGATTCTTGTATACGATTGTCTCCCAGGCACGACCGCGACCGCCTGTGCCGCGCGGATCAACCGTGATGACCACATATCCGTTCATGGCTGCATACTGCATCCAGTCCACTGACCAGCGGTTGAGCACCTGCTGTGAGCCGGGGCCGCTGTACTGGTCGATGATTACAGGATAACGGCGCGATGCACCGGTATCGGCGGGGCGATATATCGCGGCGTTCATCGTCACACCCTCGGATGTGGTGATGGTGATAAATTCGGGTTTGGGAGCCGATGCATACTTCTCGGCCAGGCCTGCGTTGTCCTCAAGCACGCGCACTTTCTTATCTGCGGGAGCCGAGTAGAGCGTGCACACAGGCGGGGTGGTCGAGTTGCTGTAGGTCACGGCGTAATAATCCATTGTCGGGGCGAACCATGCCGATGCGATGCCTGTGGCGGGAGTGAGATTTTTACTTACACCCTTGGCATCGACACGGGTGATGACGCGGTTGACAGGGCCGGTGGATGTGGACTGGAAATAATAATTGCCCTTGACATCCGTGCCGTAGAACTGCTTTACGTCATATTCACCGGACGTGAGAGTCTTGACCAGCTGACCTTCGTAGCTGTACATATAGGCGTGCTCGTATCCGGTGCGGGCCGAGAGTATGATCATGCCTTTGGGCATAAGGGTCATGTTCTCGTATGTGTCGGGACATATCCATGCCTCGCTCTGCTCGGTGAAGATTGACTTTGACACACCCGACTTGGGATTGACCGAAAAGATTTCCATATAGTTCTGGTCGCGGTTGAGCGTAGTCACGAGCAGACGGCCCGAACCGTCGGCCGCATACGCTATGCGGGGGATGTATTCGATGTCATTACCGGGGAGGGTGACATTCTTGGTCTTGCGGTTGTCCACGTCATAACTGTGGACCGTCACCACTGAATTAGGCTGTCCGGCCACAGGATATTTATATGTGAAGCTACCCGGGTATAGTGCATACTGTGTCATCGGATTGCATGTGCCCTCATACATCGGGAATGTATAGGTGGGCACGTCAGTCTCGTTATATTTCAGATAGCAAAGAGTCATACAGTCAGGCGCCCATGACATCGAACGTGAGGTGGCAAATTCTTCCTCATACACCCAGTCGGGCACACCGTTGATGACACGGTTGACGGCGCCGTCGGTCGTGACGGCCACTTCGGTACCGAAATCGAGCTTGCTGAGATAGATATTGTTGTCAGTGCCGACAAATGCCACCATGCGTCCGTCGGGTGAGAAGAGGGGAGCGCGCTGGGGCTTGTGCTCGTCCGACAGAGGGGTGAGTATGCGGGTGCGCAGCTCGTAGACGTAGAACACTGCCTGGGTCGAACGCCGGTAGATAGGTTCGGTGGCCGTAGCGATGAGCAGTTTCGATCCGTCAGGGCTGAGAGTGAAACTCTCGATGCGGTCTATCGTTGCCTGGCGTGTATGAGTCACATCCATTACGGTCTCGGTCTCGGCACCGTTGCGGATGTCATATTTCACTACGCGTTTGCCGTCGGGACTGAGTTGGAGATACGACTGTCCGTCGGCAGTGAAGTAGGGAGCCGGCACACTCTTGGCGCGATTGGACGGGTATACGTACGGTGCCAGATCGGAGAAGTCGCTGATGTTTACAGCCGATGATGCGGAGAGATTTATGACGCCCGCTGTCGCGAGCACTAATGCGGATGCTACTCTTTTCATAATTGGTTTCTTGGGTCGGTAAATGGTCAGAACAATGAGAGTTGGGCGGCGTTGTCGTTGGATGGGCGTCGCGGAGGCTCGTGGTAACCGAAGTCGGGATCGTCCTTGTGGCCGGCAAACCATTCGGTGTTGTCGAGATCGTCGTCGAGTTTCACTTTCTTGGGACGGCCTCTGCGCTTGGACTGTCGCGGCTTGGGGTCGGGTGAGAAGATTTCATCCTGACCGGAGATGTCCACCGGGTCGGGTGTGACGGATGCCGGTGCTGTCTGTTGAGCGGGACCTGCGGTGACGGGTGATGATGCGGTTATCTTTTCGAGTTCCAGCCTGAGTTGCTTGATCTCATTGCGCAGACGGGTCTCATTGTTGGCCTGATTGTACAGATTGTTTTCTATGGTGTGGCGCAGGGACGCGTTCTCCTCATTGAGTCGGGCTATCTGTGCCTCGCGCTCGGCGCGTTTTTCCTCTTTCAGAGCCTCTTTAAGCTCGATAATACGGTTTTCGAGACGAGCCTTGACCTGCTCGAACGATGCCACCTGTTCCTGTATCTGTTCAAGGGCCATCTCCTGCTGTCGGCATGTGTCCTCGAACTCGTGTCGTTTTGATGCGGCCTGATTACGCAGGTCGTTGATCATCTCGTCGCTCATACGGGTTTTGACCTCAAGCTGTTCGCGCAGGGTGGACTGGGTGGACAGTTGTTCCTTCAGATCGTCGACGGTCTTGTCGAGCTCGGATATGCGGGCATCGCGTCCGGCGATGATGCTCTTATGCTCCTCGATTATATTTTCATGTTCGGACTTGGTGATGACATCCTCCTGCTGAGAGGCTGTCTGCTCGGCCGGAGTGTGGTCGTCGTGCAGATATTTGGCTGACAGATAGCTCTCCTTCTCGGCGATATGCTTGGTCACCTGAGCCTCAAGGTCGTTGATGCGGTCGAGCAGAGCGCGTTTCTGTCGCTCGATGCTCAGATGCAGTTTGCGGTTTTCCTGACGCAGAGCCTTGCTGCCCTGCACCTCTTTCTCAAGAGCGATCACACGTCTTTTCAGTCGCTCGGCTTCCGACGGGCCGGCCGCACGGCTGACGCGACGGCGCAGATTTTCATTGATGGAGTTGATGATATATGCCCGCTGGGCTTCGATCGACAGACATTTCTTCACGAAGTCTGACTGAGACTCGTTAAACAGCTCGATTACCGCATCAAACAGGTCGGCGGGAAGTTCCGTGTCGCTGAACTCGGCCGGAGCCGGAGTGTTATCGTTCACGGCGACAGCTTTCTCATCCGACTCATTGTCCTTGTGGTCGTCGTCGTCCGCCATAGAGTCCGATGTGGTTGTCGACGTCACGATGACGGGGGCAGGGACCGGGACGGGCTGTGGCGGCGTCACAGGGGGCTGTGCGGCGTATGTGGGTAACGATGAGTCGTATTCCTCCTCATCCTCTTCGCTATCGCCTCCGAAACCAAAGGCACTTATTATACCTCTCCAGAATGACATGCTATGATTCTTGATTAATAAGGAACTCTTATAAATAAAACGTCAATAGGTTTTCCCCTACGCAGCCGTTGCAAGATTCATTAGTTTTCAATGGTTACGTATGGTTACTAATCTTGGCAAAGTTAACATAAATTTCCCGCAATAGCTAATATTAACAGAAAAATATTCGGAGTCAGGCACGATAACTGTTGAGATATACAAAATGATACCCCTCGTTCCGCCGGTCGGACGGCTGACGAGGGGTATCGGTTATGTACGATTACGTGAGTCGGATTATGGCGTTCAGCTCTTGGCTGCTGCTGCGCGGGCGCGCATGGCGGCCATGACTTTGGCCTTGCCTACGCGGATATAGTCGACGAGCGGACGTGATGCCGGACAGATGTAGCTGCATGAGCCGCATTCGATACAGTTGGCTATCTTCTCCTGCTCGGCATCATCCCACTGCTTGAGGCGTGAGAGTGTGCTGATGAGGAACGGTTCGAGACCCATCGGGCAGGCGTTGACACAGGCACCGCATCTGATGCAAGGCTCCGCCTCGCGACGGTGGGCATAGCGGGCATCGAGCAGTATGCCCGAGGTGCCCTTGATCATGGGTGTGTCGAGTGTCGAAGCTGTACGCCCCATCATCGGGCCGCCTAGGATGGCTTTCTCATACTCCATGCCTTCGACGAGAGTGCTGAGGATGGTGCCGAGGGGCACGCGCAGGTTGCGGCCGTCGTTGCCGTCATGGATGGTGAGCACTCGGTCGAGGATTGGCTCGCCGAGATAGACGGCGCGGTATACGGCGTATGCGGTGGCTACATTCTGCACGATGGCTCCTGTAGCGATGGGGAGTCCTCCCGAGGGTACTTCGCGTCCGGTGACAGCCTCGATAAGCTGTTTTTCACCGCCTTGGGGATATTTGACCTGCATCGTCATCACCTCGATGCCGGGGGCCGTGGCACATGCCTCGGTCATGGCTGCGATCGCTTCGGGCTTGTTGTTCTCGATGGCGATGACACCGCGGGCCACACCGGCGGCGCGCATCAGCATCTGGACGCCCTTGACGATCTCGCGTGAGCATTCGCGCATCAGCATGTCGTCGCATGACAGACAGGGCTCGCACTCGGCGGCATTGATTATCACCACCTCGGCCTTGCTGCCGGGAGGGGGCATTAGCTTGACATGAGTCGGGAATGTGGCTCCACCGAGGCCTACGATACCGGCCTCCTTGATGATGTCGATTATGGCTTTGGGTTCGAGTGCGGCTATCTCGTTTTCCGAGCGTTTCTGGCTCTTGTCAGCCATGGCTGCGGCATCGGCCTCGCGGTCGGCCTCATCGCTCTTGATATAGATAGCCTCGACCGGCATGCCCTGCGGTGTACGGGCGATGTCTACCTTGACTACGGTGCCCGAGATGGGGGTGTGCACGTGAGCCGAAACGAATCCTCCTGCCTCGGCCACACGGTCACCGCGTTTTACGTGGTCACCTTTCTTAACCACCGGTTTGGCCGGAGCGCCGATGTGCTGTGACACGGGGAGTACGACCTCGACGGGGAGCGGCATGTTGACGATAGGTTTGCCGGCCGCTATCTTGTTCTCGGCGGGATGAACGCCACCGATTTTGAATGTATGCAGTTTCATGATATAATCAGGGGTTGAGGAGTGACGGGATTAGACAGTGGCATTCTCAGCCGGTGCGGGTGCGGGCTCGGCCTTCTTGACCGGGAAGTTTACGGCGTGGATGGCATGTGTGGGACACTGGTCGACACACTTCTTGCAGAGTTTGCACTTCTCGTAGTCGATGTATGCGAGATTGCTTGTCACAGCGATGGCCTCGTGAGCGCACGCCTTGGCGCACTTGCCGCAGCCGATACATGACACCTTGCATGCCTTCATGGCCAGGGCGCCTTTCTCCTTGTTGGAGCAGGCTACGTATACACGCATGCCGCGCGGACCCTTGTTGCGCAGTTCGATGATGGCACGGGGACATGCCTTGACACACGCTGCACAGCCGACGCATTTGTCCTCGATGACTTCGGGCAGGCCGGTCTCAAGATTCATGCGCATGGCACCGTAGGGACAGGCCTCGACGCAGTCGCCGCAACCGAGACATCCGTTGGGGCATGCAGTCTCGCCCGAGCCGAGCGATGCGAGCACCGCACATGAGGGCGCGCCTTCAAATCGGGCGTGGGCCGGACGCAGGTCGCAGGTACCGTTACATTTTATCACGGCGATCTTAGGCTTGGTCGCTACAGGGGTGAGGCCTACGATGTCGCCGATTTTTTTCATTACTTCAGCGCCTGACGAGGGACATGTCAGACCGTCGAGAGTGGTCGCGCCTACGCAGGCTACGGCAAAGTCGCGACATCCGCTGCGTCCGCATCCGCCGCAGTTAGCTCCCGGCAGGAGAGCTTCTACCTGGTCGATACGGGGATCCTCGTGTACATGAAAGCGCTGTGCCACCATGTAGAGCACTGCGGCACCTACGATGCCGATAATGCCGAGGACGATGATTGATAGGATAATTACGTTCATGGTATGTGATGGAAAGTTATTGTTGCATGTAATTAAGGTCGGGAGGAGGAGGCGGATAGGTGACGGGTCAGAGTCGTCTGATGCGCCACGTTATCTTCTGTGCGAGCCGTTTACGGCACAGATAGAGGCCGAAGTCATATATGACGAGTGCTCCGAATCCTATGGCGAGCGATATGGCGCCGCTGTCGGGCCACACCAGACGTACGGCCAGCGTCACGCCGATGAACAGGATGGTAGGGAGTATCAGCGCCCACCATGTGGCGCGGAGTGTCGATGCAGAGGTGGCCGAGACCTCGATGCGTTCGCCTACGGTGTATTTCCGTGCCTCGGGGGTGTCGATGGTGATGTTCTCGCCCTCACCGGCCGAGCTGTCCTTGTTGCACAGCGAGGCCACGGCGCATCCGTCGCAGCTGCATGAGCCGTCGGCGCGCAACGTTATCGTGCCGTCTGTGACATGGGTTATTGTGCCGGAATGTGTGACGTAATCCTGTTTCATGGTATAATATCTTCGCAAAGGTAATTATTTTCGCAATAATGACCAAAATAAAAAAATTATAAAAATGAATGAAACCGCCTCCGCTTGTCGTGGTGACAGGCGGAGGCGGTCATGAGGGTGACACGCTGAGATGAGCGTGGGTTGTGCTGTGTGCTATTAACGCTTGATGAGACGGGCGATGTTGTTCTTGCCGTCAGCTACGACGCGGAGCACGTAGTTGCCTGCGGGGAGTGCGGTAACGTCAAGCTGCTCGGCTGTGTTGCTGCTGTCATAACGACGGTCGAGTACAAGGGCACCGTTCATCGAGTAAACGGCGATCTCGCTGATGGCACCGTTGGCGGTGACTGTGGCTACAGACTCGGCGGGGTTGGGGGTTACAGAGCATACGGTGTTATCCTCAACGATGGTCTCGATGCCTGATGCCTGATCGGTAACATAGATCCATACGAAGTCATCGCCGTTCTCAAACTTCAGCTTGGTACCACCTGCGGGCGCAAAGCTCAGCTGATAGAGGCTATTGTAGGGGAGCTTTTTATTATCAAGTCCCATCGCGGTCTTGTTAGTAAGAGCTTCGTAAGTGAATGTCTGGCCTTTGGTCAGATCAAGAGTGATGGCTGAATAGTTGTCATATCCGATAAGCTTGCCGCTTGCGTCATAGAAGTAAGGATATACGGTCTTGCTATAGGAGTCTGAGATACCCTCAAATTCAACAGAAGCCTTGAATGTGTATCCTACGCGGGGTGCGACTAATTTGCCGTCCTCATAATAGTTGCCAAGATCAGTTACGAAATTAACTTTCTTAACGACGGCAAGATCGGTGAGTGACTTACCGTTGGTGACATTAACCTTCATGCCGTCACCGATCTGAGTGCCGTACTTGTCACAGAGAGTGAGGGTATATTCGGTCTCGTAGAGCTGGTCGGCGAGCGACTGATTGATCCAGCGTACCTGTCCGCTTTCGCCGGCGGGGATGTCTACAGTCACAGCCTGAAGCTTGACCTCATGGCCCCAATTGTCATAGAGGTAGGGATAAACAGTGCCGAGATACTCTGCACCGGTATTGTTCAGGACGGCGCCGATGGTGTAAGAGGCGGTGGCGTCAATCTCGGTGAGAGGTGTCGCCAGATTTGCATCGTTGGTGGCAAAGAAGCCTACCTTGTCGATAGCGAGGTCTGACAACTGTCCATCGGGAGCGGTTACATACATATAGGTGTCGTCGTATGAGATCTTGAGCTCGCTGACATCACCCAGAGATGTGAGAACATACTCGTAGGGGAGGCCTGCCTTGAACAGGTTGTAGCTTGAACCGCCGGTGCCAGTACCAGTGCCGGTACCAGTGCCGGTGCCTGTACCTGTGCCTGTACCTGTACCTGTGCCGCCTGAAGCTGCTTTCTGCATTACGAGGCGAACGGTGTAGTTGACGTTCTTCTTAAGATTGGATGTAAGATAGATGGTTCCTACTGATGCACCGATCGCAGTTGTAACATCGGGCTTGAGAGTCATGTTGGTGAGACCGATGTAGACATTGTCGCTGCCGTCTTCAGGCTCACATTCAAAGCCCATTACATACTTGATGCCTTTGCTCTTGATCTCTTCAGTAGGCACGCATGCCATTTTGATACCTTTTCCGTTGAAGTAATTGAACTTACATAGTCCCGACGGTCTATTGGAGGGATCGGCTAATTCAAATTGGTTGGTGTAAACACCGGCGGGTGTACCTACTCTGTAGATGTTGAGTGTACCGTCAGCATACAATACTGTGCTGGGTTCACTGCCTTCAACAGGCTTCTTGAGACCGAAGATAGCACCCTGTGATGCGGTGTAACGGCTTGCATCGGCATAAGAACCATAGGGCATATTACCACCGATGATGTTGAGGCGGAAGTTGCCGTCCGCAGGCTGTACACCACCGGGGTTGCTGAACAGGATGTGGAATCCTTGAGCGTTATATCCATCGATAACAAATGAATAAGTGGTGCCGTCGGCGTTCTTGCCGTCATAGTATACGGGGCCGTTGTTGTTGAGCTCGTCATAGATCATCTGGTTCCACTCCTGGAGAGAGTAGAAGTTGCGAAGCACGTAGTTGAGGCCCTGGTCATAACCGAAATAGTTGACGAGTGCGTATGCCACGTCATTGCCGATGGCTGTGCTGTTGTCTACGCCATAGTATGTCTCGATACCGTAGCCGATAGCCTGAATGAGTGATTGCAGAAGTTTGGGATCGGTAGAAGAACCGGTTCCTGTACCGGTTCCTGTACCTGTACCGGTACCTGTGCCGGTACCAGTTCCGGCGCTTATGCGGGTCGGCATCTTTGCCCAGTCGAATGACACTGTGGTAAAGTCACATTTCAGTTCACCGACTTCATTGTTGTATTGGTAGCTGACAGAGCCGTTACCCTCTTGAGGCCATTCGTGGTATCTCATGATCTTGGCAAGAGAGAGGGCGCCGGTACCGGCATTTGCATGGATGTCTTTGTCATCATCATCCTTTCCCAGTACGGGGCAGTCAGCATTGTACGGAGCACCGGTATTCCAAGACGAGCCTTTAGTTGAAGTGATCTTGTTGGTGATGTTTTGAAGAGCAACAGCATCGGCGGTAGGTGCGATGATGCCTGCCGAGGTTGCTGCGACAATCTCCTCAGAGTAGTGCTGAAGCCAAGCCTTGAGGTCGGCGGGGATGTTTTCGGGATCAAATGTGCCGTTTTCAGAATATCCTACTACGGGTACGGCTACGTCATCGGCCGAGAGGACAACGTATCCGCCATCTTCGTTGTTGAGGACGTAAAGGGTAGAGAGTGATGAACTCTTTTCGGTGTGAACCAGTTTGAGCTCGCCGCCTGAGCGTGATCCGCGCAGGGGGGCTACTTTAGATGTCAGTCTTGCTGATGCAAGAGCCTCGTCGACACTGAGCTGACGGGCTGATGCCTGCTGCGATACGCCCATAGTAAGGGCACCGGCAAGCATGCCGAGTGACAGTTGGTAGAATTTTGCCATGTGTTAGTATTGAGAATTAATTAGTATTTCATAATATTTAGTTCGCAAATATAATAAAATGATAAGAACAGAGCAATTTTCTTGTAAGAAAAAAGGCTCTGTTCTCAAATATTATCTAATTTTTAGAAAAATCTTCCAAAATGTCAGCGAGACCGCTGTCTCTATCTTAACATGTCAACCTATCTGAAATTGGCAGGGGTGAGGATGAACGGCAGGGGAGACTTGAGTACGATCGAACGGTCGGAGGTGACTTTGCGCCACCCGGCGAGAGCCTCTTCGGGGGTCGGCACCGAGGAGGTGATGACGTAGTAAAGCGGTTCGCGAGTGTGTACGATCATAGCGCTGTCATATCCGCTGTCGATAAGTCGCTGCCGCATCTGACGTGCGTTGAACACCTGTTTGAACTGACCCACGACGATGTTGTAACGCCTGATGTTGTCGCGTGACGAGCCTCCGCCGTCGGTGTAACCGATGTATTCACGACGCACCGGCAACGAGTCGCCTCCGACTACGAGCCATGAGGTGACGGCACTGTTGCGTATGCGTCCGTAGATGGTCGAGTCAAGCCCGGTGGACTCGCGGCGCTGTTCAGCCGCAGCCTCGTAGGCCTTGCGGTAATTCTCCTCGGTGGTCTTGCATGAGACGGCGCACATTACGGTGAATGCGGCTGCTAAAAGGATATGAAGTCGGTAGATTTTCACTGTATGTATCAGTTTACTAAATGATGTCCGGCATCGGTGAGGGCCTTGCGCAGCCGGGCTATATGTTCGCTGTTGCGAGTCTCGGCCTCGATGCGCAGAATGCATCCGTTGATAGAGGTGGCGTCCGAGTTGCGCTCGTGTATCACCGAGATGATGTTGGCGCCGTTATCGCCGAGTATGCTGCATATACCTGACAGCTGTCCGGGCTTGTCGCCGACATCGAGTTTGAAGGTGTGGTTGCGTCCGCTCTTGACGAGTCCGCGTGTGATGACACGGTTGAGACTGGTCACGTCGATATTGCCACCAGAGACTACGCAGACGGTCTTTTTGCCCTTGATGGGTACTTTGTCAAACATAGCTGCGGCTACGGATACGGCTCCGGCACCTTCGGCTACGAGTTTCTGCTGCTCGATGAGTGCGAGGATTGCTGCCGCGATCTCGTCCTCGCTCACGGTGACGATCTCGTCGACGTATTTCATGCAGAAGTCAAACGTATTCTCGCCCGGCTCCTTGACGGCGATGCCGTCGGCTATGGTGGCGACTGAACTGAGGTGCTCGCGCTTGCCTTCACGCAGCGATCTGTACATGGATGGAGCACCTTCGGCCTGCACGCCGTAGACCTTGACGTCAGGTTTGAGCTGTTTGAGCGTGAAGGCGATGCCGGCTATGAGTCCGCCTCCGCCCACGGGGACGATCACGGCCTCGACATCGGGCATCTCTTCAAGGATTTCAAGGGCTATGGTGCCCTGTCCGGCTATCACTTTGGGGTCGTCGAACGGGTGGATGAATGTGTATCCGTGCTCCTTCTGCAGCTCGACTGCTTTCTGATAGGCATCGTCATAGACTCCGGGCACGAGGCACACTTCGGCACCGAGGCGTTTGGTGGCTTCGATCTTCGAGAGCGGAGCACCGGCGGGGAGGCAGATGAGTGACTTGATGCCGTTGTGGGTGGCGGCGAGCGCTACGCCCTGGGCATGGTTGCCGGCCGAGCAGGCTATTACACCCCTGGACCGCTCTTCGGGGGTGAGTTGCGAGATTTTATAGTAAGCTCCACGGAGCTTGAAGGCGCCGGTGTGTTGCAGATTCTCGGGCTTGAGGTAGACGTGTGACTCGGGGTTGAGACGTGTCTCGCCGATGAGGCGGGGATGACGCGCTACGTCGCGCAGCACCCGGGCGGCGCGGTAGACTTCGGATAGTTCAAGCTTTTCTGACATGATGATGTAGGATAAGACGGCGCAAAAATAAGAAAAATTAAGATGATAACGTCCAAAAAAATGTATAAAATATATGGTCCCGAAAAAATCATTTTCCGAGACCATATATTGTGCTGTTTTGTCGTGTCGGGTCTTATTTGCCCGGTTGCTCCTGAATGCGGATCTTGTCCTCAAGCACTTCGAGCTGCTGGAGTCCCGACGCGCGCCACTGGGGCATACCGTTCTTGAAGATTATGATGGTCGGCACGCTGCGTATCTGATATTCGGCCGACAGTTCGGGATTGCGGTCGACATCGATCTTGATGATATTGGCGTCATCGCCTACTTTCTTTTTCAGTTCTTCGAGTATCGGGGCCTGCATCTTGCACGGGCCGCACCAAGTGGCGAAGAAGTCGACAAGCGTGGGCTTGTCGCTGTTGATCATATCCTTAAATTCGCTCATAATAAGATAGGTGTTATAGATTCTTTTTTATGCCTATATAACACCTGTCCGCCACGAAAGGTTTAGCCACGAAAGGTTTATAGCAGTATTCCGGATGCCACCTGCTGTGCGGCTTCGGGGCTGCGTAGGGCGGTGATGAGTGCGAGGGCGAACGGGATGGCTGACGACGGGCCGTTTGAGGTGATGACGTTGCCGTCGACCGCTACACGTACGTCACAATGAGTGGCGCCCCCGTCGCGCAACTGCTGCTCGAATCCGGGATAGCATGTGGCCTGATGTCCGTCAAGGATGCCGAGCGGGGCGAGTGTCACGGCAGGTGCGGCACAGATGGCTGCGACGTATCGGCCGTCACGATATTGGGCCACCAGGGTGTCGGTAAGTGTCGGGCATACGGCGAGATTGCTCGCCCCGGGCATTCCGCCGGGACATACCAGCATAGCAGCTCCGCCGAGATCGGTGTCGGCGATGAGTGCATCGGCCTGTACGCAGATGCCGTGTGCGCCGGTCACGCTGTGCGACTCATTGACGGATACGGTGGTTACCTTAATGGCTGCACGACGCATGAGGTCGACCGGTGCGAGCGCTTCGATCTCTTCAAAGCCATCGGCGAGAAATACATATACTTCTGACATATCAGTGATGGTTTTTTGTGTGATTATCTATATCCGCAAATTTACACTTCTTTCGGGATAATTCACTAATTTTGTCGAAAAATTATCGTTATGTCACATCTGAAAAATGTCTGTATATATATAATAGTATCCGTCACACTTCTCGTCGCGTGCACGCCTCCGGCCCGTTATCGCTCGGCCGAGGGGGTGATGTGGAACACCACCTATCACATAACCTATCGCTCGGACCGTGACCTGCACGATTCGATCATTGCGGTAATGAAACGGGTGGAGCAGTCGCTGAGTCCGTTTGCCGATTCGTCGCTGATCTCGGCGGTAAATCGTGGTGAAGCAGTGAAGGCCGACTCGCTGCTGATGCGTATCTTCAATGCTTCGGTCGAGGTAAACCGTATGAGTCACGGAGCGTTTGACCCGACAGTGGCCCCGTTGGTCAATCTGTGGGGCTACGGTTACCGTACGACTGGTGTAGAGCCTACAGCCGAAGCTATCGATTCGCTGCTTGGCTCGGTGGGTATTGGGGAGTGCTCCATCACAACGGATGGATTTATAAGGAAAAAATCGCCCGCGACTGAATTTAACTTCTCGGCCATCACGAAGGGTTACGGTTGTGATCTGGTAGGCGAGATGCTTGCCCGTAACGGGTGTGAGGATTATATGGTGGAGATCGGAGGCGAGATAGTTTTGGCCGGATGTTCGCCCCGTGGCCGTCAGTGGCGCATCATGGTCGACGCGCCGATCGACTGTGATACTGCCATCGTGCACGAACGTATGGCTGTGGTTGAACTGACCGGGAGGGGGGTGGCCACTTCGGGCAATTACCGCAATTATCGCGAGACTCCCGAGGGACGCACGTGGCACACCATAAGTCCGCGTGACGGTCGTCCGGCCATGACCGACCTGCTGTCGGCTACGGTGGTAGCTCCTGACTGTATGCTGGCTGATGCGTATGCCACAGCCTGCATGGCGCAAAGTGCCGACTCGGCAATGGCCATGATTGAGTCGTTGCACGGGGTCGAGGCTCTGCTCGTGACCCGTGACACAGTGATGACGAGCAGTAATTTCCCGCCATTATCAGCTAATTAAATTTGCGTGGTCTGCGCATATTCGGTTCAGAAAGTATGTTGTAAAACATATTTTTTGAACCTTTTTCTTTGTGGCAGTGTTATAATATCGAATCACGAATTAATCAACTATTAAAAACTATTAAAAACTATTACTATTATGACACTTACATTTAAAACATTACGCGCAGACATGAAACATATTATGCATCACCTCGCAGATGCCGAGAGTTTCCGCACCACAGGTGATTGCAGCGTTCATACCCACCACAGAAGCCATCGCTAATATATCGACATTAAATAATCAACCTTTAAAAGACAGATTATTATGAAACTATCAAACATATATCGTCGCGTCCGTGACGCGTATCGTGAATCAGCAGCACTCATCTATCGTTATAATACCCGTATGTAACATGTGAGATATGAAACACATCGATAAAACAGATCAAAGATATTGCAACCGGCGCACATGCCCGCCTGCAAAAATGTAAAGACTCGACCAGTGAAACATCTGTAGTCGAGTCTTTTTTTGATATTTCAGACAATATACTTTGTTGACTTGATTATTTTTTTGCATATCACGGGGAATTTGAGTTACTTTGTATATAAAACCGTTCATGTCCCTGATTCTACCATACATCCTCCTGTCAGTCTGCATCTGCTGTATCTGTGGCTTGTGTATTGCCATGCGTCGCAGGTGTGGACGGCGCATGCCGGATGTTGATGAATTTCGCACCGGTCTCAGACACATAATCGAGTCGATTGATGCGATCGCCGGTGAGGGATGCGATGACGAGTTGAGGACCCGACTTACCGACATCCGTGAAGAGGCACGGGGGTTGTTGAGTAAGGCTGAAATGACAGCTGATGCCAATAACGGGATCGATGTAACATCTCAATCGCAGAAGACTGATTATATGCGTCCGGGCACTGAGACATGCGTTGTGACGGATAACTGTAGGGATAGACTGGATGCTATCAATGACGATCTTGTTGAGAAGGCCATGAAATATGTCGAGGCCAATATGCACCGTGCGGATCTCTCGGTCGAACAACTGAGTGATCATCTGGGTGTGAGCCGTGTACACCTTTACAATAAGATTAAGACTACGGTTGATATGACTCCGATTGAATTTATACGTATCATACGTCTCAGACGTGCCGCCGTAATGTTGCGTGAGGAGGATATGACCGTGGCGGAGGTGGCCGGAAAGGTTGGATTCAACACCCCTCGCATTTTCAGCAGATATTTTCGCGACGAGTATGGCATGTTGCCGTCGCTCTATCAGACAAACAATCATCATACCGAACCATGAAAAAAATTCGACTTGCGGCATTGCTTCTTGCATCGGCGGCAATGCTGTTCACTACCGGTTGTACTGAAGGCAAATTCAGTAAGGACGATACCGGCATTACAGTCAACCTTTCACCTTCGCAGGATAATGACGTGCGCAAAGTGCGACTGCAAGTGCTGGGCGACAAGATAATACGCGTGTCTGCCACCCCGGACCGAAAATTTTCGAAAGAGCAGAGTCTCGTCACCGTCCCGCAGGCCGAGCAGGCAGCTTTTACCGTCGAAGAGAGTGATACGACAGTGTCGGTTGTGACCGCCGAGATACGTGCCACGGTCAGTCTCGCCACTGGCGATGTAAAGTTTTATAATAAGGACGGACGCCTGATCGTGGCCGAGGCTGACGGTGGCCGCGAGTTTTCGCCGATCAAGGTCGAGGATACCAAGGGTTATACCGTCCGTCAGGTGTTCGAGTCACTCAGTGACGATGAGGGCATCTATGGACTCGGTCAGCATCAGAGTGACGAATTTAATTACAAGGGTCGTAACGAGGAACTGTTTCAGTACAATACCAAGGTCTCAGTCCCGTTTGTCATCTCGACCGACAATTACGGCATACTCTGGGACAGCTATTCGCTGTGCCGATTCGGCAATCCGGAGCCTTACAGTCAGTTAGGACAGGTATTTAAGATATTCGACAAAGACGGACGCCCCGGAGCATTCACAGGGACCTATACACCTAAGGGAGCCGACACTCCACAGATAGTGCAGCGCGAGGATTCGATATACTTCGAGCACCTGATGCGCCATGACCTCAGCCACGTGGTCAATCTGCCGCAGGACTTCAGCTACGCGGGCAGCCATGTGGAATATGAGGGCGAGCTCGAAGCCCCCGAGTCGGGCGAATACAAGTTTAACTTATATTATTCCGGCTATATCACCGTCACCATCGATGGTCGTGAGGTCGTGCCCGAACGCTGGCGTACGGCATGGAATCCCAACTCCTACAAATTCAGCGTGCGTCTTGAGGCCGGACAGCGTGTACCGGTCAGAATCGACTGGCAGCCCAACGGCTCGGTGGCTTATTGCGGACTGCGCGCCTACTCACCTCGCTCGGACAAGGAGCAGATGCAGATGAGCTGGTGGGGCGAGATGCAGTCGCAGATCGACTACTACTTCATCTATGGCGAGAATATGGATGACGTCATCAGCGGTTACCGTAAACTCACAGGCAAGGCTCCGATCATGGCCAAGTGGGCTATGGGCTATTGGCAGAGCCGCGAGAAGTACAACACTCAGGACGAAGTGCTGTCGACGCTCGCCGAGTTTCGCCGCCGCAATATTCCCATCGACAATATAGTCATCGACTGGCTGCACTGGAAGGAGGATGCGTGGGGCAGCCACGAATTTGACCCCGCACGATTTCCCGACCCCAAAGGCATGGTCGACTCTATTCACGCCATGAACGGACGAGTGATGATCTCGGTGTGGCCGAAGTTTTATGTCAACACCGAGCATTACAAGGAGTTTGACCGCAAAGAGTGGATGTATAAACTGCCCGTGCAGGACAGTATACGTGACTGGGTAGGTCCCGGCTATCTCGGATCGTTCTATGACGCATACGATCCCGATGCGCGCCGTCTGTTCTGGCATCAGATCGAGGATCATTACTATCCGCTCGGCATCGATGCATGGTGGATGGATGCTTCCGAGCCTAATATCCGTGACTGTACCGACATACAGTATCGCAAAGATCTCATCACTCCGACAGCCCTCGGTCCGTCGACAAAATATTTCAATGCCTACGGTCTGATGAATGCCGAGGCCATCTATGACGGACAGCGCGGCGCTGACCATGACAGACGCGTGTTTCTGCTGACCCGCTCGGGTTTTGCCGGCCAGCAGCGTTACTCCACCGCTACATGGAGCGGAGACATCGCTACGCGTTGGGAGGATCTCAAGGCCCAGATCTCGGCCGGTCTTAACTTTGCCGCCTCGGGCATACCTTACTGGACACATGACATAGGCGGATTCTGTGTCGAGGACCGCTACGTCAAGGCTGCGAAAGAGGCTGACAAGACAGGTGCGGAAAACGCTGACATGAAGGAGTGGCGCGAACTCAACACGCGCTGGTATCAGTTTGGGGCGTTCTCACCACTGTTCCGCTCGCACGGACAGAAACCCTTCCGCGAGATATTCAACATCGCGCCTGACAATCATCCGGCCTACAAGTCGGTAGTCTACTACACGCAGCTCCGCTATGCACTCATGCCTTACATCTATTCACTTGCCGGCATGACCTATTTCCGCGACTACACCATCATGCGTCCGCTTGCCATGGACTTCACCGCCGACAAGACCGTGCGTAACATCGGTGATGAATACATGTTCGGACCCGCACTGCTTGTGGCACCCGTCTATAAGTATGGAGTCACCTCGCGCGAGGTGTATTTCCCCGACGGTGCCACGTGGTATGACTTCTATACAGGCAAGGCTGTTGACGGCGGGCAGACACTCAACATCGCGGCACCATACGAGCGCATCCCCCTCTATGCCCGTTCAGGTTCGATCATCCCGATCGGCCCCGAGATGCAGTGGAGTGATGAACGTCAGGCCGATGTCATCGATCTGTACGTCTATGCCGGTCAGGACGGCGAGTTCCTGCTGTATGAGGATGACGGTCTGGACTATAATTATGAAAAAGGGGAATATGCCATTATCCCTCTGTGGTGGAACGATGCCAAATCGACACTCTCCATCGGAGAGCGCCAGGGACGTTATCCGGGCATGCTCACGACCCGCAAATTTAATATCATAAAGGTGTCACCCGACTCGCCTCATGGCTACAGCCGTGACAATAAGGGTCATGTCGTCGCTTACAACGGTGCCGCAAAGAGCGTTAAATTAAAGTGACGGAGTAGTTGAACATAATCATATAACATAACAATATCACATTATGAAACATCACATTATTGCTGCCGCGACACTTCTGTTGTCAGCCATCCCGGCTGTAAGAGCTGAGGTGCCTGTCTATCAGGATGAATCGCGCCCCATCGATGAGCGTGTGGAGGATGCGTTGAAGCGTATGACCCTGCGCGAGAAGGTGGCCATGTGCCATGCTCAGGGCAAATTCTGTTCTCCCGGAGTGCCTCGTCTCGGCATCCCTGACCTGTGGATGAGCGACGGCCCTCACGGTGTGCGTGCCGAGGTCAACTGGAATGACTGGGGAGTTGCCGGATGGACAAATGACTCGATCACCGCATTTCCGGCACTTACGGCGCTCGCTGCGACGTGGAATCCGACCCTCGCCGGACTCTATGGCAATGCTATCGGCGAGGAGGCGCTCTATCGCGAAAAGGATGTGATGCTGGGTCCCGGAGTCAACATCTACCGTACTCCGCTCAACGGCCGCAACTTCGAGTATATGGGCGAAGATCCGTATCTGGCCGGTGAGATGGTGGTGCCGTACATCCGCGAGATGCAGAAAAACGGTGTCGCCGCATGTGTCAAGCACTACGCTCTCAACAATCAGGAGCGTTGGCGCGGACACATCAATGTCAATCTGAGCGACCGTGCCCTGCATGAAATATATCTGCCCGCATTCAAGAAGGCCGTAATCGACGGCGGCTCGTGGTCGATCATGGGCGCATATAATAAGGTGCGCGGTGAACATGCATGTCACAATGATCTGCTGCTTAACAAGATCCTGAAGGGCGATTGGAATTTCGACGGTGTGGTCATCTCCGACTGGGGTGGCACACATGACACCCGCGAGGCCGCCCTCAACGGACTTGACCTTGAGATGGGCACCTACACCAACGGTCTCACCACCGAATCGGCCAACGGCACTGATGCATATTATCTGGCCAATCCCTATCTCGCAATGCTTGAGAGTGGCGAACTGCCCATGTCGACGCTCGATGACAAGGTGCGCCGTCTGCTCCGTCTGAATTTCCGCACCGCGGCTCGCCGTAACAAAGCTTACGGCTCGATCGCATCACCCGAGCATTATGCTGTCGCCGAGGCTATCGGCAACGAGGCTGTGGTTCTGCTCAAGAACGCGCCCGTAGGTAAGAAACAGCCCGCATTGCTCCCGGTCGACGCTTCGCGTTATGACCGCATACTCGTGGTGGGTGAGAATGCCACCCGCAATCTTATGGCCGGTGGCGGATCATCCGAACTGAAACCCAAGGATATTGTTACCCCGCTTGAAGCACTCAAAGCTATCTATGGTGATAAGGTGGAGTACACCGAGGGTTATCGTTCAGGTCGTGCCATGTACAGCAACGTTGACAAGATTCCGGTTGAGGTTGTCGATTCTCTCCGTAACACGGCTGTGGATATGGCACGCAAGGGCGGTCTTGTCATCTTTATCGGCGGTCTTAACAAGAATAACAGTCAGGACTGTGAGGACAGCGACCGTAAGGAGTATGGACTGCCGTTCGGTCAACCTGCCCTGATCGAGCAGATTGCAGCGGTCAATCCTGATGTGGTGGTCGTGCTTTTGGGCGGCAATGCTGTCGAGATGCCTTGGGCCTCAAAGGTTCCGGCCATTCTCCAGGGATGGTATCTCGGCTCGATGGGTGGCAACCCTATAGCCAATATCCTGTCGGGAGCAGTCAATCCGTCAGGCAAACTTCCCTTCTCGTTCCCCGCACGTCTTGAGGATAATGCCGCCCATCATTTCGGCACCATATCTTACCCCGGCGATTCGATCAATCAGGAGTATCTTGAAGACATCCTCGTCGGTTACCGTTGGCATGACACCAAAAAGATTCCGGCCCTCTATCCGTTCGGCCACGGACTCAGCTACACCACGTTCAGCTACGGCAAGCCTGTAGCGTCGGCCGGAACTATCTCAGAGGGTGAGAACATTACCATCTCGATACCTGTCACCAACACAGGTGACCGAGAAGGTAAGGAGACCGTGCAGCTCTACATCGGCGACGAAAAAGCATCCGTAATCCGCCCCCTCAAAGAACTCAAGGGCTTCGACAAAGTCGCGCTTGCCCCGGGCGAGATGCAGACTGTGACATTTACAGTCACACCGGACGATTTGAAATTCTACGATCCCTCGACATCATCATGGATTGCCGAGCCCGGACGTTTCAAGGCCTATATCGGATCATCGTCTACCGACATCCGCGCCACCGTCCCGTTTGAACTCCGATAACAAATATTAGGGAATAAAAATTGTATATAGCTATCCGGCTTGTGGCCGGGAATGCCTTGAAGGTGTTCCCGGCCATTTCTTTAAAAATGTG
The DNA here is from genome assembly GCA_014802015.1 of Bacteroides sp. GTDB lineage: Bacteria > Bacteroidota > Bacteroidia > Bacteroidales > Muribaculaceae > Duncaniella. The sequence goes on from JAAVDB010000044.1 coordinate 36,495, forward strand.
AAAACAGTTAATGTGTGTTAAAAAATTGGGGGGGTAATTTTATGTATTACATTTGTGAAAATTTATTAATGTTAACTATTGCATCGAAAAATATTTAAGATTGCAAGTTTTTTAAGAATTTTCAAGCAAATTGTAAAATTATGAAGCGATTTAAATGTCTATTTCTGATGGCGGCTGTTGGCGTGTCCGGAATGATCAACGCGCAGCAGACGGTCAAGATCAGGGGTAAAGTAGGACTTTTTAACGAAGGCGATAAAATGTCAGTCATGCAGCGTGACGACTACACTTCCAACACTCTTGCCGAGGCTCCTATTCAGGCCGACGGCACATACGTACTGGAGGTGCCCGTCGCAAAGGCAGGCAAGGCCTTATTATTGTGCGGCAATCACGAGCGCCTCTATTTCTGGCTGGAGGACGAGGATATAACAGCTGATTTTGCAGGCAAAGATACGACAAAGGTTAGAATGATTGTGCCCAAATTGATAGAAGCCAAGGGCGGTCCCAAGACCGAACTGTACAACTGGTGTAATTTTATTGACCATCAGGCCTACAAGGAGATGATCAATACTTATAATAGTGTCAGGATGGACAGTCTGCCCAAGTCGGTGTGTGATTCGATCATCACAAATCTCCGCAAAGGCTCAAGGGACATAACACGTGAATATGCCCGTCGTTTCGTGAAGCAGAATCCCACGACCACGAGTGTGGTGGCATTCTTCCCGATGCTGTCCGAGACCGAGGATTCACTGCTCATCGAGAATACCCTCGATAGCATCATCAAGGCTAATCCTGATTCGCGTGTTGCACAGAATTACCGTGCCGATCGTGCCGAGAAGCAGGCGCTTGATCGCGCTATAGCTATCGGAGCACCTGCTCCCGACCTGACATTCAATAATCTTGACGGCAAGCCGGTAAGCATCAGTTCGTTCAAGGGCAAAGTGCTGATCGTAGACTTCTGGGCCAGCTGGTGCGGTCCCTGCAGGGCAGAGATACCCAGCCTCAAGAAAATCTATGATGAGTTCAAGGACAACGATCGCGTAGCTTTCCTCAGCATCTCGATCGACAGTGACAAGGATGCGTGGCTCAAGGCTGTCAAGAAGGAGGCAATGCCATGGGAACAGCTGCTCGCTCCCAATGCCGGACAGCTGGCCCTCAAGACTTATCAGATCTCAGGCATACCTCACATTATCTGTATAGCCGAGGACGGCACCATATTCCGCAAGGAGATACGTGGTGATGGCGTTCGCACAGCTATCGTTGATGCTCTGGCACGATAAGTCGGGGCGAGTGTAATCTGTCTGACAATCATTGAGTGTAATCTGTTTATAACCACATAATTTTCACATTATCAAAAAATAGTAACTATGATTAAAAGGTGCATTACATGCATTCTGTTGATGTTCGTCGCCATACAGGTGATGACAGCGCAGAATCCGTTGGTGGTCACCGGTCGTGTGCTCGGCAGTGATGACGAGCCTCTGCCGGGAGCCACAGTGAGCGTTACGGGTACCTCCGTGGCAACGGCTACGGACATTGACGGTAACTTCACGCTCAAAGTCCCCGTTGCCAACACGAACGGTAAGATACATGCCTCATATATCGGTATGCGTCCTGCCGAGATGGCGATAAGTAAGATCTCAGGTCCGGTGACATTAAAGCTGATCGAAGATGACAACAAACTTGACGAGATCATCGTCACCGGTTACACGACTCTCAGCAAGGAGAGAGCCACCGGATCATTCGGTACCGTATCGGCCAAGAAACTCGAAGGCAAACTCTCGACCAGCCTCGCCGACCGTATCGAAGGCCAGATGGCCGGCGTGGTGCTCAATAAGGATGGCAGCATGAGCATCCGCGGACGCGCCACTCTCAACGCCGAGACCGACCCTCTCGTCGTAGTGGACGGTTATCCCACTGAGCTCAAACTGACCGACCTCAACCCTGACAACATTGCCAATATCACCGTGCTCAAGGATGCTGTGGCAGCTTCGATCTACGGCTCACGTTCGGCCAACGGTGTGATCATCGTGACCAGCAAGCAGGGTGAGGAGGGCAAGATGAGGGTAAGCTATCGCGGTACACTCAAGGTGCTCCCCAAGCCTGATCTCGATTATCTGCACATGGCCAATGCCTCCGACTATATCGATGCCCAGCTTGACCTCTACAATCAGAATCCCGGAGGTGTGAATATTGCTAAAAAAGGTACTATCGATGATCTCAATCGCCTCATCGCCAGTCATAATGCCGGTATGATTTCGGATGCAGAGTATGATGCAAGTGTCAATCGTCTGCGTCAGAACGATTTCCTTGCCGACATGAAAAAATATATGTTCCGCACCGAGCTCACCCAGACCCACAACGTCGGCCTCAGCGGCGGTACTCCCGTCAACCGTTACAATCTGGCTATAAACTATACCAATACCAAAGGTTCGTTCATCAACACTCACAGCAACCGTGTGATCATTGACCTGAACAATGAGTGGAAGCCGTTCAAATTCCTCACCGTTGGTATCGGCACAAGCATTACATACTCGAGAAGCCATTCACCTCTGACCGGATGGCAGACTTATACCGACTACGGACGTTACACATTCCCGTACTCAAGCCTTGTCGATGCCAACGGTAACCTCAACGATCTGTCACCGCTGACCTACGCCTCGCAGGAAATGTACGCAGGTGTGGCAGGTTGTAAAAGTACATATTATAACCCCATCCAGGAGTCATACGAGTCTTACAGCAAGACTGTCAACTTCGGTGCCCGTGTCAACGGATTCCTGCGATTCAATATCATTCAGGGTCTGAATCTTGAAGTCGGCGGCAACTGGAACCGTTCCAACTCGACCTACAAGGCTATAAATACATCTGAGAGCTATGTGATGCGTAACGCCTATAACAGCTCGACATCTATGTCCAATCCCACCAACCATTACATCCCTGACGGAGACGCCATTAACGAGACCCGTTATACGAGCGAGGACTGGACACTGCGTACACAGGTGTCGTACAGCAAGAGTTTCGGTCTGCACCGCATCAGTGCCCTGGCCGGTAATGAGGTGCGCAGGATCTCGTATGACAACAATCAGTATGAGACCCGTCTCGGCTACAACTCCACTGCCGGCTCGTTCTCGCCTGTCAACATGAAGGATCTTAACAGCGGCGCATACAACAGCGACATGCTTGGCGGCAGCGCCGGATTCTCACCCTCCTACGGATCATATTCGTTACGAGACAACCGCTTCGTATCATGGTACTTCAACGGTTCATACGAGTACAACAACCGTTATCTTGTCAGCGGAAGTATTCGTGAGGACCTGACCAACTTCTTCGGCACCGATCCCAAATATCGTCACAAACCTCTCTGGTCAGTCGGTGGCACATGGAAGGTTTCAAACGAGGATTTCTTCACTGCATCATGGGTCAGCCGTCTTAACCTTCGCGCCTCTTACGGTGTCAACGGTAACATCTCGCTCTCCGAAGGTCCGTACCTCATCCTTGCGGCCGGAAGTTTCAACTCCGTCACCGGCGGTGTTGCCAACAACATTTCGTCGTTCCCCAACAACACATTGCGCTGGGAGAAAACCAAGACGACTAACGTCGGCATCGACTTTGACGTGCTTGACAACCGTCTGGGTGTAAGCATCGATTACTACTACAAGAAGTCAACCGATATTCTCGCCGCCGATGCGGTAGACCCGACCACCGGTACATCGCGTATGACCAAGAACCTCGGAGCCATCGACAACCGCGGTGTGGAAATCTCGCTCCACGGCACCCCCGTACGTACATCCGATTTCAGCTGGGATATGATATTCAACATGAGCTTTAACAAGAATAAAGTCATCGAATACAACGTAGCCCGCAACTATCCTACGAGCTGGGCATTCAATACCCCCATACACGCAGCAGGCTACCCGATGTTCGGTCTGTTCGGTTATCGTTTTGCCGGACTCGACAACAATGGTGTCGTAACCATCTATGATAATGAAGGTGGCACCAAGCTCGCTGCTGATGCCACGGTCGATGACATCGTATATCTCGGTTCAAGCGTTCCCAAGACTGAAATGTCATTCACTAACGTGCTGAAGTATAAGAACTGGGATCTATCGTTTATGTTCATCGCCAAGTTCGGTCACAAATTCCGTAAGGACGTTTTCCAGGGTTCGAACATCAACAGCCGTTACGTGAGCCAGCGCTGGCAGAAACCGGGTGACGAGGCTCATACCATCTATCCTAACCTTGAGTCATGGAACATGGACCTCTTCTACTTCCCCTACTGTGACATCAACACAGGCAATGCAAGCTATGCCAAGCTGAGAGACCTTACACTTGCCTATACATTTGACAAGGCTCTTCTCCAGAAGATTGGTATGAGTGAAGCACGTATCTATCTCCAGGGGAGAAACCTGTTCCGTATCACAGCCAAGGGCGTTGACATCGACCCTGAGACAATGGAAATCAACTATGATGGCGGTGCCGGCGCGTCGACCAACAGTGGATTCTCCGTACTGCCCCGCAGCGCAGAGTATTACGTAGGTTTATCCTTCAGTTTCTAATGTGATAGGAACTTATTGACGTTTAATTTTTAAGAATTACTTAATGAAAGCAATTAAATATATTCTTCCGTTGACGCTCGCCGCGATGGTTGCATCATGTGATGATTATCTTGATGTCAAGCCGGTCGGCAAGATGATACCTACCGAAGTGTCGCAGTTCGAGAATCTTCTCAACAGCTCGAATACCATCGATTTTTTCATGATGGACAACAACCGTGGTTGTTGTTATGCGATGCTTGGTGACAACCTGTGTATCTCAGAGACACAAGCCCGTTACCAGTACACATCCACTCATCCCAATCTTGAGATGCTTGCGGCCTATGTGTTCTATGACAAGCTTGTGAATCCCAACACGACACCATTCTTCTGGACAAGCGGTATCTATCGTTCGGTCGCATACTTCAACAATGTCATCGATGGTATCGAAGGTCTTGGTGCCGATGATGAGTATTCGCTGGGAGTCATAGCTCAGGCCCGAGTAGGCCGTGCATGGGTATATCTCAACGCTGCCAATACTTATGGCCCCGTGTATAATCCCGACGGGCCTAATGATACGCCTTGCATCCCTCTCCGCACCAGTGGCGATCCTACAGTGTCTAACGGACCTCTTGCCACTACGGCACAGCTTTACGCTCAGGTTAAGGCCGATCTGGACTTCGCTTGCAATCACGCTCCTCTCCACAGTGCTAATGCCGCACGTGCCACACGCTCGGCAGCATACGCCCTGAGGGCTGAGTATCACATGTACACACGCAATTGGACTGAGATGCTCAGAGATGCACAGGAAGCATGGCGTCTGGCTCTTGAGACAAAAGGCTCCGTTGACAATCTCATCTATAACCTCGCTGATTTCTATTACGAGGAAGTGTCGCAGAACAATCCTCCGGAAGGTGTCGATCCGCGCGTCTATATGGAATTTCGCGGTCCCGACCTCAACTTCGAGATGACCGAAAACCGCGAGAATCTCCTGTATCGCATCTCGCCATACGGAGCGTCACCCAGCCGTTTCTATCCCTCCGATGACTGGATGTCAATATTTGACAAGAATACCGACAGACGTTGGGATCTCTTTGCACTGGCCGATGAGGGCTATAGGACAACAGTCGGCTCTACCGAGTATGATGACGGCATACACATCGCCTACTATCGCTCTGACCTGATGTCGACATGTTCGTCGCTTACCCATCCGCTCCTGTTGCTCGAAAAGGCCGAGGCCGAGGCACGTACAAATCATCTGACCGATGCGTTGGCAAGCCTCAACACACTGCGCAAATACCGTTACTCAGGTACGGACACCGACCTTGCAGGCGGCGCGTCAATGAGTCAGGACCAACTGCTCGAAGAGATTCTTAACGAGCGTCGGCGTGAGCAGCACATTGTATCGTTCCAGCGCACTGTCGATCTGAAGCGTTACGCCTACGACACCGGCAAACCATGGTGCAAGCAGGTGATCGTGCATAAGATCGGTGACAAGGAGTACAGCGCACCCATCACCGCACCCGTGTTTAACTCGATCAACATCGACAATGCCATCCTCAAGTACAATCCCGAGTGGGGCATTCCCTTGTCGACAGGATCATACGCTCCATATTCATTGCTCTAAAAAATACCCTCCAATATACTGAATTGATCAACTTAACAGCGGTGTGCCGGCCTCGGCACACCGCTGTTGCATAAAAAAGTCCAACTTCCTGAGTGTGGAGGTTGGACTTGATATTTTATATGATGTTATTGTTGTATTTCTCATCCTGCAGCTGAATCTTTGAGTACGACGGGGAGTGCGAGTGTGTTGACCTGGCCTGATGCGGTGACCGGAAGTTCGCGCAACAGCACGAAAAATTCGGGTATCATATAGGCCGGCAGGTACTGGGCCAGACGGTTCTTGACCCAAGAGAGGCTGAACGAAGAGGTAGTGGGCACGACATAACCTACGAGATAGGTAGCTCCCTTTTCATCCTGATAGTGTACGACTGCACAATCGCTGACCTCGCCTGTAGCGAGAAGTGCGCGCTCGACTTCACCTGTCACTACTCGTTTGCCGAGGATGTTGACCTCACTCTCCTTACGGCGTACATACGAGATGTTGCCGTCAGTCAGACGTATACCGATGTCACCTGTGCGGGCTACGCGTGTGCCGTCAGGGAGTATGGCGATGGACGAGAGCTGTTCGGCACGGTGGTCGCCCGTGAATGAGTCAGCCACGCCTGAGCCGGCAATGCATATCTCACCCTCCTCTCCGTCAGCTACGGGACGGAGTTCGCTGTCGAGCAGCATTACCTCCACACCGTCGAGCGGACTGCCGATGGGGAAGTTGCCTGATGCGAGCGAGTAGCCGTTGTTGCAGCAGTAACATGTAGTGAGTGCGGTGCCTTCGGTCGGTCCGTAGGTGTGATAGACGGGGAGCTGTTCGAGCAGGTGACCGATGGATGAGGGGTTGAGCTGGTCGCCACCGCTGATGAGCATACGCAGTGTGATCGGTAGCGAGGGCATACGGTTCAACTCCTGGAGCAGATAGGGGAATCCGCTGATGATTGACACGTACTGATCGTCGGCAAACTGCATGAGTGCCTGTGGATTGTTGCGTGTGGCGGCTGACGGTATGGCGAGTACGGCTCCGTTGAGAAGCGTGCCGAATACCTCTTCGATAAATATATTGACGATGCATGCCGAATACTGGAGCAGCACGTCGTCAGGTGATATGTTGAACGTCTGTCCGAAACGCCGGGCCATCTCGACGACCTGACGGTTGCCTACCATCACGCCGATGGGATAACCGGAGATGCTGGAGGTGTACATGATATATGCTGGTCGGTCGGCCTTGCAACGGTCGGGCAGGGGATAGAGTTCGGAGGCCGATGTGATCTGGCTACCTACGATGAAGAGTGTGAAGTCACTGAGCATCGAGCTGTATTTCTCCTGAGTCACGACGAAATCCACTCCGCTCTCGGTGAGAAAACGGTTCATCCTCTCGGGGGGGAAGTCCGGCTCGACGGGCACGAATGCCGCGCCGCATTTGATGATCGCCATGATGGCGGCTATCATTTCCAGACTGTGGTCCATGACCACACCCACACGTGCGGGGATAAAGGTCGGAAACCGTGATATGAGTGTATCGACCATGCGGTCGAGCCCTGAATAAGTTACGCATGAACGCTCGTCAATGATGGCGGGCTGGTCGGGTTGAGCAGTGACGAGTTCCTTGAAGCGTGAATAGATCGTCGTATCCATGATTACATCCTTCTTAATAGTTTATATCATAATAACACTTATCCGGCACAGCGGTTGAGTCGGATTTAGTTAAAATTTGGAAACTACAGAAGGATAGTAGATTACATGGCGGTCTCTGAGTCCGTGCCGTCCGTGAGATTGAATGTGGCCCTGATGGCCGAACGTATAGTGTCGGAGCCGGTGCGGTTGTGGGCGAGGATATTGATGATGGTGTTGATGTATGTATCCTTGTCATCATGCCTCAGTCCGCAATGGCGCGCCACGTGACTTTCTGACAGCATGGTCTTACGGTTATAGACGCGCAGTATCGATGCATAGTCCCCCTCCTTGACATATCTGCGGAAGTCGCGGCACAACTGCTCGTACAGCGCCAGCGGATTAAGCTCTTCGGCCAGGTCTCGTATATGTGCCTCAAGCTGGTTGATGTTGGCGAAACGTCCGTCTATGCGGTGTTCCACCCCCTTTTTGATGCGATGGCGTGTGTGCTGCAGAGCCTGTTGGCGCAGGTCGGTCTCGAAGAGACGGATGATGTTGCGCCTGACCTTTTCAAACACCTCGTCGGGATCACGGCGGTTGAGGGAGGCGAGCGTGCGTATGACCGGTTCGAGCATGAAGATATTCTCGATTTCGGCCACATCGGGCACGAATACCTGCTTCTTGCGCAGATATGCCACTTCGCCCTCGTCGCGACGGTCACGGTCGACGATGCCGTAGGCGTTGAGGTTGTGGAATGCACGAAGTGAGTTGAACGTGCGTGTCGACTCGATGACGCGGTCACACCCGCCGAGCGATTTGACCGTATAGTCGTTGAATATTAGCGGATAGAGACGTGCGTCAATGGAGTTGACACCGTCCCCTTCGATGAACAGTACGGGTTTGCGTGCGCCGAGGATGGCGAGAAACACGTCGTCGCTTATCCCCTCGGCCGATGTGAGCAGGTCATAGTCCCACTCGCCGTGATCGTAGTCATAGTCCTTGACCCAGATGGTGCACCCTTCGCCGCGCGATGAAGCGAACTGCAGGTCGTGTGTCACGTATATGAACGTGCAGTCGGGACGCGAGTTCTCGATGCTGTTCCACAGCGATGCCGTTGATGACGGATGCAGAAACATTTCGGGCGACTCGACGAGTATCACTGCATCCTTGGGCGCGTAGGTCACCGCTCCGAGATAATAGAACACGGTCTTCTCTCCGTCCGACAGTTTAGACGGCGAATAGGGATCCGAATCCGAGTCGCGGCTGAAGAGCATGCGTCCGCTGTCGACGAGGACCCTGTTGCCCGGGAATACCTTGTGCCACTGCTGCATCACGCGGTCGAGCCGTGTGGGGGGCGGCAGTTGCGTACGCAGATGATGAGCTGCCCCCTCGTCCGAGTATTTGTATTGGATGAGATTGAGCATCTCTTCATTGACCATCATGCCGATTAGTCGCTCAAACTCGCCGCGCAGATCGGGGCGGAGGAGTGAAGAACCGCTGACGGCACGGTTATAGATTGAGTCGATGGACGTATCGCTCTGATCCTGACTGTCGCGGTTGTATAGAGCTTTTAGAGCCGACAGGCGAAATGTGCGGTGACCGAGATCAGCGGCCAGACGGTTAGCGAAACGGGTTTTGCCCGAGCCGTTGGCGCCTATGATGACGATGTGGCGCATTCCTGAGGTGTCGATGTCGAGAGGTGCGGATCCTGTGCGTGGAGGGAGTAGCATGATGGTAGAAGATTTTTGTGAGGTGAGGGGGTATGATCAAGAGATTGTTCTTTTACAACCGCTAAAATTCATATCGCGAGGATATGTTGACCAGAAGGGCTGATGAGACTCCGTGGGCCGATGCTCCTTCGGGGATATGGTAGGCGGTGGACGGTTTTACCGTAAATCGGTAGCGTGACATCTCGTATCCCACCGAGGCATGTGTGCTGAAATGCGGACTGAGCCGCAGGACACATCCGACACCTATACGTCCTACGGGCGATGAAGTGCCGGTGCTGACGGATGAGTCGTCGAGATTTAACGGCAGGTTGTGACGGTAGCCTGCGGCGGCCTCAGCTGTCAGACGGAAACGGCTGCTGAGAGTGTGGATATAATAAGGAGCCACCATCGCGCTGACCGAAGTGAGCGACTTGACGAAGGTACGGTCATGGTGTACGTTGGTGACGAGCGGTGTCGACAGCAATCCTACCTCCAGTGCCACCCCCCAGTGGTCGGAAAATCTGTGACCGCTGCGCAGCGACACCGACAGTGAGGGCAGACGTTCTATAGAGGTCTGACCTGCATGTATCGGACCGAGCGGGAGTGAGAGTCCGGTCTGCAATGACATGAATGAGAAGTATGACTCTTTGCACAGATCACGCCCTGTGATGCAGGCTTGAGAATTGCCGAATATGAGATCGCTTATCAGATAGCCGACGTTGGCCGAGAGTATGCCTATACCGGCACCGGCGATTACATCCACAGGATAGTGATGACGGTCAAATATACGCTCAAGAGCTATGCCTGTGGCGAGCGTGTAGGCTCCGACCGTGTACCACGGTGACAGGTCACCGAGTTCGTAAGCCGCCATTGTCGCGCCCATGAATGCCCAGGCCGTGTGGCCTGACGGGAACGCGTCGGGCCCGCTCACGTCAGGACGTATGTCTACTATAGCCGATTTAAGCCCCTTGACACTACCTGCCATAAATGCCGTGGCCACAGCCTGTGTCACGGCCAGGCGTTTCCAGTCCGACCTGGTGTGAGCGCCGGCGGCCTTGAATACCCAAGGGGTGAGGGTCGGTACATACTGGAGGTAATCGGCCAGATGATCAGCGCCCTTGTCAGACGATCTTACCTTGAAAGCATGCGGATAGATCTGACGAGCGGTCCCGGCCACACCGAGCATTCCCGCTCCGGCCACTATGCCTGGCCACGGATGCAGTGACTTGATCGGACGCAGGGTGTCGGCTTCAATTATAGTATCGGCATGCGTCACACTCCCCCTGATCGAGATGATCGTGAGCAAAAGGACTGTGATGAACCTACATGTGTATGAATAGGTGGCCGACATGGTCGTGGTGATGCGTGCTTAGTGATTAATATTGCGGGTTTATATGCTCTCAACGCTTGTGAGTGCAGGATTGTTGTGTCAGGAGCGTTGATATTCCGACGGTGACATGCCTGTGAGATGCTTGAAATATTTTCCGAATGACGATTGATTTGGAAAATTAAGTTCGTAAGCTACCTGCTGGATGTTCTTTCCCGAGAATCGCAGCAGATTCTTGGCTTCGAGTATGACGTACGAGTCGATTACCTCGGTAGCCGACCGTCCGGTGCTCTCCTTGATTATGAGCGACAGGTATTTGGGCGAGATGAACAGTTTGCCGGCATAGAACGCGACCGACCGTTCGCGCACGTGATGCTCATGCACGAGACGCATGAACTCGTTGACGTAAGTCGAGCGGCGCGAACGTGACGGCCTTACCTCGTCAGGCGAGTCCTTGAGGCGGCGGGTCACGAGGTTGAGCACCTGATACAGAAGTGCGGCGATGAGACAGCGTGCTATGGACTTAGTGTAGAGATTATCACTGTTTTCCGACGAATTGCGGTGCAGCAGACTGAAATATTCGCGCAGTCCGGCAGTCTCGTCGGGGGTGATGTGCATCACGCGGTCGGCATCCGAGCGCTGTCCGAAATTCAGAGGTCTGGATGAGCCGATGACATTGAGGTCGAAATTAATATCATGCATGAACTCGGTCGACACGAACAGCAGATAACAGTCCAGATCGGTCGGATCGATCTTCTTCATCTCGATCATCGAGCCTGGTGGAATAACGGTGATGCATTCCGATGTCAGCGTGACGGGTGTAAGGTTAAGCTCAAAATCGAGCTGTCCGCTGACGCACAGTATCCACGAGATGCCGTCGATACGTAGCGGTCCGTCGATATGGTCAATGCCGTTGAGACTGTCAAACCGCATGGCGCGGAGGATGGTGTCGGAGGTCAGACGCGTGAACAGATAGTCGTCACTCAGATTGGAGAACTCGGACGAGAATCGCGACAATGCAGTGAGTTGGTTGAGGTTGACGGTATTTCCCATAATGACGGTATGTTTAGAGGAGCAGAATTATGCAAAAGTAGTCAAAATATCCTCAAATGCCATCGTTGTGACTAAAATTTTGGTAAAAAAGGCGCGAATCAGCGAATAATAGGCAAGAATATTTCTCATAAAAATACTGTCCGCGGCCAGTATATATAATTGTCCGCGGACAGTGATTAAGTACCTGTATGGGATCAGAATATGATCTGGAGACGGGCTTCGATGGTGTTGACGTGACGTGATGGGAGAAGATTCTCGACATAACGGTCGCGCACGTTGGTGTAGGAGTAACGTAGACGGGCCAGCATCCATGAGTTGATGTAGTAGTTGAGGGTACAGCTGACATCGTTGGTGATACCTGCCATGACACCTGCTCCCGAGTCGCTTGCATCGGTATAATTATAGCACACTGCGAGTTCGAGCGAACCGGGGGCGGGGGTGGCTACACCGGCATCGGCATGTGAATAACCGTAGCGTGAGCCTATGAGCAACGAGCGTACCATGCCGTATGCTCCGTGGGCCTGATAATTTTTGTATCCGCCCTTACGGATTACGTTCATGTAGTAATACTGGGCTTCGAATGCGACGTTGCCTTTGACGATAAGCAGTTCAGGCGTCATCTTGAATAGGCTGCGTGCATTATCGATGTTGGCCTGAAGGAGTGACACTTTGGATACACGGCTCGGGAAGTTGGCCGAATAGCTGAACCCGGTGTGATCGTCAGAGGTCGGGGTCGAATAGTTGAATGACGAACCTACCTGTACCACATCACCGTCGGTGCAGCGGGGACGCCATACGAGTCTGGTCTGTGCACCCCAGCCCTGTTTGCCCATCGCTGTGGCATTCTGGGTAATGGCATTCTGCTCGACAAAGAGCGACGTGCCGGCGAAATACTGTCCTTTATCATACACCCACATGGCTGCTAACAGTCGCGGATTGGCATAGAAGAACTCATTGGATGTAGGTTCCTCGTAGGTTTGTTTCATCGACGAGCTTGTCTCGGAGTTAAGACCCCACTGCGGTACGAAATATCCTACGCGTACGAGATTGGACGGATTGAAGTCATATTCGAGATATGTATCTTTGAGGCCTACCTTACCGTAAGCGAATCCTACATCGACTTTGGCCTTCCACTTTCCATACGAAGCCTTGGCTCCGACACGGATGTCGGGAATGGCGACACCGTCGACAAATTTAGTGTCGGTCTCATCGGTGACTCCTCCGTTACCGCCCATATAGACGGCACCGTCCATAAGTATGCGGCCTGTGGGTGTTACGGATAATTTTTTCTCAGTCTTCTGTTCCTGAGCGTATGCTGCGCCGGCGCATAGTGTTACTGCCGCGATGGTGAGTAGAATATTTTTCATAGCGGTGGTGTTTTTTGTGTGTGAATGTATAAAGGTAAGAAGAAGTGATGAGGGGGTTAATCGGTAGTAGTAGGTGTGGGCAGAGGGGTACCCTTGGCTACCTTACCGGCCTTTTTGAGTTCACGGAACTCTTTCTTGGCCTTTTCGAGCTGTTTCTGGAAAGCAGGGTCGGCGTGCAGACGGGCTACGGTGACCGCACCTGTGATACGTCCGGCATCGACATCGCTCTGGAAATGATAACCGCAGATGACGCGGCTCTCGCCCATCTCATATCCGCGTTTCAGGATCTCGTTCTGACGTTCGGGATTGATCTCGGCCAACACCAGAGCGGTGGCCCATCCGATTGAGGTGTGTCCCGAGGGATATGAACCGTTGGTCGATAATTCTTCCTGCTGTTCAGGATTACAGGTGTCCTCATTGTAGAACGAGAACGGGCGTTCGCGGTTGTAATAGTTCTTGGCTTCACGTGTGCCGAGATCGCCGGCATCCTCACGCATTCCTACCACTAATTTAAGTATCTCGGGGGTGTCCTCGCATATCTCTACACCGAATGCTTCTGAGAAAGCTTCGGGTACACCGTTGCCTTCTACGCGTGCATCGGTCACGGCCTGATCGCCGCGCGGGGTGTTGCGCATG
>JAAVDB010000045.1 GCA_014802015.1 Bacteroides sp.
AAAATCAACGAATGAAGAAGGAGTTTATGGATATAAACGACTGATGAATGAGAGGATTTTAGCCAAAATAAAGCCACAGAGAATATAAAAGTCTTACAAGGGTGACTTATGAAAAACTTTGTGACGTTTAATTTTTAAGAGTTACTTATAATAACGTTCTTAACGTTGATTTATTGAATTGCCGTCAGCACTTTCAACGGTATATTACCGAGCAATGCGGCGGTATCCGTATAGGAACTGTAGTAGCTCCCGAGTATCTCGCGTGTCTTTGCGAGGGCCCACAGGTCGGCGGCCCCCTGCATCATCCCCTCAAGCGATCTCCTTGACACCTTGTCATCTCCGCAAATCACCCTGCGTCCGAACCGGTCAGACAATTCGTGCAGCACCTCTGCGTCATCGCTTGCCACAAAGAAATTGACGTTATCATTCACCTTTATTCTGTCAGCCATCTCCGTGACAAACAGTTCAAGCGGACTCTGCCGGATAGACTCCCTGTTGTCCGTACGACGGATGTGCACACCCACCGTATCGCTATTGAATCCTGCGGTCTTTTGATCGATCAGAGCCTGCACGCGCGCCGACGGGATAAACATGCGGCGGAACATCTCATCATCAAACCCTCCGACAGCCAATCCCGAAATGATGAGTATATCACCTCTCTTCGATGCTATCACATCACAGAACCCCTTGTCGTCGTCAAAATACTCAGCAAGCCCCGAGGCATCCGAGAATACGGCCGCGAACCTCGCTCTCTGATACAATCGCGACACATACAGGTTACGCATTCTGGGAATATCCCATTTCAGTCCATACTCCACATTTCCGGGATATATAATATCCATATCATCAGGAATCGTCTGAAACAGATCGCTGTAATCGGCGGCAAGATCGCTGTTGTTATGCCACACGACCTTGAGTCTGCGTCCTGACACCTGCGCCAGATGCACACCGGTCGCTATCGACCTCATACGGTTGCACAATCCTCCTATCGCATTTACGACTAACGTTTCCCGAGCCATATAACAGTAGATTCATTTGTTTACATGCAAAGATAGATAAATTGTATAAAAAAATCGCCCTCTCACACGCATATCTGACGTATGAGAGAGCGATTCGACTATAAGAGAGGTACTTTAACGTCTATTTCTTTCCTGACTTCACATACTCGTCATGATACTGGTCGAGGATGTGGCGTATGGCCTTGCCTATGCGCAGATAGGCGTCGCGGTCAAGGTTGGCGAGCGAAGCACGCACCGACCATGCAGGTCCGTCGAAACCGTCACCGTTGAGCAGCACCACGGCCGTCTCGTCAGCAAGACGTATTACGAAATCAAGCGGCTCGTAATTGGTGGCGAGATAGTCGGCAAACTCCTGTCCGTAGAACTTGCGCGCCCATACCATAATGTCAATTTCGCTATAATAACCGGCTCGGTTGGGATCAGGGAGCAGCGTGAATCCCGTAGTGCTCCACAGATCATTGAGTCGGGTATGTATCATGTCGATAAGCTTGGGCTGTAACTCCTTGTAATGCAGATAGGCAAATGCCGAGAATAGCGCCATCTGTATCTGCTGGGGGGTCGACAGTCCGGCGGTGTGATTAAGGCCCACAAGACGCGAATCAGCCACAAGACGGTCGATGAAACGGAGCGATGACGGATCAAGGGTTATTGTAGAATAGCGCTCGGCAAGGAGCTTCTTTTTATCCTCGGGCAGAGCGGCAAGACGATCGTCAAACACGTTCGCTCCCTGAGTCAGCGCCATCGCGGCGACACGCCATCCGGTCGCGCCGAAATATTTTGAATAAGAGTAGAGACAGATCGTATTGTAGGGGAGTTCATACATGAGCGAGCGGAACCCCTCGACAAATGTTCCATACACGTCATCCGTAATGATCATCAACTGCGGATTGTCCTTTCTGACCACATCCACAAGCATGTCGAGCACCTCGCGTGACAGACACACGCTCGGCGGATTGGAGGGGTTGGTGATGCACACAGCCTTGACCGACGGATCGCGGAGCTTGTCTATCTCCTCCTTGGGATACTGCCAGTCATGATAACCGTCCTTCTCGACCTTGTTGGCACTGACAGTCACAATCTCGAACCCGAACTCGGCCAGACGGGGTATCTCAAGATAAGGCGTAAAACACGGCGTCAGCAGTGCGATCTTATCACCCTTCGACATCAGATAATTATCCTGTAAGGTATTGAACATGTAACACATACCGGCCGTCGAACCCTCGGTGGCGAAGATGTCATAGACGGTAGCGTCATCACCTCCGCCCATAGCCCAGCGCAGATAGTCGCGGGTGATGATTTCGGTGTATTTGAGTATGCGGGGAGGGGTCGGATAATGGTCTCCGAGAATACCGTCGACCAGCTCGAAAACGAACTCATCCGGATCAGCCTTGTGCTCCGTGGTCATGTAGGTGTAGTAGTGATTGAGCACGTGCGCACCGGGGTCAGACTTATGCGCGTCGACAAACGAGCGGAAACGTTCGGCCACACCTGCCGACGAAGGCGACGACGCTATACCCATCGGGGCGTCATACATCTTACGCTCAGACTCCTGCACGGCAAACTGACCCAACAGGAAGAATGCACGGCGCGGGAGCGACAGCAACCAGTTAGGGTTGCCGCGTCCGGCATTCAGGAATGTTGCCGTGGAGCGCTGCGCATCCTTTTCGGCAAGATTTATGAGTGTATTTTTGATCTCGAACGGACTCATCTCTTCGAGCTTGCGTTCATAATTACGGTCTTCGGGATTAACGGATTGAGACATAGTAGTAAGAGTTGTTGGTTTGTAGTGATATAACGCCCCGCGTTGACAATGAGTTCAGCCCGGGCGAAAGTATTCCTGCCCGCCTCGGTCGTTTGCATTTGTAAACCTAAAAATCACCATTACAGCACCGCTGAATCGGTGTGTCAATAACTTTTTAAATATTTTTATAAGTAAGGTATGACAAAAGGCTGTTTGCTTTTGCAAATTTTTCGTAATTTTACGGCATATTATCCGTTATACCTGACAAATGAGCGATCAGCCCTATCATATCCCCGCCCTTCTGCCCCAGTGCCTGGAGGCACTTGACATACGTCCCGGAGGCATTTATGTCGACGCCACCTACGGAGGCGGAGGCCATTCACGTGCCATAATCGAGCACCTCGACGCCGCACAGGGCGGTCATCTCTACTCGTTTGATCAGGATATGGATGCCGTAAGCCGCGCACCCAAGGATGAGCCGCGCTTCACGATGGTCTACAGCAACTTCCGCTTCATCACCAACTTCATGCGATATTACGGCGTGGAGGGCGTGGACGGTGTTCTGGCCGACCTCGGAGTGTCGTTTCATCATTTCGACACGCCCGAACGCGGATTCTCGTTCCGTGCCGACGGTCCGCTGGACATGCGCATGAACCGTTCGGCCTCGCGTCCCGCCTCACGTCTGCTCGCTGAGATCGACCGTGACCGGCTGACCGACATCCTGAAGATATACGGCGAGCTGTCACAGGCACGACGTATGGCCGACGCCATCATCCGCGCACGCGAATCAGGACAGCCGCTCGACACCGTCGGGCAGCTCATTACCGTCGTCAGCCCGCTCATCGACCCGCGCAAGGAGAAAAAAGAACTGGCCCAGTTGTTTCAGGCACTGCGCATAGAGGTTAACGACGAGATGGGGGCACTGCGCGAACTGCTCGAAGGAGCGCTGAAAGTGTTGCGTCCCGGCGGACGTCTGGCCGTCATCACCTATCACTCGCTCGAAGACCGCATGGTCAAGAACTTCATGAAGGCCGGCAACGTGGAGGGACACATCGAGAAGGATTTCTTCGGACGCGTCAACGCCCCGCTGCACCCGCTCACATCGCGCCCCATCACTCCCGATGCCGAGGAGGTGGAACGCAATCCCCGCTCACGCTCGGCCAAACTCAGAGTGGCCGTCAAGGATGAGTGAAACCATAATCAGTCAAACCGTCAACCGTAAAAAAAACCGACCTCCCCTCAGGAATGTCAAAGAAAACCGTCAAGACCGACAAGAAGAAACGGTCATCATTCATATTCCGCATATTCCGCGGCCAGGTGATATCGAGCGACTTCTTCGCCCGACACTGGCTGCCCACACTCATTTTCATCATCGTGATAATGGTGTACATCACCACCAAGTTCACCTACCGCACCAACATCGAGAAAATCGAGGCCCTGCAGAAACAGCTCGAAATCGTGCAGAACGAGAGCTCGCGCGAACGCAGCCAGTTTATGAGCCGCATACGCGAGACCTCCATGCAGCAGATGGTCGACTCGCTCCACCTCAACCTGCGCGTCCAGCCTCAGCCTCCGTACGTACTCAAACGGCAGTAATGATTATCAGATGACTGTAACATTGATTTTAAACTCACAACAGATATAAACGATGAAGTCTGACAACAGAAGCAACATCCTGTTCCGCTACGGTCTCGTAGTGTTCGGTATCCTGATGATGTCGGCTCTCATTGTCAAGGGACTTTGCGAGACCACGATCGTCAACGCCGACAAGTGGAATCACAAAGCCGACAGCCTCATGGCTCTGTCGCAGGACATCATACCCCACCGTGGCAACATCCTGGCCGCGGACGGCTCGGTGCTCGCCACCAACCTGAGTTACTACACGGCCCGAATCGACTATCGCGCCGAGAAGTTTAACGTAGCCAAACTCCGCGAGAACATCGACGAACTCTCCGAAGCGATGGCAGCCAACTTCCCCGAGAAAAGCGCCGGTCAATGGAAAGAGTTTCTGCTCAAACCGCTCGAACGCGAGAAGGGCAAACGTCCGCGCGCCTACCGTCTGCTCACCAACCTCTCGCACTCCGACATGGAGCTGCTCAAGACCCTCCCCTACTTCAAGGGTAACCGTAACCGCACCGGCCTGTATTTCGAGAAGAACATGCGCCGTTTCAATCCCTACGGCAACATGGCGCGCCGCTCCATCGGAGGTGTCGGCCAGACGACCGAGAGCAAGGAGATACACGGCATATCAGGACTTGAAAAAGCTCTTGACTCACTGCTGTACGGACGCACAGGCACTACAGGCAAAGTCAATCTCACCAAGGACATCGCCGACCTGGCCAAAATCCCCGCCATCCCCGGATGCGACATTGTCACAACCATCGACATCAACATGCAGGACATCGTCGAGAGCGAGCTCAACAACGTCCTCGACACATGCGGTGCCGACTGGGGAGTGGCTGTGCTGATGGATGTCAAGACCGGTGACATCAAGGCCATCTCCAATCTCGAACTCAACCCCCACGGACCCGGGTATATCGAAGCGCGCAACCGTGCCGTGATGGGTTACGAACCCGGATCGGTGATCAAGACCCTCTCGATGATGATAGCCGTAGAGGATGGCATCGTCACCAACTTTGACGAGGTACTCCCCACCGGCTCAGGATGGGCATACGCCGGCGGCCGTCCCATTACCGACTCGCATCACACCGAAGGCATCCGTGTCGGCGAGGTCATCGAACAGTCCTCCAACATCGGCATGGCCCGAATCATCACATCCAAATATGACGAAAATCCCGGTGCGTTCTACAAACGCATCAAGGACATCGGATTTCTGGAACCGCTCAACACCGGCATAGCCGGCGAGGTGACTCCGCGCATCGACTCGGTACCGACCAACCGCGGCGGCCGCATAGCTCTGTCGCGTCAATGCTACGGCTACGCGACCGAGATACCGCCGCTCTACACGCTCGCCCTCTACAACGCCATCGCCAACGACGGCGTGTTCGTGCGTCCGCGTCTGGTCAAGGAGCTGCGCGGCTCGACCGACTCGATTCTCCCTCCATCCTATCTCGGCAACGGACGGGCATGCTCGCAACGCACGGCCGAGATCATGCGCGGCATGCTCACCAATGTGGTGTGGGGCGAACACGGCACCGGACGATTCCTTCGCAATAACGACGTACGCATCGCCGGCAAGACAGGCACTTGCTACATGATCGAGAACGGACAGTACAACACCGGCAAGAAACGACTCGCATTCTGCGGATTCTTCCCGGCCGAGGCACCGCAATACTCATGTGTGGTGCTCACGTGTCATCCCACCAAGAATTTCTTCGGAGCGGCCACCACTTCAGGTCAGGTGATGCGCAACATCGCCATGAAACTTTATGCCCGAGGCATGCTCGGCAACAGTTCCGACTATGACGGCAACTCACCCTCCGACATCGGCCCTACATTCTTTGCCTCGAACGGCCAGGATCCGTACCACAAACTGCGCACCCCCTTCTCCCTCCCCAATCATAAATCCGTCAAGGGTCCTGCGGCAAGCAAGGGATCGGGTGTGCCCGATGTGCGCGGACTCAGCGCACGCGACGCCGTGGCCGTGCTCGAATCACAGGGCTATGACGTCACCCTCTCAGGCGAGGGATTCGTACACGTACAGACCCCCGCTCCGCGCACTCCGGCCCCCCCGGGTCACACCGTCGATCTGAAACTGACAAGATAACCGCTCAATAAGCATACACAAGAACCCGTAAACAATAAGCACAGCAGCCATGCAACTTAACCGTATATTATCACCGATTGAAATCACCGAGATCATAGGCGACACCGACCGCGAGATCACATCCATAACCTCCGATTCGCGTCAGGTAGCACCCGGCACACTTTTCGTAGCCGTACCGGGAGTAAGTGTCGACGGGCACTCATTCATACCCAAGGCCGTCGAGGCCGGAGCATCCGTAGTGGTGTGCGAGCGCCTGCCCGAACAGCTGTCCACTTCGGTGACTTACGTTACGGTGCCGTCGAGCGCCATAGCCCTCGGATACATGGCTTCGGAATGGTGGGGCAACCCTTCACGCTCACTCAGGCTGGTAGGTGTCACCGGCACCAACGGCAAGACCACCACCGCCACCCTTATATATGAGATGGCCCGCCTGCTCGGTCACAAGGCCGGCCTGTTGTCGACCGTATGCAACTATGTCGAGACAACCCCCTATCCCACCGATCACACGACTCCTGACCCGCTCACCATCAACGAGATGCTCAGGCGCATGGTCGATGCAGGATGCACGTACTGCGCCATGGAGGTCAGCTCACATGCCGCCCATCAGCACCGCATCGCTGGCTTGCACTTCGCAGGAGGTATATTCACCAACCTCACACGCGATCATCTCGATTATCACAAGACTGTCGAAGCCTATCTTCAGGCCAAGAAATCATTCTTCGACAATCTTCCCGCTACAGCATTCGCCCTCACCAATGCCGATGACAAGGTGGGCGAAGTGATGTTGCAGAACACTTCGGCCTCACGCCACACTTACTCGCTGCGCACAGATGCCGATTTCCGCGGACGCATCGTCGAGTCACGTCTGGACGGCACACTTCTGAGCCTCAACGGTCACGAAGTCGAGACTCTGTTTACAGGACGCTTCAACGCCTACAACCTTACAGCCGTCTACGGAGCGTCGGTACTGCTCGGCTGGGACAACGAGGATGTGCTGCGTGCCATCTCGGCCCTCGTGCCTGTAGCCGGACGCTTCCAGGCATTCCACTCCCCCAAGGGATTCACGGCCATCGTCGATTACGCCCACACTCCCGATGCCGTGGTCAATGTGCTTCAGGCCATCCGCGAAGTCATCGGTCCGAAAGGCGAGATCATCACGGTGGTAGGAGCCGGAGGCAACCGCGACAAGGGTAAACGTCCCATCATGGCCCGCGAGGCCGCTGCACGCTCACAGCGACTTATACTCACATCCGACAACCCCCGTTTTGAAGAGCCGGAGGATATACTTGCCGACATGGAGGAGGGTCTTGACGAAGAGGCCCGCAAACGCACGCTGCATATCACCGACCGCCGTCAGGCCATACGCACCGCCGTGGCACTCGCCGGACCCGGCACAGTGATACTCATCGCCGGCAAAGGACATGAGGACTATCAGGAAATCAAGGGGGTCAAGCACCACTTTGATGACCGTGAAGAGGTGCGCGAAGCCATCGGAAACTAATCATACTGACCATCGACAACCTCAACTCTGACTAATTAATCATCATGCTTTATCATATAGCCGAATATCTTCAGCAGGTCTCCAACGTCCCGGGAGCGCGACTCATGACATACATCACGTTTCGCTCGGGCGCAGCATTCCTGCTGGCATTGCTGATAGCGCTCATCATCGGACGTAAAATCATCGACCGCCTGCAGATGATGCAGATCGGCGAGACTATCCGCGACCTCGGCCTGGAGGGTCAGCTCAAAAAGACCGGTACCCCCACGATGGGCGGTATTATAATCATACTGTCGCTCGTAGTGCCATGTCTGCTGGTGGGCAATCTCACCAATATATATATGGTGCTCATGCTCATCGCCACGATATGGTGCGGCACCATCGGATTTCTTGATGACTATCTTAAGATCAAGAAGCATAACAAGGACGGCATGAAAGGCAAGTTCAAGATTGTCGGTCAGGTGGGTCTCGGCCTGCTCGTGGGCCTGACCATGTGTCTGAGTCCCGACATCACGCAGCGCCAGGTCACAATGCACGACACACTGCTGCCCTCCACCGAATACGTGTCACAGGATGGCGAGACAGAGTTTGCGTCCGTGGCCGAATATGTCCAGACGCCCGACATGAAGTCGACCCAGACCACCATCCCCTTTGTCAAGGGTAATAACTTTGACTATTCCTACCTCACATCATGGATGGGCAAGTATGCACAGACCGGCGGATGGATACTGTTCGTGATCGTAGTGATCGTAGCAGTGACAGCCACGAGCAACGGAGCCAATCTCACGGACGGACTCGACGGACTGTGTGCCGGAGTCTCGGCCGTGATATGCGTCGCACTGGCCATCATGGCCTATCTCGGTGGCAACGTCATCTACTCGACATACCTTAATATAATGTATATACCCGGATCGTCTGAACTCGTAGTGTTCATCTCCGCCCTCATCGGCGCCCTCATCGGCTTTCTGTGGTATAACGCCAATCCGGCCCAGGTATTCATGGGCGACACCGGCTCGCTGACACTCGGCGGCATCATAGCCGTGTTCGCCATACTCATACACAAGGAGTTGCTCATACCTCTGCTATGTCTGATATTCTTTGCCGAGGACCTGTCGGTGATAATTCAGACCTCATACTTCAAATACACCAAAAAGAAATACGGAGAGGGCCGTCGCGTGTTCCGCATGGCTCCGCTCCACCACCATTTCCAGAAGGAGGGGATCGCCGCTCTCATACAGACACCTCGCCGTGCCATGGCTGAGCCTAAGATCGTAACCCGATTCTGGATCCTATCGATACTGTTTGCAGTGCTAACATTCATTACTCTTAAAATCCGATGAAAAATCTCGTCATACTTGGCGGAGGTGAGAGCGGTGTCGGAGCCGCCATCCTCGGCAAGACCAAAGGTTACAACGTATTCTTATCCGACTCGGGACAGATAGCCGAGCGCTATCGCTCGCAGCTCGATGCCGAAGGTATCGAGTGGGAACAGGGCACACACTCCGTCGACCGCATACTTGCTGCCGACGAGGTGGTAAAAAGTCCCGGAATCCCCCCGACCGCCCCTGTAGTACAGCAGATTGTGGCCAAAGGTATCCCCGTAATATCCGAAATCGAATTTGCAGGGCGTTACACCGATGCCCGCATGGTGTGCATCACCGGCTCGAACGGCAAGACGACCACCACACTGCTCACCTATCATATACTCAAGGACGCAGGTATAGATGTCGGTCTCGCCGGTAATGTGGGGCAGAGCCTGGCTCTGCAGGTAGCCCGCGGACACCATGACGTGTATGTCATAGAGCTGTCAAGTTTCCAGCTTGAGAACATGTATGATTTCCATGCCAATATCGCAGTGTTGCTCAACATCACGCCTGACCATCTCGACCGTTACGATTACGAAATGCAGAACTATATCAACGCGAAATTCCGCATCCTCAACAACCTCACACCTCGCGACGCATTCATCTACTGGCAGGATGACCCGGTGATAAAGCGCCAGCTGGAACGTATCACGACCGAAGCGTCACTCTATCCGTTTGCCGAGCACCGCTCGGAGGACACCCGCGCATGGGTGGACGATGAGGAGATGATGTGCGTCGACACTCCGGCCCGGAATCTGCGCATGCCGCGCGCCGACCTGTCGCTCAACGGCCTGCACAACCTCTACAACTCGATGGCCGCCGCCCTCTCGGCCTGCATACTTGACATTGACAAGGAGGATATACGCAAGGCTCTCTCAGACTTCGAGGGTGTCGAACACCGTCTCGAACCGGCCGGCACCGTCAACGGCGTGCGTTACATCAACGACTCGAAGGCTACGAACGTCAACTCCACATGGTATGCGCTCGAATCGATGCCGCATGACACGATACTCATACTCGGCGGCAAGGACAAGGGCAACGACTACAGCGAGATTCTCCCGCTGGTCAATGAGAAGGTCAAAGCAATAATCTGTATGGGCAAGGACAATGCCAAGCTCCTCGATTTCTTCACAGGACAGGTGCCCGAGATATACGACACACATTCAATCGACGACGCCGTCAATACGGCCGCCCGCATCGCCGTGTCGGGCGACACCGTGCTCCTCTCGCCCTGCTGCGCAAGCTTCGACCTGTTCAAGAGCTATGAGGACCGTGGCCGTCAGTTCAAAGACCGTGTAAAGAAGTTAAAGTAAATACAAGATGTCAGACTCCTCAACAACAGTTATCAATAATACAGCCCAGCCGGCTGCTGCGGCCAAACCCAAGGCCATAGCCAAGTCGGACAAGCATATCTGGGGCATATTCATCGCCCTGTGCATCATATCGGTGATAGAGCTGTACAGCGCCTCGTCACGCGAGGTGTCAAGCTCATCGCTCGGCGTGATCGGCCCGATCGTGCGCCATCTGTTCATGCTCGCTATGGGTGTGGGCATCACGTGGTTTCTGTCGCGCCGGCATTACAGCGATTTCGCCCTCTTCACGATCGTATTTTCAGTGCTCAGTGCCGCGGCCATGATTTATGTGATGTTCTACGGCAACTATGTCAACGGCGCAAGGAGGTCGTTCTCGCTGCTGGGTATAGGCATATTCCCGGCCGAGATGGTCAAGATCTCGGCCGTACTGCTCGTGGCACTCATAATGACACTCAATCAGGACCCGCACGGCATCGGCATCACACGCAAAGGCATGATCTGGGCCACCGGTGTGCTCGTATTCTTCTCGGCACTGCTCATCGAGCAGGGTCTGACCAATACGTTGCTGCTGTTCGGCATCACCATCTCGATGATGATTATCGGCGGCGTGAAGTGGAAGCATCTCGGCGGCATGTTCCTGTTCGTAGGCGTGTGCGCGATGGCATTCATCGGCTATCTGTGGGTGACGGAGGTGAGAGGCAGCGGCATACCGGCCGACGCCACTCAGGATGTCGAGACAGTCGAGAGCGGCACCAAGGCAAGCTCACGACTCGACACATGGGTAGCGCGCCTGTCACGTCACTCGGCCGACTCCGTGCCCAAATGGGAGATCGAACCCGTAGGCATGGACCGACAGGAGATACTCAGCTACATGGCTCAGGCCAACGGTGGAATACACGGTGTCGGTCCGGGCAACTCGCGCGAGGCATCACGTCTGCCGCTCGCATTCTCCGATTACATATATGCCATCGTCATCGAAGAGCTCGGCCTGATCGGAGGCCTTGTAGTGCTGACCCTCTATCTGTGGCTGCTGGCACGAGCGGCCGGTATAGCCTCGCGGTGTGTCATCACCTATCCGGCACTCATCGTGATGGGCATGGCCGTGATGATTGTCATACAGGCACTGTTCCATATAGGCATCGTGACCGGATTCTTCCCCGTGTCAGGACAACCGTTGCCACTCATATCCAAGGGTGGTACATCGATCTTTGTCACCTGCATAGCGTTCGGTATAATGCTCTCGGTCAGCCGCACGGCATCGCGTCACGGATTCAAGCGCCAGGACATATCGGACGAGAAGGCATCGCTCCCCGAACAGCTGCGTGACGAGAACAAGATGCAGCTCAACTAAACAACTTCTTAACCTTCAGGAAACTCCGGAAACAGATAATGAAAGTCCTTATATCAGGAGGAGGAACGGGCGGACACATATTTCCCGCCCTCTCCATAGCAAACGCCATAAAACGTCGAGATCCCGACGCCGATATACTATTTGTCGGCGCACTCGGACGCATGGAGATGGAACGTGTCCCTGCGGCCGGTTATCCCATCGAGGGATTGCCGGTGGCCGGCTTCGACCGCAAACGCCTGTGGCGCAATTTCGGCGTGCTGTGGAAACTGTGGAAATCACTCCGCAAGGCCCGTCGCATCGTGCGTGACTTCAAGCCAGACATTGCTATCGGTGTGGGCGGATACGCCTCAGGCCCCGTACTCAAGGAGGCCCAGCGTCGCGGTGTGCCCACGCTGTTGCAGGAACAGAACTCCTACCCCGGTGTCACCAACAAACTCCTTGCGCCTAAGGCCAACGCTATCTGTGTGGCATACGAAGGACTCGACCGCTTCTTCCCGCCCGAGAAGATAATCATGACCGGCAACCCCGTGCGCAAGGATCTGGAGGACTGTACACTCACGCGTGAGGAGGCCAAGAAGGAACTCGGATTTGATCCGTCACGTCCGCTCATCCTATCGGTCGGCGGAAGTCTGGGCGCACGCACCGTCAACGAGGCCATCGCGGCATCGCTCGACCAGATAAAAGCATCGGGCGCACAGCTTATGTGGCAGACCGGACGCTATGGCGCCGACAAGTTCCAGAGCCTCGCCGAGGGCTATGACAACGTCAAGGCCACGACATTCATCACACGCATGGACCTGGCCTATCGTGCAGCCGACCTCGTGGTGTCACGCGCAGGCGCCGGGACCATTTCCGAGCTACAGATACTCGGCAAGCCTGTGATACTCATACCGTCGCCCAACGTATCCGAGGACCATCAGCGCCACAACGCCGAGGCCCTGTCGACACGTGGAGCGGCCATAATGATCCTCGACAAAGACGCCGTGAATGAACTTCCGTCCGCCATCATACGTTTGCTCGATGATGAGGATGCCCGTATCAGGCTGTCGGACGAGATTTCCAAGATGGCGATGCGCGATTCCGACGAAAAAATTGTTGATATTATTAATTCGTGTCTATAAACCCCGTTTAGAGCTATGAACCATATATATTTCATCGGCGCCGGCGGCATCGGCATGGCCGCGCTTGAGCGCTACTACCTCTCCAAAGGTAAAAAAGTGGCAGGATATGACAGAACTCCCACCGCACTCACCGATGCACTCATTGCCGAAGGGGTGGAAATAACCTTCTCGCCCGAAGCCGAAGCCATCCCGGCCGACTTCCGCGACCCGGCCGATACGCTTGTCATATACACTCCCGCCGTGCCCGACGACCTGCCTATACTCAGATACTTCCGCGATGGAGGATTTGAGGTCATCAAGCGGGCCAAGGCTCTCGGGCTCATCGCGCGTGACTCGCGTAGCCTATGCTTTGCAGGCACACACGGCAAGACCACCACATCGTCAATGGCCGCTCATATACTCAATTCAGGCTCAATCGGGTGTAATGCATTTCTCGGCGGCATACTCAAGAATTACAACAGTAATTTCCTGCTGCATCCCTCATCCCCGTTCACGGTCATCGAGGCCGATGAGTATGACCGCTCGTTCCATCACCTGACCCCTCAGATTGCAGTCATCACCGCCACCGATCCCGACCATCTCGACATTTATGGCACGGAGGAGGCCTATCTGGAAAGTTTCGCTCACTTCACCGAACTTATACGCCCCGGCGGTACACTGATCATACACGAGGATCTGAAACTCAAGCCGCGTGTGGCCGAGGGGGTAAAGGTCTACACATACTCACGTGACAAGGGCGATTTTCATGCCTCGTACGTGCGTCGAGGTCTCGGCTCGATAACGTTTGACATCGTGACTCCGCGCGGCACCATACGCAACGTCAATCTCGGTGTACCCGTAGAGGTAAACATCGAGAATGCCATAGCCGCGGCTGCCGCCGTATGCTGCACCGAGGCTTTCGAACCCGAGGTAATCCGCTCGGCCCTGTCATCGTATCAGGGCACCAAGCGCCGCTTCGAGTCGTGGCTCAAGGAGGAGAACGGACGCGGACGCGTCATCATCGATGACTACGCCCATCATCCCGAGGAGCTGCGCAGCTCCATCGCTTCGGTCAAGGCGCTGTATCCGGGCCGTCATCTCACAGTGGCGTTCCAGCCTCATCTCTACACACGTACACGTGATTTCGCCGACGATTTCGCCGACGCACTCTCAGCGGCCGACTCCGTGATACTGCTCGACATTTACCCCGCACGCGAGGAGCCGATAGCCGGAGTTACGTCCGAGATTATCTTCAAAAATGTTAAATCGCCCGATAAGACATTAATACCCAAAGAAAAATTGGTAGAAACGCTTAAAAATCGTAACTTTGACATCCTCTTAACGGCCGGGGCGGGAGACATCTGCAACTACCTCCCCGAGATTGTCAAGTCCTGTAGTGAAAATGCCTAAGTATCTGAAGATAATATTTTCTCTGATGCTCGCCACCTACCTGGTGGTGGCGCTCACTATGACCGCACGCGAGAACAACGATGCGATATGCACGGGCATGACCATTACTGTCGAGGATGCCGACGGTGACAGCGGGGCAAGCCGGTTTGTCACCGCCGCCGAGCTGGCCCGCGAGCTTGACGACCTGCCCTCGAAGGCCAAGGGGATAGCTCTGGATAACATCAACACTCAGGACATACGCCTGCGTCTGCTCGACCTCGACAAAATCGAGGATGCCGAGGTGGTGCGCTACTCTGACGGCAGCATACGCATACTCGTGACTCCGATCGTACCGGTGCTCCGAGTGTTTGACGGACAGACCAGCTACTACGTCAACCGCGCCGGCAAGCGTGTCAAGGCCTCCGCCCGCTATCACAAGAACGTGCCGATGATACAGGGTCACTTCGATCCGTCCGACTCGGTGTTCACCCCGATGTCACTCATGCCGCTCGTCAACTTCATTACCTCCGACTCAGTCTGGAATCCCTATATCGGCATGATCAAGGTCAAAAGCCCTACCGACATACTGCTGATACCCAACATCCGCGAGCATGTCATCAATATCGGCTCGACCGACCGGCTCGCCGAGAAGATGGAAAATCTACAGCTGTTCTACTCGAAGGTCCTCGTAAAACAGGGCTGGGAGAAGTATGACACCATATCCCTCAAGTGGAACGGCCAGATCGTCGCGACCAAGCGCCACCGGCGCGCTCCGGATGTGCCGGTCATCTCAAGAGAGGATGACGAAATCGTGGCTATCGATGCAATGCTCGCCGGTGACAATGTGGCTCCGGGACAGACGGTGCCCGGACAGGCGGCCCACTCCGAAAAACCGATTCCCGCCAAGAACAGTATCTGAC
Organism: Bacteroides sp.; assembly: GCA_014802015.1. Classification (GTDB taxonomy): domain Bacteria; phylum Bacteroidota; class Bacteroidia; order Bacteroidales; family Muribaculaceae; genus Duncaniella. Next base: position 15,426 of record JAAVDB010000045.1, read on the forward strand.
CCCCGACATGCCGCACCGACAGAATCCTTACAGAAAATTAATACACCCCGCAATATGGAAGAAAAACTTATAATCGCTCTTGAAATAGGCAGCTCCAAGATAAAAGGAGCCACCGGCTCTGTGGGCCCGGACGGCGCCCTCAATGTCAAAGCCGTAGAAGAGGAACCCATAAGCGACATCGTGCGCTATGGATGCATACGCAACATCGTGGAGACAGCTCAGGCCGTGCGCAACGTCATCAGCCGTCTCGAACAGCGCGAGGCTCCCAACAAGCTCGAAGGGGTGTATCTGAGCATCGGCGGACGCTCGCTCACCGCCCAGAGCGTCGACATCGAGAAGCATCTCCCGACCGAATCCATAATCACCGAAGAGATCATACGTGACATCACCCGTGAGGCGATTGAATATCCTCTGATCGACCGCACCGTCGTCGATGTCACTCCCCGCGAACTGCTCATCGACAACATTTCGATGCCCAAGCCTGTCGGAGCACTCGGTTCGCACATATTGGCCCGGCTCAACATCGTGCACTGCCGTCCGCAACTGCTGCGCAACCTTACGGTGGTGATCGAGGAGCGCCTCGGCCTCAAGATCATGGACACATTCGTGCGTCCGCTCGCCATCGCTGACCTCGTACTGCTCAATGAGGAGAAGAGACTCGGCTGTATGCTGGTCGACTTCGGAGCAGAGACGACCACCGTGGCCATTTACCGCAACGGTGTGTTGCAGCATCTGGCCGTTCTCCCGATGGGCTCGCGCAACATCACTCGCGACATCACTGCACTCAATTATCTCGAAGAGGAGGCTGAGGAGCTCAAGTGTCAGCGCGGATCGGCTCTGCCCACACATGAGTCGAAACCGGGACAACCCGACTTCGTGGCCATCAACAACTATGCGTCGGCTCGTGCGGGCGAGATCATAGTCAATATAGCCGAGCAGGTGAAATATGCGGGACTCACACCTGAAAAACTCGCTAAAGGCATCGTTATCGTCGGCCGTGGAGCCAGACTGAATGACTTCAACAGACGTCTTGAACAGCTCACCGGTATGACCGTGCGTACGGGTGCTCCCGGCAATCGCATCCGCATCCTCGACGGACGCATTCAGGCATCCGATTCAGTGGATGTAATCGCTATCCTAAACAAGGCCGCACAGTCAGACCCGCAGCAGTGCATGAGCGCCATCCGTGCCGCCCGTCCTGCCGCCGAATATCATGCCGCTCAACCGCAGACCGGTTACACTCAGCCGCAGCAGCCGACCTACGCACAGCCACAACAGCCGACGTATGCACAGCCTCAGCAGCCTGCGTACGCTCAACCCCGGCAGCCGATATATAATCAGCCGCAACAGCCTACGTACGCACAGCCACAGCAACCTGTGTATAATCAACCTCAGCAACCTGTGGCACCCGCGACACCGCAACAGCCAGTGTACGGTCAGCAGCCGCAACAGCCCGCGGCACCTCAACAGCCTGTGTACAATCAGCAGCCGCAACAGCCCACGGCACCGGTGACTCCGCAGCAGCCTGTGTACAATCAGCAGCCGCAGGAGGCTCTTAGACCGACAGTCAATCCCGGCAATCCTCCCACGCCGGTACCTGTGAATCCGCCCGTCACCCCGACCCCCGAGCAGGAACCCAAAGGCAAAAAGCCCAATAAATTCATTCGTGGCTACAATGCTCTGGTCAATAAAGTAGCCAACATTATTTCGGACGGCTTCGAGGAAGAGGAGGACGACGAATAACCTAATTCAGGGCCTATCCCCCACTATTATATTACCCTTTTTCATTAAGAAAGAACAATGGAAGAACAGAATATCGACGACACTTCAGACTTCACCATAACCCCCAAAAACGCACCTGAGAAGATCATCATCAAGGCTGTAGGCGTAGGTGGCGGCGGTAACAATGCTGTCAATCACATGTATCGTGACGGCATACAGAGCGTGTCATTCGTCAATATAAACTCCGATTCACAGGCCCTGCGTCACTCGGCTGTACCGACAGTGCTGCAGATCGGTGACGGACTCGGTGCCGGCAATAAGCCTGAGAAAGCCCGCGCGTTTGCCGAGGATGCCACCGAGGAGATAGGTCATCTGTTTGACGACGATACCAAAATGGTATTCGTCACCGCAGGTATGGGCGGAGGCACCGGCACGGGCGCAGCTCCGGTCGTGGCCCGTATAGCCAAAGAGCGCGGTCTGCTCACGATCGGCATCGTCACCATCCCCTTCCTCTTTGAGGGACAGGTAAAGATCAAAAAGGCCATAGCCGGAGCGGATGAGATGGCAAAGTATGTCGACGCACTGCTCATCATCAACAATGAACGGCTGACCGAGATATACGGTGACCTTGACTTTATAAACGCATTCGGCAAGGCTGACGACACCCTTTCGATAGCCGCACGCTCGATCTCAGAGCTTATCACAGGCCACGGCAAGATCAACCTTGACTTCAACGACGTCGACACCACACTGCGCGACGGCGGCGCCGCTATTATCTCCACCGGCTACGGTGAGGGCGTAGGCCGTGTCACCACCGCCATTCAGGATGCCCTCAACTCACCTCTGCTCAAGAACCGCGACATTATGGGCTCGAAGAAGCTCCTGTTCTGCCTCTTCTTCAATCCCAATGCCGAGGAGAAGTTCCTTATGAGCGAGAGCAACGAACTCACACAGTTTATCGGCTCGATCAATCAGGAGGTCGACGTGATATGGGGTGTGGGATATGACGAGAGCCTCGGCAACAAGGTCAAGATCACGATCCTCGCATCAGGATTTGACATCACTCTGCGCGAGGGCGAGAATCCCTTTGTGATCGGAGGCAATCAGAAGGGCGACTTCGTGTTCGGCAATCCTGCCGCTCCCAAAGTAAAAGGCAAACAGGGCGACGGTAAAAAGACGAAAAACGCTGCTGCCAAACCTCAGGCGTTAGTACCTCAGAACGTGGTGAACGAAGCCAAACAGTCCACCATCGATGACAACCGTCTGACCGAAGAGTACGGCCCGAGCAAGATCAAAGACCTCACAAGCAACAAAGAGCGCTCGTCGGCCATCATACTTGGCCTCAATCAACTCGATGACGACAACATCTGCGACACACTTGAGAAATATCCTACCTACAAGCGCGAACGCAGCATCATCGAGAGTATCCGTTCGGGAGCCTACGACACCGGCCATCAGAACAACCATCAGTCGACCGGCTCGGGACAGACGTTCTCATACTTCGGCGGCGAGAACCATTAAGGCACGTTATTTGTATATATCAGGAAAATACGTACCTTTGCGCCACTCAATTAACTAACTAATATAAACAACAAAAAAACACTATAACAGCCATGTATTGGACACTTGAACTCGCCTCAAAACTTGAGGATGCCCCCTGGCCCGCAACACGCGAGGAACTCATCGACTACGCCATGCGCTCGGGAGCCCCGATGGAAGTAATCGAAAACCTTCAGGAAATGGAAGACGAAGGCGAAACCTACGAATGCATCGAAGACATCTGGCCCGACTACCCATCCAAAGAAGACTTCTTCTTCAACGAAGAGGAGTATTAATAGAAGCCTATATACCTATATGACTCTTAAAGATTTAGCGGCTGAATTAGCAAAAATGTATAACTCCGCTTCAAGAGGAGATAAAACTACTATGATTCATCTTTTTGCAATTAAATATGCATCCCAATTAGATGAATTAAAAGAGTCTAATATCAAAGATCTCCTTGAAGCTGCTGATATGCATACGTCCTACGTTACGGAAATTAACAAAGGTCGCAGACTCAGTAAATATGTGGAGCTCAAGGCATAAGACCTCTATATAGTTAATAAAAAGTTAATCCACCTCATAATCGGGGTGGATTTTTCTATTTTATGATAGTCTGATTTCAAAGCAACTGACTGAAATATAGTGCTTATTCTTTTCTTCAACGAAGAAGAATACTAAGCACAAATTAGGCGCAATCTACGCCTTAAATAATTAAAACACAAGCGATTGGCAAGCGAATAAATTAAACTTGTCAATCGCTTTTTGTTGTGTTTTACCGCAAAATAAACTTGCCATAGATATCTGAAATATCTTCTTGAATATCTGTATTATAATTGGTTTTATTTTGAGAAAAAATTCACTAAATTTGTAAGATGAAATCTAAAGAAGGGAAAGAAAGACACGAGATTGAATCGGTCGCAAATTGTGACCGGTCAATTGTACCGGTACGCATTGAATCGCTTATATATATTATCCGAGAGCAGCAGGTGATGCTTGACTCGGATTTAGCAAGACTCTATGGTGTTGAAACTAAAGTATTGAATCAGGCAGTAAAGCGTAATATTCAACGGTTTCCGGAGGATTTTATGTTCCAGTTGACAAAAGAGGAATGTTTAAGGTCACAAATTGTGACCTTAAACGAAAGTCGGGGGCGTCATCTTAAATATATGCCACATGTGTTTACTGAAAATGGAATAGCAATGCTTAGTAGTGTTTTACGCTCAGACAAGGCTATTGAAGTCAACATTAATATAATGCGAGCCTTCTCTGCTATGCGTAATTTCCTTATGAATAATGCGGCAATTTTTCAGCGCATGGATCAATTGGAGATGAAACAACTGAAGACAGATGAGAAGGTTGATGCGATTCTTGATAAACTTAGTGACAATGATAGACCGAAGGAGGGTATCTTTTTCAACGGACAGATATTTGATGCCTATGCTTTGATTGCCGATTTGATACGTCAGGCCAATAAGAGGATTGTGGTTATCGACAATTATATTGATGATTCGGTATTGGTGCAACTATCTAAGCGTCAGGCCGGGGTGACGGTGGATATTTATGATGGTCAGATTTCGAAGCAACTGAAGCAGGATGTAGAGAAACATAATGAGCAGTATCCCGGTGTAACTCTCTATAAATACACGAAGGCCCACGACCGCTTCCTGATAATCGATGAGGAGGTATATCATATAGGAGCATCTCTCAAAGATCTCGGCAAGAAGTTATTCGCCTTCTCCAAGATGGATGTGATGACCGGTTCGGAACTTTTATCCGGCTTGTAATAGTCGCATTGGTGTTTAGTGTCTTTTATCGCCTTATTTACTTGTCTAATTTGAAAATAATTTGGCTAAATTATTGCTGAACAGCAAGCATTATTTTCTTCAACGAGGAGGAATATTAAGCCGAAGTTAGGCGGGTTTTACGCCTTAGATAATTAAAATACAAGCGATTGACAAGAGATTAAGTAAACTTGTCAATCGCTTTTTCTGTAGATTATTTCAGAAAATATTCCTTATTTCAGGTATTAATATCAGTCAGAGAAGAGTCTGCGGAACTGAAAGTCGATGTACACGAGAAATAAGTTGACGAAATACGCCCCGTAATCATGGCTAAAATGCATGTGTGATTACGGGGCGTACGTATTTATGGACGTTGTCTTAACGTAAGATCACTGTGATTGTCTTCGTTTCACTTTTTAGAATATATATTCCCGGTACAAGATTTTTTAGATCGTCAGAACTGCAATCCTTTTTAATCAGGATGCCGCCAGGAGTATATACGTAAATATGATCTGAACCATCTGCAAAGATGGATTCAATTCCTGAAACGCCTGTGATGATACATTCTGCCGATACATCACTGCCGTCGGTTGCATAAGCGATGATACGGCACGTACCCTCTTTAAGGATTTCCACATGGCCGACTTGGCTTACGGTAGCTACCACCGGATTGGTTGATTTCCACTCTATCCTGGGTTCTGATGCGTTTTCCGGCAATATGGTTGCCTCGATGGTGAAAGACTCACCGATCACACCTTGTATTTCACTCGGAGTGAGTGAGATGGATTCCACAAAAATCGGAAGTACCGTGACCTCGCAAGTAGCGGTCAACCCATTGGCGGTAGTGGCGGTGATGAGTGCAGATCCCGGCTTGACAGCGGTTACCAGTCCGGTCTCATCCACAGTGGCTACTTCCGGGTCAGAGGAGTTCCAGATAACGGTCTTGTCGGTGGCATTCTCAGGGCTAACAGTGACGGAAATCACAAAGGATTCTCCAGACATTCCGATCCAATTAGAATGATCCAGCTCAATTGATTCTACTAAGCGTGGCGAAACAGTTATCTTGCTGCTTGCCGAAACATCCGAGCCATCGGCAGCCGTAACGGTAATAATACATTCACCCACGCTGACAACAGTTACCTGACCAGCCTCATCCACTGTAGCCACTTCCGTATCTGATGATGACCAGAGGAGTGTTTTGTCAGTGGCATTGTCAGGGCTCACGGTTGCGGAAATCAGTAAGGACTCTCCGGGCTTACCGTTCCATTCGGAATAATTCAGATCAATTGATTCTACTAAACGTGGCGAAACAGTCACCGTGCAAGATGCCGAGACATCGCCGCAAGTTGCTGTAATCGTGACTTCGCCACCAGAAACGGCAGTTACCACACCGTCTTCCGAAACAGTAGCAACCTCTTCGTTAGAACTACTCCATACAATAGTTTTATAGGTTGTATTTTCAGGCTTAACGGTAGCCGTCAAGGCCTCATTCTCACCAATGACAAGCTCCAACGTCTCCTTATTAAGAATTATAGAGGTAGCCAAAATCGGTTTCACTGTCACCTTGCAAGTAGCCGATACTTCCCCACACTTGGCTGTGATAGTAGCCGTGCCGACAGAAATGGCCGATACTACACCGTCTTCCGAAACCGTGGCAACATTTTCAGCATCCGAAAACCAGACAATCAATTTATTAACAGCATCTTGGGGTGTTAAAGTGGCATTGATTCTATAATTCTGATTTATGGTAATTTGTATTTCCTCTTCATCAAGAAGTATATTATTAACCAACTCACCAATCGGTTTAAAATTCCGAAACTTTTTCCATCTGTAGTGGTTACGGTAGGCATCCAAACCTTCAACAGGAAAATGCAATATTGAAAATTCATAATCCCAATCTGAAAATGGTTGACTGTCTATACTCAATGGTTCTATGGCATCACAATAGATATCCTTAAATTTCGTATCGTGAAAAGCAGATCCATCTATAGATTCGATTGTCAACGGATGCAAGTATAATGTTTCTAATCCACTACAACCTTTAAATGCCCCAGTATAGATACGTTCTACGGTATTATGGATAGTTAGCTCGCCAGTAAAACCACTACACCCAGAAAAGGCATCTGGACCAATCTCAGTTATAGAACTCGGAATACTTAACGTCCCAGTGAATCCGCTACAACCAGAAAAAGCGTATCCTCCCACAAAAGTTACGGATTGAGGTATAGAAAGTGATCCTGTAAAACCTGAACAATTCTCGAACGCATTGTAACCAATTTCTGTTATGGTATTAGGAATCGTCAACGTGCCTGAGAGTCCTCTACAGTCACAGAAAGTTTGGGTTTCGATGCATGTTAGTGTTTTAGGTATTATAAGAGATCCTATAAAACCTCGGCAATTATTGAAAGCGAAATACCCAATTCGGGTTAGTGAATTAGAGAGTGTGAGTGTTCCATTAAATCCAGTACAATCACTAAAAGCACCTACACCTATCGTAATAACAGAATTTGGTATTTCAAGAGATCCGGTAAAACCGGTACAACAGTTGAACGCATTGTTTTCTATTGACTTAACAGAATTAGGGATTTTAAGAGATCCGGTAAAACTACTGCAATAACAGAAAGCAAATCTGCCTATAGTTCTTACAGCTTCCCCTATAGTAAGCGAACCTGTAAGACCCAAATTTTTAGATATATTACCTCGCTCGTCCTTGATACAAAATGCATAATCTTCTATTTCTGTCACCTGATACTTTTGACCCTGATAGATGATATAATCCGGGATGACCAGATTTTCTCTTATAAGATTACTATTATCACTAACGCTCGCCGTACCAGAATCTTTATGAATATTATAGTTTATTCCGTCATAAATAAAAGGTTCGATAAACGCAGGATCGTATATAACGGTCACTGTACAAATCGCAGATTTTCCTTCGTATGTCGCTGTGATGGTAGTCGTTCCAAATGAAACGGCTGTCACAACTCCTTCTTCCGAAACGATAGCAATATCCTCATCCGAGCTACTCCATACGATAGTTTTATAGGTCGTATTCTCAGGCTCAACGGTCGCCGTCAAGGTCTCATTCTCGCCTATAGTAAGTTTCAACGTCTTCTTATCAAGAGTTATAGAGGTAGCCAAAATCGGTTTCACAGTCACTTTACAGGTAGCTGATGCCTCTCCGCAAATTGCGGTAATTGTGGTTTCGCCGACTGAAACAGCAGTTACTAAACCGGTTTCATCAACTGTTGCTACTGATTCATTGCTACTGCTCCACATAAAAGTTTGTGATGTAGTTAACTCTGGGACAGATGTGGCTTTTAGCTGAAAAGATTGAGAGGCACCTAATGAAATGTCAGTTTCATTAAGTATTATACGTACGTCATCTTCATCAATTACTGTTACATCACAGAATTTAATGATTCCATTACAGCTGATTACGAGATACGCTTCACCAACGCCTACCGCTGTAAGTTTCCCATCAGATTCAACCGTAACTACATTTATATCACTACTACTCCATAGGACTCTTTTATCATTAGCGTTCTCAGGATATACTTCGGCGATAAGCTGAATTACCTCGCCTTTCTTCAAGATAACATTACTATAATTTAGAGAAATACTGCTCACTGATACTTCCCTCACCACTATTTTACAGGTCGCTTTAACTGATTCACACGACGCTGTTACTACTGCATTTCCCGGTTTGATTGAAGTAACTAATCCAGTTTCATCAACTGTGACAATATTTTCGTCACTGCTTGTCCATGTCACCGGTAAACCAGACGCTTCGGTCGGTAGTATTGTGGCGTTCAACTGTACCTTATCTATACCTTTCAATTCCGCAGATGTAAGATTCAAGGTAATAGATGAGGGAGGCACTGAAACTACATTTATTGTATGTTGTCCACTTACATTTCCACACGTTGCTGTAATAATAACGGTACCAACGGAATGAGCTGTTACAAGCCCTGACTCGTCTACCGTTGCTACCTCATTGTCACTACTACTCCATATAAGTGTCTTATCTGTAGTAGTCTCAGGGTAGACAGATGCTTGTAGTTGAAAAGTATTATTAACTTCTAATTTATCACATTTCCAATAAATCGAAACTCTCTCAGGAAGTGTTTCAATCACATCGATTTCACAAGTAGCCTTTACTTCGCCACAGGAAGCGGTAATAATCGTATTACCTAAGGATCGGGCATATACCCAACCAGTCTTATCTACAGTAGCGACATCCTCATTACTTGAACTCCAAACGACAGTTTGATCCGTCGCCGTTTCTGGATAAACAGAAGCTTGTAGACGAATATTCTGTTTTACCTTTAATTGCTCTTTTGTGCTACTTAGTTCAATACCGGTCACTGCAGTTGGCACTACAGTGACTTCACATTCTGCTGAAAGGTTCTCATAAGTTGCTCTAATCACAGTTTTGCCAACAGCACGTGCCCTTATCAGTCCATTTGAATCAACGGTAGCTATCGCTTCATCACTTGAGGTCCATACTATTTTACCTCCAATCAACGATTGATTCTCTATAGATGCAGTAAGCTGTACAGATTCAGAAGATTTTAAGCAAACCTCTGTTTGATTTAAAATAAGCGCTGTGTTAACTTCCTTAATGACAGAGGCGAACATCGACCAGTTTTTATCATTAACATAAAGTTCTTTACTGCCCTTAGGAACTTCAATTAAACTAATATTTGCTCCTTCAAAAGTATCTTCGGATACTGAGGGGGGCGTTATCGATCTTACTCTTAAGGTTTTTAGTTTAGTACATCCCGCGAGAGCCTTTGGCCCAATATTAGTAACAGAAGCGGGGAGATCCAATCTTTCTACAAGCCATGGCGCAAAATAAAATTCAGTCTTTGCAGAATTATAAATCAGACCGGCAGAGTCAGGAATACAATCAACAGGATATGCAACTTCAATGTCAGCAGCAAATGCTCGTTTTCCTACCGGATAAGCCCCTTTTTTAATATCACATCCGCCAAAGGAGTTGTGGCAACTATTTTCAGGCGAAACTACGACACTGGTAAGAGACGTACATCCATTAAAAGCAAATGTACCAACCCATTTTACTGTATTTGGTATTACAACAGATTTTAATTTAGTACAATATAAAAAAGCATTATCACCGATAATCAATATGGTTGATGGGATATTGACGGAAGATATATCACTACTTAAGTTCCATATCACTTTAACAGGCAACTTATACAGATCCCCATTTTCATCCCGATCTCCATATTCATCTGTCCCATTATACCAGTATGGAAGATCAAGATGTCCGGTTAAAGAACCTCCCTGACCTTCCTTGATGCTAACTAACCAACTTTCCCCAACAATCTCCTCGTATGGATAATTCCAATTAGGAGGATATAAAAAAAATTCAAGTTGGGAAGAAATCGGTGTCTGACTTTTGGCATTCTGTGGACTTATCCCCGTTGCTACTAACATCGTTAGCAATAAGGAAACAAATCGAGAAAGCAAAACTTGTTTAGAATAAAGTCTTCTTATATTCATAGTTTTTCATATATAAAATATTATTGTATTATCTTTTTATAATCTTCATATTAGGGTAATAATTTTTTACCTGTTTGATGAAGCAGGTCGCTTTCTGTGAAGTCCATTGATTATTGAAATATATGTAAGGGCGGCCTAATGTTTTAGACGAGTAACAAGGAGACGTGCCTTTTTCCTCTCTAGTGACTGCTACTCTGGAATCTATACCCTTACATTCTGTCGACCAGAGTCTACCAAGATTTTTTAGTAATTCGTTTCGATCTACTCCCGAACCGAGCAGAAGCTCAAATACTCTCCTTGCCAAAGCGGTATATCCTGTTACAATCTCAGATCTATCATTAAATATTATTTCAAAATTGCGAGATATTTTACTTACAGCGCTCTTTTCCTCCTCAGTGCCATTATCGGATATCGCCGCTATGAACAGATCGCTGTAGTTGTCATAAATCTCTTTTAGACATTCGGAATATTCCATACTTTTCACTAACGGATTAAATGTGTTGTCAATTGATTCTAAGGTTGCAATATACTCGTTGAGATATCTTACGCTTTTACTATCTGCTTTATTCTCTAACTGATCGAGTAAAGGCAGCAATACCCTATCATATAGTTCCTGATAGGTGATATGTATAAATGCGTCGTGATCGGGCTGGTTTTCAATGCCGGGAGATAAAAAAATGAATAGATTGCAAAAGTCCTTCCTATCAGCCAATTCTTGCACTGAATTATAATAGCTCTCTAATTGCTTGTAACCGACATGGGTATAGAGTTTGTTTTCTATCCATAGGCGAAACTTGGTGACATCATTTATAATCAGCTCGACACAAATATCAATTCTTTTCTTATTTTTAAATGTCCATTCTGTCGAAGCATTGACATCCAGACTTAATGGGGTGACATATACGGATTTCAAACATTCCGAACCGATCGTTAACTTGCCATTCTTAATGCCTTTTGATATCACTAATTGCGACATTAACAACGCCGGGGGTAGTGGAATATTCAGAAACTCAGGTGCTGATAATATCCACGCTAACATTGAAGTGTGCACACTCTCCGAATCTCGCTTTCCTGCAACATCCAATAGAGTAATTTCGTTTTGCATTGCCATAATTTTAAGCAGTGCCTTAGAATTTATAAAATCATATAAAGCATCTATATTTAATCGATTCATAAACTTCCAGAATGTTGGTTCAAAAATCGGGGAAATGAAATTTTTTTCCTACTGCTTAAAATGGGTATAAATTCCTCCCACCTCCCCAAAAAAGAAGTAGGAACTTACTGCCTGCGAATATTGTGGTGGGATAGAAAATAAGGGATAGGCTGTCGGTATCATATGTTTCAAGCCTCCGGGCTCACCTCGTTGGCGGTTAAGTTTAGAAAATAAAAAAGCGTGAGAGCCGTACTGTTGCTCGTCCCACTATCTGAGGCCCTGGAATTGCCCATCACTGTTGAACGAGCAAACTTGCAGAAGCCTCACGCAGAATATGTGTAAAAACACCAACTGCTGACGCTCACGCGCCCGCTGATGGCGGA